>NZ_CP097117.1:729700-1459401 GCF_024029355.1 Fructilactobacillus cliffordii
AGTTGTTTAATTGGTTGTCCACTT
This sequence comes from Fructilactobacillus cliffordii, assembly GCF_024029355.1. Taxonomy (NCBI): domain Bacteria; kingdom Bacillati; phylum Bacillota; class Bacilli; order Lactobacillales; family Lactobacillaceae; genus Fructilactobacillus; species Fructilactobacillus cliffordii. The sequence goes on from NZ_CP097117.1 coordinate 729,725, forward strand.
GGTTGGGTCACAGAAGCCACCGTCGCCACGTCTTTTCGACTCCGCAACTGGTTCGTAACTTGGTCAATCTTCATTAAATCTGCTTGGTTCTTCAGTGAATGATCAGACTTAATGTAAATCGTGGATGGTTCAGCAGTCCCCTTGCTAAAGTGCTTTTCCACCACGTTTAATCCTTGTTTTGATGGGACATTGTTGCTTAATTCGACAGCACTATCGTAGCTGAGGTTTCCGTGCCCAAAGGAAATGATGGGTAAGAGGACCGCTAAGACTACGATCACAGCCGGAACGGCAAACTGAACGGAGCGCTTGGATAACCAGCCCCAAAGCCGGCTGTTTTGAGCTTGTTCAGCCAGGTTCTTGTTCGGCCAGTACATCTTGGCCCCGAGGACGGACATAAAGAACGGATTCAAGGTTAACAGCACGAGTAGTAAGACTACCACTCCAACCGCCACAGCAAATCCAGACCGGTAAACGGAGAAGTTCGCCAAACCAAGGGCTGCGAATCCAATCAGAACGGAGATTCCACTATCAAGAATTGTCCGACCAGCTAACTTCCGGGCCGAAACGGTTGCTTTGACACGGTCCATCCCGTTGGCCAAGTTCTCCTTAAACTGATCGTACAACAGGATATTGTAATCGGTCCCAATTCCGAACAGCACCACCACGATGAAGACTTGGGTAAAGTTTGAAAGCGGGAAGTTAAAGTACTTCACGAGGTTCATAACCACGCTGAGGGAGACAATGAACGAAACTCCCACGGTTAATAACGAAACCAGTGGAACAATCGGAGAACGGAAAACGATAATCAGCACAATTAAGATGAAAATCGTGGCAATAATTTCCGTTTTCTTGATTCCATCCACCATCGAGAGCCGCATGTCATCGTTTAAGACGTCCGCTCCCGTTACGTAGGAACGCACACCACTAACCTTCCCGCCGGATTTTAGCTTCTGGTTCATGGTTTCCACCGAATCGCGTTTGGAAACGTTCAACTGCACAATCTCAGTCGATTTATCCTTTGAAAGCAGTTGTTTCTTGGCCACCGGCGTATTGGTAATCGACGTCACACTCTTGATTCCGTAATGGTCGGAATTTTTTTCTAAGTGGCGGATCCGTTGGTCAATCCGTTGCTGTTGAGCTTTGGTAATCGGCTTTTCGCCGTTGTTGTAGACCAAAACCACCTGACGGGTATTACTGATGTGATGGCCCCAGTGCTTTTGCATGTTGGTAGCCACCTGGCTCTGCATGTTCGCCGGGATCTTCGTTTGTCCCTTTTCGGCCTCTAGACTCCCGATATTCGGTAAAAAGAGGACCGCAGCGAGCACTGCGATGAGCCACAATAGCGCAATGCCACTATATTTTTTCACAAACTTATTCATCGTTAGGCTCCTCCTGTTTTTGGGTTAACGTTAGTAATTGAAGTGGCGCGGTTTGTTGCAAGTTGGCAATGATTTCTGCCACCACAGTCGGGGGTTCCGGATTGGGTTTCTTAATCCAATACACAATGATGCCCATAATCTCATCAATAATAAATTCCCGCACATAATCAAGCGGGATCACTTTTGGACTGTGAATTTGATCGCCAAACTTGGTTAAAGCCGCATCCAGGTCCGCGAACACCACCTGCTTAATCCGGTTTAAAAAGTACGGATCGCCCTGCTCGCCCAGTAACGCCGCGACTAAGCGTTGATTCGCGTAGAAATTATTGAGCGTTTCTGTAATAAACGAAGCGGTCTCTGGCACTTCTCCGACAAGCCACTTCATTGCATCTGGCATAATCTGGTCTAAATCAGCCTGTAGTTTTTCCAACAAATCTGCTTCGAGCTGATTCACGAGGTCCGCCTTATCCAAGTAGTGCGTGTAAAACGTGCCCCGACCGATACCCGCGGTGCGCGTAATGTCTGTAACGTTCAGATTCTGGAGCCCCTTTTCATTGATTAACTGAATCAGAGCTTCTTGAATGTCTGCAACCGTACTGGTTTTGCGCGTTTGTTTGGCCATCACCTGTCCCCCCCCTTCTAACTTATATCAAATTCCATTTTACTCGTCTTGCTTATTAAGTCAACACGGTGTTCAATTAATTTTAATAAAAAAAGCAATTTCCTTAAATTGAAGATTGCTTATGAGCGGGAACGGCCAGAATAAAGACGGTACTTAAAATCAGAATCCCACCGATGATTTCCGCTAAGTTAAAACTAGTATGGAAGAACCAAACTGTGAGTAACGTGGCTGACAACGGTTCGAAGGTGTCCAGTAACCCTGCTGTGGTGGGCGAAACATAGTGCAAACTGGACACAAAGCAGATAAAGGCCAACATTGTCCCAAAGATTACGATAAACCCGACACCCAGCACGACACCGACGCTTAGGTGCGGCGGATTCACCCACATGGGATGAATGCAACTAAAGATGAGACCTCCGATTAACATCGCCCAGCCGATCACTACCAAAGTGTTGTTCCGCTGGATTAATTTAACCGGGAGCATTGTTTGCAACGCACCGGCTAATGCCACCAACAGACCTAATTCAAACGCCTTCGGACTAATCGCTAGGCTGGTGAGGTCCCCCTTGGTCACTAATAGCCAAGTTCCGACCATGGCGACCGCAACCGCAATTGCTTCGGGACGACTCGGTAACTGACGGTACACGATGGCCGTCAGAATCACGATCATGACGGTCCCCAGGCTCTGCATAATGGTGGCCGTTGCCGGATTGCTGGCTCGGACCGTGAGTAAGAAAAAATATTGGACTCCGGTCAATCCCAAGACAGCATAACAGATTAACGGCAACCAGTTTTGGCGCTTCCAAATGATAAACACGGGCTGGTGTTGCACCAGGCGCACAAAGAAAAGGATTAAAATGCCAGAAACTAACATTTTAATCCCCATCAACCATTCCGTCGAAAAGTGTCGATCCTGATACAAAAACTCTGATACCGGTCCTTGAATGCCCCACATCAAGGCGCCAGCAATGGCGAGCACCACCCCGAGGTATGTTTTTTTATTGTTCATCGGGCATTACGACCGATCTGCGTAGCCATTGGGATGCTTCTGCTTCCACGTCCAGGCCGTTTTAATGATGTCTTCAATGTTATCGTACTGCGGATTCCAGCCTAACACTTCACGGGCTTTACTGCTGTCTGCTACCAGCGTATCGGGATCTCCACCTCGGCGTGGTGCCACTTCTGCTGGAATTTCTTTCCCCGTCACCTTGCGGGCGGCTTCCAAAATCTCACGGTTAGAAAAGCCAGTGGAAGATCCCAGGTTAAAGACGTCACTCGAATGCCCCTGTTTTAAGTATTCCATTGCTAGAATATGGGCATCCGCCAAATCTAAGATGTGGATGTAATCGCGGACGTTGGTGCCATCAGGAGTATCGTAGTCATCACCAAAGATTTTTAGTCGATCTTGTTGCCCAGCAGCCACCTTTAACACGATTGGAATTAGATGGGTTTCTGGATGGTGATCTTCTCCAATCGAACCATCGGCTTTGGCACCAGCAGCGTTAAAGTACCGCAGGGCTACGGAGTGAATGCCGTCCGCTTGTTCGACCCATTTCATGATGTGTTCCATCATTAATTTGCTTTCTCCGTATGGGTTAATCGGTTCCTTGCGGTCAGCTTCGTGAATCGGAATTCGTTCCGGATTACCGTAAGTAGCCGCCGTTGACGAAAAGACCACGTACTTAACGCCAGCCCGTTGCATCGCTTCTAGCAACACAATCATGCCAATCACATTGTTATCAAAGTATTTTAATGGTTTTTTCATTGATTCGGGAACGAGCGAGAAGGCATCCATATGAATTACGGCTTCGATGTCTTCTTTGGCAAATAAATCGTCTAAAAATTGAGCATCCCGCGTGTCCCCTTCATAAAAACGCGCTTGCGGATGTACGGCGGCGCGGTGACCGGTCGAGAGATTATCCGCTACAACCACGTCATAACCCTTTTCAATCAAGCGGTCTACCATGTGAGAACCGATGTAACCGGCTCCCCCAGCAACTAAAACTGCCATGAGCTTACTCCTTTACTAAATCCTGATACTGGGTAAATTTCTGGAAAAACATCTGGGCGTAGGAACAAACCGGCTTAATCCAGTAACGGTGTTCCTGAGCATAATCAATTACAGCCACCATTAACTTACCGGCCACGCCTTGGCCTCGCAAGCTGGGGTCGACAAATGTATGGTTAATTGAAACTACATCGTCAGCAAGTGTAAACGTAACTTCAGCCACCATTTCTCCAGCGGGATTATTCAGATAAAATCGTCCTGGACTAGCTAAAAATTTCATTCGGTTGAACCTCCCCTATTCATTTATCCGTATTATACCATACCCCGTATTTGCACTCGGAAAACCCAGCTAATCATTATCAGACCGGCGCTCGTTGACTATTAGCGGATTAATAACTATAATTTGGATTGAATTAATACTCTTAATCGACTTTATTGAGGAGATTACTCTATGAACAAGACGGAAATCATGGAACGGTACACGGAATGGAAAGATGCCGCCAACCTTCCTGCAGATTTAAAAAACGAACTTCAAGCAATGACCGATGATTTCAATGCCATTGCCGATGCTTTTAGCACCTCCCTGTCCTTTGGAACGGCCGGAATGCGAGGCGTCATTGGCGCTGGAACGAACCGGATGAACATCTACACGGTTCGCCAAGCCACTGAAGGCTTAGCTAAATTAATGGAAACTTTGCCAGCTGCTGACCGGGACCGTGGGGTCGTGATCAGCTTTGATCCGCGCTATAATTCACGACTCTTTGCCCATGAAGCTGCTCGCGTGTTAGGTGCCCACGGCATCAAGAGCTACGTTTTTGATGACATCCGGCCCACACCCGAATTGTCCTTTGCGGTCCGCCATTTACATACTTACGCGGGAATTATGATTACCGCTAGTCACAATCCAAAGCAATACAATGGTTATAAAATTTACGGTCCCGACGGTGGTCAAATGCCCCCGAAGGAATCAGACTTAATGACCACTTACGTGCGGCAAGTGACTGACCTCTTTGCCATTCCGGTGGCTGTTGAACCAGACCTCCGTGAACAGGACTTACTCCAAATCGTAGGTGAAGACGTCGATGTCGCTTACCTAGACCAAATTAAGACTGTCAACGTCAACCATGACTTGATTCAAACGGTTGGAAAAGATCTAAAGTTCGTCTACACCCCGTTGCACGGAACTGGGAAAATCATCGCGCGGCGGGCTTTATCCGACGCTGGTTTTCAAAACTACGACGTGGTAGTGCCCCAAACGATCGCGGATCCAGAGTTCCCAACCACACCGTTCCCGAACCCTGAATTCCCCCAAACCTTTGACTTAGCCATTGAGTTGGGTAATCAAGAAGACGCTGACGTTTTAATCGCTACTGATCCCGATGCAGACCGGCTTGGTGCCGCGGTGCGCCAACCAGACGGAAAGTACCAGTTGATGACTGGAAATCAAATTGCCAGTGTTTTGCTAGATTACATTTTAAAAGCCAAACAAGCAGCAAACGAGCTCCCGGAAGATGGAATGGTGGTCAAATCAATCGTGTCGACCGAGCTGGCTACTGACATCACTAACCATTACGGCGTTACCATGAAAAACGTGTTAACTGGATTCAAATTCATTGCTGAACAGATTCAACTAGCCGAAGTTAACCACGACCACACCTTCCTGTTTGGCTTTGAAGAAAGCTTTGGCTATCTAATCAAACCGTTTGTACGGGACAAAGATGCCATTCAATCGACCATGTTACTGGCCGAAGTCGCCGCTTATTACAAGCAACAGGGAAAAACCTTGTACGACGGACTGCAAGCCTTATACGAACAATATGGTTACTTTGAAGAAGCAACCATTTCCGAAGAATTCTCGGGCTTAGACGGTCAAGAAACAATGGCCAACCTCATGAAGAACTTTAGAGCTCACCCACTAACTGAATTTAACGGCGTAGCAGTTGTGGCACAAGAGGACTTCCAAACTTCCGTTAAAACGGCTGCCAATGGGACCGAAGCCCCGATTGACCTACCGCAATCCAACGTGTTGAAGTACTGGTTAGCTGACGGAACTTGGTTAGCCATCCGCCCCTCTGGAACCGAACCTAAAATCAAATTCTACGTGGGAATTAAGGCCGATTCGCAAGCTAAGGCAAACGAACGCTTAAAGAGTTACATCGCTGCCATCAACCACGACTTGCTCCAAAAATAAGCACCACTTTAAATCGTCCGACTAGTTCGTCTAGCTGGGCGATTTTATTCTGCCCTGCTTTCAAGCAAATCCGAACAATTTAACCGCTTTCAAAGTCAAAATTTGAGAACCATTGCCTTTAATCTGTCTTCTTTCCCCGGATTGTCTGATTTTTCACCCTTCTCGGTTTACAATTCTGAATCTTCCTTATAAAATGAAAAGGTTAGAACCAAATCCGCCAACAGAAAGGGAGTGTAGCCATGACTTTTGAAGAGTTAAAAGAATATGGTCAGCTATTCTACCGCGAAAACTACAAACTGGATCGAAACTTAGAAACCAAAGTCTTTAAAATCAACAACATCAAGTCCTACCAACGCGAACCAAACGATACTGGAGGAACCACGGATTGGACTGACAATTTAATCCTGCTGTATAACCTCCTGCACAAACTCTTGGGGAGTAAGTTTAGCTTCCAACTTAACTTTAAAAAGCGCACGATGTCAATCTACTTCGCCATTAAAAAACCGGTTACAGTCGCAGACCTGCAAAAACAACTGCCCTTAGTTGACGTGGTCGACATCGAAACGGACGAAGTTTCTTCGATTGCCACCATTGACATCAGTAAGTTCACCACGAACTACGGCCATGCCACTCAATTGTTTGAAAGGGACCCCTACGCTGACCTCAATCTCAGCGATTTGACCAACCTCAAGGATGCCCCAGCAGGTGCAACCGACAAATCAGAAAAAACGACCACTGACGATGATAGTCCCAACAATGATTTAAGCCTGAACGTCGAAACGCTCGATACAAACGTAGATGCTCTGGCTGAATTGAAGGGCCTCACTGGTTTAGAGGAAGCCAAGCAACAGATTACCGACATGGTCGCAATTGCCAAAATGAATCAATTGCGGAAGGATCACGGACTAAAAACGCCCGAGGGAATCAGTAACCACATGATTTTTACGGGGAATCCCGGAACGGGAAAAACAACGGTCGCTAAGCTTTTTGCCACGATTCTCTACCAAAACGACATCATTACTGCCAACAAGTTAGTGCTGACTGATCGGTCAGACCTCGTGGGTCACTACACTGGAACCACGGCGGACCGGACCAAAAAAGTAATTCAAGCAGCTTTAGGCGGCGTGCTCTTTATCGACGAGGCCTACCAACTTTCTCATCCCGACAGTCCGACCGACTTTGGTCACGAAGCGATTGACCAGCTGATTATCGGCATGGAAAACCACCGAGAAGATTTAATTGTCATTCTGGCTGGCTATACAGACCAGATGGAAACCTTCTTAAACGACAATCCCGGACTGCGATCCCGAATCCCCAACCGGGTCCACTTTGAAGACTACACCACCGGGGAGCTGACGCAAATCATCTTAAACATGATCAACAAGGAACAAATTGTCACCTTGGAACACGACAGTTACTTTACGGAGGTCGTGACAAACTTCATCAACCAAAATAATCCGAGTGGAAACGCCCGGTGGGCCCGCAACATCTATCAGGCCATGCTCCAGGCACAAGCTCGGCGGGTGGCCTTTCAACCTCACCCGACCAAAAAAGACCTACAGACGATTACCAATTCTGATGTGGACGCTGCTCTAATGACTACGCCCACCAATTAAGCGGCCATCGTTGTCCTAACGACAAACATGCTACAATAATGGTAATTACGTTCTCACACACAAAGGAGTTGCCAATGAAAATCGGAATTTTAGGAGCAGGACACATGGGAAGTGCCATCATCCGTGGGCTTGCTAATTGCTACTCGGCTACTGATCTATTAGTAAAAGGTCATCACGTTACCCCGGAATTGCAATCTTTTCAACGAGAAATCGGCTTTCAGTTACTGACGGAAAATGACTTTTCTGCAACAGACGTCTTATTCGTTACCACGCCTGCTCCAGCTACCCAAACCATTTTACGAGCAACGGCCGTTGCCGACCACACCATCATCATTTCGGCCGTGCAGGGTATTACCCCCGCGCAACTCCAGGAAATTTTTCCCACTAACTCGGTTGTTTGCATCATTCCTAACATTCCGGTCGCCGTGAACGCTGGTTGCATTGCCATGACCAAGGCGGATGCTGCTACTCCTGCTGATCAGAAAACGGTTGATGAACTATTGGCTCAACTTGGAACCATCGTGGCGGTTCCAGCCACTAACGCCGGAATTGTTGGCACCGTGGCGGGGTGTGGTCCCGCCTTTGTCGACGTCTTCATGAGTGCTTTAGCCGATGCCGCCGTTCAAAATGGATTAGACCGAAAAACGGCCTACCAAGTGGCGGCTAGCATGGTCTTTGGGAGTGCCAAACTTGCCTTAGAAACAGGTACTAACCCCGATGTATTAAAGGATCAGGTCACTTCTCCCGGTGGTTCCACCATTAAGGGAGTCGTAGGGCTGGATGAAAAAGGCTTTCGGAATGCGGTCAACCACGCCGTGAACCAAGCCAACGGTTAAATGTTTATGTAATTAAAAGACGCCCATGCGTCTTTTTTCTTTGAAAGAAAGGAGCTCTTTTTATGTCAGCTACACCAGCAGAAAAAATACCGCTCAAAACCAATCTGGCCATTCTGGCCGCGGCATTTCTATCCTTCTCAGGAGTTTTACTAGAAACCTCCATGAACGTGACGTTTCCAGAACTCGCAAAGGAACTCAACGTATCTCTGGATACCATCCAGTGGATTACAACCGGTTACCTCTTAGTCGTGACCATCACCATGTCCACCACGGCCTTCCTGCTCAAGCGCTATCCGGTCAAACGAATCTTTGCCATCTCCAGTCTCCTCTTTGTGATTGGAGACCTGTTGTCCGTGTTAGCTCCCAACTTCCCCATGCTGTTAGCGGGACGACTCATTCAAGCCGGTTCCACCGGTTTAGCAATGCCGATGATGTACCAGGTAATCTTCGCCCTTATTCCCAAGCGCCGCATCGGAACCTACGTCGGAATCGCTTCAATGGTGGTTTCCCTAGCCCCGGCGTTAGGTCCTACTTACGGTGGGGCTTTATCCTCTTTGCTGTCCTGGCGCTACATTTTCATTGTCATCCTGCCATTTATCCTGTTAACTTTCTGGCTGGGTAGTAAAACCCTGGATTTACAGCCCCAAGGAGTTCAAAAACATTTCGACTTCGTGGCCTTGGGTTGGCTTGCCATCACGCTTTTTTCCTTTGTGTGGGCGACTAATCAGTTGGGAAGCGCGCACGGCAACATCTTACCGTGGCTCATTCCGTTATTAATTGGTCTTTGCAGTTTAGCCTTCTTCGTGTGGACCAACAACCACGGCAACACCCAGGTGCTTTCGCTCCATCCGCTGAAAAATCCCAGCATCTCGCTAAACGCCATCGTCTACATGATGCTAATGTTCGTCAACATCGGGATTTCCTTTGTAATTCCAATTTACTCAGAAGTCGTCTTTCACGTCACTCCCCTAGCAGCTGGTTTAATCCTCCTGCCTGGTTCCATCATCGGAGGGGCCATTTCTCCCGTAGCGGGATTTGCCTACGATCGGTACGGTGCCTTTAAACCAATCCTCTCCGGGATGATTCTCTTCACGATTGCCACCTTCTGCTTCAGCATCTCAAGCAAGTGGGCCACCCCCATGGCTTTCATGCTGCTCTTCTCACTACTCCGTATCGGGATGAACATGGCCTTTGCCAACCTGCTATCCAACTCGCAAGCAATCGCACCAGTGAAACAATCGGCCGACGTCAACTCGCTGTTTAACATGTTGCAACAATACGCGGGCTCGTTGGGAACCAGTCTGTTGGCCTCGGGATTAGCCTTTTATCAAAACCAAGCTCACGATGCTAACGCCCAAATGGCTGCTACCATTCAGGGAGGTCATCTTGATTACACCTTGCTATTTGTAATTGCGGTTATTATCACCATCCTGGCTTTCACCAACTGGGGATTGCAACGAAAGCAGGGTAAACGTGGCTAATAATACAGCAACTACCAAGCTGGCACCCAACCAACATAAATTAAGTCCGGAACAACAAGCGTTAGTGCAGCGCATTATGCAGTTTACGCAGCACCATCTGACGAGATCCAACCCCGCCATTTTCACCATTAACGGCGACTGTGGAACCGGAAAAAGTGTGATTCTCAGTCAGCTTTTTTACGAACTCCAACAGGCCGCCCACAATGAGCACAGTCAGTTTTCCGGCACGAAAAACTATTTTTTGGTGAACCACCCCGAAGTCCTCAAGGTCTACAAGCAAATGGCTGGCCCCGAGCAAAACGTGCTCAAGAAAAACTTTCTGCGACCGACTTCTTTCATCAACCAGTTGCACAAACGGCATGAACGTGCTGACGTGGTGGTGATTGACGAGGCCCACCTCTTGCTCTCACAACCAGATCACTACAACAATTTTTATGGGGACAACCAACTAACAGAAATTCTTAAATTAAGTCGAGTGGTCATCTGTGTTTTTGACTTTCACCAGGTAATTCAAACTAAGAATTACTGGGACCAAGAGATGTTAAGTCAGATCGTGGCCCACTATCCCCACGCAGAGTATGATTTAACGCATCAATTTCGCATGACTGCTGGTCCGGAGTTAATTCACTGGATGGATGCCTTTAGCGCGGGCGAGTTACTCCCATTACCTGCAAATGCTAGGCAGGACTATGACTTTCGCATCTATGCGGATGCCGAATCAATGCGGCAAGCCATTGTACAACGCAATCGGGAGGTGGGGCTGTCCCGGATTGTCGCGACCACCGGTTATCCCTCTACGTTAGACGGTGGCAAACACTACATTCACGAAACCGGGGGCTTTCACATGCCGTGGGATCAGTATAATTACACACAAACCCCCTGGGTCGAAATCCCGGAGACCATTAACGAAGTGGGCTCAATTTACACTTGCCAGGGTTTTGATCTGAACTACGTCGGACTGATTCTCAGTCCCCTACTGTACTTGGACCCCGCTGAGCACCGGATCAAGGTGGATCTCAGTAAGAAAACTAACAACGAGATGATTAAACGCCGGACGGACGTCACGGATCCAGCACAATTCACCCGCATGAAACACCAAATCATTTTAAATTCTGTGAACGTCCTCTTAAAACGAGGGATTCATGGTGCTTACCTGTATGCACACGATCCTGAATTACGAAAAGCTCTGTTACAGAGCTATCACTCCCTCAATTAGACTAAAAAAGATCGCTTTCCAGTTGGAAAGCGGTCTTTTTTAGTTCTTTTGTAGTTGTAAACGTTGTTGCAAGGTTTGATCATCTAAGCGAGCGAGTTGGTTGTAAGTTTCGGCTATAAATGAGAACGGTGCATCGGGATACCGTCCCGCCGCCAGTTCAGCCGCTACCGGCAAAATGCCCGTTGCGGTAGCAATGGTTTCTAGGTCGGCACTTACGCCTGCAGCCACTCCCAGTAAGTCATCGAGGACATCCCCCATCCCCACGTTGGTGGCTAACATTGGTGCGTTATTCTCAATCCGATACACCGTGGTACCATCCGTGACAATGTCGGTGGGTCCGGAAATTACCACCACACAGTGCAGTTGTTGGGCGGCCGTTTGTGCAACTTCAACCGGATCAGCAGTTCCTTGCCCAGCATCAATCCCATGCTGTTCCCACTTAATCCCCGCTAGTGCGGCCACTTCACCGGCGTTACCACGAATCACCGTCACCTGAACGTGATCTAAAAGTTGTTGGGTCCGTTGGCGTCGTAGGGGCGTGGCTCCCACGGCCACTGGATCAAAGATGACGGGATGCTGTAACTGATTGGCCGTTTGTCCCGCCGTTAGCATTAGTTCCTGTGCTACGGGGTTGGTTGACCCCAAGTTTAAAACCACCGTGTTAGCAATGTGGGCTAAATCTGCTGCTTCCAGTGGATCAGCCACCATCATCGGTGAACCGCCAATGTAGTTGATTCCATCTGCAACCCGTTGTGGCGTCACGTGGTTAGCGACGTTTAAGACAATCGGGGTCTGACTGTGAATCTGGGCTAATAAGTTAGTTTTCATGAGTTGCTCCCTTCGTTTTTAAAAGTTGCACCGTTTTCTGAAGATCTGAACTCTGCGTAATGGCAGAAATTACCGAAACTCCAATGGTTGGCACCGCACTCAGTTCGCGGACGTTGGTTTCACTAATGCCACCAATGGCAACCAGGGGTAGCTCCGTTTGTGCTTGCACTGCTTGAAGCCCGGCTACTCCAATTGGAGCCTGGGCATCGGGTTTACTATCGGTCGCAAAGACCGGTCCCACGCCTAGATAATCCACCTGCGGAAGGTCAGCTTGACTAGCCTGCAATTCCGCCTCGTTGTGGACTGATAATCCAATGATCCAGTCCGGATGCTGAGCTCGAATTGGGCCTACGGTATCATCAGTCTGGCCCACGTGGACCCCTTCGGCTCCAATCTGTTCCGCTAACTGAACGTCATCATCGACTAACAGGGGAACATCAGCTGCTTTAGTCAACTGGTGGATTACTTTTCCTAAATGCACCCGCTCTGCTACATCCAATTGAGAACCATCTTTTTCGCGGAATTGAACTGCCGTGACTCCAGCCGCGAGCGCTTGTTGCACCACCTGCAACAGTCGTGCGGGTTGATGACCCACATTTTGGGTTCCAATTACCAAGTACACTTGCAACATTTCCGGTTTAAATTTCATCATGTTCCTCCCATAATCCGTGATTCAACGGTCCGTGACCGTGGCCCAGGGGCAACGGATGCGGAATAATTGTAGCTAAGTAGTCGTGCGCCTGCCGAATCGCCTGCTTTAGGTTCATCCCGTGGGCCACGTAGGAGACGATGGCGGACGACAAGGTATCGCCCGTGCCGTGCGTTCGGTTCGTGTTAACTCGGGGACTTTCCATCCAGTAATCGGTGCCGTCCGCTAGTTTTACGTAATCGGCAACCACGGCATTCGTCCCGTGACCGCCCTTAATCACCACGTTGGCAGCGCCCAACTGCTGAATCTGCTTCGCTGCGTTTAAAACGTCCACGCGATTATGAATGGTGCGGCCGGCTAAAAGTTCGGCTTCTGGCAAATTCGGCGTAACCACGTCGGCTAGTGGCAGTAAATCCGTTTTAAGGGTCGCAATTCCAGCTTCATCTAACAAATGACTACCGCCCTTAGCGACCATCACCGGATCCACGACGACCACCGGAAAGTGAAAGCGAGCCAGGTTCCGTACCACCGCCTGCACGTGATCGGAATCAAAAAGGGCTCCAGTTTTGGCCGCCCGAACGTCAAAGTCCGCGGCAACGGACGCAAATTGAGTATCTATCATGGCGGCGTCCACGGTTTCAATCCGCTGCACGCCCTCCGTATTTTGCGCCGTCAATCCGACTATTACCGATGTTGCAAAGGTTTTAAGGGTTTGCATCGTTTTGATGTCGGCCATCATGCCCGCACCCCCGCCGGAATCAGTTCCCGCAATCGTGAGTCCAGTTGGATATTGTGGCATGTTAATCATCATCCTTGGCCTGGGTAAAAAAGGCCAGTTCTAATTCACAACTCTTGCGAAAAACTTGCTGCGCCTGCTGCCGTTCCGCAGCCATCACGGTTGGACTCAGCTGGTCCAACTCGTGAAACATGGTATGGTCAAAATCATCATCAGTTCCGACATAGAAGTTAATCCAGCCAGCAAATGGATTATCCGCACGATTAACTCCCTGCTGGACCAATCGTTGCGCCAATTCCCTATAAACCGCGGGACAGGCTTGCATGCTGGCGAGTCCTAAAAAGACCGATTGTTCAGTCGCACGTTCCATGTGTTCCAAGTACGCCCCGGTGACTTGCTTGACAGCCGGCAACGGCGTCATAATCTGGTCCGTCGTGGTCTGCGCCACCTGCAATAACACCCGATGCGCCCCGTTTTCGCGTTGAATGTCGTGTTCCGTTTGCTCCAATAAACTAGGATTTAATGCACCTAACACCTGCTGATACAGGGTTAAAAAGCGATCTAAATATAGGTTATCCTGTTGAACGTAATTCACTACGACCGCCCGGGATAAACTTCCCGTAGCAATCCCTTTTACAAAAGAATTTTCCATAAATTGTGGCATCAGTTTCGCCACCGTCTGCTGCATCTGCCTACTTCCGGTTGGTTGCATTAGTCAATCTCCTTCTCATGAACTAAATTAACCAAATAAAAAAAGTTCCCAGCAATCGCTGAGAACTTTGAGATTAACAATTATTAAGGGACGAAATCCGTCCGGGATAAAAGTTTCCTGCGATAGTGTTAACTACATCAGGTTCAATGGGTATAATCTCAGCGCATGGCACCCCAACTTTTTATTTGATTAACGTCATTGTAGCACTAGTTGCTTGAACCAAGCAACTACACATCCTGGTCTAATTTATTGTAGTATTCAACCTCAATGGTTTCCGGATGAATCAGTAACTTAGTGATGCTACCATTTTTAGCGGCTTGCCCATCATCGAGTTCTGGGGCGTATCGATCCACAATTGATCGAATCGTCATCCCGTGAGACACAATCAGGATGTTCTGCCCATCCTCAGTATTTTCCCGAATCCGATCAAAGCCCCGGTTCAAGCGGTCCCAAAACTGTTGGTTATTTTCGGCATTGTTGTACAGATCCGCCTTGGCAATCAGATCCCGAGCTCGTTCCAGTCCGTAGTGGTCTAAAACGCCCGCTTCGTTAGTAATATCAACTTGTTCCCCCACGAACTGCCACATTTGTTCGAGGTTTTCCCCTTCAAAATAGCCGTGGAACTGTTCTCTAAGTTCAGGATATTGGTAAGTAATGATGTCCATCCCACGCGGATTTTTCTTCAAAATCTCACGACCGGTTGCCACTGCCCGGCCCGAGTCACTGGTAAAGGCGGCGTCAAATTCAATTTTTGCTAACCGGTCACCCGCGTCCTGGGCATCCGCAATTCCCTTCGAAGTCAAGGGGGAATCAATCCACCCCTGGACCTTGTTATAAAGGTTTAAATAAGTTTGTCCGTGTCTTACTAAATATGCTGTTACTACCATTATACATTTCTCCTAACCGTACGCTTTTTCCGCCAGAACCATCCGGCCAATCCGGTTCCAATTAATCCCACCAGTGAGATTAAGAAACCAGCCTTAAGACCCGGGGTCTGGTACCGGAACGTCAACCGATGAGTGCCAGGATTTAACCGAACTTGTGACAATCCGTTCACCGCCTTCTTCATTTTAACAGGTTTATTGCCATCTGTAATCGTCCACCCTTGATCGTACGGAATGCTAATCAACACCACCGGCCGAGTTTGGGTCGTTTTAACCGTACCCGTAAAGTGGTTTCCATGAATGGCAAGGCGGTCCGGATGGTCCACGTGCAATTGATAAGGTACCGTAGCCTGGCTAAAGCGATCTACCGCTTGACCCTGATAACTAGCAAAGGTCGTTTGTAAATCATGCTGATTGAGCTTCCGGTTACTCATGAACTGCACCGTAAACTGCTCTTGAGCATTTCTGTATCCTAGCTCAATCAGCTCTGCTCCATTCTGTGGATAGCGACTCTGAATGGGTTGCCCGTTAACCAGAATCTGCAGTTTTTGGTTGGGACTAACCCGCTGCAAATCAAGATACTGCATGCCCGGTTTGGCAGCTGTTACCCGAACTCGATAGCGGTACTGACCCCTCTTCTTCTGAGCTTGCACCAGCTGAACCACATTGGGATGGAAGACAGTGGTCTTGGAATTGCTTTCCGCTTGGAACAAGCGATTCAAGTTGCCATACACGTCATTGTTAGCTAAGTGCAGGTGCTCCAGTTGGTCCGAAACGGCATAACCAAGGCCGGCGTTAGTCGGCGTGGTTTTAATTTGCCGCTTTCCGGTAGAACTGATGTCCACCTGACGCCCAACGCTCAAGAGTTGCGCGGTTACCGGCGTTAAGCCCCGGACACTAACCCGGCGCTCGTTTCGACTATACAAACCGAGCTTGGTCAGTGCATCATGCGTATGGACGTTGAGTGAGGACGTGTAACTATTCACTCCGTAAAAATCAAACAGGAGGGAGTCATTGTACTGGTTATAATTAATGTTGAAGTTGTGCACGTACAACTGGTTATTGACATCTAACCGAGTAAAGCGGTGTCGATCTTGAGCCGTTTTCACCAGTTGAGCAGACCGATTGTATTTTTGCACAAATTGGTTTTGATTCCCGTATTCATGGGTTCCACCGAGGGCCAGCCACAAGTTAGTGCCCATTTCTAGGGAAACCACCAGTAACAATAATGGCCACCAGCGTGGTTGTCGTTGACTAATCCCAACTGCTGCAACCGTCAGTAAAATAAACAGCATGGTCCACAGCCAGTTCCAGTAACTAGTCACGTAGAAAGGCGTGGCCCAGTGTAGCGCCCGCGCAATCCGAATTTCTAAGAAAGCGGAACCGTAGCCAATTGTGATTAATAAGGCTAATAAGCCAGCTGCTTTTTTAACTACCTGAAATTGAGAAAACGCACCCCGCCGCCAAGCTTGGTAACCCAGCCAGATCATCACAAAACTCAACATGTAAACTTCGCGGAACGGGAAACCGGCGGGCATTTGAAACATGTGCCAGACCGTGTCGAAGGTAGCAATCAGCATCCCGACAAAAATCGCCCCCACTAACCAGGCTGAGGCTCGCTTTTCGTGACGTTTAATTTTAGGACTAAACCAGAATATGAGCATGCCTAAAGCAAAGAAGCTCCCGACAAACAAGGATGGTTCGTGGTTTAAGCGGCCCACAAAGTTCGTCGCGCCGACCCCTAAACTAAGCAGGTCGGATGGCAAAAACCGAAAGATTGGTAAAAAACTAGTCCAATCGAGGCTTCCCTTCCCCGTTGACAGCATCCCCACCAAGGTGGGCACTAACAAGATTGCTGATAGAGCACCGCCGAGGATGGAGCTGACGATGTATTTAGCCAGTAAAGTTCCCTGGGTCTTGACGTAGGCCCAGAATTTCATGGACTGCGGTTGATGCAGTAGCAAGAGGTAAACAAAGTAAATCACAGAGTAAACGCACAGCATGTACCCCATGTAATAGTTCAACAGAATGGCAACCAATAAAGTAAAAGTGTACCAACCCCATTTACCTTTCTGAAAGAGTCGGTCAATGGCAAGCGTTAAGAACGGTAGGACCATCAACGCTTCTAGCCACATAAAGTCGTAAAAATACATGGACACAAAGCCACACAGGCCGTACGCGACCCCGGCCACTAGCTGCCGCCAATTAAATTTGTGTTCCTTAACCCGCAGGAAGACCACCATGGACAGACTAATTAGCCCAATTTTAATCATGATGATGGCTTCCATGAGCAGCGGAATCTGGGCACTTTTAACAAAAGCCACCAGCAGATTCAAGGGACTCATTAGATAATAGGTATAGACTGGAATCGTGTTATCCCCGAGGGAAAACAAAAAAGAATAGGTACTAAAGCCCCCATTGTGTAACTGCATTCGTAAAAAATTGAAAAAGGGAAAGTATTGGGTTGCTAAGTCGCTCACCAACAGATTATGGTCGCCCAAAGGAGCGATTCCCCGTCCAGCAAAGGCCAAAATTACAACTAAAATGGGCAGGAAAAAGGCTCCCAAATAACCAGAAAGATGGTACAGTTTCTTCTTCATGAATTTCAACACTTTCTTCATTACTGATTTCGAAAAAAATTGCCGTCAACTTTATTTTACTATAAAACAAGGATAGCTTACCAAGTATGATATAATTAAGATTGTATTAAGAATATAAGGAGGAGAAACTATGTTTAGTTCCGAGAGAAAATTTGATCCATTTACTTTAGTAGTAGGAATTTTATTTGCGATTCTTTCATTAGTAATGCTGAAATACCCCGGCGGCTCCCTTGTAGTGGTTGCTTACATAATTGCCTTTGCAATGGTCATGGAAGGAATCTTCAAGCTAGCTGATTTAACGGCGCTTGATAAGTCACTGGGAATCAGTAATACGTGGGTGATTATTAGTGCCGTCCTAGATTTAATCTTAGGGGTCCTAATCATCTTTATGCCTGGTTTAGGTGGAATTTACCTTTGGGTTGTTTTGTCAATTTCATTCATCATGGACTCCCTCTTCGAACTTTGGGCTAGTCGTTACATCGGCAAGAACCATAAAGGTTACTTTTGGTTTACTGTAATCCTCGCTGTCATTGGTTTGATTTTAGGAATTGTCCTCTTATTCAACCCAGTGTTAGGAGTAAGTACCAGCTTGTTCTTAATTGCCTTTTACCTGATGTTCTTTGGAATCTTATTGATCATCCGTTCGTTCTAACCAACGAACTCCTGAGAGTGACAATTCGTCGCTCTCTTTTTTATTGTCTAAATCATCAAGGGAGGTCCTTTACCATGAAATACGCGGTCACCGCGGCAACCGGCCGTTTTGGCCAGTTAGTCGTCAATCACCTACTAACTCGGGTGCCCTTTCGCGATATCGTGATTATTGCTCGTAATCTCGATAAAGCCCACCAGCTCTATCCCGCCTATTTAGACATCCGTCAGGGTGATTATGGCGATCCTGCCAGTTTACAAGCAGCGTTAACGGACGTTGACCGTGTCCTTTTGATTTCATCCCATCCGAATGAAGCGGTCCCGCGAATCACTCAACACAAAAACGTCGTCCAAGCCGCTGTCCAGAACCACGTGCACTGGCTTGGTTACACCAGTTTCTTTCACGCCGACCGCTGTCAGAATCCACTGGCCGCGGATCACTTGGCCACCGAACAATTCATTAACCAAACCAATTTGCCCCACTCCTTTCTACGGAACAATTGGTATCTAAACAACGAATTCCCAGCCCTTCAAGCAGCATTGCAGCAAAAAGACCCAATCGTAACGACGGCCGGCAAACAGAGCATTGGTTGGGCCGCAGAAAGCTATTACGCACAGGCGGCTGCCAATTTGTTGAGTAATCCCGAAGACGAATTAAAATCCAGTTACGAATTAACTGGCGTTTTCCATACTTACACAGAGTTAATCAAAGCCGTCCGGACCGTTACAGGTCAAGATGTCCAGTTACAACAGCTAACTCCAGCTGAATACCAAGCCTGGTTACAGCAGCAAAACTTAGACGCTGCCACCCAACAGTTCTTAATTAATTGCCAAGCTCTGATGCGTTCTGGTGCGTTAGGACCACAAGTAGCAAAACAAACGGTGGAAATGGGCATGAGTCACGAGACGATTGCAAAACGCCACGCTCAGTATCAGGACTTACCCCAAACGCTGAGCCGTCCTTTACCAAGCCTTACGGAACAAGTTCGAGACATGTTGACGCCGAAACCTGGTTATCTTTTATAGCCAAATATTAAAAAGGATCTTCCTGAAATTAGGAGGATCCTTTTGCATTTTATTCAGTTTTTCGTGACCAAATCAGAGCCACCGTAATAAACAGCACGGGACCGAGAATCATCCACATCGTGGTGGTCCACTGACCACTCATGACCGGAGCAACTAAAGTAAAGATAATCGCTGCTCCTACCGTCACTAGTACCACGATGGACGCTAACCGAGCCACCGCATAGCTCTTAAAGAACACGAAGGGATGGTCAATCCGCTTCTTCCGGAACTGCCAGAAAGCGTAAGCCACAAACAGATACGGCAGTGACATGGCTACGTTGGTCATAGAAACCACAATCTGGAAAAACATCTTGGCATCCTTGCCACCAAACGAAACCAACAAGATAAAGGCAATCACGATCAAGGCTTGAACTTTCATCGCGTTTACCGGTAAGTCACGTTTCACCTTTCGGAACCACTTGGGCCACATGGTTGCCGGGGTCCCTTCCACCAGTTGCTTAATGGGTGAAAAGACCACCGTCGTAAAGGCGCCCATTAAAGCGAGGAACATGGATAACCCAATGTAGCGCGCCACCCAGAGTCCCATTTGCACGGCTACTCCGTGCGGGCAATGTAGCGCTAATCCAAGTTGGTAACCAAAATTATTCATCGCAATGAAGGCTTCGTTTCCGATGTTAACATGTTTCCCACCATTGGCATTAAAGACTTGGTTCCAGTTGGTAAACATCCCGGTCACAAAGATTCCTAACGCATACACAATCGTGATCAGAATTGCACTTACTGCAATTCCCCGCGGAAACGTTTTTTGTGGATTCTTAGTTTGATCTACAAGTCCACTAATGATTTCAATGCCCCCAAAGGCGAAAATCGCGTAGACGGAGAATCCGAGCACTGCAATTCCCGTTTGATAATCTGGATTCGGCGAGTGAATGAAACTCAGCAAACTCAGGGGTTGCAAGGGATGACCATTCAGCAGCAAAATCACGCTTCCACCCACAATCAGGATGAAACTGGCCAGTAACATGGCAGAGCCCCCGATAGAGGTAATCAGCTTGAACTGGTTCAAGCCCCGACTGGCAACAAAGGTCACTAGAAGCACCAAGACAACCGCCAAGATTCCCAAAGTCTGAACGTCATTTAAGCCCAGTAAGTGCCAACTTTGCGTCTTATCAACCCCGAAGATTGCCGTGGAAATCGGAATCCAGATAATCGAACTGGTGTTGAGCATCCACGTAATAAACGAGGTATACCACATCACGATTCCTACAAAGGCATAGCGGGAATTAACAGCGGAAGCCATCCACGTATAGATGCCCCCCTTGGCACTCGGATAAGCGGAACCGAATTCCGCCACCATGAAAGCAAACGGTAAAAAGAAACACAGAGCCGCAATTACGTAAAAAATGATGGAAGCATAGCCCATCAGGTAAAAGGCCCGGGGAATGTTAACGAAGTTAAAGATTGAGGTAAAAATAATCAATACCAACGATAACAGGGTGATTTTTCGGTTATTCATCTGTTTTTAATCCTCTCAAAGTTAGTGAGTAATTTATAGTAACTCTCGTAACTCCGATTTTGGACTTTGTTCCAGATTCCGGAGATAAATCCGCATGGCCGCATCAGTACGGTAGCCCCGGTCAGTGCCCCGCTCCACCACTCGGTGTAACGGCACTACCAACCATAAAGGACAATTCTGCAGTGCTTGTTGCACCACCTGCGGTTCTAACTGTAATTGATCTGCAACCTCAGCCAACGTCAGAGTTTTTCCGTATGGAATTGCTCTAATCAGCTGCCAGACCTCTTCTTCCTGAGGAGTCCCATTCACAAAATAATCCAAGGTAAAGCCAAAGTGGTCACTTTTGCCCTTGAGATACCGTTTCAGTTCCTTGCGGTAATGATCAATTTGCTGGTGATCGTGGACGTATTCAAAGGCCTGGGGATAAAACCGCAACACTTGTGATACGCCGTGATCAGGCGAGCTCACAAAATTAAGCCCAGCGTCAGTTACAGTGTAAAAGACTTTCTGGCCATCAATGTTAATCGCATCCCAGTATAACCGTTGCATCCGCTAACTCCTCATTTCGTTCTGTTGATGTGATTGTAATTTTAGCACATTTTCGTGCGGTCGCCTAGCTCATCCGCTTTTTGGTGAATTTACCGACCTTCCGCAACATCAAGACCAAACCCCAGCTGAGCACTAGGATCCAAGCCCCTAGAGAAACTAAGACCGCTCCTTTTACAAAGAACGGCGCCGCATAGGTAACCAACAAGCGATTTGTACCTAGATTTTGCATAACCTGGATGGTACCGATGTCTGTGACTTGGTAATGACTGGTATCGGCCTGCTTCCCGCGCCGCAGTTGCTGTCCGTTCAAGCGAACGGTCGTATCATGATAAGCCACCACGGGAATTGTAACTAAGCCCGGTTGCGGACTATTCCAGGTAACGTGCATCCGTCCGGATTCGTCCACCCATTTATGGACCCAACGATTCCGCTGCATAATCTGAGCTTGATACTGTTGCTGGAGATGTTTGACGTTCGTCCGCCCGCTATAGTTTGGTAGGTAATCGGTCATTCCCCGCCGTTCTGTTAGTAACGGGCGCGCTAAATCATGACTAGCAAAATCAACCTTCAACGTTTGACTGGTAACGCCTGGTTGATAGTAATCGTACCGGTGTTTAATTGGCGTATAGACTCCCACTTGGGGTGGTCGCATCCCGCTATTCCAGTTATTATCGGCTTGAATCTTAACGTTACGCATTCCTAACATTACGGCAGCAACCGCTAGTAGACCCACCAAAGCATAGACGGAACCAAAACTCCAGCGGAAACGAGGTGTTTGCAAAACTTGAGTTAAGGACATCAATAACCCAGCCAATAACAACAGTGCTGCAAACGAAAAGAAGCGCGATGGGAACTGTAAGAAGTGCTGCAGGAAGGGAAAGAGCCGTTGAACCGTCCGCCAGGGAAAGAGGATGGATGAAATGTAGAAGAAAAAAATCCCTACGCCCGTCAAGAAGTAGTTCAGACGACGTAAAGGGCGAACTACAACCAACATTAGTAATTGGAGCAATAAAATCACAATGAACACAATCCCGACGTCCGCCTGCATCCAGTTCGGACTTAATAGGTGCATCGCTCCGGTCCGTAAGCTTTTCACGGCAAACGGAGCCACCAGGTGATTGTGTAAGGCAATGTTAACGAATGCCACCAAGTAATTAGCCGTTAACACCACGGCTAATAACACGTTCAAGCCCAGTCGAACCAGGTACCGTCCCTTTTCTCGGGACCGATTCCAGCCAACCAATGCAAACGGAAGTAGCAAGAGACAGGTCATGACCGCACTCAACGTGTGGACCTCAATCAAAACCGCCATAATAAGCCCCAGTCCCCAACTAATGCGCCGAGGATTCCCGTTTAATAAAGTTAATCCGGATAGCACCGCTAGGGGTAGTAACATCGCTCCCCAATCTAAAAAGGCGGAACTGGTAATCCAATAGGTAATGAAATTTTGGGATAGGTAAATCAACGCCCCTAACATTGCTAAAAAAGGTTGAACGTGTAAGCGCCGAAAAATGAGCCAGGCGCTGAAACCGGCCCCGGCCAAAATCAGAAAGCCGGTTAATAACTGAAAATTAAACCAACTACCGGTCAGCCATAGTAGCATCCCTAAGAGATACGCAAAGTAAGGCCCATACAATGCATTAATCATTTGTCCCGATCGCTGGTAGCCAAAGTTACTCATAAAGTAATTAAAATGGCCGGTCTGGAGCTGTTCAGCAGCATCATAAATCCGATTAAAATGGAAAAAAGTATCATAGCCTAAAATGACCGTTCCCACTTTCCACTGCATTAGCATGATTAAGGCCGTTGCGATTCCAATTAACAGGACGGCCGGTCCCCACGTGCGAAATTTTTGCACCAGTTGCTCCTCCTTTCCGTTTTCAACCTTTTCATTTTACACCAAAAAAGCACCCCTCACCACGACGAGCGAGGGATGCCTGGTTAATTTTGTTTTCTGCGTTTCCACACGTAATACAGCGTAACGGCACCGTACGGAATGTAGGCACAAACTACGAGAATCGCGAGGATAATCACTAAGGGTGTGACTTCTTTTTGCACAAAGTAGGCCACAATCAACGCCAAACACAGCGGGGTAATCGTCCAATTAGCAATCCGCCGTAGTTTGATTAAGCGTTGATCAATCTCATCTTGCTTCATGGTGGACTCCTTTAGATTCTAGTCAAAGACCTTGAACCGTTGGTCATCATCCATAAATTCTTTTTCAGCAGCGGGCTTTTCGATGGATCCAAAGTTCATTTCAGCCCGTAATTGCCAACTACCTGGAATGTCAAATTGAGCGGCCACGGCGGAGTTGATCAGTGGGTCGTAGTGTTGAATGTTTACGCCCAAACCGTTTTCTTCTAATCCGGTCCAGACCACAAATTGCGCGTTTCCCTGTGCTTCTTCAGCCCAGTTATACTCTTGGTATTGGTAAGTAGCTAGGTGAGGATTATCAGCGTACGCCTGCACCACGTCCATGTCCGTGTAGAACAAAATGGAGGCAAATGCGTCTCGGAAACTACTAATTTTTGCTTTCGTCCGTAAAAAGGCATCGGGCGCCACTTTTTCTTCTAGTGCCGTTTCCACGATGTCCCACAGTTTTTCGTGGTTGTCGTTAAACAATACCACGGCCCGGACTGGTTGACTGTTAAAGGCCGATGGAGTGTGCCGAATCACTGCCTTAATGTATTGATAGAGTTCCGCTTGGGAAATCTGCACGTTGCGACCTAAATTATAAATGGTGCGCCGGTGTTTCATTAAATCTAATAATTGCGTATCCACAGTGTAACCTCCTACTTGATTTGGTTTTCGGTTTCGCCCGTTTCAATGGCATCCTGGAAGTTTTGGAAACTAACCTTAATCATGTCTTTTGTTGCTGGTTGGGTGTCATATCCCATGTGGGGCGTAATAATCACATTTGGGTAGTGCTTCATCAGGCTCAATAGTTCCTGATCTGGAATGTCATCTAGGCTATCAAATTGTTTGCCGTCAATCGCATTTTCGTCTGGAATTACATCGGCAGCATAGCCGGCAAGGTTCCCGTCTTCGAGCGCATCTGCGACCGCAGCCGTGTCCACTAACTCACCACGAGCGGTGTTGACCAGCACGGCGTTACTCTTCATGTTACCGATTTCAATGGCTCCGATCATCAAATCATTTTCGCCGGGGAAGTACGGAACGTGAAGCGACACGATGTCTGACTGCATTAACAACTCGTTTAACGAAACAAAATCAACATCCGGGTTATCGTTTGGATGACGTTGAAACCCTAACACATTGGCGCCGAGATTGTGCCACAGCTGAGCTTCGGCTGCGCCCATGTGACCCACTCCGATAATCCCAACCGTTAGATGGTCAATTTCATTAGCAAAGTAATCTGGTTGTAGGAAAAAGTTCCCCTGATTCGTGTTATCGGTTGCTGCCATAACATGCCGGGCCAGGTCTAATCCCATCGTCAGTGCCAACTCAGCCACTGAGTATGGTGAATAACTAGGTACCCGAGCTACCATGATGTCTCTGGCATTAGCGGCATCCAAATCGATGTTGTTGTAACCGACAAAACGGGTGAAACAATATTTAATCCCCATATTTTTGAGGGCTGCCAGTAATTCGGCATCCGCCGTAGTCGTTCCATCAATTAAAACCCCAATCGAACCGTCAGCAGTGTCCACGTTTGCTTCCGATAAAGGTTCCGTTAGTAAGTTCAATTCAAAGCGACCGTGATTTAAATCCTCGTACATCGGCTTTTCAAACTCGCGGACGTTATAAACCGTAATTTTATCCATTGTTCGTTCCTTCCTACTCGTTGATTGGGTACAACGGTTCCCCGTTGGCCAACGTATTGGCAAAGTTTTCAAAGCTAATCCGAATCATGTCTTCTACCGCTGGTTCCGTAAAGAAGCCCATGTGCGGTGTTACTAGAACGTTCGGATAATTCTTCATTAGTTCCACGTTGAGTTGGTTTGGTAAATCATCAAGTGAATCAAACTGCTTGCCGATAATGGCATCTTCATCGAGGATTACGTCAGTTCCGTAACCACCAATTTGGTTACTTTTAACGGCATCTGCTACCGCTTGGGTGTCCACAACTTGACCTCGAGCAGTATTAACCAAAATGGCACTGTTCTTCATCTTCGCGATTTCTTCGTCACCAATTAGGTTACCCGTTTGGCCGGGGATGTAAGGAATGTGCAATGAAACAACGTCTGATTTCCGAAGTAAGTTATCTAAATCAGTAAATTTAACCACATCGTTATCCGGTTCTGGGTGGCGTTTGTAAGCCAAGACTTGCGCTCCTAAAGCTCGGTACAGTTTGGCCTCAGTCATCCCAATTTTACCCGCACCAATGATTCCGACCGTGGCGCTGTGAATTTCGTTAGCATAGTAGGTTGGCAACAACCGGAAGTCTCCAGCATGCGTGTTAGCAGCGGCTCGAGACACGTTCCGAAAGAGCGTTAGTCCCAAGCTCAGCGATAACTCTGCTACCGCCCGGGGGGAGTAGTTTGGCACGTTGGCCACTTGAATCCCTAAATTACGGGCGGCTTTCACGTCAATATTGTTAATTCCCACTACCCGGGTGTAGATGTACTTAACTCCGTAGCCAGCTAGTTTTTCAATTACCTCAGCATCACAGTCGTCAAAGGCCGTGATTAAAACGGCATCGGCGCCCTCAGCCCGGTCCACGTTATCAAGCGTCATCCGTTCTGCAACTAAGGTTAAATCATAATCATCTTTATTCAACTTTTCGAACAGTGAGGTTTCCACCTCACGCACATTGTACACAGTTATTTTAAACATATTTATTCTCCTCGTTGAGTCGTCTACTTTTAATTATAAGGTACTTCGAATTTAGATGGCAAGAAATTAGGAAAATCTTACATTATTACTACCAAAAGAAAAACCACTTAGATTGGACATCCAATCTAAGTGGCTCGTTGCAAAGCAAATGATTATTGATTCTTCTTCACTAAATGGCTCTCTTCCAACAAGTCATTGAACCAGGTTCCCTTAATTTTGTTCAAAACAAAATTCAAACCGAACCGTTCCATTGGGTTTAAATCCATTTGCTCCAGTGTTTTTTGATCACTTAAATAATACAATGATTTCATTAACGTTCTAATGTCATAAACCGATGGGTAAACCTCTGGAATCGTATGGTCAATGTTTAACAAACCGTAGACAGCTTCAAAAGCAGTTCTAACTGAATATTCAGTCGTGAATACTACGTCGCGAGTGGTAGATTCAGCAAAGTTACCGATGAAAGCCAGGTTAGCAGAACCATTGGGAATTACTTGCGGACGATCACCCGGTTTCCGCATTTGGAAATAACTGGTGATAAACGGCATGTAATCAGGAATGGCTTGAATGTTCTCAATGTTCGACATTTCATCAATCTGATCTTCGGGAACCCCAAGGTGGTATAGCAGTTCCTCGGTGATTTCTTTCCCGGAACAATCTGTGATGTTCTTTTTAATGTAATTACCTTTAACGTCGGAATACAAGCCGTACAACCATAAAACAACTTCATCCTTTGGTTGCCCTTTATAAGCTGGTTGGCGGTGAATCGTGAAACTCATGCCCCAATTGGAATCCGTAATCGTGATAATCCCACCGGTTTCACACTTATCATAATTAAATAGCGGTCGTTTCGTTAATTTTTCAATGTAAGGAGCAATGCGTTTATCCTTCAAAGTCAAAGTAGCGCTGGTCTTCCAGGCTTTGGCTGGAATCGTGTCACAAAAGACCTCAGGATGCCCAAATCGTTCATCTTGAGCAGCTAAACGCTTCCAAATTGTCCAACTACCACCCAAATCTTCATTAGGGACTGGAGCTACGTCATGAGAACCATAAGTAATTGATTCCGTAATGGAACCATTGGTGACAAAGACCAAATCATTTTCATTTAGTGCAATAGTATCTTCCTGCTGATCCTTTTTTAGGATGATTTCCTTAGCTAACACTTTGTAACCATCAGTGCTAACTTTCACATTTTCCACCGTGGTATTGTACTGGAAAACTACCCCATGGTCCTGCAAAAAGGCCACTAACGGTTCACTCATGGATTGATAATCATCGTATTTGTTAAACTTTACTGATGAAAAATCAGATAATCCGTCAATTTGATGAATAAATCGCATTAAATATCGCCGCATTTCAATCGCCGATTGCCACGTTTCAAACGCAAACATCGTTTGCCAATCGGTCCAAAAATTAGAACTAAAGAAGTTATCATCAAAGACGTTCTCAATGGATTTTCCGACTAGTTTCCGTTCCGGGGTCATTACCAACTTCATGATTTGCTTTAACGCCTTTTTATTAAGCGTGTAGTACTTATCGTCAGGTAATTTTTCCCCTTGATTGTGAATTAATCGACAATTTGATTTGTTCGGATCCGCTTGATCGAGGTAATAGTACAAATCTAGACAACTCTGCTTGGGATCCTCTAAAGACGGAATGGTGCTAAAAAGATTCCACAAGCACTCAAAGTGATCCTCCATCTCCCGACCACCAGGAGTTACATAACCGCCATTAATGTTTTCAAAGGCTTCCAAGGAACCACTTGCCTGTTCCTTTTCTTCAAAAATCGTAATGTTTTCACCCGGCATGTAGCCATCACGAATCAACAACGCCGCAGAAGCTAGTCCTGCTAGTCCCGCTCCAACGATATATGCTTTCTTATCTTTAACTCCTGGCGTTGCTTTTGGTCGTACCAATCCATAATAATTCCCTGTCGTAAACTTAACCATTGCGCTCACCTCATATCCCTTTTTCTTAATTATAACGCTGAAACGAGCTAATTATTTTAAAATATATTTAAAAAATAAAATTTTAATTTTTTATGTAAAAATTGTTAACTTTAATGTGAAATCTTCTATTTAATCTAAAAAAGCAATGCAATTTTTTAATATCAATGTCATACTTAAAATACTGTTTACAAATTCTTAAGAAAGGCCAACTCATTATGAAAAAAAGAATCATTTATATCGACTTAATTAACATTTTTGCCATCTTTGCGGTTCTCATGCTTCATTCTTCCCAATACATCAATAAAAGCGGGATGGTCATGAAAAACAATATCATCCAAGCTATTTTTATTCCTGCTGTTTATCTTTTTATTATGAATTCAGGAGCAACGCTTTTAAATTATCGAGCTAAATATTCGACTAAGACCTTTTTAATTAAGCGGATTAAAAGAGTAGGTATTCCACTTGTAATTTGGAGTATCATTTACTATTTATATGACACCAAATTCACTGCCTTTCCTGGTCCAATTCCTCATCCCAATCCTGGAATTAAAGATTTTATCTATAGCTTTTTAAACAATAACATCAATAATATTTTTTGGTTTTTCTATGCTATTATCCTACTTTATCTGCTGACCCCTGTCCTAGCGGTTTTAGCTGAAAAAAATAAAGATTTATTGTTTTACCTAGTTGGGCTGAATTTCATCGGCAATTACGTTTACCTTTACTATACCCATGCCCTTAATCTTCCAATCTTTGGTGGATCGGTTGGTTTGCAGATCAATCCCATTGCTTCGGAATTTGTGGGCTTCTTCATCATGGGTTATCTCATTAAAAGCAATTATTTCTCCGCAAAGGCTCAAAAAATAATGATTTACCTCGGAATTTTATCCTTATTCATATCATTATTACTGTGTCTGCTTAAACTTGATAATTTTGCTTTAGGCGGAGTTTTACTCTTCAGTTATTCAATTGCTCTTTATCTCCTGATTAAAAAGGGTAGCGAAGCAACCGATTTTTTCCATCGTCACGAAAAATTTTTTGCTGGCACAGCTTCAACCAGTTTAGGTATCTATATTCTTCATCCTTTATTTTTCAAACTTTTCGAAACTTTATTTAATCCTCATCCCACTAGTTTTCTTTTCGTTTGG
The DNA here is from genome assembly GCF_024029355.1 of Fructilactobacillus cliffordii. NCBI lineage: Bacteria > Bacillati > Bacillota > Bacilli > Lactobacillales > Lactobacillaceae > Fructilactobacillus > Fructilactobacillus cliffordii. The sequence goes on from NZ_CP097117.1 coordinate 759,116, forward strand.
ATTATGCCGATTGCAACATATGTAATTGGTGCAGGATTATTGTTCATCATTAGAAAAATTAGGTTTATCAAAAATTTAATTCCATAACTCAAAAGGCTTGTCAGTAGAAATAATTCTGCTGACAAGCCTTTTTACTTAATTTAAACACTTATTAACGGCATTATATAAATAATCACCATTTCTTAATTTAGCACCAATTGCTTGAACATTGTTAGCCATTTTAGCAAAATCAGCATTGCTAATGTGATTTAGAGACTGCTGCAAATCCTCAATCTGATCAACAGCGATTCCAATTTGGTTAGAAATCACAAAATCACTAATTGCTGATTGCTTCCAAACAATCACAGGCATTCCAGAGCTTAAATAAGAAGATATCTTATAAGGATCGTTATATTTTAAATAATTACCCACTCTTCCAGTTACACTGTCAACAGAATTCCCGTCCCAGACGAGGCCAAATCCATGCCCCATTTTAGTGGCTAGTACTTCCGGAGAAACGCTACCGTGATAGTCCAAAGATGGATTAATCAGCTTAGGATTATCAATGTTTCCATATAAATCAAAAGTAACCGGCTTCCTAACTTGCAAATCCTTAAGAAATTTAGCCTTGTTAAGATTTCCGGCAAATGTAACTAGATTCTTATCATCACTAGAATTACTGGTTGAGCTGGCTTTAGCCAGATAATCAAAAATATTTAAATTAACTACGTTAGTTGTTAAACCATTTTCTCGTAGCAACTCAACCATCTTAGGGTTATGCGCAATTACATAATCATAACCATTTAAATACTCAACTTCATGTTTTAAATCGCCAAAAATACTCCAATTAAAGCGGAGTGAATCTAAATCATGAATTAAAACAATGGTTTTAGTGCCACGATTTTTCATATAATTCAATAAGGCAGTTTCGAATTTAGCTCCCGTATAAATGGGATAGTGCACTAAAACAACATCATCGGCATTCAAATGAAGTGGATTTAGGTTTTTATTAATCCGACTTTTTATAAATAGATTTTGATCAATCCGGCTGTGCTGATATTGTCTGATGTGAACCGCTTGAAATCCTAATCTTTTTTCTAAAATCTGTTCCGCATCGGCTTTGGGCTTATTATCACCAGAAGTACCATCGGAACGAACCATATTAATTACGTATCTACTCATAAATACTCCCATTAATCAGCTATTGGTTTTTACATCACGTCGATTTTGTAAGGTCTTTTTGAAAATCCCAATTTTTCGCCTAGTCGAAAAATACTTACTAAATAAAGTTGGCCAGAAATCATGTTTGATCCAATGCATAAATTCCATTTTAAATCGAATTGCATCCTTAATATCATCAACCGCAAATAAATCATACATAAAATCGTTAATTGAACCATAATATTGAATATCAAGAAGTCTAAAAACCTTACGATTATTGTGTTGATTAAGATTATCATCAATAATACTTTCTAAAACTTGGTAAGTCTTTAACCAATTATTTCCTTTTTTAAGAACGCCTTCAGCACTTCTATTTTTTCGCATGGCACTGTCTAAATTAGGGCGATAGTAGTAAGTAATTTTCGGATCATAAATGATTTGCGCATGTGCTTTAACTGCTAATTTAAACACAAATAGCAAATCTTCTCCCATAAAGATATCTTTTATAAAATTAAGTTGATATTTTTTTATATCCTCTACATAGAACAGCTTATTCCATAAATAACCCTCTACTCCGCGCGAACCCAATAACTCACACAAACTATCATTAAAAGAGTATAACCGTTTTCGTTGGAAATTCTTCGGATTCAATTTCAAATGGCTTCCACCTCCGGTAACAGCGATTCGAGATGGATTATTTTCAATTAAATTAACCAACTTTTCAACGTGGTTATTCAATAAGACATCATCAGCATCTAAAAAAGTTACAAATTTACCCTTCAGTTGTTCCAATGCTCGATTTCTAGAATAGGAAACGCCTTGATTAGTATCATTTTCTAGTACCGTTACTTCAAACTTAGAGTTTTGCTGGTATTTTTGAATAACTTTCAAGGAACTATCGCTAGAGTGATCATCAATAATAATCGGATGAATGTTTTGATAACTCTGTTGTTCCAATGATTCCAAACATTCTTGTAAAAACTTTTCGCCGTTATACACAGGAACAATCATATCAACCATTGCATTCATCATTAATTCACTCTCCAACTACACAATCTTCTTCAAAGTTTCTAACAATCGTTTGTCATATTCATCAGTATAAATAAAATCAATTGATTCTTTAATGACTTGCGGTTTAAAATCCACATTTCCGTTCACAAAGCTTTGTAAATCGGAATTTAACGTCGCATAATCACCTAATTGATATAGAAATCCATTGACTCCCGGCTTAATAATGTCACTGGGGCCAACCGGGCAATCTGTGGAAATGCAGGGAATCCCATAGCTCATTGCTTCTGCTAAAACCATTCCAAATCCTTCATAGTTAGAATTTAAAACCAGTGCATTAGCATTTTTAATCTCAGCAAAAGGATCTTCCGTCCACCCGTGGAGAGTTACGTTATCCTTCAACTTAGGATTTTGTTTAACTAATTCTGCTAAAGCAGCATCGTCTTTTCCACTTCCAAAAACGTCTAATTGCCAACGACCATGCAAACGTGCAAAACATCGTAGTAATAGACGTAGATTTTTTTGCCCGTCTAAAGTAATCCGACCAATGTAAATAAATTTACACGGTTCCGCCGCAGAAATGGTTTTTGCTTGTTGCTCAATTGGATTATAAACAACTTTAATCCGATTAGCAGGCACCCCACATTGTTCTAATTCCTTCTTAATTCCCGTGGAAATAGCTAAATGATAATCAGCATATTTTAAAGCGAAAAACTTATTCTTAATCCCAGGATCCTGTTGAGAAACCTGAATCCACGAAATAATGACATATTTTTTTCTAAAAATAAGCTTAACTAATTTAGCTACAATGATTTGCAGCGGACCTAAAATAATTAAAGCAGATCCATCATAGTGAACTAAAAAGTTAAATAATGCCTGCATGTTTTTAAGCTTAGAAGTACTAGTTGCATTATTAATCTTTACATGTTGGCTAATATTTTTTAACGCTTCCGTATAGTTAGAATGTTTGAAAATATAAAGAGAGAAGTTGAACGTTTGGAGAAAGGATTGACTAGTCAACAGATGCTTAACAACCGTCGTAATTCCTCCTGGTTCAATATTGCAAATAATGTCAATTTTCTTTTTCAAAAAAAACTCCTATTTCTAATCCCCGTTCATTTTCTTACGATACATTTTAATGTATAGATTAGGCATAAACCGTGCTAATAGAAGAGCTACACGATACTTATTATCTAAATCTGAAAAAGAACAGCTACTAACTCTAGACTTTAAAAAATTACGTTGTTCTTTGCCATTCCAAGACTGATTAGTCAAAATATTTCTGTGTACGTAATAAAGATAAATCCGGGCTTTAAAACTAGCAAAATAACTTGGCAATTTTTGATTGGTTTGCACGATTTCAGCCACATCAGAAATATACTTATTACAACGATCTAAAAGTTGTTTTTCATACGAATTAGTAATTGATCCATTTCTTTTATAGAGAATATACTCCGGAGTATGAACGAAGCCAATTTCATCGTAATTAATAAGACTTAAATATTTTAAAATAAATAAACTATCTTCGAAAATTTTATTAATAAAGTAAAGGCTATTTTGTTTAATTACCGATAACTCAAACAGCTTATTCCAAGGTCCTACATCGAATTCCTGGTTATTAACTAAATAACCTTTAATCATTTGCTGATTATCGTTAGCATCCTCTAAAACTGAATGGGTCTCTTTTACAATTTCACCGCTTTGTAATCGCTTTTCAATTCCAACAATCACTAATTTATTCTGTTTAACTTGTTCCATCGCTTTTTCAATGTAATCAGGTAAGTATTCGTCATCATCGTCCGAAAAAAGAATATATTGTCCTTGGGCATGATCAATCCCGTTATTCCTAGCAATCGATGGCCCACTATTTTCTTGTGAAAAGTAGCTAACATTATCATATTGATTAGCGTAATCTTTTATCATCGAAACCGTATCATCACTTGATCCATCATCAATAATAATTACTTCAAACGAATGGTTCGTTTTCTGATTAATGATGGAATCAAAGGCTCTTTTTAAGGTCTTTTCAGCATTATAAGTTGTTAATACGACGCTAACTTCATATTCAGCCATCAATAATTCTCCTAATAGTGGGTATTATCATTGCCAACGTTACTAAATAACTTACGCTTTAGGAAGCCATAGGCCTTTTTCACCAATTGCCGGTCTCCAATTTGAATCCAATTGCATTCAACGTAGTGAACGTGATTAGTATCAATCCAAACGTCCATTAATAACTCAGATAGATACCCAAATACCCGGGCTTCCTGCGTTGAATAGCTAGAAATGTCAATTTGTTTTTCCACATCAGCTAAAACAGAAAACATCCAGTTACAATACGAATCAAAATAATCTTTTTTCATAATGAACATGTTAAACATGTGGGCTGAACGCCGTTTCATCACCCGATCAAATGTAGCTAAATATTCAGGATAATTAGTAGCAATCACTTCTCTGGTAACATCTAATGGATGTTGATAATGAGAATGTAAATAATGAGATTTAATCGTTTCTATGTAGTAATGTCGTTTTTTAGGTAGAACCACTGGAGCTTTTTGCAATAGTTTTTCTACCTGTGCTTCAGTTAAAACATCATCTAAACTTCTCTTTCGTTCTTCACTAAAAAAACGTCGATAGTGGACTAACCCTACTGCATCAACATTTTTTAAATTTTTCCATGCCCAATAAACTGCCGTTAACTCATTATAATTAGGATTCTTGGCAGAGATGTTTTCACCTTGATTATCTAGCTGAAACCCTCGCTGTCCCTTATAGTTGAAATCTGCTCCAACTAAAACTGGTAAATATAAATTGTGATCAGCTGGCATCGGAGCCTCTTTATGCGATGCAACTAAAATTTTGGGTGTCATTTTCCACATCTCCTTACAAATAATCCCAATAAAACAAAAGTGAATCTAATCCGATTCACTTTTTTAGTATGCAGCATTGGGCTTTATCATAATCTTTACGGTATCGAACATCATTTTTAAATCAAACGAAAAAGAGCTCTTTTGAATGTACTCTAAATCTAGGTTAACCATTTCTGCAAAATCGGCACTATTTCGAGCGGTAGTTTGCCATAACCCTGTACATCCCGGAACAACCATCAGTCGCTGCATATCATACTTAGTATACTCAGCTACTTCACTAGGAATTGGTGGGCGTGGACCTACTAAAGACATATTGCCACTGATAACGTTAAATAATTGCGGTAATTCATCCAGACTGTATTTTCGAATAAATTTACCAATTTTAGTTACTCGTGGATCATCTTTCATTTTGAACATGGCACCGTTAACTTCATTTTTATTCTTCAGTTCGGCCAATTTTTGATCGGCATTAGGAATCATTGAACGAAATTTAAACATTTTAAAGTGATGACCGTTTTTACCAACTCGTTCTTGAATGTAAAAAACAGCTCCATGAGAACCATCAAATTTAATAAGTAACCCGATAACAACTAAAATGGGACTTAGTACAATCAATCCTGAACAACTCAAAAAAACATCCATAATTCGTTTAGTGGAAAAATAAATTGGTCGATTTTGTACTTTTGAAGGATTCAGCCAGATTTTTTTATGACTATTTTCCTCTGTCAAATCTAATCACCTTTTTCTCAAAAAATAAATCCCAAGCATTACGTAGTTATCAGTTTAAAGCGTTCTAATTATATCATACAAAATTATGGAAAAATGAACATCATTGGATTGAATTTGATCTTTTACTAAAATCAATCAGCCTCATTAACAGCTTTCCCAGTAATGGGAACCCGTTTCGTGTCCCCGTTCAAATACCAACTATACTCAATATCCATGTGTCCAACGTCAATAATTTGCTTATCCGTTTCCTTGGCCAAATCGTAAGCCAGGATTGTAGCAGTGGGACCTAAAGCAACTAGAACCAAATCAATTTGCTTTTCTTTAATCTGACTAATTGCTTGCGAAAAAATTGATTGATAACTTTCAAAAGCATTACGATCGGGACAAATTAATCTCGTAACGTTTTGGGCCTGATCTAACAAATCATTTCCCTTACCAAAGTTAGTTTGATCGCCTTCAATCATCAATACATTCTTACCTCGTAAATAACGCTTGAATTTATCAAAAACATATTTAGCCACGGATTTATCAATCAAATCCATGTATGGTCTAGTAACAGATGAATTAAAATAATGCTTCGCTGGATCAGGGTCATTGGACCATTGCTCCCCATACTTACCCATTTCTCGTTCCCAATATTTTGTGGCAGTCAGAATGGTGGGATCCCGAAAAGCTTGTGGAAGCGCAACTTGAATCCGAGGATCAGTTGAATTCATGACTTCTAATAACCGGTTACTTAATTCCGGGGATTCTTTTTCATAAGAATGCTGTTCAGTCATATGAATCCACTTAAATTCTCCATCGCCAAATCGACTCAGAGAAATATGATCATCAACAATTGCGTCAATTGTTTGTTCAATGCTTGCAATTGAAAAGCTGCGATACTTTTTTTTATATTTAACTTGGTAAATAGGAATATAAATTAAATCATTAATGGCTTTATCAAAAAAAACACTAACTTTCATAGGGACCTCTCTCATTGTTAATTATCAAGTTATCAAAAATTAACCATTTAAATTAATTAGTCTAAATGGTTAATTTTAATTAGTTTTTGGCTCTAGACATTAACTTTTTAAGTGTTTCTCGAATCAAGTGGGGTCGCAAAATGATTAACATCAATGCATAACAAATCATTCCAACCATGATTTCCACAAAAAGAGCCAGCCACGTATCTGGAGCTTTCAAATCAATCGCAAACACCACTGCAAACATTACTACTCCAGCAATAAAGTACTTAAAATAACCTTCAAATAGTTTTCTGAGATTAACTTGATTCCGAATTGCATAAACCTGATAGATGGTAACACAAGTTTCGGATAAAACAGTTGCCAAAGTAGCTCCAACCGTTCCAATTAATAAAATCAAAGGAACATTTGCAACAATATTAACAATAGCACCAATAATTACGGAATAATTATAAGCTTTATTTTGTCCAGTTGGGACTAAATATTGCACCCCAATTGCATTACTCCAAGCAATCAAAATGATTACAACCGATTCCAACATCATTAAAGGAATCACTGGCATAAATTTGGTTGAGAAAAACAATGGTACAAAAGTTCGTGCCACAGCAGCAATTCCAAAGGTTAATGGAATGGAAAGCGCGGTCACAAATTCAAAAGTAGTATATAGATAACCCCGAACCCGATCCATTTCTCCCCGTTGAAACGCATTGGCAACATGGGGCAGCATTACCATTCCCGTGGCAGTTACAACCGCCAGGGACATTTTGACAATTTTATCTGATTGCCCAAAATACCCTGCTTGCGTTACGTTCGTCATTATTCCTAACATGTACTTATTAACGTACAGGTAAATTTGCGTTGCAATTTCTGGGATAAAAAGCACCAGTGATGGGTATAAATGGTGCCAGAGATGAAAATTTTTCCAGTTTGGCAGTCCGATATAACGACGCAAACTCGGGAATAAAGTTAAGTTCCCGATCAAAGCAGAAAGAGATAGTATCAATATATAAATAGCTAAATCATCATATGATTTCACCAAGGTAAAGATGCTAATCAATGTAATAATCTTTACGATTAGGTTTCGTAATACCGTTACAGCAAAATTTTCTACCCCCTGGAAAAACCATGAGATATCAAATGCAGCAGCCAGTAAAGAAAATGATTGAGCTAAGTAATAAATTTGAAACCGATGTACTAACGAAAGAAAAATAAAGAATGCAACATACGCAATTCCAATCGTAATAATCCGCATGAAAAAGATTTCGTAAAAAGTATTAGTTAACTTTTCCCGATTATTTCGAACGTATGCAACTTGACGGTTCCCATACAATGCCACGCCAATACTACCAAAAATGATAAAAAACTGAATTACAGCGTTAGTAAAATCATTAATTCCCACTCCTGTAGGTCCCAAAACTCGGGCTAAATAAGGAGACGTGACTAACGGAACCAGTAAAATGAAAATTTGATAAAAAGCATTGTACAGGTAATTTTTAATTACCTTCATTGTGAATTACTCACCAAACTCTGTTTTAACCAACCGTAAGGCTGACATAATCGTTTGATCCATGTTGTAGTAACGATATTGACCTAAACGGCCTCCAAAGACGACGTTATCAGCTTCTTGAGCAGCCAAATCCGTATACTGCTTGTAAAGGGAACGGTTTTGCTTATTGTCAACCGGATAGTACGGTTCATCGCCACGATGCCAGTCCTTCGGATATTCATGCGTAATAACCGTCTTCCCTTTGTTACCTTTGCCAAATTCAAAGTGTTTGTGTTCAATCACCCGTGTAAACGGCGTTTCAGCGTCAGTATAGTTAACTACTGCGTTTCCCTGATAGTTATCAACGTCCTTTAATTCAGTTTCAAACCGTAAGCTCCGGTACTCTAACTCCCCTAAGGCATAGTTAAAGAACTGGTCAATCATTCCCGTAAAAATAATTCGCTTACCAGAGTTTAAGTACTGATCTTTGTGAGCAAAGAAGTCCGTATTCAATTTCACATCAATCAAGTCACTGGCTAACATTTTCTCGACAATTTGGGTATAGCCACCTTTCGGAATTCCTTGATAAGGATCACTAAAGTAATTATTGTCGTAAATGAACCGGACTGGAATTCTCCGAATGATGAAAGATGGCAAATCTACGGCCTTTCTTCCCCATTGCTTTTCAGTGTAACCCTTGATTAATTTTTCGTAGATATCTGTTCCAACTAACGAAAGGGCCTGTTCTTCCAAATTCGTTGGCTTTTCGGGGACATTCGCATTGCGTTTTTGTTCCTCAATTTTAGCCTGAGCTTCTGCAGGAGTTTGAACCCCCCACAGCTTGCTAAAGGTGTTCATGTTAAACGGCAAGTTATAAATCTCACCATTATAATTAGCAATCGGGCTGTTAATATAATTGTTAAATTCAGCAAATTGTTGCACGTATTCCCAAATGTCTTTCATCTTCGTGTGGAAAATGTGTGCTCCGTATTGATGAACCTGAATCCCTTCAACTTCCTTCGTGTAGATATTTCCAGCGATGTGATCGCGTTTCTCAATCACTTCCACGTGGTCACCACGCTTAGCTGCTTCATAGGCGAACGTTGCTCCAAATAAACCTGAACCAACTACTAAATAATCAGTCATAAATAAACCTCTTTCTTTCTGGGAGTAATACTTTCAACCCAAACAAAGTAACGTTAAATGCTACGGTCATAAATAAAGTTGAAAATGTTCCTTCCAACATGGCAACGATAAAGACCAATAGGAATGCTGTTAAAAAAGGAACTTCTTTTTTGATAATTAAGTAGAAAGCAATTTGAATTGCTAAGTAAATTAAAATGAATGACAACATCCCATTTAATAACATCACACGAGAAAATGAAGAGTCAATAAAAAAGTAATTTTTCACTGGTTTCAAACTATATCCATTTCCATGTTCATTAAAACTTTGTCCCAGTAACCGAACTGGGTACCGATTGGTTGCATAATATACTAAAGCTAGTCGATTACTGAATAAGCGATTAAAAAAGTTCCAAGTTGCATTCCCTGAATTGAAAAAGAAACCTGAAATCATTGTCCATAGAAATACAATGGTTGGCATTACCAAAACTACAGCTCTCAGTAATCTGGTCTTAAGAATTTTTTCGTAATAACGCCACAGAATAACCACTGCTAACAACATAGTACAAATAAAATCATTTCTAGTATCAGTTAAGATGTACATTACCAATCCCAAAAGTGAGATTACCGTGAAGCTACTGATTACCAATCTTTTATTGGTCGTCTTAATATTCCAGCACACAAATGCGACCATGATGAAAAAGATTATAGATGAAAGAATGGTAGGATAAATCGTCCCCAGCGCCATCCGAAAAATGCCGTTTCTAAAGTAAACTAGATTAGGAACCAATCCAATAAACGAGCTTAAAATAGTTAGCAATATAACAAAAAACATGGTAAAAAAAGATGCTTTAAAAATTTTTTTTACGTTAATCCCCGCAGAACCTAGAATTAAAAAATACGAATTAGCTAAATCATGCGATTTAGAAATATAAGATGAATAAAAAAGAATAACCCCTAACCCAATAAAAATTAATTTATTTAAATTTGAAAACTTGTCCAAAAATAACACTTTCACCGTAACCAAGAGTAAGGGTAAATAATCAAACAGTGTACACATTCTTGCAATCATTCGATAATGTGGAACAAACATTGTCATTCTAAATGTCCCACTTAAAATCAGCATTATAAATGCCGTAAAAAAAATTAAGCTTCGATAATCAATTTTATGTCTAAAATCAATCACAGCTAACCTCCTCCAATTAAACTCATATTTTCAAATAGCAACTAAATCATAAATTAGATTTAGTCTGGTTTAGCTGGATTTGGGATTTTATGAACTACCCCATTAACGTCGGATTTATTAAACAAATCGACTTTTTCAGCAAGGTGTTTGTCGTCCTTAAACTCAGCATGATTTTTATATTTAAATTCGAGTTTATTAGTCTTAATTTCAACAACGTCGTTAGGATGTAATCGATTAAAATCTTTTTTATCGATATGAAGCCCTTCATATTTATAAATTACTTGATCATAGGGAGTTACCGTTCGACTATCAACCTCAGCAATCACAGGATAAGTGTTTCCCCTTTTGATGACGAATATTTCTGCTTGATGGGCACGAGGATTAATCCGGTTAACGATCCCAGTCGCAACTAACTCCGGTTTGGAATTTGGAACAACAACGTCTGGAGCATCGATATTCGTTAAGCTATTTTTAAAAACAAATAGAGAAAGTAATAGAAAGGCTGGGATAATCAGAAAAAGTGATTTAACCCAGCTGTGCGTTTCAAAAATACTTTTACGACTATGTCTAAAGCGATGGTTAGGCGAATGATGTTCATTTAAAACAGGGCCATTTGCTCTGTAGTCATAAATGAAAAATGCCAAAAGACCAAACACAACCACGATCGTTATCAGTGCAATAAATAATTTATTATTGAGAAAGAGATTCAAAAGAAACAAAAAATACTTAAATTTAGAGTATTCCATCAATTAATCCTTCCCTTTTAATTTAAAGCAATGTCTCCCGTGGTGGCCTTAGGAAGATCTAAGCTGTTTCTAATCTGATCCGTTGTTTTTTGAAGTTGTGATTGCGGAGTAACTTCCATATCTTGTCCTCCAATTACCTCTCCAGACTGACCACTTAAGTAAGTATTTTCAATGTTCTTGCGAGCAGAAAGGTAGCCGGTTGCAATCGCAGATAAATCAGAAAATTGCAAATCGGTTTGCGTGTTTTTAGCAATAGAATCGATGAAACCTTGATTTAGTAATGAAGTTACGGATCCACTCTTAGTAACTACCCCTTCAAGTAATTGCCGTTGGCGCTGTTCCCGACCGAAATCACCTCGAGGATCGTCATAACGCATCCGGGAGTAAGCCAAGGCCTTTTTCCCATCCATTTTAGTGGGTTGCCCCTTTGTAAAATGATAACCTTCGTAATCAAAGGTTAATTCAGGAGAGATGGTTACACCCCCCACTTGATCAACCACTTGCACTAACCCACGCATGTTAATCATGGCATAATAATCAATCGGGATATTCAACATCTTTTGCACCGTCTGAATAGCAGTCTTAGCACTTCCATAAGCATAGGCAGCGTTAATCTTAGCGGGTGATTGGTCTGGATAGCCTGGGATGTTAACCGCCGTATCCCGTGGAATACTGGTAATCAACGTCTTATGTGTATTCGGGTTGATGGTAACTACCATCATGGTATCCGTCCGACCTTTGTAAGTCCGACCCAGTTCCCCCGTATCGGTTCCCATGAGTAAAATGGAAATCGGTTTTTTGTTCTTCAATAATGCATTGGTATCACGTTCTTTTTGTAACCCAGCACTGTTATAAGCCTTGTTAACAGCGTTTTTGACAGCAAAGTATTTATAAGATCCAAAGGCTATTCCACCAACCAAAAGGACCAAAATAATCGTCAAAATAATGTTGCGGGTTCGATGTGATCGTTGGGGCCGTTGATCACGATCTAATCGACTTTCGTCCATACGGATAATCTCCTTTTTCTACATAAAGTCCAAACAACAATAGTTACAGTTTACCAAACAAAAGTAGATTTTAAAACATTAAGTTGGGCGTGTTCCCCATGATGCTTGAATTTAACCCCAGATTTTGCCTAAATTTTGACTTTTTTTGACTTTTGCAAGCTAATTACTGTTCTTTTTGGTTAAGAAAGGTTAAACTTTAAACATAGAGATTAATTTAAATCTCTGTCGGGAAATCATCTAATTGCTTTCTCAAAAACTTAGGAAAGAAGGATTTTCTATGCCAAGTAATTTTGGAAATGACCCATTCGGAAACAACGGAATGGATGACTTATTTAACAGCTTTTTTAACAACATGGGGAACAACCCCAATGCTCGTTACGTCGTTAACGGACATGAATTAACTCCAGAACAAGTGGCCGAAATGCGCCGCACTGGTCAGATTCCTGGCCAAACTGGACAACACAATGTCACACCAAATCAAACTAATCAACAAGCAAATCAAAAACAAGAAAGTTACCTTGACAAAATCGGTCGCAACTTAACTGACGAAGCCAAACAAGGTTTACTGGATCCCGTAATTGGTCGGGACAAAGAAATTCAAGAAACTGCCGAAATTTTGAGCCGGCGAATTAAAAACAACCCGATTTTAGTTGGAGATGCCGGAGTTGGTAAAACAGCAATCGTTGAAGGATTGGCACAAAAAATTGTCAATGGTGATGTTCCAGCTACCATCAAGGACAAGGAAATCATTTCAATTGACCTTTCTTCTCTAGAAGCCGGAACTCAATACCGGGGTGCCTACGAAGAAAACATTCAAAAGTTAGTTAAAGAAGTTGAACAACGTAAAAACGTCATTCTCTTCTTTGATGAAATTCACCAAATCGTTGGTGCCGGTGCTTCTGGGGATGAAAATGGTGGCAAGGGGCTTTCTGACATCTTGAAGCCAGCTTTATCTCGTGGTGATATCTCAATCATTGGAGCTACTACCCAAGATGAATACCGAAACACCATCATGAAAGACGCTGCTTTGGCCCGTCGTTTTAATGACGTTGTGGTTAATGCGCCTAGCAAGAAGACGACCTTTGAAATCTTACAAGGAATTCGGAAGTCTTACGAAGAACACCACCAAGTTAAATTACCTGATGATGCTTTGAAGGCTGCCATTGACTACTCAGAACAATACATTCCACAACGATCATTGCCAGACAAGGCCATCGACTTAGTTGACATGACCGCAGCTCACTTAGCTGCTAAACACCCAGTAACTGACAAAGTTAGTCTGGAAAAAGAATTACAAGCCGCAAAGCAACGAAAAGAAGACAACGCTAACGCGGAAAACTTCGAAGCTGCTGCTAAAGACAAAGCTCGGATTGAAGAATTAGAAAAACAATTAAACAATGAGTCTGACAATTCTGAAACTCCAGTGGCCACTCCTGCTGACATTGCTGAATCAGTAGAACGTTTGACTGGAATCCCAGTTTCACAAATGAGTTCAGACGATATGGAACGCTTGAAGGGCATGGGAAGTCGGCTCAAATCACACATCATCGGCCAAGATGAAGCTGTGGATGCCGTTGTTAACGCCATTCGGCGGAACCGGGCTGGTTTTGATGATGGTAACCGTCCCATTGGATCCTTCCTCTTCGTTGGACCAACTGGGGTTGGTAAAACTGAATTAGTAAAACAACTGGCTAAGGATATGTTTAACAACCAAGATTCCATTATCCGGCTGGACATGTCTGAATACCAAGATGAAACCGCAGTTTCTAAGATGATTGGTGCCACCGCTGGATACGTTGGTTACAACGACAACGGTAACACCTTAACGGAACGAGTACGGCGGAATCCTTACTCCATTGTCTTACTTGACGAAATTGAAAAAGCTAACCCCCAAGTAATCACCCTATTACTGCAAGTAATGGATGATGGTCGATTAACTGATGGGCAAGGAAACGTGGTTAACTTCAAGAACACAGTGATTATCGCTACTTCTAACGCTGGATTTGGTAACAACTCCATGACGAAGGATAACGATGAGAACGAAAGCATCATGGATCGTTTAGCTCCATTCTTCCGTCCTGAATTCTTGAACCGATTTAACGCCATCGTAGAATTCTCCCATCTGACGAAAGATGACTTAAGTCAAATCGTGGATCTGATGATTCAGGACTTGAACGAAACTTTGGCTCGCAAGGGCATGAAGTTGGCCATTTCTCAAGATGTCAAAGACTGGTTGATGGAACAAGGTTACGACGAAGCCATGGGCGCTCGGCCATTGCGGAGAGTCATCGAACAACAATTGCGTGACAAGATCGCAATGTACTACCTTGACCACCAAGATGTTAAGGACATCAAGGCCGTGTTGGATAAAGAAAACGACACCATTAAAATTGAAGCAGATCATGTCGCTGAAAAAACTGAACAATAATCTTCTTCACTAATAGAAAATAACCTGTCATTATGGCAGGTTATTTTTTTGCTTAATTTTTCTTTAATTTACGCTTGCCTATTGTAACGCCATTCTTCGGGATATATTATTAAAGATGTGCCCAAAAATTTTGCAAAAGAGGTTTCATCACCATGCCAACTGATCGCCCTAAAAATCGCTTCATTACCGGATTTACGGGTTTGCGAGCCCTAGCCGTTATTTGTGTTATTCTGTACCATTTTAATCCTGCTCTCTTTAGTGGGGGTTATTTAGGGGTTCCGGTCTTCTTGACCCTTTCAGGATACCTAGTAACAGACCATCTGCTTAATGAATACCAAACGACTGGTACCTTCAGTTACGGTCATTTTTGGTATAAACGTTTGAAACGTCTGTATCCAACTCTGATTGTGATGCTCTTTGCTACAGCCGCTTACATTACATTTTTCCAACGTAACATTCTAGCCAACCTCTGGCAGAGTATCTTGACAAACCTTGCATACGTATATAACTGGTTCGAAATTTTAAACGGTCAGTCTTACTTTCAAAAGTTTGCTGGTTCAGAGTCCCCTTTTACGCACCTCTGGACCCTCTCCATTGAAGGCCAGTTCTATCTAATTTGGCCTCTGATTGTCATTTTATTACTCCACTTTTTCCGTAAATCTAAACGTGCAATCTTCTGGACGGCCCTAATTCTTTCCGTGATTTCGGCTCTCTTAATGGCCTTCTTGTTTAAACCTGGTGTTGATCCTAGTCGGGTTTATTATGGAACTGATACCCGGATGTTTTCCATCCTGTTAGGGGCTTGCTTAACGGTCCTCTGGCCGAGTCAAAAGACACTTAGCAACCCAAATTCCCAACAACGCTGGTTTTTCGAGGTGATTGGCGCCATTGGAATGGCTGGAATGGTAATCACCGTCTTTACGGTCGGCGCCCAATCACCATTCTTATACCGTGGGGGGATGTTCCTCTTTTCCATCTTCACCGTCCTCGCCATGTGGGCCATCATCGCTAACGCCAGCGTTTGGAATCGCTTGTTAACGAATCCGGTCTTTGATTGGATTGGATCAAGAAGTTATGAAATCTATGTCTATCAATTACCGGTCTTCGTATTCTTTGGCGATAAAATTACGAACCTTTCTGATTACCAGTGGCTCTACGCCATCATTGAAGTTGTCATCATTCTGGTGATTTCAGAGCTTTCCTACCGTTACGTGGAAGTTCCCTTCAGCCACTATGATTATGCCCACGCTGCTCGGCAGATTTTGAATTTTGTCAATCACATTACTCCGCGGCGGGCCATCCTCTCCTTAATCATTGCATTAGGAATGGTGGGTTTCCTTCAATCCACCATTGTGGACCCCAAGGTGGCGAACCATTCTCCACTGGCTAACCACATTAAGCAAAACGCCAAAAAGGAAAAACAATATAACCAAAAACTAGCCCAACAAATTAAAGACGGTAAAAAAGTTAAACGAACCTCTGAAGACGAAGCAAAAATTCAAAAAGACGGACTTACCAAGGCGCAACTAAAACAGGCTCAACAATTATCTGGAAGTGCCGTGGGCGACTCCGTCATGTTAGCGGGTCGGGATGATTTACAAAAGATTTTCCCACAACTCTACATTGACGCTCAGGTCTCCCGCCAAGCTGATGCAGCCATTTCTTCCTTAAAAGAAATGCAAAGTAAGGGAGTCTTGGGTAAAAATGTTATCATTGGACTAGGTACTAACGGGAACATTAATCAGGATACCATCGACGAAGTGATTAAAATTGCGGGTCCTAACCGCAACGTTTTCTGGATTAATAACCACATTCCGTCTCAACCATGGCAAAACAAGAACAACGACCTCTTAACGGAAGCCCACCAAAAGAACAAAAACTTCTACGTGATTGATTGGAATGACTACGTCGAAAACCATCCGGATTGGCTTTACAATGATCAAGCGCACCCCAACACTACTGGAGCGCCTAAATACGCTACGTTCATTGCCAAAAACGTTTTAGAACATGAAAAAAAATAGTTACAAACAATTAAGGAGTAACCATGAAATTACCCCGAATCAGTCGCATGGATCTCATTAAAATCGGTGCCACCATCATCGGCATTTTAATTTTGCTAATGATCTTTAAAGATTACCTCCCCCAAATTAAGATGATGTTTGATCCCTCAAAACGACCACAAGCCATCCACGAAATTCGCCAACATGGTGCGTTCGATGCCCTGCTTTTGATGGTGCTCTTATTTATCGGGACCGTCGTGCCGGGGATTCCTGTAATGCCAATCGCAATTTTAGCTGGATTATGCTTTGGCACCCTATTTGGAACTTTAATTAATGCAATCTCCATCGGTCTGGGTAACTTAGTAGCCATTCATCTAATTAGCCTCTTCAAACGTGACGTCCAAAAAGAATACAAACATAATCGGTTTGCGGATCACCTAAAAAACAGCAAGAATCCCCTGATGGCACTGGTCGTGGGTTATTCAATTCCAGCCATCCCATCTTATCTCGTTAGCTTACAAGCTGCTAACGACGAAAGACGCTTTGGGAATCAACTAGTCCAAGTGGCGGCTTGTTTGGGAACAATCCCTCTGGCCTTGATTTATGCCCTCGGAGGAAATTCACTGCTCGCCGGGAAATGGCTAGAATTATTGATTGTGGTCATAATTCTCTTGTTATTTTTCTTGGGAGCAGACCGCTTCTTAAAGTATTTAGCGGGATAAAAAAAGTGATGCTGACTTTTCAGTTAACATCACTTTTTTTGTTTATAAAATTTTTTACTACAATGGATTAGACTACTAATTAGCAGCCAATCACACCGTCCATGCCAGTGTTTTCAACGCCTTTAGTAGCATCATTAGTAGTCATTTGACCGTCTAATAGTTCACTATCGCTCTTTAATTGTAGCCAGTTGTGATTAAAGTCAATCTTCATACCCTTGTCAAAGAATGACATGTCATTTTTACTCGTGTAGAAAGGAGCATCCTGATTATTATCCATTTTAACGTCATATGGAGCTTCTAACTTAGAAACACCTACCACTTGGAAAGTGTCACCAACGGTACAAGAACCGCCACCCTTTGAGTATTGGTTGGAACCATCATCAGTAGCTAACAGGTAGTATTTAGCATCTGGCATGCGTTTCTTGATGTAGTCCATTGCTGGGTCAGTAATCGTTAAGTTCATAATAATATTCCTCCTTCAATTAGTTTACTAATTCATTCTAACAGCTTCACCAGTCGAACCCCAATATTTAGCTCACAAAATTTAATTTTTAACAATTTAATTTCCAAGAGACCACTGCCACAGTTGCGAAAGAGGTATGGTAAAATTGAGATATCTCGACACACAGAAAAGGAGTAACTAGTATGGTTATGTACAAAGATCTTGAAGGCAAGACGGCTGTGATTACCGGGGGAGACTCTGGAATTGGCGCTGCAATTGCTGAACGACTCGGTCAAGAACACATGAACGTGGTCATTAACTACCATCGTAATGAAGCGGCAGCTAACGATACTGCTGCTAAAGTCGAAGCTGCTGGTGGAAAAGCCACGACTATTCAACAAGACATTAGTGACGAAGCCGCTGCTGATGCATTGGTAAAAAAGGCCGTTGCTACTTTCGGTGGACTAGACGTGTTCTTTAACAACGCCGGCATGGAAAAACGGTGTCCAACGGATCAAATCGAACTTAACGATTGGAACGCTGTTTTAGACGTTAACTTGACCGGAACTTTCTTAGGAACCAAGGCTGCTTTAGACTACTGGTTGGCTAACAAGAAAAAAGGCGCCATCATCAACACCTCTTCCGTGCATCAACAAATTCCATGGCCAAACTTTGCTAGCTATGCAGCCAGCAAAGGTGGTGTAAAGCTCTTTACCGAAACTACGGCTATGGAATACGCTAACCAAAATATTCGAATTAACCAAATTTGTCCGGGGGCCATTAATACTCCAATCAACGCCAAGAAGTTTGCAAATCCAGAACAATACAAATCCACGGTTTCCATGGTACCCATGAATCGGATTGGAACTCCCGAAGAAGTAGCCGCTGGAGCTGCCTTCCTAGCCTCTGACCAAGCCAGTTACATTACTGGAGTTTCCCTCTACATTGATGGTGGAATGACGCTTTATCCTTCCTTCATGGGGGGTAAAGGCTAAACCATCTGATCATCAAAAAAACGCTGATTCGAATCGAATCAGCGTTTTTTTGTGATTATTTATTTAATTCATTGGCCAATTTGATGATGTAATCCTTCAAATCAGCACTTAAATCAGGGCGCTTCAAACCAAATTGGATGTTCGTCTTGAGCCAGCTCAATTTGTTCCCGGTATCAAATCGTTCCCCTTTAAATTCGTGTGCATAGACTTTTTGGGACTTGTTTAAAGTGTCAATCGCATCCGTCAGTTGCACTTCGTTTCCCTTACCTGGTTTAGTCGTTTCCAATACATCCAAAATTTCTGGAGTAAAGAGATACCGTCCGATAATAGCCAGGTCACTAGGGGCATCGTCTGGATTCGGTTTTTCCACGAATTGACGTACGTCGTAGGTCTCATCGTCCACTTTTTCGATGGGATCAATCACTCCGTACTTGGAAGTTTCTTCGTGCGGAACTCGCATCACAGCAAGAGTTGATGAACCGGTCTTTTCGTAACTGTTAATTAATTGCTTAGTCAACGGAACTTGATCAGTCATCAAGTCATCCCCAAGCATGACCACGAATGGTTCGTTGCCGAGGAAACTTTTACCGGTTAAGACCGCATCCCCTAAGCCTTTCGGATAAGGTTGGCGTACGAAATAAACCTTTACGTCATCAGAAGCTTGTACCGACTTCAACATGTCGAGCTTCCCTTTGCTTTCCAGGTTTTCTTCCAACATGTAGTTCGGTGAAAAATGGTCTTCAATTTCGTTTTTACCACTTCCCGTAACAATCACAATGTCGGTAATTCCCGAAGCCTTCGCTTCTTCCACTATGTATTGAATCGTTGGAGTGTCAATCACCGGCAACATTTCCTTTGGAACTGCTTTGGTTTCCGGCAGGAACCGGGTTCCTAATCCAGCCGCGGGAATAATCGCTTTTGTAACTTTTTTCATGTGCTTTAATCCACCTTTGATTGTAATAACATTATCGTTTAACCCAATAATGTTTTATTTTTAAGCAAGAAATTTATCTTTAGCATATCAATTCTAACACTTTTTGTAAATATCTTTTCCAACACAGTAATGTCGATAAATCCCTACGGCTGAGTATTAAACCACCGTTCGGCAAAGGCCTGGGTCCGTTGCTGATAGGCTTCTGGATCCGTAGAACGAGCTTGGGCATGCCCCGCTCCCTTCACAATCCAGATTTGCTTATTCTTGCCTCCGTTGTTTTTGTAGTTCTGGTAGGCAAACTTGGTCGGGACAAACTGATCGGCATCCCCGTGGATGATGAACAACGGAATCTGATTATTGCGCAGGGTTTGCTTGGTATTGGCCTGCTGGAAATTGTACTTCGCTAAGATTTTCGAGTAAATGCTGGCCAACGGTAGAATTGGAAACGACGGTAAATTAAACATCGTCTTGAGTTCGTAAGCCAACTCAGCGTTAATGCTGGAGTATCCACAGTCGGCAATCGCAAACCTCACGTTTTTCGGTGCAAGCGGAAGCGTATACATCACTTCAGCGGCCCCCATGCTGACCCCAAACATTCCAATTTCTGCGTGGGGATTGTATTCGTTTAACTGCTTCATCCAGTTGGCCAGGTCAATCCGATCTAGCCAGCCATAACCCACATAATGACCTTGACTATCCCCAAATGCACGGTTATCGGGCGCTAAAACGTTGTAACCATCGTTATGAAACATTTTGATGTATGAACTCATTTTCCGCGCGGAACTTCCATAACCATGCACCACCACGACCGTTTTGTCGGTAGGTTGCGCCGCAGCAAAATAATGGGCTTTTAAAAGTAACCCATCCTTGGTTTTTTGAGTCCAAGTTTGGGATGGCGTTTCATCGTAAAATTCAGTGTTAACGTTCCCCCCCTGCTGGGAAGCAAAGCCACCCTTTTGAAAGGCAAAGTTAAAAAGATAATAAATTGCGAAGCCACTGGCAACTACTACAATAATCAGAAGTACTACTAGTACGCGAGGCCACACCCGTTTTTGTTTTACTTTATCCATTTCTAACCATCTTTCTTTTTATTCAGACTTAAGTTGTTTAATCAATTTGAGGTAATTAACTACCAAATTTTTATCATTACTCGTTAGCTTGAAATGATGGAAAATTGTGACCATCATCCGCATTCTATTGTTCCTTATTTTACCACATCTCGAACTAGCGCCGGAAAATGATACAATAATGAATGTTTTAAACAATCATGGAGGAGATGGAAGTTGTGGCCAAACCGCACTGGCTAGCATTAGCAAACTTAAAATTCGTGGGAATTAGCGCTGTTATTGGAATCACAACGGGGGGCGTCATCTCTGTGTTTCGCGTTCTGATTGAGCACGGGCTCCAGTTCAGTACACACTTGTACCAAACCATTCCCCATCATTGGCAAAATCTCTGGATTGCCATTCCTCTGGCCCTCTTGTTGGCCATCGTGGTCGGCTTGCTGGTTAAATCCGAACCGAGCATCCGTGGTTCTGGAATTCCGCAGGTAGAAGCGCAGCTAGCCGGGAACCTCGAAATGAACTGGATCCAGGTCCTCTGGAAGAAATTCGTAGCGGGCGTGCTCACCAACTCTACCGGAGTTTTCATGGGACGTGAAGGACCATCCATTCAACTTGGAGGTGCCGTGGGTCAAGGAATTGCCGCTGGCTTAAAACAACAAGGCGGAACCAGACGGCTTTCGATTGCCACTGGAGCTGCTGCAGGACTTTCTGCTACGTTTAGCGCGCCGTTAGCCGGCACCTTCTTCGTCCTTGAAGGCGTCTATCGGAACTTTCAACCCACTATCTGGCTCTCCTGCCTGACTGGGGCACTGTGTTCTAACTTTGTTTCAGAAAACGTATTTGGATTAGCTCCCGTTCTTCCAATTACCTATCAAAAATTACTCCAACCGGTAATGTACTGGCAGTTACTGCCGCTCGGTTTAGCCTTGGGAATTCTGGGTCACTTCTATAACTTAGGTTTGCTCAATTTCCCAGCGTGGTATTCCAAAATCAAGTTGATTCCGAGTTGGCTTTACTGTGCAATTCCCCTGCTCCTCATCATTCCAATTGGCATGTACTTTCCTGCTACCACCGGTGGGGGAAGTAAAATCATCATGCTCCTGGCCACCCACCACTATGCCGTGATGCTGATTTTAGCTTGGTTAACGTTGCGGTTTAGCTTTGGACTAGTATCATATGGCGCCGGCTTACCAGGTGGTTTCTTCATGCCCATCCTAACCATTGGGGCTTTAATTGGAGCTGGCTACGGTACCATCATGCACCAACTGGGCTTTTTACCCGCCAACTTAATGAACAATCTGATTATCTTTGGCATGGCCGGTTGTTTGACTGCCGTCTGCAAGGCTCCGTTCACTTCCATCATTCTAATCACCGAATTAGTGGGTAGTACCAGAAACTTCATGTCATTAACCATTGTAGTTTTAATTGCCTACCTTACCGCTGATTTAATGGGAACTCAACCCATCTATCAGGTACTCTCGGAGCGGCTGACAAGTGTTAAACGTTACCTCGATTCACTGGAAGCCACCGACCAACTCCAGGTGCCGGTCTTTGGTTTTAGCGAGGTCGCCAACCAGCAGGTCCAAGACGTTAAGTGGCCGGAAAATACCATTCTGATTACGATTAAACGGGGTAACCTTACGATTCTGCCGCACGGTTCAACCGTGATTAAACCTGGGGATACGCTAATTTTCCTGGTCCACAAGGACTCTGTAGGTTATCTGTACAAGGAACTACGACAGATGGCAACAAATCAAACGGATGATTTAGGATAAGATGAACAGCTTTAACAATCCGCTAGATTTAGCTAAGTTAATTCTTAAAATTGGACGCCAACTTTGTCAAAATACCGTTTTTGTTCAAGTTACAGTCAAAAATGATGAGGTAACTTGAACAAAACAGCCAATTTGTTGAAGTTGTAATAATTATAAATAACATTTCAATCCTAAATTAAGCACTTTCATAAATATGCAAATTAATTTTCACATTGAAAAAGAGGCTAGCTACCGATTTCCGGTAATTAGCCTCTTTAAGTAAACCTGATTATTCAATTACAATAATATTTTTCGCGTTTAGCTTAAAGGCTTCCTTCTTTTGACTCTTCATACTACGTTCCTGGAAGTTTACTTCCACTATGTTTCCACTACTGCGTAGTTCCGCTGCCTTGGCTAACGCTCCGTCTAGAATGCGATTAACTTCTGCGGATTCTTTGTCCTTGGTATCAGTACAAATGAAGTAGTCCACCGCATGTTCGTTTTCATCGGCTTGAACCACCGTGGCTAGTCGCTCTTCTCCAAACGCAAAGCCCACGCCACCCATTTCGGGACCACCAAATTCCTGCACCATGTTATTATAACGACCACCGGCACAAATGGTGGTATATTCATCCCCAAAGGCGGGTGCTTTCGCTTGGATTTCAAACACCGTATCGGTGTAGTAATCGAGCCCCCGCACTAGCCGATCATCAACCGTGTAGCCAACGTGTAAAATGTCCAATGCCCGTTTGACTGCCGCAAAGTATTGTTGCGAACGTTCGTTTAAGCTGTCTTCCAATTTCGGGGCCCCCGCCACAATTTCTTGATCATGCCGGTCTTTACTATCAAGGATTCGGAGTGGGTTTTGGTCCAACCGCCGTTGCGAATCATTGCTCAACTCGTCTTGGTACTGTTTAAAGTAGTCCACCAACGTGTCCCGGTAAGCAGCCCGACTTTCGTCGTCTCCGAGGGTGTTGAGTTCCACTCGCAAGTCTTGAATGTCTAAGCCTTGAAAAATGTCGATGGCTAAGCGAATCACTTCAGCATCGATTTGAGGGCTTACAGTTCCAATCGTTTCACAACCGATTTGATGAAATTCCCGGTTGTGCGTAGCCCCCGGTCGTTCGTAACGAAACATTGGTCCCATGTAGTAAGTCTTAACTGGTTTGGGGTGTTCTGGTCCAAATAGCTTGTTTTCGACAAACGAGCGGACAATCCCGGCCGTTCCTTCCGGACGTAGCGTGATGCTTCGTCCACCCTTGTCTTCAAATGAATACATTTGTTTCGTCACAATGTCTGAGGAATCCCCGGAGGTCCGACTAAACACGTCCGTCTTTTCTACCAGTGGGGTTCTAATTTCAGCATAGTTATAGCGCGCAAACACGTCACGGGCTGTATCTTCGATTCGTTGCCAGATCGCAGTTTGTTCCGGCAGGATATCTTCCATCCCCCGCACTCGTTTGAATTTTCCGTCCATGAATTCAACCAACTTTCTTTTTTGAGTGTTTAGTTAAATTCTACCATTATTCTCAAATTTTTAATAATTCCCCTGCTAATTCCAAACATTTTTCCATGTCAAAATGGTTACGTACATTAATTTGCAATAGTGGAGTTAGTGTTCGTGATTTTCTTTGATTTCCCCCGCTCTTTCTGCTATTCTATGATATTAATAACAGTCATAGATAATTAGGGGGATTATATGGATAATTGGGAAAACAAGTTTGGCCAACATGAAGCACTTACTTACGATGACGTGCTCTTGGTACCGGCAGCTAGTGCTGTCTTGCCCTACCAGGTCAGCTTAAAAACAAAATTAGGCAAAAACCTTCTTTTAAACATTCCGGTCTTAAGTGCCGCCATGGATACGGTTACAGAATCAGCCATGGGAATTGAAATGGCCCGTCAAGGTGGTCTCGGGGTCATTCACAAAAATATGTCTGCTGCAGATCAAGCGGTCGAAGTGAAAAAGGTCAAGACCGCTGAAGTAACTGGTGACAATGCCGCCGTAGACGAAAACGGCAATTACCTTGTCGCTGCTGCCGTAGGAATCAACGAAGAATCTTTCGACCGAGCCAAAGCCCTTTTTGAAGCCGGCGCCGACGCCATTGTGTTAGATTCTGCCCACGGACACTCTAAAGGTGTTTTATCAAAAGTCGCTGAAATCCGGAAACAATTCCCTGACAAGACTTTGATTGCAGGAAACATTGCTACAGCTGCGGGGGCTCGCGCTCTTTTTGAAGCTGGAACAGACGTGGTTAAAGTTGGTATCGGTCCTGGTTCAATTTGTACCACGCGGGTTGTTGCTGGAGTTGGAGTTCCCCAAATCAGTGCTGCCTTTGAATGTGCTGCCGTTGCCAAAGAATACGGACGCCAAATCATCGTCGACGGTGGGATGCAATACTCTGGTGACATTGCCAAAGCTCTTGTAGCTGGTGGTGATGCCGTGATGCTCGGAAGCATGCTTGCGGGAACAACGGAAGCTCCTGGTAAGATCCTCGAAAGTGCCGATGGCAAACAATTCAAGGTGTACCGGGGCATGGGCTCGATTCCAGCCATGGAAAAAGGTTCTTCTGACCGGTACTTCCAAGGCAAGGTTAAATCAGAAAAGAAATTAGTTCCCGAAGGTATCGAAGGTAAAACCGAATACAAAGGGGACGTAGAAACCATTCTGTACCAAATGATGGGTGGTTTAAGAGCCGGCATGGGCTACGTTGGTGCCCCAACGATTGCTACCATGAAGGACGCTCAATTCTGCCGAATTACAAACGCCGGATTACGGGAATCTCACCCACACGACGTTTTGATCACGAAGAGTGCTCCCAACTACCACAAATAGGAGGATTGGAATGCCAAATTTAGCCAAAAAATATGATTCAGTGGTTGTGTTGGACTTCGGAAGCCAATACAATCAACTCATCACCCGTCGGATTCGGGAAATGGGTGTTTATTCCGAATTAAAACCACATACCCTGTCCGCCGCAGAAATCAAAAAGATGGATCCTAAAGCCATCATCTTTTCTGGTGGTCCGAATAGTGTTAACGGCCCGAACGCCCTTGGAGTTGATCCTGATATTTTTAACCTAGGACTCCCAATTCTAGGAATTTGTTATGGAATGCAACTGATGGCCCACGACTTGCCGGGTGGCGAAACCGTCACCGCTGAAAGCAGCGAATACGGTCAGGCTGACATCGACGTCACGGATCCCCATTCCGAATTCTTCAAGGATATGGACGAAAAACAACAAGTGTTAATGAGTCACGGTGACTTCGTTACCAAGGTTCCCGATGGCTTCGCCGCGACCGCTACCAGTGCTAATTGCCCCATCTCAGCCATGGCTGATCCCGAACGAGGTTTTTACGCCGTTCAGTTCCATCCCGAAGTAAACCTAACGGCTCAAGGTCGGGAAATGTTACGCCACTTTGTCTTTGACATTGCTGGTGCCGAAGCTAACTGGTCGATGGACGACTTTATTGAAGATGAAATTCAAACCATCAAAGAAACCGTGGGCGACAAACGGGTCTTACTCGGCCTGTCCGGTGGAGTTGATTCCTCAGTGGTGTCAGTGCTATTGCACCGTGCCATTGGCGACCAACTGATCCCGGTGTTCGTGGACCACGGTCTGTTGCGGAAAAGCGAAGCCGAACAAGTGCTCAAATCCCTAGGTGAAGACTTTGGCTTAAACATCGATTTCGTGGATGCTAGCAATCACTTCTTGAACAAGCTCAAGGGCGTTACGGATCCCGAAAAGAAACGGAAAATCATCGGAAAAGAGTTCATTGAAACCTTCTCCAACGAGGCCCGTAAGTTTAAGGACGTTGACTTCCTAGCTCAAGGAACGCTCTACACCGACGTGATTGAATCCGGAACTGATACGGCCCAAACCATCAAATCCCACCACAACGTGGGTGGTTTGCCCGAAGACTTACAGTTCAAACTGATTGAACCTTTAAACAAACTATTTAAAGACGAAGTTCGCGAACTCGGGGAGAAATTGGGCATGCCAAGTGAATTAGTTTGGCGTCAACCATTCCCTGGTCCTGGTTTAGCCATTCGGGTAATTGGTGAAGTGACACCAGAACGTTTACGGATGGTACGTAACTCCGATGCCATTTTACGAGATGAATTTGCTAAAGCTGGTTTAAACAAGACCGTTTGGCAATACTTCACTGCCCTGCCTGGCATTCGCAGCGTGGGGGTCATGGGTGACGAACGGACCTATGACGAAGCCGTTACAATTCGGGCTGTCACCTCGGTTGATGGAATGACCGCTGAATTTGCGGGAGTTCCCTGGGAAGTCCTGGGTAAGGTTTCCAAACGAATCGTTGATGATGTTCCAGGCGTTAACCGCGTCCTCTACGACATTACTGGTAAGCCGCCTGCAACGATTGAATACGAATAATCAAGCAATATCAAAGTAATCTAATTTTAGACTTCCTTGATTGACAGCTTAAATAAGCGAAAAAGATCCCTGTATTATGAAATAAATTCATGATACAGGGATCTTTTTGTATCCTTTCCTTAACTACCAATAAAATTTTATAAACTCGCCGACCTCCGGTATAATTGAATTATTAATTACTTTTATATAGGAGGACTCGCGATGCACATTTTAGAAGCCGTGCTGATTTTGCTTGGATTAGTTTTAATTTCTAACGTTGCTAGCCATTACATCACAATAGTACCAGTAAGTTTAATTCAAATTACGCTGGGAGTTGGGATGGCTCTCTGCTTTAATTTTCAAATTGACTTGGATACTACTTGGTTCCTCTTGCTGTTTATAGCACCGTTACTATTTAACGATGGACGTGATTTCCCCAAAAAAGAACTCTGGGAGCTTCGAGGTCCCATCTTTGAAAACGCTATCTGGTTAGTCTTTTTAACCACGATCGTCGGTGGATTTATCGTCAACTGGCTAATCCCATCAATGCCATTAGCGGTTTGTTTTGCCTTAATTGCAATCCTCTCCCCGACTGATCCGGTGGCGGTTCAATCAATTTCCAAGCGAGTCAACCTACCTAAAAGCATTCTGCACTTAGTTAGTGGCGAAAGTTTAATTAATGATGCTAGTGGCCTAATTGCCTTTAAATATGCAATTGCGGCCGTAGTAACTGGTTATTTCTCGATTTACAAAGCCGCTGGTGACTTTATTTACATGTCACTGATGGGGCTTTTTCTAGGTTGGATCTTGATGCTCGTCTTGCTTTGGGTTAGAAACAAACTCGATAGCATCCACTTCCACGATGCCATTTTTAGCGTTGTCCTCCAAATTTTAACTCCTTTCTTAGTTTACATTGTTGCAGAAGATTTTTTTCATGCTTCTGGAGTAATTGCAGTGGTAACCGCTGGGATTCTTGATCACGTCCAAAATAAACGAGTAACTGGTCAAACCCCCGAGATTACCCTTCTAACCAATCGAACCTGGGATATAATCGTGTACTGTTTAAACGGGGTCGTTTTCCTTATCCTCGGGATTGAACTCCCATTAGCCATGCGTAGCGTGATTAAGGGAAATAAGTATGGAACTCTACAATCAATTGGCTACGCTTTTTTAATCTGGTTGATGATTCTCATCATCCGGGTAGTATGGATTCTTGGTTACCAAGCTTTCTCCTACTACGTAACGAAAAAAGAAAAGAAAAAACCACAGTTTAAAGTGGGGTTATTGGCCGGATTATCAGGAGTACGTGGCGCCATCACTATGGCTGGAGTCTTATCCGTACCAACTATCATTGATACCGGGGCTCCATTCCCTGATCGTGCTCTGATGCTTTTTATTGCAGCTGGTGTGATTGTGATTAGTTTAATTGCTGCTTCCATCACACTTCCGCTAATTGCTCCCGGACAAGGAACCATTGAAACTAGAGCTTCTAGCATCAAAGACAACGAGCCAGAGGATGACAACGAAGAAGAGGAAGAGCAAAAAAACAACGAATTTGTCAGCTACGGAGTTGCCAAACTTTATATGATGAACTCGGCTATTGCTTATCTTGAATCCAATAAAACCGACTCCAATCAACGAGCAGTTTTTGACATCATCATGGATTACGAAGTTGCCATTCGGAAGCAACAGCGCCAATTCCATAATCGACCAGAAATCACCAAAAACTTGAACGAAACCATCGCTCTTCGCCGTGTGGCCCTTCGTGGAGAGCGTGATGCAGTGGAACAACTCTACAAACAAAAACTAATTGGAACCGACGCTTACTGGATTGCTTCTCGTCAATTAAATCGCGAAGAATATCGACTTTTGCAAGCAACCGGAACCAAACAAAACCGAATTAAAACGAATCGAATTGGATGGTTATCACGCTTAATCCGCCTGCTTAAAATCTGGCAATGGAATCAAAAGGAGAGTAAACAAACCAAGGACGATTTACGATTAATCCAAAAGGTCGGGTCGCAAGGAGCTATCAATGCGATTAATCACTTCCTCAATCGGGATGACATTAATCGCGAGGACTTTTCTTCTCAAAATATCCACTTTTTGTTAGTTTATTATCAAAATCGTATCCAAGAAGCAAAGTCATTTGGAGATAGTGAACAAGAAGAAGAAAAATACAACCGTCAAGTTCTTGAATTAAAAACCCAAGCTCTGGAAGCAGAACGAAAAGCAATTGAGACATTAATTGAAAATTGTCACATTTCTCGCAACATGGGATTACATTTACGGCAAAACGTTAACTATGAGGAAACCATTCTACTCAACAACTACAAAAAAGAAACCGAGTAGATAACAGTAATATCTACCAGTATAATCACCTTCAATTAAGTTTAATCTTTGATTTACGCTAAACAATCAAATTGAAAAAAATTAATTAACTTTTTTTATTTTTTGCTTTTCTTTTAACACTTATAGGTTATAATAAAATTGTGCTTTTTGAGTACAATGTTTAAGTGAACGCGGATTCCCGTGCTTACTCACATTTTAATATTTTAGGAGGTCTTCAATTATGAAGAAGAACAAGCTCATCATTGGTGGAGTTGCTTCATTTGCTGCTGTCCTTGGTTTAGCTGTTGCTGCACCTGCAGTTCACGCTGAAACATTCAGTAACAATGATTTACCACAAAACACTAGCACTACTAAAGATGCTAAAACTGGTGATGTTTCTGCAACTTCAAATGCTCACATTGACATTCAAAGTGGTTACTTAACTTTGAACTCAGTTCCTGACTTGAACTTTGCCCCAACCAGTCAATCAAGTAATAACCAAGTTCAAGGGTTATTAAACAACAACACTGGTAACCGTCAAAGTCAAATTTCAATCACTGACAGCCGGACTGCAGAAGGTAAGGCTCAAAATGGTTGGCAATTAAGTGCCGCTCTTGGTCAATTCCGTGGCTTAAACGGTGCTGCTACTGACAATCCTGGTGCTTGGGCAATTAACTTGAACAACACTGGTTACACTAACAGCCAAAACTCACGGGTTAATGTTACTCCAAATGCTCGTCTTTCTGCTGGTGGTAACGGTACCAACATTGCTTCTGCTAACAACAATGAAGGTATTGGTAACACTACGATTGACTACAGCAAACAAGGTAAGAATGTTGCTAGTTTAACTGTTCCTGCTAACACTAAGGAAGGTTCATACGACGCACCTATTACTTGGACATTGACTGCTGGAACTCCAAACAACCCTACTGCATAGAGTTAACGAGTTTCAATAGTTTAAAAAGGGGATCACTTATTTGTATGAGTGTTTCCCTTTTTTACTAATAAATATAGAAGAGGAAAATTATGATTTTAAAGAACCACAAATTGCGCTTACTATTAGGTATCGCCTTTTTCTCTTTCCTGTTCGCATTGGTAGTTCCTACAGCAGTAAACGCTACCCCGGGTCCAGGAATAGCGGTTAAGCCCAACTATCCATCCACACAATTTGATCAGGGTGGATCGTTCTTTTTCAAAACTAAGCCAGGCGAACCGCAAACAATTACGATGGATGTGGCTAACCTTGCTAATTATTCTCAAACTTTAACAATTGAACCAACCACTGCTTACACTTCTAAAGATGGTTCAATTACTTATAAGCCCGGAAAAGTTCCTTATGATCGAACTTTAAAGTACAAAATGCGCGACTTGGTTAAAGAAAAGAAACAAAAAATCACAGTTGGTGCCAATCAAACTAAAAAGGTTAGCTTTACAGTAACTCCTCCCAAAAAGGACTATAAAGGAATCATCTTGGGAGCATTGTACGTAAAGACTGAAAACCGAAATGATAATGTTAATGCTAACAACGTTAACCTTAACAATAAACTTTCGTTGGTTATGCCGATTATGATTAAGTCGCAAGATAAAAAAGTTAATCCTAAGTTAACTGTTCCAAGTATCAAACCCGATAAAAGTGGATCCCAAACGCTCATCAACACTAAATTAGCTAATGAACGGCCAACCACAATTAAAGGGATGACAGTTACCAATCGGATTTATCGAAAGGGAAATTCGAAGAAGACTTTATCCAAAAACAAACAATATCAACTAAGCATGGCACCTAATTCTAATTTCAACATGCAAAATGATTTTGGAAAAAATGCCCTCCTCCCCGGAACATATCACCTGAGTTTACGAGCCCACGATGAAAACGGTAATCACTGGAAAATTGAAAAAGACTTCAACGTTTCAATCAAGGATTCAGTAATTTACAATAATAACAACTGGTGGTGGATTGCACTTCTTGTTGCCCTCTTCTTGATTATCTTGTTATTGCTGTACCTAATTTACCGACAAAAAAGGAAACAAAAAGAGCTGCTTAACAATCAAGCTAAATAGGTAGGTGATTAGATGAAATTTGATAAACAAAAGGCCTTCTTATTTGCGATTCTAGGCTTAGCTTTGATTGCCATCATCTTTGGAACCAGTAGTATTTATGCTGACAATCAGTTTACTGATGGAACTTCTAAACAAAGTTCTGTTAATATGAGCGTTGGTAAGCACAAGGATCACAAAAAAGATGACCAATCAGGTCAAGAACATCGAAAGAAAAAAGAGCACAAGAACACCGATAATAACAACAAAGAAACTCCCATGGCCAGTGTAAAACCTGCGCCAGTTACTTCGTTGCCACAAACTGGTCAATTCCTGCACTTTGGTGTGACTGCAACTGGAATTGTTGTACTTTTTCTAGTCATTTTGATTGTCATTAACAACCAGTTCCAAGCTAAATTAAAAAGCATCGATAAACACCATGAAAATTAAGGTGTCTTTAGGTAATATGGTCCTTGGATTATCAATCCTCGCTTTTCTCTGTTTTCCTGCGGTAGCCAAAGCTCAGGATGCCCCAGATAATTTTTCTGTAACTCCTCTCTTAGGTAACTTACCGATTCAAAAAGGAAAGAGTTACTTTGCGTTACGTTCTCAGAATCATACTACCTATAAATTACCGGTCATGCTAAGTAATGACAGTGATCTACCGATGATTGTCACGACTAACGTTAACAATGCGATTACTGCTGACAACGGAACCATTAGTTATAGTAACAATACCGTCCAACCTCGTGGCAAAATGAGTTTGACTAATAAAGTTGTTGGCAAGCGCAAGCATAAACTCACTCTTGCTCCGCATTCTAATCAAATTGTGACTTATAAAATTAAAACTGGTAACCAAGGCAACGGCATTACTTTAGGTGGAATTAACGCTACCTCAGTCGTAGACCGCCAAGGTGATATTCAAAATAAAGTAACGTTTGTGACTGGGGTTTCCCTAAATACCCCTGCTAATCATCCTAATCTCAAACAACTAACCTTTAAAAAAATATCAACAGATTACTTAGCAACTGATGCTAACCCTAGTGTTGTAGCCACGTTATCCAACGATAAACCGCAACTTTTGCAGCATTTACATGGTAAAATGGTCCTCAAGCGCGGCAATAAAGTGTTAGCTACCAAAAAGATGAAAGACGTTAGTATTGCCCCTAACTCAGACGTTAAGTTTTACTTACCTCCTAAATCGATGGCAAACGGCAAGTATCAGGTGCTAATTCAACTGAAAGATAAACGTCACACCATTGATTTAAAAAGAAACATCGTAATTAATTAGACTAGTATGTTAGTATGATAAACTGCCTAATTGCTAATCTTGATTGAAAGGAGGCTAACATCATTAAAAAGTTCAAAAAGTTACTGGCTAGTACTGCTATCGGTTTGGTTACCGCTGGGAGTCTCTTAACTGGTAGTGGTGGGTTAACAACTCAGGCCAGTAACGATCTTAATATCCCTGCTCCCCCGGAATCAGGACCAAGTATGAGTAACTTCACGTACAAAGGGAATCCACCAGCTGCCATTGACTATCCCAACGCTCAAGTTGTTACCGATGAAAATCAAGGACAACTACGAGGATTATGGTGGAAAAATAAGGTTGATTTATCGCGACCATTTACCTTGAAATTTTACATCTATATGGCTTCTACCAATCCTAGTGACGCTGCCGATGGTCTGACTTTCACATTACAAAATGACGAAGATCAGGTAGACGCTAAAAAAGGATCTGTTGCTGTCGGAACTAACGGGGAATCACTAGGGGCATATGGTAACCTTCGGGGAATGGTTAACCAGGGTGGAACCAACGATGATAAATTACAAAGTGCTAAAGATTTCTATAATGATCCCGATAAATCGCACTACATTCATAATGCCTTATCATTAGAGTTTGACCCCTATCTAAACAATGACTTTAGTGATGGGTTCCAACTTCCCGGTAATAGTGCCAATGACATTGGATCACATATTGCCTTTACAATACCAGATGCTGATCATATCAACGTTCATAATTCCCTTTATACAGAATGGGATGCTGGAATTAATCATTACAGCGGTAATCAAAACTGGTTTAATAATCCACCTTCAGATGCTGATACGTACCTCTATCCTTACCCCGGTAAGAATGATGGTTATGGGGCAACTCCTGCTCCCAACATGGTCGGAAAATCAAGCGGGACCGGTAAATACAGAGCTCGATGGGAACCCGTTATTTACACGTGGACGCCTAAGGGTGATGGAACTGGATCAGCAACAGCTACCTTTGGTTATCCAACCGCTAGTCAGAATACTGGTGGCTTCAAGCAGTTATCTGTTACTTCTCCTTCCGTTAACATTAAAGATAAGTTTGGTCCTGACCAAAAAGCTTATTGGGGAATGACCGGATCAACCGGTGAAAAATCACTGATTAGTGCCATTTCGGCAACTGATGTTCCCGGAAGCCCCGGAGTAAGTAAGCTAGCTGCCGACTTAACTAGATTAGGCCAACAAGGATTACGTATTAGTAAAGCCGATGGTGGTAAGGTCGTTTCTAAAAATGATTCGGGAGCTCTAATGCCCGATGATCATTCGTTAAGTTCTGAGGAATTGATGAATGCCCTTCCCTATAATGCTGAATTTACTGGGGATGACGGTAATAAATATCCAGTCTTTCGGAACAAAATTTATGATGCCAACGTTGGGGACGTTTTCTTGTATCGAGCCGATATCTATAACTACTACGACAGTATCTTCAATGATAAGAATCCTGACATCGGGAATCATTGGTATGATGTCCACGTTCGGGATGAACTTCCATCTCAACTAAAACTTTTAGATGGAAGTAGTGATGTTGATCTATTCTTTAAGGATATTCCTCCGATTAAGAAGGGAACGACAAGCCCAACTCCAATGTCTCATGGATTCAAAGCCGCCCTTGTTTCTGACAAGTTAGACAAAGGTAAAAATGCCGTAATCAATACGGTTAGTGCTACTGGATCAAACTTTGCTGATAAAACTCCAGTAGAATCCAGTGAGGTTCAAGTTATTCCGAATGGTAAAAGACCGCAGCGACCATCATTTTACATCAATAACAAGATGCAAAATACGTCACAAAACATGACTGACTGGTCTGATACTTTAAACAACGTTAAGGATAGCGACAACATTAACTACCGAATTCCTTTGTATAACTATAGTCAAGTACCATTGGATAACGGTCAATATACTTTCCACCTTCCAAGTATTAAGAATGATGATCCTAACAATCTCCACCTGCAGTATGAAGGTCAAGACATTCCATATGATCCTAATGATAATTCCACAGGACTTCACTTCACCATGAGTGATGATGAAGTGCTTCAGGATGATGGATCAACCTACACCAATAGCAAGAAGATTGTTATCAAAGGATTACCAACGTTGGATCCTTACTCAACTAAGAACATCACTGCCAACGTAACCCTTGGTAATAATAAGGGAAAGGTTTTCGCAAGTACGCCAAAACTAAGTGGGCAGGCAAATGGGGATTCAACCACTCTTTATTACTATGGACAAAAGGAAATTTATAACTTAAATGCCGGCAGTGTTCAAATTGAGCCAAAGAGTTTTGAGTATGGTACTCATTCCTTCCTTAAGCCCAATTCATACCTACTACCAATGGATACCTATACCTTTGATGACGCCGGTAAACCGGTTCGAACCACTCCTTGGATTAATCCTCGGGTTGGTTATCAAGCATTCTCACTGAAGGATACCCGAAAGGCCTCCGACCGTAAGGAATTTAAAGTTTCTTTATCACAAGCTAGTGATAACAGTCGTAGTGTTGCGGGTCAACTTCAAAATGCCAATATCATTGGTACCGATAATTCTCCATTCCAGTTAGTATTCTTTGACGGAAAGGGAACTAAATATCCATTAACTCCTGGTAATAATGATAATATTCCAGTTTATTCATCTGGTGATGATCTTCCTGATTTAAAGAGCGTTGATTGGAACGAAAAACTTGGTTTGAAACTCAACGTCCGTAAAACTCCTGATGCCCCTGCTAGTGGTCACCAAGATTACGGAGCAACTTTAAATTGGACTATCAATACCACAGATACACCATAGTTACTATTTAGAAACACAAAAAGCGTTCCAAGGAATAAATCCTTGGAGCGCTTTTTTAGTAACCCACTTGCAGAATAGTTTGCAATAATTTCACGTCGTTGAACGTATAAATCTGAATTCCTACTCCACGCTGGCGTAAAGCCTGAATTTGTTCCAGAGCCACCTGAATCCCCAACATTCGTAGTTCTACTTCCGTCCGGGCCGTTGCCAAACGATTTTGAAGTTCGTTTGGTAACGGATGCCCCAGCATGGTTTCAGCTTGTTGAATCCGCGTTCGACTAGTCAGCGGTAACACCCCTACTACCACGGGAACTTGAATATCGGCTGCATGAATGCGGTCTAACCAGCTGACAATTGCTGGCGTATCAAAACAAAACTGGGTAAATAACTCCGTGGCGCCAGCCTGGACCTTAGCCCGGAGATAAAAAAGTTCTGTTCCCCAGGTATCTGATTCCGGGTGTCGTTCTGGATAAGCTGCGGCAGCAATTTTCAATTTACTGTGTTGTTTGATGTAGTGAATTAGGTTAGTGGCGTGCGGAAAATAGCCCGTGGGTCGCTGATGAGGATTTGCATCTCCACGTAAAGCCAGTACCTGTTTAGCTCCTAGCCGCGTTAACTCCTGCAATTCCTGGTTCACCGCAGCGGGAGTTTTATACAAACCGGTGAGATGGGGGATTACTTGTAGTTGCAACCGTTCCATTCGTTGAATCAGGTCATACGGGGTTCCAGATTCTAGCTTTCCCCCAGTCCCACACGTTACCGCGACAAAATCGGGACGAATGGTAGTCCCCAGACCACTAGCTTCAATAAAACGTTGATTGGCAATCGGGGTTGCCGCTGGCGATATTTCAATCCCAAGCGGTGGTGTCATGGCAGCCACTCCCTTTCTCTAATTACCTTTATTCTACGCTGAACTAAAGCCTTAAAACAGGGTCAGCCTGACTGCGTAGATATTTTTGCAACAGAAGCTGCATCATGTAAATAATTAACGCCGTGATAAAAAACGAAAACGTTACGTCAGATAAAAAGTGTGCTCCGATTATCAGCCGACTTAACACAATCAAAATGGCATCCAGCAGACCCAGTCGCCACAACCAAAGGTGCCAGCGTCCGCGACCAAACCAAGAAAAGACGAGGGACAACGTCGCCGCCATCGTGTGCCCCGAGGGAAAGGAATAGTGACCGTTAGGGCCGTTGATGTGATACCAGTTGGTAAAATCTTGGAGATGTTTTTGTACTTCATAGGGTCGGTACCGGCCCCAGATTGTTTTTAAAGTAACGTTTACCGTCAGTGCTAAAAATACCGTTCCACTGGCAAAGATGGCAATAGTTAAGAGCTGGTGCAAGCGAAAATCAGACTGACGGTGTAGCCACCATTGGCAAATGATTGTAATGATGATGTACAAAAGTAACTCCATAAAGACTACCCACCAACCGTAGTCATGAGGCTGCAACTGACTGGGAGTCCCTACTGCTACGCCCCGCTGCATATTTTGTTGCGCCTTGAAAAAGTACGAACTACTTTCTCGCCCAAAATGTTGCAGTTGACTAACAGACAAAGCCAGTCCCACTGCAAATTCCAGTAAAGCCAGCCAGCGCCGTGGTTGTCTCAATGCACTTCCAATTGCAACCTCCCCACTTAGAATTAACACCAAGTACAATGGAAATGAGCCAATGGTTTGGCCCACGGTGGCTCCATAACTATGATAATTAGTGATGGTTTGACTCAACTGCAGATCAAATCTAGTAGCGGATCCCATTAACCCAATAAACAGCAGGATAGCGCAGAATAACATCCAGTATTGTTGTTTTGACATGTTTTTCTCCCTCCAGTGATGGTCAAGCTCACCATAAATTAATATAATTAAAGTAATCTAAATATCAAAGGAGTCCCGCTATGACTAGTACAGAACCCATTGAGATTTTGGTTACCAGTAACCAAAACTACATTGATCCGCTTAAAGTAATGCTTTATTCACTCCGGCTGAATAATCCGAAGGCCGCCTTTCGCGTCTGGTTGTTACAATCAGACATTAGCGCAGAAACCAATGCTAATTTGTTAAAATACGCTGGTCGCTTAAACTTAGACTTAAACGTCATTAAAATGGACGAACGGGTCAACTTACCCAAGTCCTTTTTAAGCGTCTATGATTACCCGCAGGAAATGTACTTCCGCCTGCTCTGTGCCGATTCACTGCCCCAAGACCTTCACAAGGTTTTATACCTAGATCCTGATTTACTGGTAATCAACGACATCATGCCCCTCTGGGAAACTAACTTAGACGGCAAAATGTTTGCAGCAGCTGTACACAAGGGATTAACCGACATCATGCGTTCCATCAACAACCTCCGCTTAGGAACCGACGGCGGGTACTATAACTCAGGCGTCATGCTGATGGATCTCGATCAGATGCGGCAAAAAATTAAAATTAAAGACATCATAGAGACGGTGGAAAAGTACCATGATTACCTAATTTTGCCCGATCAAGACATTTTGAACTACCTTTACAGTGACGATACTAGGGAAATCTCTGAAGACCTCTGGAACTTCGACGCCCGCAAGTCAATCATGTACCTCACCCGCAGTGGTGGCCAGGAAAATCTAGATTGGGTCATGAAACACACCAGCATCATCCACTTCTGCGGAAAACCGAAACCGTGGCAACCAGACAGCAATTCGCCATATACCGCTCTGTGGCTCAACTACCAACAAATTGTCACTAACCATTTTAACTAACACTTTAAGCAGTCCCAATTCATCTTGGGCTGCTTTTTTATTTCATGCTATAATTAGGCTACTAGGGAATGGTTCCCTGGTCGGATATTTGAAAACTGAATCAGAAAGGATGAGGAGTTTATGCGCAATGATGAACCCGTCTATCGAAGTGTGAGCGTCGGCATGGTGAAAGTGGCGATTAAAAACGATGGCAATCAGATTATTGCTAATGTAATTGGTAATAATGTAATTGCGATCGATGACAAAGTGAGCCGTGCCACCGTAACTGGTCCAGATCGAGCCGGTGATTACGGGATTGGCGATTACGTCTACTTTACCACTGACAAACGGAAGCACCACACAGCGATTCCCGCAGAAGTGGTCAAGCAACGATTGGTCAACTAATCCTTTCGGATGTAAAAAACGTCTTGAGCGTGATGCTCAAGGCGTTTTTTTAGTGGAGTTGATACCCAGTAAGTTGCACCGTCACTGGTGCATCAGCTACGAGCGTTATTTCTGGTGCAATAAGTGGATAAAAGCGTTCGCTAAAGACCGCTTCGCCGTGGTTAACAAAGATTTCCACCGAACTGGTATCGGTCCAGATTTGCAGATCTAATTCTGCTTGGGGTTGCACCTTAGCAAACCGTTGGGCATCCTGGCCCGCCCTGGTAACTATGATTTCATGCTGTGATTTGTGGTAAGTAACTTGCAGTTGTTGGTCGCCTGCTTGGAATTGCAGGGTTAGTTGTGATCCCTGCCAGCTAGCTAACTTGGTATGCAAGTGCAGTTCGAGGTGCTGCGCATCGGGAACTGCCAAATTACGTTCCGTGCCGTGCCACTTCTGGTCAATCACTTGCTGCGTCCGTAACTGGGTTACTTCAGCAACCGGTAACATGCATAGTTGACCGGCGCGCCAAGTTAATTCCCGTGGGAGCGTCATCGCGCCGGCCCAGCCATCGGCTTGCTCGGGAAACTCCGTTTCCCACATGTCCATCCAGCCGACTACAATCCGGCGGCCGTCTGGGGCTAACATCGTTTGGGCCGCATAAAAGTCGTGCCCATGATCTAGCTCCTGCAGGTTACCGTGCTGATAATCGAGCGTTTGAAAGTCAAATTGGCCGGCTAAATAACTGGTCTGGTAGATGTTTAAATTTTCTTTCTCCGTTGCCTCGATTCCTTGTGGCGACAACAGCAATACGTCCTGACCGTTAAGCCGGAAGAAATCGGGACACTCCCACATAAAGCCGGCTTCACTAGCAGTCGAAGCTGCGGTGATCACTCCTTGATATTCCCAATCGACTAAATTAGTGGATTGATAGAGAAGGGCCCGTCCCGTCTGCGTAGCTGCAAGCTGACTTCCCAACACTAGATAATACTGCCCGTCTCGTTCAAAGACCTTGGGATCCCGGAAATGCTGGCTGTTATCAGCCGGTGGCGTTTCAATGACCGGATTCGTGGCTAATTTATAAAAATGAATCCCATCATCACTGACTGCCACGTTTTGGGTTTGCCAAAAATCATCCGGTTTGCTTTCATCCGGAACGTGATGTCCCGTATAAATGAGAAACAACCGGTTACCTTTAACGATCGCACTCCCCGAAAAACAACCGGACTCGTCGGCTTCACTATCCGGAGCAAGTGCCGGTGGCAAGTTTTCCCAGTGCAACAGGTCCTGACTACGGGCGTGCCCCCAGTGCATCGGCCCCCATTCTACTCCGTACGGATGGTACTGGTAAAACAAGTGGTAGTAACCCTGAAAGTAGACGAAGCCGTTCGGGTCGTTCATCCAGCCCTGGGGTGGCATCAGATGGTAGTGTAGGCGAAACCGGTCGTTTGTAACGGCGGGCATCCGCTGTTGCTCAAGTTTCATGTGCTTTCCTCCGTGGTGAATTAAAATCGTCTATTTGCTTAATCCGTTTTTAAATACTCCGTCAGTGCCTGCCCCGTCACCGAAGTCGGCGTCGTCATGGCTCCGGCTGGAATCCCGCTATAAAGCACCTGACCGCCGTAAATTCCGGCCCCCGGACCAATGTCAATCAGCCAATCGGCCTGGCTAATCACGTCTAAATTGTGTTCCACCAGGATTAGGCTATTTCCAGCTGCGACTAAGCGGTGAAACAGCTCGACTAGTTGGGCAGTATCTTTGAGATGCAGGCCCGCCGTCGGTTCATCGAGAAAGTAGGTCTGCCCTTTTTCACCGAGCGTTTGGGCTAACCGGAGTCGTTGCAGTTCTCCTCCAGAAACCGTCGTCAGAGATTGATCCAAACCAAGATAGCCGAGTCCCACTTCTTGGAGCCGTTTTAGTGGCGTTACTAGGTCGGGTTCCGCGGCAAAGAAATCCACCGCTTCATCCACTGATAACGCTA
This sequence comes from Fructilactobacillus cliffordii, assembly GCF_024029355.1. Classification (NCBI taxonomy): domain Bacteria; kingdom Bacillati; phylum Bacillota; class Bacilli; order Lactobacillales; family Lactobacillaceae; genus Fructilactobacillus; species Fructilactobacillus cliffordii. Next base: position 799,638 of record NZ_CP097117.1, read on the forward strand.
GCACGGCTGCGATGTCTTTGCCGTGGTATTGATATTGTAAAGCTTCCTGACTATACCGCTTACCACCACATAGCTCACAGACCTGTTTGACCGGGTCCATAAATGCCATATCGGTAATCGTGATCCCCTTCCCCTTACACCGCGGGCAAGCACCCTTCCCGTTGTAACTAAAGAGCTGGGTTGAAACCCCGTTGTTTTTCCCAAACAAGCGTCGGATGGGGTTCAATAGGTTTAGATACGTCACTGGCGTCGAACGAATGCTAATTCCGGCGGCTTGCTGGGTTAAATCAACGTAGTTACCGTTTAGCTTCCGCTTCAAGGCCAGGGCCAGCGAACTCTTTCCCGAACCCGCCACTCCCGACAGCACGGTCATGATTCCCATTGGTACTTTGACACTGACGTCCTGCAGGTTGTGCAGATGAACGTGGTCTAAGGCCACAAACTCATGCGGTTCGTGGGGCGTGGCCAGTTGGTGCGGTTTCCGCAGCCATTCCCCGGTTAGAGTATTAGAGGCACGTAATTCCGGATAAGTGCCTGTAAAGGTAATTTCCCCACCGGCGGCTCCAGCTTGCGGCCCGACTTCCACAACGTGATCGGCAATCGTAAACAAGACCGGATTGTGGTCGACCACAAAGATGGTATTGCCCTTATCCTTCAGCTTCAGCAAAGCTTTTTTAATCAGTTGAATGTCGTGCGGATGTAATCCGACGCTAGGTTCATCAAATACGTACAACAGGTCTGACAGCGAGTTCGTGAGGTGTTTGGCAATCTTAATCCGCTGCACTTCTCCCCCAGAGAGCGTGCTGGTGGTTCGGTCCAAGGTCAGATAACCGAGCCCAATCTCAATCAACGGGTTAATTTTGGTGGTTAAACTCCGGATGATTTCGTCACCTAAGTTGTTTTTAATCCCCTGTAAAAATTCCAGAAATTGGACCAGGTTCATTTTGGTTGCTTTCGCAATGTTCACGTCGTTAATGGTGACACTCAGCGCCTGTTGGTTTAACCGGGCGCCCCGACAGACCGGACATTCCCGCTGGGTGACGACCTCGTTAATGGCGTCCTGATGATGTTTTCCTTCCGAGCTGTGCAGAATCGAGCGAACGATCCGGGGTACCACTCCTTCGTAATCTGCACTCTTAAAGGCCGCTGGTGAGTTCGGAAACGGCTGCTTGGGCGCATGCATTAGTAACTCGTATTCAGCGGGGGTGTAGTCTTTAATCGGTTTATCGTTATCAAATAACCCCGAATCCCCGTAACGGCGCCACCGCCAACTACCCGGACGGAAGCTGACGAAGGTAATGGCCCCTTCGTTTAACGATTTCTCCGGATCAATCAGCTTGCTTTCGTCCACGTCATCCACATAGCCGAGTCCCTGACAGTTAGGACACATTCCCTGGGGTAGGTTAAACGAAAAGACTTCTGAATACCCCACAAAGTGGTCCCCAATCCGTGAGTACAGCAACCGAAGCAGCGAGTAGATTCCGGTATAGGTTGCCAAAGTAGAGCGGGCGTTTCCTGTCAGTTGTTTTTGTTCAATCGCAATGGCTACCGGCAGGTTCTCAATCTCACCGACCTCTGGCTGTCCGTACTTAGGTAGATACTGCTGGGTAAAACTAGGGAAAGTTTCGTTAAGTTCCCGCCGTGACTGCGCCGCCACCGTATCAAAAACTAAAGAGGATTTTCCAGATCCCGATTCCCCTAGAAAAACGGTGATTTCGTGTTTGGGTAATTGAATATTAACGTGCTTTAAGTTATTTTGGTGTGCATCTTTAACAATTATTTCGGTTGCCACCTGTTGTTTCTTCATGCTTTCCTCCGTGATGATGTCGTCGTATGGTTATAAAATAACACGACCACCAGCGCAATTAAAATCGAGAGGCCGGCCAACGCAAACAGAACAGAATAGTTCAGCCATTCGACCATCAGACCACCAAACAAGGGACCGACTGCTCGGCCAAAGGACATGAAGACGTTGAACATCCCCTGGTACTGACCCTTAGAGCGCGGATCAGCTAAACTGTCAATCCACGCGGGAATGGCGGGAAGTCCGTTCATTTCTCCAATCGTTAGGATAATCATGATGATAATGAACCAGTGATACTGACGCGCCCAGATTAACATGAAAAAGGTCGAAGCAAATAGAGTAACTCCAAACGCAATTTGGGGTACCATCCGAAAGCGCATCCCGATTCGATTGATCAGTGGTTGCCCAATCACAATTAACAACCCGTTAATCGGCCAAATAAAACTGTACTGTTCAAAGGAGATGTGCAGGTCCTGCATGTGAACTGGCATGACACTTTCCCACAGGGTGTAACTCAAATAAATAAAAAAGACCATGCCACAAATGAGCCAGATTAACCGCGGATTCGGCTGGGGCGCGGGTCCCATATCCACCTGAGCATCCGGTTGTTGGTGCGGATGGACTTGCACTGGAGGAAACTTAACGTTAAACTCAAGAATCGTCATAATCAATAGAATGACGTAGAAAAACGAAGCAACCGCAAAGACAACTCCAACGCCGTACTTCATCAAGTACCCGACCGCGGCGGTTCCAATTACAACCCCTAGGTTCACGCCGATGTACACCGAGTTAAACACCTGCCGGGTACTTTTACTGCGCACCTTGGCCGCATATGCGTTAAGGATGGTTAAACTGGATCCTTCTCCTAGTCCATATACGAACAACATGATGGCAAACATGGGCCAGCCGTGGGAGAAGATTAGTACCACGACCGCCGCCAGAGCAATGGAGATGCTAATGATGGCAGTTTTGTACGGCGACCACCGGTCAAAGAGCCGGCCACCGAGATAATTTCCCAATACCATGAAACAAGACATGATAAACAACACCACTCCCGCGACCGTTAAGGACTCGTGGAGCGTGTTATGCATGTAAACGGTGGTCAACGGCCACATTAAGGCTGCTCCAGAATTAAGAAGTAATGAATAGATTAAGACTGAAGTCAGTCGAATTTCCGAACGAGGCGTTTTCGTCATGCGCAATCCCTCCTAGATAATTAGTCATTTCTTCTATTCTCGCACAAATTCATGGGTTTCAAAAGAAACGGTTCTGGCTTTAAAGCGTGGTAAAATATGGATACTTAGTTACGAACCAACCTAATTTTAACCAACAATAGCAACTCGAAAGGAAGTCCCTTTATGATTCATATCGTTACGGATTCAACCGCCCAACTAACCCCCGAAGAAATTAAAGACAATGATTTACACGTCATCCCGTTGCAAGTCAGCTTTGAAGGCAAAACTTACCAAGATAACGTGGACATCACCCGGCAACAATTTTCAGAAATGCTCCATGATGACGAAACGGAATTCCCCAAAACTAGCCAACCAGCCATGGGTCAATTCGTAGAAACTTACGAACAAATCTTAAAGGACGATCCCGATGGGAGTATCGTTTCAATTCACATCACCCGCATCCTTAGTGGAACCGTCGAAACAGCCCAATCGGCTGCCCAACAAGTGAACGGTGACATTCGGGTGATTGATAGTAAATCAACCGACCGGGGACTTGGTTTTGAAGTCCTAAAAGCTGCTGAATTAGCAAAGGCTGGAAAATCGGCGGAAGAAGTGGAAAATGGCGTGATTGCCATGATTCCTGAAATTAGCTTACACGTGTTCGTGAACAGCTTTGATTACCTGGTTAAGGGTGGTCGTGCTAGCCGTGCCGTTGGGTTCATTTCCTCCCTCATTCAGCTCAAACCCGTCTTAGCTCTTAACGATGGTAAGCTCGAAATCGTGGCTAAATGTCGCGGTGCTAAAAAGATGCGGAAGGTCCGCGATGAAATTACGGAAACCCTCATTAACGATCCGACGGTGAAGGAGGTCGGCCTCTCCTACGTGGACTCTACCGAAGACGTTGACGCTGTGGTCGCTCGCATTAAGGAAGCCCGTCCAGACATTAATGTGTTAGTCCGCCTGACCTGCCCTGTCATTATGACCCACGTAGGTCCTGGTGGCTTTGCCATTATTTACAACTAAATTTATGAAGCAAAAAACAAGCGCTCTCACAGAATTAGCTATTTTTCTAATTCCATGAGAGCGCTTTTCGGTTAAGATAACCGTATATAAGATAAGGGTTTCGTGGCCAAAGAAAAAAGTGTACCTAAATGGGTAATTTAGGTACACTCAAAAGACACACGTCTATTATTGTAAAACATTCAAGAACTATACTATCATTAATGATGAATATTGGGTTAATTAATAAAAGTTCCGGAATCCACTAATAATAACAGGAGAATCTCATGCTTAAAATTTTTAAAGATAATCCACTTAATCTTAAGACTTTAACAAAAATGGTGATCTTCTTTTTAGCTATTTTATCACTATTTATGTCATTAATTTTTATTACTGATTTTGATACAACTAAAGTTGCATTAATATACTTACATCCCAATGAGCCCATCATTACTGGTCTTATCCATGACGTAGTATTAGCAATAATAATCTTATTTTTGGCATTAATTCCAATTCCCAAACTGTTTATGGTTGTTCCTTTTCTAAATGCATTGGTTTTTGGATTCATATTTCCAATCTTGATAATAAATCCCAACACAGCAATTGCAAGATCATTAATGAATAACATGCTAAATTCAATTTTAGTTCTATTGTCATTTTTAATCGCATGTACTATTGCAAATTTCGTGAATGTATCTGTTTGTAAAAAAGTATATAAACACCAATCTATAAGATTAAAAGACGTAATTAAGCAAGCAGCTAAATTATATTTTCTTTATGCATTTCCAGTGTTAATTATATCTTTATTATTCATATCGTAATTATCTAAGTAAATTTAAGAGAAATTCTATAAATTGGGGAGATGTTAGAAAAGCGAATAGGGCGGCTAAAGCAGCGAGAGCCACTTTTCCTGAACTAACAGACTTAGTAGCAATAAATTGGATAACTACATTAGCAAACGATTCTACATCATAAGCAACGACTCCGTATAATCTGCTTACGTCTTTTACTGCTTCAGTACCATACTTCTCAATTTTCTCGATATTAGGGAGTTTCTCTTCCTTAATTTTCATTGTAATCGTGTAAGATAATTCCCCGGATAATTCTTTATTGCCTACTTTAAATACGTTAACAGTAGTTGAGATCTCGGCTTCTCCAAACTGAATACTGGCTCCAATGGATAAATTGCCTAGGTCAACGTTCGCAGTGAACTTGAAGTTATTTACATAATCATCCAACATATTGTATAGATTTTGAGAATCTTTAAATCCATTTTCTGTTAAATATCTAAACAAGCCATCTTTAGTAAATTTACCATTTTGAATATCAATGTAGCCATGTCCTTCTTGTACAGTATATTTTTGATCGACCTTTACAGAAAGTTCGACTGCACCGATATTAATAATGTCATATGTTTTGCCATAGTCTAATGAAAAGTCACCAAAAATTTTTTTCATGGCTTCGGTTGGACTAATGGTATTTCTAGGAGCTGGCTTAAACTTGTTAGCTCCCTTATCTTTACCAGATGAAGCATCTTGATCAATTGCGATATCTGCAAAGTTATATTCGGTAAATTGATCAATAGACCAACCATCTGGCATTTTGTAGCCTAAGTTCCCACTGTAACCAGTAGACATATCGGAAACAAAAGCATTTACTGCATAACCCCGTTTTAGTGTTTTACTGCATACATTTCTGGTTCCATAAATACCTACTTTAAAACGTTTACTAATAGCATAATTAACAGCTTCCATATATGGAATAACCGTTCCGGCAATATCTCCATCTTGAATGTCAGTATCCACAGCAAAATAAATGGTAGTTCCTTCAGAGAATCCCAATTCAATTGCTTTAGAAGTTGCAATTCGTGCATCAGAGAATCCTTGAGCTGCAGTAAAGTACGATTGATCGCCATCATTATCCTGGTAAATGGGAAAAATATGCAAACCGGCGTTTACCAAATCTTCAATCTCACTCGGGATTAAATTTTTTTGCCGCCGATTTGAACCAGTACCCACCGTTCCAGTTAAATACCGACCAATTAAATTAAAACCATAACTTTTGAGTTTTTTAGCTGTTGAACTGGAGACTTGGAATGAGGTATCACAAGCGTCAGAGTCACGGTTAGTATCACCATTGGAGGTTAATAATCCCTTGATTACAGCTAAGTTAGCGGATCCATTGTAAGGTGGAAGTTTCATAAAATTCCGAAAGTTGAATACCGCATTAGCAACGTTACTTCCATAAATCCCGTCAAAAGGTCCATCGTAAAATCCGTTTACCATTAAACCATATTGAATAACTTTAACAATCGGACCACTGGTACCTTGATAAATCGTTGGCGTTAATCTAATGGTACCGGGACCATAAACTCCATTTGCCTGACTAGTAGACATACCTTCAGTTGCTTGTAAGGCATAAATTAAAGCGGTATTAGTGTTTCGTTGGTAAAGACCATCAGTGGGAACTAAGCCTAAATCATCACCAAAGTAACTAAGATAGTTATGATTCAGGTATTGTTGCATTTTTCGGATAGCAGTAGTACCCCCACCTAATAATTTAAAGGCACTCATATCAAACAAAGCGGCCATTAAAGGAACCGTTAAATTACCACTGGGTAGCCCTGCATCTTGACGCAATTCGTCTACTGCAGTTTGCATTCCTTTAGAAAATTTAGTGTTAAAGGCAGCTGGACTATAACCTTTACACCAAAAAGCACCTTGAATTAATTTAGCGATGTTGCCTTTATAACCTACCCGATATTTAGCTACTTGGCCTGCTAAGGCTGACTTAGTATGGTCCCCAAAGCCACTGGACACAGGATTAATGCCTAATTCGTGCTGTAATCCTTCACGTAAAGCATAAATGGTCTTCCAACCAGTTTGGCCATTTTCATTAACCTTGGTGTAGCCACTTACCTTTCCGTATTCTGAATTTAACCATTTTTGTACTTTTAAAACTTGTTGATCCATGTTAATTTCCTCCATTTGTATAATTGAATTGTGAGTAATTAGTACTAATTAAGCTATATAATCTATAATTACGTTGCTTATTGTAGATAAATAGTCTACAATGGTGACAAATAAAAAGCCAACACGTCTGTTGGAGTTATTTGTTCTTCGTAATCAATTAGATTACAAGAAACACTATATATACTAATTTTCTAAATGTCAACCAATAAATAGAAAAATATTCTATAAAGATGAAGGGAAAGTGCTGCAAATGTCGATTTATCAACGGATTAAGGAATTAGCCAAAAATAAAAATATTTCCATTCGCGAATTAGAACATCAACTGGGTTTCCCTAATGGAACTTTACAGAAATGGGTTGATAACGCTAATTCACAAAAATTAAAGAAAGTAGCCAATTACTTTAACGTTTCCACTGATTATCTCTTGGGGAACGGGGAACGGCCTACCGCTGATTTAGACGATTTAGAAACCATTATGATGTTTGGAGGAAAACCGGTGCCAGAAGAAGATAAGCAAACTGTTCTGGAAATTTTAAGGAGGCTCAGAGATGCAAGAGATCATAAATAGCCTGTTTAACTACGCGTTAAATCATGATATTGGAGTGGTTTACACTGATAAGTTGATGCCAGAAACAAAGTCATTTGCTGACATTCCTACACGCTCGATTGTGATTAATGCAAACGAACCTAATCAGCGGCAATTACCCCTTATTATTGCTCATGAAATTAGTCATGTAGTCCAGTGCGATACGAATGATGCTCAGTTAAACTTTTCAACGGCGCTCAAACCACATTACGAGCAAAAAGCTAACATTGGGGCCATTGACTTATTAATCCCATTTTATGTAGAAGATAAAGAACTGGATCAAATTAACGTGGACGAGTTTATGCAGCTATTTGCAATTCCCAGTTCTTTACGGGATATCTGTATTACTGAAATGAAAAATAACATTAACTAAATAAAAGAAGCCAGCCTTACTAATTATTTTAGTAGGGCTGGTTTCTTTAAATTTTATAAGTAATTGCACAATTTGATTGTTATTTTTACTATCTAGGGATTCAGTGGGTTACTCAGCTAAAATTAATTCACTAAATTTAATAGTACTCTGGAAATTTAAATACACTCAGAAGGCACAAATATATTTGTATACATTACCACAAGTAGTAATGTAGATTTTACTACTTTATACTTGTTTCTGTAATTTATTAATATTTATTATTCAAACAAGTCTGAATGACTACCGGTATCAATGAATTTAATATAATCACCATCGTACCGATAAATCAAAAGCCAATCTGGTTTAATGTGAAGTTCTCGTTCAGGTTTTCGATTTATGAGGTTATGGTCGTTAAACTTAGCTGGAATTTCTTCATCGTTAATTAATAAGTAATATATTTCATTGAATTGATTTTTGTTATATTTAGGCTGTTTTAGCATTTGTTTGTAATGTTTTTTGAATTGATTTTCAAAAGCAGGTTTGTATTGTTTAGTCATTTAACCAATCTAAACCTTCCTGAGCATTATCAAACTTAACGTAATCATCACTACTAATTGCTGTTTTTAGTCGTTTATTTGGTTGGTTTACTTCAAAAGGTAATCCATTGTTGTTAATTGTTTGTTTCATAAAAATACGAAACGCTTCTGGAGCAGTTAATCCGTTTTCTTTTAAAACTTTTTCAAATTCGTCCTTATTAAGGGTACTAGTTCTAAAATGAATTTGTGCTGTATTTGTTTTCATTAAAATCACTCCTTTACATCATGGTACCATTTGGTACACAAAATAGCAAATTATATTAGTATACGATTTTAATAAAAAATATAAATATGTTAATTGGATCTTTTATACTTAAAGTTTTACAAAAAATAGAGCAGCAACATGAACTGATTCAAAGGAAATAAAAAAGGTTAATTTAGATATCTTAACTATTATCTAAACTAACCTTTTTCTTTACATAAAGTAGTTGAATTTTAATTAAAGTAGTTTTCCCGCTCATTAAACAATAACAGTAGTTAACCTTATCTTATAATTATAAGAAACTGAAGTATACAAAGTATAATACAAGCTATATTCAATAGAGAAAACAATTTCTTTAATGCTTGGTTATATATTTTAATATCTTCGTTATTACTTTTGACAATATACCAAGATTTATAGTAAATGATTTTTTTGTTTAGATAAATAACAAAAAAGAAACAGATAAAAATAACAAATCTACCAATATCGTTATTCACAAATATCAATAGCATTAAATATAACGCAATCAGAAATATATCAAAATATTTATATTTTTTTCTTCTGAACAGCGTTTAAATCAAAGTGTAATTTTCTTTTTTGAATAATAAAAACACTAAGTTGTATTACTATTAATACAGTTAGAAATATTAAAGGTATAAGTGCTGTTAAAATTAACAAATTAAGCAATGCTTTGCTCATATTACCATCCCTTTGTACGCTATATTGTACGTTATTTAGTACGTTTAGTTCATTTTTACTGAAATATGGATAACAAAAAAGACGCCACCGAAGTAGCGTCTTTTTTAGTAACCTAATTTAATTTTTTACCAGTAGTTGTGTGAGTTCCGGAATGCAACGGCATTAGCAATTGAACCGTACCGACTGATGGCGTATTGACGAGCAACCCGTTCTTGGTTAGCTGGGGAGTAGTCACCGTTCAAGTATGAAGCAGATAATTGGTATTTACCAATGTATTGACCGTTCCGAGCAGTGTATGAACCACCTGATTCAACGGCAGCGATTGAGTCTAATGAACCATCGTTGTCAGCAGCGTTGTTGCTTGAAGCTTGCGTGCTAGCTGCTTGGCTAGTTTGTTGCGTTTGCGTAGCAGCTGGTTGAGCAGCAGCTTGACTAGTTTGTTGTGGTTGGGCCTGAGCTGCTGGTTGGGCTGGAGTTTCAGCTTGAGCGGCTTGGCTAGTTTGTTGTGATTGTGCAGCCGGTTGAGCTGGAGTTTCAGCTTGGACAGTTGCTTGTTTTACTTCGTAGTGTGGTTGTACGGCTGGTGACACTGGAGTTTGCGTAGAAGCAACTTGCACGTTTCCATCATCGCCAATGATGAAAGTTTCACCAACATAAATCTTGTTGATATCTTGAATCTTGTTAGCATCTTTTAAGCTTTGTACTGAAACGTTGTGGTCTTCAGCGATTTGTGACAAAGTGTCTCCGGCTTTAACAGTTACAGTCGTAGAAGCGTTGGCACTGTTAGCACCGGCTAATAATACACCAGCAGATACAGCAGTAATAGCGGCTACAGTTTTAATTCCTTTAAATTTCATGAAATAATCTCTCCTTTAAATAGATGGGAAGTTGTTTTCAGTTTCGAATTCTTGAGTTCCGTTAAGTGATTACTGAATCATTTAACAGTCCCTATACTAAAGGCCGATTGTTACAGCAAAATTACAGCGATTTTAAAAAAACCATCGGTTACTGTAATTCTGTAACACGCTTAACATATTCTGTAATTAATCAATTGCTCTAATCTCGCCTTTCCTCACTGGCTGTAAGGCCCATCATCATTTAAACCTCATTAAACATCACCTTGTTTCGTCACAATTCCTCCATGATTAGTGCTTGTTGAGGCTCTAATTGGTCAACAATTTCCCCTTTCCCGATTGCTTTAGTGCTTAAATTATCCAAAAGAATCCGGCCTTGATACCTATGGGCTAGCGAAACGGGCTGCCGCTCCAGGTTCAACAACACCAATAACCGTTGCTGCTCATTTTGCCGGCGATATGCAATCACCGCGGCTGGACTAACCAGTGGTTCAAACTGACCCGTGCGGAGGACGTCCCGGTACTGCGGCTGCTGTTGCAACCGTAATAATTGCTGATAATAGTGCAGCACGGACTCTGGATCAGCTTGTTCAGCTGCCACATTAATCCCGTGCTTGACCGTTCCTGGATTTAACCACGGCGTTCCTGTCGAAAAGCCACCGAAACGACTGTCATCCCATGGCATTGGTACCCGGGCGTTATCGCGGGAGCGCCAGTTAACAATCGCTAGTGCTTCATCCGGAGTTTTACCCGCTTTAATTAGGCGTTGATAGTTATTAATGGAAGAAACGTCATTAAATTCCTCGATGTGGTGGCGCGTAAAATTGTGCATCCCCAGCTCCTGTCCTTGATAAAGCACTGGAACCCCTGGAAGGAACACCGACAAAGTTGCCAGGGCTTTGGCTGCTGCTGGAGTTCGATCCACAGGATTTTTAATAAACTTGGTCAGGGCCCGGTTTTGGTCGTGATTTTCTAAAACGTTGGCAAACACGCCCTGCGCAGTTTGGATGGCTCGTTGACTCGTAAAGATAGTGTCGGCCAGTTCCGTAGTGGTCCAATCACGTGGTTGCTCCCATTGATTTGCATCAGTCACGTCAATATTAAGGTAACTAAAGTCAAAGATCATGGAGAAATAACCAGCTGGTCCCACGAATTCAGCTAGTTGGTCGGGCCGGACCCCGGCGGCTTCCCCAATCGTCACGGAATCATGCCGGGCAAAAGTGGCTTCTTTCAATTCTTGTAAAAACTTACCTAAGCCCGGACGGTTAAGCCCCTTCCGTGTGACGCTAACTAACCCATCGGGACCATCGGCCGGCAGATTATCCCAATCCTGATCCTTCTTTAAATGGGTAATCGCGTCTAGTCGAAAGCCAGCAATTCCCTTCGCTAACCACCAGTTAATGATGCGGTAAAGCTGTTGCCGCAGTTCTGGATTTTCCCAATTCAAATCTGGTTGCGCCGCCGTAAAGGTGTGAAAGTACATTGTTTCTGGATCATCGGGAACCGCAGTCCAAGTCGAGCCCCCAAAAATACCCCGCCAGTTGGTCGGAGCTTGGGCTGCTGGAGCGGACTTAAAGATGTAATAATCCCGGTATGGACTAGTTGGATCACGAAGTGCTTCCTGAAACCACGGGTGCTGGTCTGAGGTATGGTTCAATACTAAATCCATGATGACCTTCAGTCCCCGGTCGTGGGCCGCACTCAACAATTCTTCCATGTCCGCCATCGTGCCAAACGCCGGATCAATCGCTTGATAATCAGCAATGTCATAGCCCATGTCGACCATCGGCGAGCGGTAAACGGGCGCGAGCCACAGCATGGTAACGCCGAGTTCTTGCAGATAATCTAATTTTGCCGTAATCCCCGGCAGATCTCCGATTCCATCCCCGTTACTATCATTAAAGGAACGCGGATAAATCTCGTAAATAATTTCGTCCTGCCACCATGCTGGTTGAGTTCGTTGCATAAGACCCTCCTTTTTAATGAAGCAATCAAAATCGTTCGGTTTCATTTTAGCAAATTTGTCCCGGTTTAAAACCGAGCATTTGGACCATCATTTTTGGTCTAATTCGGTTGTATCCCACAGTTTAAGATAGCGTTTTCATTCCAGCCGTACCGGGGAAACAAACCCCTTCCATTCTGACCAATTATGGTTTATCCTTGGTAGTGTATCTATCCAATTTTTGAAGGAGTGAATGTTATGGCAACTGAAACACCAACACGAGCATTATTCATGCTTTTCGGTGGAGTTGGTGACTTAGCATTGCGGAAATTATACCCCGCTATCTTTAACCTCTATAAAAAAGGTAGCTTGAGTAACGACCATTTCGCTTTGATAGGTCTCTCCCGAAAATCACTAACCGACGACGAATTTCGCGCTAAGATTATGGACTCAATCGCTAGTGAAGCTGACAGTCAAGATCAAGCACAAGAATTTGCAAGTCACTTTTACTGGAAATCCCATGACGTAAACAACAAGGATCACTACTCCGACCTAAAAGAGTTAGCTGATCAACTAGAACAAAAGTACGAAACCGAAGGCAACCGGGTCTTTTACGTTTCGATGGCTCCCCGATTCTTTGGTATCGTGGCTCAAAGCCTGCACGATCAAGGTGTGCTTTCTACAAACGGTGGTTTCAACCGCTTAGTAATTGAAAAACCATTTGGTCGTGACTACGAATCCGCAAAGGAACTTAACGACGCTTTAACCAGCGCCTTTCACGAAAACCAAATCTACCGGATTGACCACTACTTAGGGAAAGAAACGACGGAAGCCATTCCAGTTCTCCGGTTTGGAAACCCGCTGATTGAAGCCGTGTGGAACCACGAATACATCAAGGACGTTCAAATTACCCTGGCTGAAAAACTAGGGGTTGAAGATCGGGCTGGTTACTACGATACAGCTGGTGCATTGCGGGATATGATTCAAAACCACACCCTGCAAATAGTGAGCTACTTAGCCATGGACCAACCCAACTCCTTCGTTGACACGGAAATCCGACGCGAAAAAGTCAAAGCCCTGCAAAGCATGGAAATTTACGATGCTGATGGAGTTAAACAAAACTTCGTGCGTGGTCAATACGGTGCTGGTCCTGGTTCAGTTCCATACCGGGAAGAACCAGACGTGCCAAGCGATTCAAACAACGACACCTACGCTGCTGGAAAGATTGTCTTTAACAACCACCGGTGGGGCGACACGCCGTTCTACATTCGTTCCGGAAAGAAGTTGGCTGACAAGCAAGGTCGGATTGACATTGAATTCAAGAAGCCGTTAGTAGACATCTTTGCCAAGGGAACCAAGCAAGCTCCTGAATTACAAGGCAACGTACTCTCCTTCTACATCGATCCCAAGATTGGCATTACGCTCAGCATCAACACCAAGAATTCCAACCAAGGAATGCACACGGAAACAATTGACCTGGGTTACTTACAATCCGACCAACGGGCTGCTAAAGTACCATTGCCATACGAACGGCTCTTCCACGACATTTTGACGGGAGACGGAACTTACTTCGCCAGCTGGCCAGAAGTAGCCGCCGCTTGGAAGTTCGTGGATCCCGTACAAAAACTGTGGGACAGCGAACCTGGTGACTTCCCGAACTACGAAGCTGGTTCCATGGGACCAAAGGCTGCCGACGAGTTATTAGCTCGAGATGGCAATAGTTGGTACTGGCCAAATAACGTTCGTTAATAAAGCGTTTTCAATTTACAATGAAAACTATTTCACAAATGTAAATTCTAATGATAAACTATGATTGTAGGATTTTACAAAAATAATATCCAAAAAAGGAAGGTATATTATGGCTGACAAGAAAGCAAACATCGGAGTTGTTGGAATGGCCGTTATGGGTAAGAACCTGGCCCTTAACATCGAAAGCCGCGGCTACACCGTTGCAATTTACAACCGTTCTGCTTCTAAGACGGAAAAAGTAATGGAGGATCACAGTGACAAGAACTTGATTCCTTCATACAACATTGAAGACTTCGTAAAATCAATTGAAGCTCCACGGACTATTTTATTGATGGTTAAAGCTGGTGCCCCAACTGATGCTGTAATTAACGAAATTCTCCCATTGTTAGACAAGGGTGACACGTTAATCGATGGTGGTAACACAAACTTCCACGACACGATTGCTCGGAACAAAGAATTAGCTAAATCAGGAATTAACTTCATCGGAATGGGAGTTTCAGGTGGTGAATTAGGTGCCCTTCAAGGTCCTTCTTTGATGCCTGGTGGTCAAAAAGAAGCTTATGACCGGGTTGCCCCAATCTTGGAAAAGATTGCTGCTAAGGCCAAAGATGGCAAGCCATGTGTTGCTTACATCGGTCCAGATGGTGCTGGTCACTACGTTAAAATGGTCCACAACGGAATCGAATACGGTGACGAAGAGTTAATTGACGAATCATTTAACATCTTACGGAACGCCGCTGGTTACTCCGTTGACGACTTAGCTAAAATCTTTGCCGACTGGAACAAGGGTGAATTAAACAGTTATCTGATTGAAATCACTGCTGACATCTTAACTCGTAAAGATGACTTAGGTGACGACAAGAACAAGCCAATCGTTGACATGATTTTAGACCGTGGTGCTAACAAAGGTACTGGTAAGTGGTCTTCAGAAGATGCCTTAGACGAAGGTGCTCCTCAATCAGTAATTACGGAAGCCGTTTACGCTCGGTTCGTCTCCATGTTGAAGGACGAACGGATGGCTGCTGCTAAAGTATTGAACGGCCCATCAAAGAAACCAACTTACAACGGTGACGACATCGTGGAAGACATGCGTCAAGCTCTTTACTTCGGTAAGATTATGAGCTACGCCCAAGGTTTCGAACAAATGCGGATGGCTTCTGCCAGCCACGACTGGAACTTGAAGTACGGCGAATTGGCACAAATCTGGCGTGAAGGTTGTATCATCCGGGCTCAATTCTTAGACGAAATTACAAAAGCCTTTGAAAAGACCCCTGACTTGAACAACTTGTTAATGGATCCATTCTTTGGTGACATCGCTAACAAGTACCAAGATGCTGCCCGTCGCATCTTAGCCTTTGCTACTGAATACGGAATTCCAGTTCCATCATTAGCTGGTGCAGTTTCATACTTTGACTCATACCGGGCTGAAGTTCTTCCTGCTAACCTGTTACAAGCACAACGTGACTACTTCGGTGCTCACACGTACGAACGGGTTGACCGTCCAGGAAGCTTCCACTACCCTTGGTACAAAGAACAGTAAAAATCAGCATTTAGCTGAAAAAGGACCGACAATTATTTGTCGGCTCTTTTTTTATGTGCTTATTTTCTTCATTACATGTCACAATACCTCACATGAAACCTAGCAAAATGATAGAATTAACCTTTAATGCGGACTTGCACTAAATTTTTAAACTTATCAAAGGAGCATCACTATGGCAGAGCAAAACGAGGGACCCTCTTCCTCTTCATGTGGTCGTTGATTATTCTAGCTCAGATGAAGTACCGCAAGGAAGTCAACGTGGCTTGTCAAAAGGATTAATTAATTTTCAAGATGCCCTGGTATCCATTCTAGAGCTACATCGTGTTAATCTTTCTGGCCTTTGTCGCCATCGTTCTACTCTTCCAGATTAGCTCCCTCCTTGCCCTCACCGGCTCGTTAA
The DNA here is from genome assembly GCF_024029355.1 of Fructilactobacillus cliffordii. Taxonomy (NCBI): domain Bacteria; kingdom Bacillati; phylum Bacillota; class Bacilli; order Lactobacillales; family Lactobacillaceae; genus Fructilactobacillus; species Fructilactobacillus cliffordii. Next base: position 815,508 of record NZ_CP097117.1, read on the forward strand.
TCTAGATTGGTTCGTTATACGCTGTTAAAATCCATCGCAACCAGCAAACCAAGCGCGCTAACTAGTGCAAGCAAAAAAGACGTCAGTTAATTGACGTCTTTTTTTATGGTTTTTGCGTTGGTTGCGGTTGCATTGGTTGCTTTTGTTGCGGCGGTTGTGGCGTACCAAAGTACTTGCGCGCTAACCGCTGTTCCGTTCCATCCCGGTGTAATTCCTGGATGGCCCAGTTAAGTTTCTTCCGCAAGGTCTTGTCTTCCTTCCGCACTCCCACGGCCATTTCATCTGGTGGGAAGTTCGTCGGGACAATTTTTAACGGAATCTTCGGGTGACTGTGAGCCAGGTAGTAGCGAGCGTAATCCTCGTCGATTAACACCGCTCCCAGCCGGCCGACCTGTACGTCGTTGATGGCCTTATCAAAGGTATCGTACTGCACGGGCGCACTAGTTAAGTATTGTTTTAGATCTTGTGGGTTCGTTTGAAAAAGCGTGAATCCGGACGATCCCGATTGCACTCCGAGTTGCTTCCCACGCATGTCTTGGGGTTGGTTCACTCCCGAATCAGCCCGGGTTAACAAGACCTGTCCCGTCCGGTGATAAGGCTTAGTGAAGGCCACGTGTTCCTTTCGTTCTGGTGTCACCGTGTACCCGTTCCAAATTGCATCAATATGGTGGGTGTTTAGTTCAGTTTCTTTCATGGACCAATCTATCACTTGAAAATCGGGCTTCAAACCGAGCTTCTTACAAGCAGCCCGGGCCATTTCAACGTCGTAACCGACCAATTTATTGTTTTTATCCCGAAATCCCATCGGAACAAAGGTATCATCAATCCCAATTTTGAGCGTTTTTTCATTTTGGAGGCTCTTCCAACTATCGGTCCGGTGGTTAAACCGATAATACACGGTCCCGAGGACTAAACCCAGGAGGGCCAGCACCACTAAATTTCCGATGATGAGCTTGTTTTTTCTCTTCATCAAGAGCTCCTTTCTAACGATCAACGTCCGTCCCGAAGTTCAACACCTGACCGTTTAAACTTTGGGCAAAGGGCAAATCGTGGGTAACCACAATCTGCGTCACGCCCCGTTTTTGTAACTTTTGAATCACTTCTGTGACCCGGTTAGTCGATTCTTCATCCAGTCCAGAAGTTGGTTCATCGTAGGCTAATACGCCGGGTTTCATGGCTAACGCTCGGGCAATGGCGACCCGCTGCTTCTGTCCCCCAGAGAGTTGAAACGGATAAGAAGCCTGTTTGTCGCTTAAATCCAGCTCCTTTAGTAACTCCTGGCATTGTTGCTGGTATTCATGTTTGTTTTCCTTTTTAACCACTTTCGGGGCCAGCGTCACGTTTTCAGCGACCGTGTACTGGGGAAAAAGGTTAAAGTCTTGAAAGATCACGCCGACGTCTGTACCCCGACGGTTGGGACTAAGTTCTAACTGTTTTCCGTTTAGTTCGATTGTCCCGGCATCCGCAGAACTTAAACCCGCGAGGATGTTTAAAAAAGTCGTTTTCCCAATTCCAGAAGGTCCGACAACCGTTAAAATTCCACCGTCGGGAACTTCAATGTTTAAATTCTGAAAGACGACCTGGGAGCCGTATGATTTCTTTAAGTTCTGAATCTTTAACATGTGCTTTCCTCCTAACGGTAGTAGTTGAGCCGTTTTTCAATGTAACGCATCGCAACGGTTAAGATGATGGTCAACCCGAGGTACATTGCTCCGACTAATAGATATGGAATTAAGGTGACGTCTCGTGATACGGCAATGTTTCCGGCCCGCATCAGGTCCCCCAGTCCAATGACATAAACTAACGAGGTATCCTTTATCAGGTTGATCACTTCGTTTCCCACCGATGGCATCACAGTTTTCACCACCTGCGGTAACGTGATGTACCACATCGTTTGCAACCGGCTAAAGCCGAGTACCTTGGCTCCGGCGTATTGACCAGCTGGAACGGCCTGCATCCCACCCCGAAAGATTTCGGCAAAGTAAGCGGCATAGTTCAAAATGAAGGTAAATACTGCCGCTTCAAACCGGGGTAGCGTAATCAGGTTGGCGAGACTTAACCCGTAGTAGACAAACACAATTTGTAGCAGGAGCGGTGTTCCCCGCATGATGGTGATGTAGGTATCAATGATCCAGCGCAAAATTTTTAGCGGTGATTTTTGCAGGATGGCAACAATTACTCCTAACGGCAATGAACCCACTAACGTCAAGACGAACACGCCCAGCGTCATTTTTAACCCTTCCAATAAACTGGGTAAAACTTGATTGATGTAACCCATAATTTCCTCCTTGACCGTTTTTGGTGGGCCACCAGTCGAATTAATTTGGCCATAAAAAAAGTCCCCAAGTTATCAAAATTGATAACTTGAGGACGATTCCGACTCGTGTTCCCACCTCTATTTTGACTAACATTACTGCTAGCCACTCAGGCACCTCACGCAAGGTGAGGCACAGCTCGTAACGGAGCAACCCGAGTATTTTCTAGAAAGTACCTGATGATCACGAGTGTGGTTCGCCTAGTTCCAATTATCGCTTCTCAACTCCAGCGCGATTCTCTGTAAATTGAAAGTTAGGTTACTCTTTCGTTCATATCTTTGTCAGTATCTTAACCCTTGTTGATTATTCGTGTCAACAATTTATTTTAAGTTTTTTTAAAAAGAACGTTCGTTATTCTTTTCCGTAGTAATCCGCTGGGACCCGCACTAAGTCATGTTCCACCAGTTTTTCGGCAATTTCAACGGTGTTTGCGGCGGCGCCCTTTAAGAGGTTATCGGCTACGACCCACAGGTTGTAAGCACCGGGATTTTCCGGGTCTTCCCGGACCCGGCCCACGTAGGTATCGGTGTGACCTTCTGCGTTAATCGGTTGCGGATAAAGTTGTTCGGCTGGATCATCTTCTAAGACCAAACCATCACCGTGCTTGATTAATTCTTGAACCTTGTGAGCGTCTAAATTAGTGTTATCTTCCACTTCAAAGTACACCGATTCTCCGTGACCAATCACAACGGGCACCCGAACACAGGTCGCGTTGACCTTGATCTTCGGATCGTTCATTTCACCCAGCATAATCTTCTTGGTCTCATGGACCATCTTCCACTCTTCGTGCGTGGAACCATCTGGTTCAAACACGTCAATTTGTGGCAGCAAGTTAAAGGCCAACGGGTAGTGGTGTGCTTCACTCTTTACGGGGAAGATATCCGCCGTCATCGGTTCTCCGTTTAAATGTTGTTGGGCTTCGTCATCTAACTCTTGGATGGCCGTTTGTCCGGCTCCGGAACCAGCCTGATAAGTAGAAACGATGATTTGCTTCAAGCCCGCTACGTCAAAGATTGGTTTTAAAGCCACCACCATTTGAATCGTGGAACAGTTAGGGTTGGCAATAATTCCCTTGTGTTGGGCAATCGCATCCTCGTTCACTTCCGGCACCACCAATGGTACTTCTGGGTCCATCCGAAAGGCACTGGTATTATCAACGGCAACCGCTCCGCGTTTAACGGCCTCGGGCAGAAACTGCTTGGAAGCAGCGCCCCCAGCAGATGCTAAGACAATGTCCACGTCGTCAAAGGATTCGGGCGTCGTGGCTTCGACCGTCACATCTTGACCCTTAAACTGCAACACTTTACCCGCTGAGCGAGGCGAAGCCAACAGTTTCACCTGCTTAACCGGAATCGAAGATTGTTCCAGTTGTTGAATCATGCGTGTTCCTACGGCTCCAGTCGCTCCTAAGATCGCAACGTTATATTCCTTCATAGTGTAAAAAATCCTTTCCTATAACACGTTTTCTAATCCCACGGCAAAGCCCGTCAGGCGGTTAACCTGTTTAATGGCAATGTTTAAGCCATGCATAAATGATTCCCGGTCAAAGGAATCCTGCCGAATCGTTAGTGCTTCTCCGGGTCCCCCAAAGAGCACCTGTTCGTGCGCCACGTAACCCGGTAACCGGACGGCGTGAATCGGCACGTCGTCGTAATTCGCGCCCCGTGCGCCGGGGATCGTTTCGACCGGGTTCTCAACCGTTTCCGGCGCTTGCTTCCGACCCGCGGCAATCATTTTGGCCGTATTAACGGCCGTTCCAGACGGCGAGTCATTCTTATCAGCGTGGTGCATTTCGATAATTTCAGCATCCGGGAAGTACTGGGCTGCTTGCTTGGCAAATTGCATCAGTAAGACGGCGGATAACCCGAAGTTCGGTACTAATAACCCGGCTTGGTGTTGTTCTTTTGCAAGTTGCGTTAATTGCGCGACTTGATCATCGCTGATCCCACTGGTTCCAATGATCGGGGTCATGCCGTGTTCTAATGCAAACCGGGCGTTTTCAAAGGCTCCCGCTGGCGTGGAAAAATCCACCCAAACCTGCGCACGGGTATCCATTGCACTTAACTGGTTAAAAACCTGCGTGGTGGCTGGTAACTCGTAGGCAGCCGGATCAGTTGTCTCTAGATGTGGACTGTAAACGGCCGCTAATTCTAATTCAGGATCTCGCTTAATCATCGCGGTTGCTTTCTGTCCCATGGAGCCCTGAAAGCCCGCTACTAAAACTGTGGTTGGCATAAACTACTCCTTTTCTCCGAGTGCTTCTAAAACGTAGGCTTGTTCAACGGCGGTCAAATCGGTAATGGGTAGCCGGCAACCCCCGACGTCAAGACCGTTCCGCGTCAACATGAACTTCACGGCCGATGGGGATGGGTATAAGAATAAGCCCTGCATCTTCGGCGTCAGGTCCCGTTGTAATTGACCGGCTTGCGCTAAATCGGTGTTCATTAAATCATACATTTGCCGCATTTCTGGCAAGTAAAGGTGGGAAGCCACCGAAACCACTCCGTTTCCGCCGACGCTGCGCGCAAATAAGCTCTGTGGGTCTTCTCCGGTGTATACCAGGAAGTCGTCAGGTGTTTGTTGCACAATCGCTTCAAATTCTTCCATCGAACCACACTGCTTAATCCCAATGATGTTGGATTCATGGCTTAGTTCAACAATTGTATCAACGTCCATCTTAACTCCGGTCCGACCCGGAATGTTGTAGATAATAATCGGAAAATTTGTGGCTTGAGCAACGGCCCGGAAGTGCGCTTTCATCCCCACTTGATTGGGTTTGTTGTAATACGGCACCACCACTAACGCTGCATCAATGCCCGGAATCTGACTAACTTCTGTCGTGAAGTCGATGGTTGCTTGGGTATTGTTGCTTCCGGTTCCCGCAATCACGGGCACCCGACCGTCGATAAACTGGGCAAAGTTCGTGTATAAACTAATCTTTTCATCGTGGGTTAACGTCGGTGTTTCTCCCGTCGTCCCCCCGATTAAAAATCCATCGCCACCTTCTTGTAACAATCGGTCCGTCAACGTTTCTAGGGCCGGATAATTAATTTCTTGGTCTGCAGTAAAGGGCGTAATCAGCGCCGTAATGATATCAGTCTTAGTAAAATCAGCCATCATTTACTCCTTTTCTGTCATTCGTTGTTGTAACCAGCCGGTAATCGCACTAATCCCGGGTTCAATCGCTGCTTCGTTCGGCACCAGTTCACTGGAGTGCAGTTGATGCTCGGGATCGCCGATGCCCAGCCAAAACATGGTGCCTGGGAACTTGGACAGTAGGTACCCAAAGTCCTCCCCGGTCATCGCCGGTTCGGTTTCAATGTACTGGACGTGCGGGTTCTTTTCCATATATTGAATAAACTCCTGCGTCAGGTGCGGATTGTTTTCCACCGGGAGGTAGCCCCCTTGGTTTAAGTGGAGATCCACCTGGCAGTCGTAACTCATTGCAATTCCGTTTGCTACGGCCCGGAGCCGGTCATCAATGTGTTCAATCATTTTCTGGGTCAGGCCCCGAATCGTCCCGTGGAGGTCGGCTTCTCCGGCAATCACGTTCCGAATCGTCCCAGCGTTAAACTGCCCGAAGGTAATCACCCCGCCTTCAATCGGATCGACGCTCCGCGACACAATCGTTTGCACCTGCCCGATGAACTGACTGGCAGCGACAACCATGTCGTTCGCGAATTGTGGATAGGCCGCGTGTCCCTGCGTCCCCGTAAAGTGAACGTCCACTTCCGTGGTCCCAGCAAAGAGGGTCCCCATCCGACAACCAATGGCGCCAGCGGGAAGTTGGGGATTATCGTGCAAGCCGTAAAATTCATCAGGTCGCCATTGCCCGGTAAAGAGGCCATCTTCATACGCCAACTTCCCCCCGTTCTCACTTTCTTCGGCTGGTTGAAAGAAGAACAGCAGGTTATCGGTTGGTTGTGCTTTTACAAACTGGGCCAGCACCCCCACGGCCACGGTCATGTGAATGTCATGCCCACAGGCGTGCATCCGGCCTTCGTGCTGCGACCGAAACGGCAATCCGGTATCTTCAGTCACCGGTAGGGCATCAATATCCGTCCGGTACCCAATCGTCCGGGTCGGGTTACTTCCATGTAATAACACCATGATGGCGGTCGGTAACTGTTCCGGAACCTGCACCTCCGCGAAGTCACAGTCAGCTGTCAAAGCATCAATCTGCTTCATTAACAGATCATGCGTTTGAAATTCGTGTAAGGCGAGTTCTGGAATCTGATGGAGTTCTTGATAAAGTTCGTGTAAATCCAATGTCATGGTTTAGCCCCGCAGGTCGTCTTCGAGTTTGGTCTTGTCCAAGGTCTTTTGGTTCACGTCTTTGACCTTCTTCGCTGGCATTCCAGCCACCACCGTGTAAGGAGCGACGTCTTCGGTTACCACGGCGCCAGCAGCTACTACGGCACCTTTACCGACGTGCACGCCTTCGATTACCACGGCGTTGGCGCCGACTAACACGTCATCGTCAATTTGCACTGGTTTAGCGCTAGCTGGTTCAATCACTCCAGCTAAAACAGCTCCAGCACCAATGTGAGAGTGCTTGCCGACGATGGCCCGGCCACCTAGGACCGCGCCCATGTCGATCATGGAATCGGCCCCAATTTCGGCCCCGATGTTAATCAAAGCGCCCATCATAATCACGGCGTCTTTGCCAATCTTAACCTGATCCCGAATGATAGCACCGGGTTCAATCCGGGCTTCAATGTCTTTCGTATCCAACAACGGAACGGCTGAATTCCGGCCGTCGTTTTCAATTTCGTAGTCAGTAATGTGGGAGTCGTTAGCGGCTAGGAACGGTTTGACGTCCTTCCAGTCTCCAAAGATCACGCCGGTTTGATCATTTACAAACGCGCGCAGCAAAGCCGGAAAATCAATGGCAGCAAGGTCCCCTTTGAGATAAACCTTCACGTTCGTTTTCTTTTCCGCGTTCCCGATAAATTGAATGATTTCTTGTGCGTTCATTTCAGCCATGTTTTTACTCCTTCATTAAATGTTTAGGTTAGTTTTCATCAAGGGCAACGTCTAGGTGCGTCAAGTCCGCTAACGTTTCGCGTTTCACCACAACCCGAGCTTTTCCGTTTTCAACGAAGACCACGGCAGGACGTGGATTCCGGTTGTAGTTGGAAGCCATCGAGTACCCATAAGCCCCGGTTGCTAGTACGGCAATCACGTCACCTGCTTTGACCTCAGGAAGGTGCGCATCCTTCACCAGGATGTCTCCCGATTCACAGTACTTACCAGCTACCGTGACCGTTTCGGTCTTTTCGGGATGGACATTGTCGGCGGCCACTGCTTCGTAAGCTGCACCATAAAGGGCGGGGCGAATGTTATCGCCCATTCCGCCGTCGACCGCTACGTACTTGCGAATTTCTGAAATCGTCTTTTGCGATCCGACCCGGTAAAGACTCACGCCGGCGGGACCGGCAATTGAACGACCCGGTTCGATCCAGACCGCTGGTAACGGTAAGTCGTTGGCTTCCGTTTCTTCCTTCAAGGTCGTTAAAATCTGTTCCACAAATTCTTCTGGACGAATCGGGTGATCGTCATCCGTATACTGGATTCCAAAGCCCCCTCCAACGTTCACCACCTGTGGCGTGTAGTTAAACTCATCGCGCCACCGCTTCATTAACTGCACCAGTTTCTGGGTTTCAATCTTAAAGCCGTCGGTCGCAAAAATTTGCGAACCAATGTGGGAATGAACTCCCTGCAGATGCATCCGCGGTTGGTCTAACACCAATTGCAGCGCTTGGTCCTCTTGACCGGTCAAGAGGTCAAACCCAAACTTACTGTCCTGTTGACCAGTTTGGATGAATTCGTGGGTGTGGGCCGAAACGGCTGGAGAAACCCGTAGCATTACGTTAATTTCCGCGTCTTCTTCCTCTAGGACCCGGGCTAACAATCCAATTTCATAGAAGTTATCGAGCATAATCGTGCCGACGTGATGCCGGACGGCCATTTGTAACTCTTCGTAAGATTTGTTGTTCCCGTGGAAACTAACTTTTTCCATCGGGAAATCCGCTTTGATGGCCGTCGCTAATTCACCGGCCGAAACCACGTCAATGTGCGCGTGTTCCTGGTTAACCACCTGGTACATGGCGACACAGGCAAAGGCCTTGCTGGCGTAACTAACTGCGTAGTCCACATGTTGTTCTTCAAACACCCGGGCAAAGGCCCGAATCTGCTGGCGAATCTTAGCCACATCATAGACTTGCAGCGGGGTGCCAAATTCATCTGCAAGCTTCGTGGCCGGGATGCCACCAATTAATAATTGATTATCCTGAACTTCATCACTACTTAACATTCTTTTTCCTCCTCAATCGCTATAACCAAACAAAAAGGGCCTTTCGGTACGGAAGCTCCGTCCAAAAGACCCTATTGTCGCAGGTTAGAATCGATTTTATGAATAGCTCCCCGGGAACTGAATCCCGACAGTCCGCAGTCTCTTAAACTACGTCCCAGTTATCTAAGGTCCATCTCCCCTAGCACTTCGGCACGGAACCCTTTCCCTAGCTTCAAAGTTGGATGGCAACTCCCCTAAGTACTTTTATCCCGTGCGACCTCTATTTGATTTGTTTCCAGCATAACGAAAAAGCCCCCAGCCGTCAACCTCTTGCTAGCTTCCTGACCTAAATTTCTTTATTTCTATATAGAGTTTGCCAAAAATGTCCGTTATTGCGCATAATTGAGTTGCACAATTAAAAAAATGATGATAGTTTCACTAGTAATCCAACCAACGAGGTTAAATAATCTATGAAAGTAGTTAAATTTGGGGGCAGTTCGTTAGCGGACGCCACCCAGTTCGAAAAAATCATCCACATTATCCAACAAGATCCAGAGCGCCGGGCCATCGTAGTTTCGGCCCCCGGAACCCGGTTTAAGGGCGACATCAAGGTTACGGACTTACTGATTCAGTATTCAGAAGCAGTAAAAAAACGGGCCGCCGTAGCCGACCTACAAGCAGAAATCATTGCCCGGTATCAAAACATTGCCGAACATTTTAACGTACCGGCAGCCGTCATGGACCACATTCAAGCGGTCATTCAGGGCTTAGCTACCCAAACTTATCCAGATTACGCCCACCAACTAGCAACTTTTAAAGCCCATGGTGAGTATCTGAACGCCTACCTGTTAAGTCAGATTCTAGTCAAGCTCGGACTTCCCACCCAGTTCATGGACCCTAAAGAAATCGGCTTTAACGTGGCTGGCCCCGTCAACGATGCCCACGTTACAGATGACACTTACGACCACCTTGCCACTTACCGAGACAATCCCGACTACATGGTTTTTCCCGGCTTCTTTGGAATTAATGAGGATGATGGGACGATTGCAACCTTCTCGCGGGGTGGATCTGACATTACCGGTTCGATTGTCGCCAAGGGGCTGCACGCCGAAGTTTACGAGAACTTTACGGACGTCAACGCGATTTACTCGGTTGATCCTCACATTGTTTCCCAACCCAAGGGAATCCAAACGATGACCTACCGGGAAATGCGAGAACTGTCCTACGCCGGATTTTCCGTCTTTCACGACGAGGCGTTGCTTCCGGCCATCGATGCTCAGATTCCAATTAACGTCAAAAACACCAACCAACCGGATTTACCCGGAACCTTGATTGTGCCGGAAAAGGGCTTTAAACCAAAGGGCTTTATCACCGGGGTAGCCAGTTCAAAGGGCTTTTCCGCCCTCTACCTACACCGCTATCTGCTCAACAAGGAAGTCGGTTTCACCCTAAAACTGCTCCAAATTTTGTACAAATACGGGATTTCTTACGAACACATGCCATCTGGGATTGACGATTTAACCATCATCTTTGATAACAAGCAGCTGACCCCACAAAAGGTCAAGGCGATGTGCAATGACATCAGAAACGAACTCCATCCTGACCAGTTAGAATGGATTGACCACTATGCCATCATTATGATCGTCGGCGAAGGGATGCAACTGAGTCCAAACACGATTGAAAAAATCATCCGCCCCCTGACCGACCACAACATTAACATTCACATGATTAACGAAGGTGCTTCCAAAATCTCAATTATGCTGGGCACCGATGAGGCTGATGCACAAAAATCGGTCAAACTCATCTACCAGCACTTCTTTGATAACAACCGGATTTTTAATTACTAACAGGAGATCTTAATTATGCCAACTTTACGCAAAGTCCATGGCTCTGAAAATCGCTTTTTCATCTTGGATCGGACTCAATTCGATCCTGAACCCACCCTCGACCAAATTTCACAGTTAGCCGTGCAGCTAAAACAAAGTGACGACGACCGTTTTAACGATATCGACGGCATCCTAGTCGTTGATCACTCCGACCATCTGGGGTGTACCGGCAAGATGACGGTAGTTAACGCTGACGGTAGTATTGCTTCCATGTGTGGAAACGGCTTGCGGACGGTCGCTCGCTACCTTGCCGAACAAAGTGGTCAAACGAAATTTTTAGTCGAAACCCAAGACGCTGATTTACATGTGGAACAAGCTGAAACATTAGCACCGGAAGTACCAGCATTTGGGGTCGAAATTGCCCCGGTGCGTTTCAACGCGGCTGCCTTTCCGTTTGCAGAACTTGACGGCAACACGGTCTTAAACCGACCGTTGCCCCAACTTGCCCCAGACCTTGATTTTACCGCGATTGCAGTTCCTAATCCCCACTTGATTAGTTTCATGGACCACGAAACTTTAACCGGTGGTTTACAGTCCCAATTAGGTCCCTACTTAAACGGCCAAAACCCGTACTTTCCTGACGGAGTAAACCTCAACTTTGCCGAAATTCTAGGTCCGGACGAACTCTTCGTCAAAACCTACGAACGGGGCGTGGGCTTCACTAATGCCTGTGGAACTGGAATGACCGCTACCAGTCTCGCCTACGTTTTAAACCACGACCAGGGCGACTTTGACCACGTCGTAACCGTTTACAATCCGGGCGGAATGGTGAAGGTTCACGTGGCGCGGACTGGTCAGGATTACGCACTGCGCTTGATTGCCAATGCCACCACTCTCGGCAACTGGACCATTGGCGATAACGCCCTCTTGAACGGTCAGTTTGACCAAGGTGATTACCAACCCACCACGGAAGAAATTGCTTACCAAAATTGGGTCAAATCACTGCAAACTAACTAAAACCAAAAAAACTCGTCTTCTTCGTGGAAGGCGAGTTTTTTAATTGAAGTCATTTCACTTTACTTACTAAAAATAAGTGGGTATACTAAGACTATTCAAAATACATAAAGGAGTTAAACACTATGACAACTGTAAACGTAATCTTAGGAAGTGTCCGTGAACCATCGATGGGAGACCGTCTCTTCCAATACCTGCAACGGAACCAAGCTGAGCTAGAAAAGGCTAGCAACGTCAGCTTAAAATTCTTAAAGGTCAGTGACTACCAGCTAGACCCTTATACAGAGGCCCTACCACCAATGGGAACGCCTGATTATCCCAACGGTTTAGCGGACAACGCCCAACGATGGGTCGAAGACGTTTCGGCTGGTGACGGGATTTTGCTGTTAACCCCCGAATACGACTACTCGGTTCCGGGAGCTTTAAAGAATGCCTTTGACTACCTGGGATCGGGAGTTAGCGATACGCCGATTCAAACGATTAGTTACTCAATGGGTTCGTTTGGAGGAATCCTTGCTTCCATGGCTTGGTTACCAGTTTTCCAAGTGCTGAGCTTGGTCAGTGTGCCACGCAACCTCAATCTACGTTTCATTCAAAACATCTTTACGGAAACCGGCGAACTCAATCCCGACTTAGAAGCCAGCGAACAACAATACTACGCCGAAAAGATTACACAAACGGTACAAAACATCGCTGATTACGCTACTAAGCTTAAATAAATTGCATTTCAAAAAGGCCATGAAAATTCATGGTCTTTTTTTAGTGGCTTGCTTTTTATATTATACGATGTATAATATTACTGAAAGTAAAGGAGCTGATAATCATCGCCATTCAAATTAGTTCAGAAGTGCTGGAGGGAATCGTTTTAGCCCTCCTGTCCCAAGAAGATTATTACGGCTATGCCCTGACTCAGGGTGTGAAAAAATTCATTCCCATTTCTAATTCAACCCTTTATCCAATTTTACGACGGTTGAAAAAAGAAGAATGGGTCACCACCTACGATCAGCCGTTTGACGGTCGCAACCGTCGTTACTACCAAATTACAGCTGCGGGCCTCGCCCAACTCGAAAAGGTAAAATCCGATTGGAACCACCATAAACAGATTGTCGATCAGGTCTTTAATAATCAAATGCCAAAGGAGGAGGATGAATAATGCCAACGGACCAAGAACAATACATTACGGAGCTAAAATACTACCTCAAAACGATGCCCCAAAAGGAACGCGATGATGCCACCACTTACTACCTGGAGTACCTTAAAGACGGTGATTTAGTGAACTACAAAGACATCGTAGAGAACCTGGGAACGCCCCGCCAGCTAGCTCGCCAAATCACCGCTAACTACACGATTTCTGAAGACGAGAAGCAACCTAAAAAAGAAGGCAGCGTCAACCATAACGTTAAGCTAATTGTGACAATCTTAGCCGCCATTGCTTCTCCGGCGTTGCTGGGGATTGCCGTCTTTATCTTGTTGATGCTGTTCGTCTTCGTCTTTACCGTCGGTGCGCTCCTCTTTGCCGCCCTCTTTGCCGCCGGGCTCTTCATTTGGCTCGGAGTCACAACCATCTTTAGTAAGGGGATAATTGCCCTGAGTATTCTAGGTTTAGGACTCCTAATCTTAGGAGTCTTACTGATGATTCCGCCGATTGTCTACTTCGTGGTCCGCTTTATCATTCAAATTGGAGCTAACTGGATCAAGAAAATCTACCGCTACTCACAAGCAAAATTAAATCCACGAAAGGATGGTTACCATGGTTAAATTTATGAAACGGACCCTCATGGCCGGCATTATTTTAGCAGTAACCGGCTTAATCCTTGGGGTCATCGGCTTTTACGCCGGGGGAAAGGTCCACGGATTTGAAAAGGCCTACTCACACAATACCAATCACGTTGAATTCAACATTGGCAATGATTCAGACGATGATGACGATTAATAAAGGAGTTCTGCAGGATGAAAATAGCCATTATTGGGATTCCCGTTTGTCTTAGCCTGTTACTAGCCCTTGGAATTATTAGTCTGGTGCTCTTAATGGAATTTGGTTAAAGAATGTAAGAAAAGGTACTTCATATGTATACCCCCCAAAAATTAAATTGATTGTGATAGGAATAGCATTAATAAACCATTTCACATTTCTAAGCCCACGATCATCAAAAGCAGGAAGCATTCAAACACAGGAAGTAAAAAATAGCACTAACCTTAGTATTCCAAAAGTAAACGTTCCAACTGAAGTAACTGTGAAATCAAGTAACAAATTTATCGTTAAATCTAATCTCCAGAATCAAAAAAACATAAAGTAGAAAAAACAGTAATTGGTGGAATATGACACTGAATCAGACTAAATCAAAGCAATCCAACCTGAAAAGTACGGATGGAGATGTAAATAACAATGACAGTCAAATCGGAAAGACAACCATTACTTCTGTTGATGAAAACGGTTAGTTAAACAATACAAATACGCAAGATACCCATGTTTAATTAGAAGGTGACAACATTTCATTAAAAAACTCAGCTCCAATCAACCGGTTAAAATTAACAACGCAGATTGAGACGTTCAGATTAAGCATACAGATAATTAGACTAATTAATTGAACGTTTTACACAAAAAGATGGTGAAAAACTAGACTTTCATATCAAAAACTGCGATTCAAAAATGTTATTTTTTGAATCGCAGTTTTTTGTTTTTAACTTTAATTTATTGTTAAATTTACAACTACTAATAATGATCATGAGTTATTTTATATTCATTATTAATCAATATTTCGCAAATATATTAAAAGGTGACTATGATCTCGATTTAACTGGCATTCCAAATATTAATCGACTATACAGTTTCTAAAGAAAATAATACTTAACGACTATCTCAATCTCACATTTAAATTTATGAAAATTAACATCATAGAAGTAATCATCTTAAAAGTAAATATGATTTGCAATTAAAATATAATGATTAAAGAATAATGGTAGTGTATACAAATACAAATTTATAATGAATTAGTGCTAAAATGGAGTTATAACTAAAACTAATTATTATTTTAAAGGAGATGGTATTAATGTATTTACCAGCTTTAAGAGATAAAATGGGTGAATTAAAAGCATTAGAAGAATTAGAAAAATACAAACTAACTAAAAATAAAATTAAAAATTTACTTCCTATTATATTAATAAATGAAATAACTGATGAAGCATTAAAAAAAATATCAAAAAAATATTCTAGAAAAGTATTAATAGACACAAGATTAGTTAGTGATACTAAAGATATCAAAAAATTAGTTTCAATAACTAAACAAAATAAAAATTTTAATATAATTTATTGTTTTAAAGATATTAAATATGCCGGAAATAAAGATTATGTTAAAATTTTAGACACAGATGCAGTTGGAATTTTAAAAGATATAAAAAATAATAATTTTAACATAAATTTATTTCCTAAAAATATTATTATTGATTTTGGATATATTAATAATTCAAGTCCATATAGTTATAAATATGTTAACGAATTAATTAAATATATAAAAAATAGAAACATAACAATACTATCAGGATCCGTACCAAACCCAATTCCAAAAAATTCAGACGAAAATTATACTCAAGACATTTATGAATACAAACTTTTTGAAAAGATATCATATGATAACAAAAACATTAATTTCAATTATGGGGACTATGGGACTGTTCATCCGAACTTAACTGATGATGACATCGTCAAAATGACACCTATTGTGCAAATTAAGTATACCAAAAATAAAAATGAATATTGGTTCATTAGAAATGGTTTGCGAAAAGGAGAATATAAATTCAAACCAGTTGCCAATGAAATTATTAATGATAGTAAATTTAAAAAGATATCTTGGGCAGATGAATTTTTATTTGATGTCATAAATACTAAAAATCATAATATTGGTAATGCAATGACATGGGCCGAAGTAGGAATAAATAGACATTTAAGTATATTTATATAGATAACTACTTATTATTCTGTTAATTAATTTAATATATTAAATTTAAAAAACACCCACTATTATTTTAGAATAATAGATAAAATTAATATTATAAGTTCGTCAGGCTTAAGTTTAATAAATAGTGGTCTAGTATTTTCATTAATGTCAAAGTTACTATTAAACAGGATTATAAAAACAATTACTCTTTTTAATATAGTTATTTACTATCTTTTTTATTCTTTTTTCATCTCTCTTTTTAATATTGTTAACAATATACGCTATTAAATCTTGTTTAATAAAGTTATTACATTTATTTTGTTTTTCTAAAGGTAATAAAGTTATAATTTTTTCTTTTATAATATCAACTGGAAGAGTAAATAAAAAACTTTTTATATTAAAATTTGGGTTTTTTGAAGCTTGTTTAATCCTCTTTATAAATATTTTATTATTTTCACAATAAGCAAAAAATATTCCCCAGTAGTTGGGAATTAAGTCAGTAGCACTAAATCTTAATTTTTCACCCACAACTAAATAATTCATTTCAAATATTTCATCATATCCCTTACATTGATGAGGTAATCTATGTAAAGTATCCAGATCACTTTTTATTTCATACCCAATTAAATGTTTGTTTATAGATATAATATCTGCACGTACTGGTTCAGTTATTATTGATAATTCTTCTCCTATACTTGTACCCTTATAATTTAATAATCTATTTATTAATTTTTCTCTAATTTCTCTATCGCTTAACATATAAAAATATCCATAAATACTAAGTATATCAATTAAATAAATATTTAAGCCTTACCTTCCGAGCCAAAGACCCGAATCCGGTCTAAGCACATGTCGACCAGTTTGTCAGTTCCAGCAGTGAGGAGAATCCGGGGATCGTAGTTCTTGCCCTGCAAATCTTCGTCACTCAGGATGTAATCCCGTAAGCCTTGGTGGAAAGCCAGTTGTCCTTCGGTGTTGACGTTCACCTTGGCAATTCCCAGTTGAATGGCTTTGCGAATTTGGTCATCCGGAATTCCAGAACCACCGTGTAATACCAACGGAATCCGCTTGCCTAAGGCAGCAAAGATGGCATCGTCAATCTTTTGTAGGTGTTCGAAGTTCAGTCCCTTCCAGTCCTTTGGGTACTTACCGTGAATGTTACCGATTCCCACGGCCAGCATGTCAACGCCGGCTTTTGCCATCGCTACCGCGGAATCCACTGGCGCAATTTCACCGTCCGCAATCACACCATCTTCTTCACCACCGATGGTTCCGACTTCTGTTTCTAAGCTAACGTCCTGATCCTTCGTGAGGTCTCTCAGCGTGGCGGTTTTAGCCAAGTTATCGTCCAATGGTAAACTTGAACCATCAAACATCACGGACGTATAACTGATTCCCAACGTCTTTAAAGCATCAAAGTACGTCCCGTGATCCAAATGAATCGAAATCGGAACGGTGATGTGTAAGGCGTCGTGCATGTCCACGATTAAATCGTAGGCCAACCGGAAACTCCCCATGTACTTAGCAGCTCCACTAGTCACCTGTAAAATCAACGGTGATTGGGCTTTCTCTCCGGCTTGTAAAATGGCCTTGGCCCACTCCAAGTTGTTCACGTTAAAAGCGGGAACTGCGTAGTGTTCGGCCCGTGCTTTTTGTAACATTTCCGTACTGTTTGTAATCATCAGTTCTTCTCCTTTGTTATTCCCAATTTGAAGCTTCAAAGTCTTTTAAATCACCATGCACAAGATACGGGTTCGGATGAGCATTAGCCGCCGTAATAGCGTCGGGGAGTGCTTTTCCTTGTTCCTGCTCTTTTGCAATCGCTAAGAGAAAATTGGTTAATTCACTCTTCCATTGCAACCGCTCATCCGCTCCGTATTGAATCCAGGCACTCGGTACCGTAGGATCCACCCATTCGCTGGCACCGTGGTACGGCCGGTCGTCGACTAGTAGACCACCAGTCCGGTGCACCAAACTCTTGTCGTGCGTGATAATCACCCGTTTGTAAAAGGGATTGTCCTCGCCAGCACCGAAGTACTGTTGTAACCAGGCTAACTTGTCCTGCCAAGCACTCGGATTGTCCCAAGGAGCCGTCGAAAGCACGTACATTTCGTAATGTTCGGCTAGTTTCGGTACGCTGGCCAGTACTCCTGGCAACGGCGCTAAGTCCCGGAAAATTCCGGTCAGCTGATCAGGCTTCGGTTTCGTAAACGGAAGCTTAGCTAGCTCGTTTAAGACCGGAAGGGTATTTACCATTACGTTATCCATGTCTAAAAATAATTTTGGTTTCGTGGCTGTCATCCTGGAACCTCACTTTTAAAAATTACCGGAGCATCAAACCCGCTCCCTCTACTAATGATGATAAAAGAAGCACGGTTAAATGCAACCGAAATGTCTTTTGCTTGCTTTACCAATCTTTATTGTACCATCAAATCCCCGGTTTCGGTGCCCACAAAAAAAGAACGCCACCGCATTGCGATGACGTTCCAATATTTGGTTATTCTTTGATTTCGGCTAAATCTAACCCGAGTGCATCTGCCACCCGCGTTCCGTATTCAGGATCAGCCTTATAGAACTGCTTAGTTTCTAAGACTTGAATTTCGTGATTGTCAAAGGAACCTAACCCGTTCTTAATCGTTTTAATTAAACGATCTTTTTCCTCTGGACTCATCAGGCGGTATAAAGCACCGGCTTGGGAGTAGTAATCCTGGTCATACGGACGATAAGCCCCCGTTGCCCCGGATAATTGTTCCGGCGTAATCAAAGCGTGCGGATCCTCGACCGGACCGTTCTTACTGTTCGGTTCGTAGTTAACGTCGCTGCCCTGGTTATCAGCCATAAATCCGTCCCGTTCATAGTTATGAACTTCGTTTAATGGACGATTAATCTTAAGCTGTTCGTAGTTAGCCCCTAACCGGTACCGTTCGGCATCTTTGTAGGCAAAGAGCCGACCTTGCAGTAACTTATCCGGGGAAGCTTCGATGCCAGGTACCAAGTTGGCTGGTGAAAAGGCCAGTTCTTCCACATCGTCAAAGTAGTTAGTGGGATTTTCGTTTAACGTAAACTCTCCGACTTCTTGCAATGGATAATCGTGGTGGGAAACAACCTTGGTTACGTCAAAGATGTCGGCTGGATAGTCAATTCCTTCTTGATATGGCAGGATTTGGACGTAAACCTTCCAGGATGGGTAATCCTTTTGTTCAATGGCGTCGTAGAGGTCATGCATTAAGTAGTCCGTGTCTTCAGAAGCAGCCTTGGCAGCTGTTTCATCGGTCATGTTTTGAACCCCTTGTTCACTCTTAAAGTGGTACTTAACCCAGAAGACTTCGCCGTCTTTGTTAACCCACTTGTAGGTGTGACTACCGTATCCGTTCATAGTCCGGTAACTAGCAGGATTGCCCCGGTCTCCCATCAGGTAAGTCACTTGATGAACTGATTCTGGTGAGTGAGACCAGAAGTCCCACTGCATTTCGTTACTCCGCAGATGCGTTTTCGGATCCCGCTTTTGGGAGTGAATGAAGTCTGGAAACTTCAACGGATCATTCACGAAGAAAATTGGTGTGTTATTGCCGACGATATCGTAGTTTCCGTCCTGGGTGTAGAACTTAATGGCAAAGCCCCGGACGTCCCGGATTGTGTCAGGATAACCAGCTTCTCCAGCAACTTGGGAGAACCGAATTGCTAACGGGGTTTCCTTGCCTTCTCCGTTGAACAAATCTGCCTTCGTATACTTGCTCATGTCGTGGGTCAGTTTAAAGACCCCTTTGGCCCCAGCACCCTTAGCGTGCACCACTCGTTCCGGAATCCGTTCCCGATTAAAGTGTGCTAATTTTTCAAGCAACTGGTAGTCTTGCATCAAAACGGGCCCCCGTACGCCGGCCGTTTGCGAATGTTCGTTGTTAGCCCACGGTTGACCAGCTTCGGTCGTTAATTTATCTGCCATAGTATGTATCTCCTTTGAAACTAAAATATGTAAGTTATGTATATGGTACGCCTTTAGTACATACCAAAAACGTGTCACTGTCAATCTAGAAGTCTTATAATGAAGCTATGCACCGGTTCATCATGAAGGAGAAAGTTATGACCACTATTGACATTATCTTAGGCAGCTCCCGCACCAATGCGGAGGGCCACAAACTGTTTCGCTACTTAGAAAACCATGCACCGGTATGGGTTAATTCAAACGAAGTTACCCTGCGTTTCATGGACATTGCGGATTACCAACTTCCGCTCTTTAACGAGGACGATGCTCCGATGGACAATTCCCACCGCCAGCTAACGGAAAACGAACAACGTTGGCTGACTGCTTTACAGCAAGCAGATGGCTACGTCATTTTAACCCCGGAATACAATCACTCGTTTCCTGCCGCTTTGAAAAACGGATTGGACTACGTGGCCTACGAGATGCAAGGCAAACCCGTCCGCATTCTTACTTACGCTCCTAGTGCGCGGGGCGGTCAATTTGCCTTCATGGCTTTGCTGCCCACATTAAATCAATTAGGCTGTTTTGTGTTACCCAAACCGACGATTATCGGCCGGATTACCCAGAATTTTACGGTCGCAGGCGAAATGCCCACTGATGCACCGGCTGTGGCTCACTATCCGGAACGGTTGAAACAGATGGTACGAGAAATTGCGTTTTATGGACAATTATTTGCGGAAAATCCGTTTGAAGGATAAAATTAAACTAAACAGACCCGCTCCAAGAAAAATAGGAACGGGTCTGTTTAGTTTAATTCGAGTTACCAGAAATCGGCTTGCTCGGGGCAAATTCATCTTTAATCAAATAATTTTTAAAGTACCGACTAGATTGATCTGGGAGCACATCAAAAAAGTATCTCATCGTTTGCGTTTTACTAGTGCCATCTTTTTGTTGAAGCCGATATTGAACGTCAAAGACGACCTTAGTCAAATTATCTTTACCAGGTTTAGTAGAAAGGACATTAATTTTATCTGCTGAAAATGACGCAATGTTAGGGTCATTACTCCACGCATCATCCATTCGCACAATTTCCTTATAAACTGGATTCTGTTCTTCACCAACAAAACCAGAGCCACTGTACTTAATCGTTCCGGTCCCTACCTCTACAAACGTAAGGTGTAGGGCATCCCGTGCGTCGGTCTTTGAAGCAACTTTACTCTCAAGCTCAACCGGCAGATAATTATCTTCTCCGCTAAGCCAATCAATGTTTTTCTCTGTATTACTTTCTTTTCCATCAACTATTCCGGTAATATTCAGCACGTGACTTCCCGGTGTTAAGGGTCCAATGTGGTCTCTCGTTTGCTTGGTGCTCCCCGAAGTCTGCACCGGCGACAATTTTTCTTTTTGTCCATCGACTAGGACCTGTAATTTTTTCCCATTGCTGGTAAGTTTCCCGTAGACTGGGGTAATCTCCAGTTGATACCGGGGAAAAAGCAAGAAAGCTCTCCCAGTTTGTTGCAACCTAAAGCTCCCTAATATTTTTTGACCGTTATTTCTCGATAATTCTTTTTGAAAGGTTGTAAATTGCTGATGATTGGCTCTAAAGTGCTTAATTAATCCGGTTAAATTTAGGGGAGTAATTTTATAACTAGGGTCAGAGGTGGTGGATTCCTGAGCTAATTGTTCCCGATTACCATTAGCAATGCTTTGCACAATTCGATTCGCCGTAGCTGTCTTGGAATAGTAGTGGCTTCCAAACGCATATCCACCAACTAAAAGCACCATTACAAGCGCTAAAATTGCGTAGCTAAGTTTCTTACTAGATCTCCTTTTTGTTTGAGAAATTTCCTGATGCTGTTGTGATGCAGCCTCCCCTAATTGCTGACCGCAATTGGGGCAAAAAAGCATGGCTGAAGTTACTGGATGTCCGCAATTCGGACAAAATTGTTGGTCTTTTGGCATTTTAATTATCCTTGTATAAATTGAGCTAGATTAGTTAGGCTAGAAATGACATGTCCCACAACTGCTTGAATGGTAAATGATCCGATGATTAATACCAATACATATACCAGAATCAGAATGTAAAATGAATCTAAGCTGCCCTGATTCTCAGCAGTTAAAATGACGTCCGCCAGGGCAAAGGTACTCACAACGCAAGCAATGCTAAACGCAGCCAGGCCGATGTACATCACGTTTAAGGGACAAATGAACGTTAGGATAATGCTGAGCAGAAATAAACAACTACCTACGTTTAAAAACCGAGCATACTGGATGGTGTAAACACCCAATTTAACCCGATGATTCATCATTACGTTAATGGCTGCCCACCCTAAAAACCAATCGGAAATTAAGATTACCAACACGAAAATGGAAATCCCAATTATAAATTGACCGATGAGGGGACTCGTGGTTGCGGTCGTACCAAAGGCACTTTTAAAGTTTGCAAAGACATCCGTGATCTTTTTGCCAAACGACGCAACGGTAAGCCAGGCCATCACGAGGTAGATTAGTAATGAAATATACCCAAATTTTGGCTGCGTGGGTAATTTCATTGCTAGCGGGTGTAACAAGGACTGTTTGAAAAAGCCGAAAAAGGATTCTGTTTCAGAAACAGGATCCTTTTTAACGGGTAATTTAGTGCCGCATTTAATGCAAAACTTGTTACCCCGTTGATTTTTAAAATGACAGTGGGGACATTCCATGTAAACTACTCCTTTGCTTCCCAAAATGACTAATGAACGGATTATAACATCATCGAACTACCTTTTAAAAGCAGTGCCCCAGCAATTAATCTTGCTGAGGCACGTTTTGTTTATTTAAAAAAATGTTGAATCGTCCCGCTCCCAAGCAGCACGGAGAGTCCAAGGTAAATGTAAATGATTCCCGAGAGATAGCGGCCATAACGATTCAAAATGGCCTCCAAATGTCGATCCTTACTGATGACCAACGCAATGAAGAAGAATAGGATTGCCATCAAAATCATCACCACGTAAATGGTGATTAAGTGACTTACCGATTGGTGGACAAACAACGGGATGTAAACCGCAATGTTATCGGCCCCACAGGCGGTCACGGTAATTACCGCCGTATGCAGCGCTGATTTCCACTTTGAATCGTGGTCGGACTCGTTCATCTGGTTGCCGGAACCCGGAAAGAAGAGAGCCTGAATTCCAAAGTACAGCGGAAATAAGCCCAAAAATCCGATCATCCAGGTTTGCGTAATGGCTCCAACCAACAACGCTAAGACCATGGGAATCAATATTAACACGTTGGTCCCCATGATATCCCCGGCAAGCACCGGCCCATCTTCGTGGTTCGCGTGAATCAACAACACTAGCACCAGAATGTAATCCATGTTGGTCGAAACGTAGTACGCAATGGCGTTTAAAATTGTATCCAGCATTAGGTAACCCCTTTAATTGTTTTAGAGTTAATTATACCCGTTTTTTCTGCCCCATTTGCGAAATCTCCTAAAAGTGCTATCCTTAGAAAAAAGACATGGGCTTTAAGTCGGTTCAGAGAAACCACAAGCACGGTTATTTAACTAAAGACGAATTCCATAACCAAAGTGATTTTGTGCGCTCTGAACCCTCAGACCCTGCCAAAATCACTTTTTTATTTGGAGGAAGTTTTATGCACTTTAAACAGTTTACGAAGTACCAAAAACGGGTGTCCCTATCAACGGGAATTGGGTTCGTCTTAGAACGAATGGATGCCGCCTTTATCGGGTTAGCCCTAGCATCCATCATTGCGACCTTACATATTACCAAGGCCGAAGGAGGCTTAATCCCGTCCATTACCGCCATCGGGTCCCTCTTTGGTGGCATCGGCTTTGGAATCCTTGCCGATAAATTTGGCCGAGTCAAAACGTTAAGTTGGTCAATTTTTATCTATGCGCTTGGAACCGCCGGCATGGGTTTGACCAATTCTTTCTTCATGCTCTGTGTCTTTCGAATCATCATCGGAATCGGGACAAGTGGTGAATACGGAATTGCCTTGACCATGCTGAGCGAAGCCTTTGCGAAAAAATACATGGGCCGAATTTCCTCTGCTGCTGGAGTGGCCGGACAACTGGGGGCCGTGCTGGCATCCTTACTAGCCGCCTTCATCATCCCCCACTACGGTTGGCACTTACTCTTCTTCATCGGGATTTTACCCGTTATCCTAGCCTGGTTCATCCGCTTCCACTTGCCAGAAAGTGATACTTTCAACCGCAACCGGGAATTAGCCAAAACCAGTGAAAAAATTCACCTCGGTGACGTGTGGTCTCTCTTTTCAACCCCTCACGAAGCCTTTTTATCCCTGCGGATTATCATCATGTTCCTGATTCACATTGCCGGTTACACAACTGTCATGAACTGGTTACCTACCATTGCGCAGGAACGGATGCACGTCAACGTGGCTAGTTCGTCATTATGGATGGTCTTTACCATCATCGGAATGGCCGCCGGAATCGGGGTCTTTGGTTACATGCAAGACCGGTTCGGCAGTCGGTTAGCCTTTAGCATTTATTTGCTAGGTTCCGCTGCTTCCGTTTACCTCCTGATCATGGCCCAAACTAAACTTGAATTTGTGGCCGCCGGAACGATTGTTGGTTTTCTCACCGACGGGATGTATAGTGGATATGGAGCCATCGTTAGCAGCCTCTACTCCAGCAAAAACCGGGCCACGGCTAACAACACCATTATGTCGATTGCCAAAACGATTGGAACGTTTACGCCCGTATTAATCGGATTTATCATGGACGTTTCTACCATCACGATGGTCGTAATCTTCATGAGCTGCTGCTACGTAGTCAGCTTCGTTGTCATGATGTCAATTAAACAACTAAAGAAGGGTCATCCGCGTTATGCCAAAAACAATTAAACTGCTCTCCACGAGTGACGTGCATGGCTACGTCTACCCCACGAATTACAGCACCAAGGATAACTATACTGGGATTGGCTTGTTAAAAGCCGGTACCATCATCAAACAAGCCCGAGAACAGGCCACAGCGGACGAAATCATCCTGGCCGTTGAAAACGGAGATTTAATTCAGGGATCGCCGCTGACGAGCTATCTCGCCGAACAACCGGATACCCTTAAGGATTATCTGACGGGGATCACCAGCCAGATTGGCTACGATGCTGGGGTACTCGGCAACCACGAATTTAACTATGGAATCGACTACATCCGCGCTGCGGAAGCCAAACGCAACTATCCGATTTTGAGCGCCAACATTATGGGTGCCGAAAACGAACAGATTGCTGACGCTCCCTACCAAATTATCGAAAAACAGGGCATCAAAATTGCCATCCTGGGGTTAACCACCGCCTTTGTTCCGAACTGGGAAATGGCCGAGAACATTCAGGGATTAACCTTTAATTCGATTTTAGAAACCGCCCAAGCACTGGTTCCCCAACTGCGCCAGCAAGCGGACGTGGTCATCGTGGCTTACCACGGTGGGTTAGAAGCTGATCCGGAAACCGGCGAACCAACGGAAAAGGAAACGGTCGAAAACGAAGGTTACCGCCTCCTCACCACCGTTCCTGGCATTGATGCTTTGATTACCGGGCACCAACACCGGGAGCTGGCGGGAACCATTAACCACGTGCCATTTACGCAACCCGGCGTACGGGGTAGCAATGTCGGACAAATCACCCTGACCCTCGATGATGATTATCACGTAATAAATGGGACGAGTCAGCTCTTAAAAACCGCAGACGTTGCCATTGATGAATCATTACTGCCTGATCCACAGGTCGAAAACCAGGTTCAAGCGTGGCTTGAGGAATCGGTGGGTACCGTTACAGGTGCTGATTTACGCATCCACGATCACTTGCAAGCCCGGTTGCACGGTCATCCTTACCTGGATTTAATTAATCAAGTCCAGATGGAAGCTCTGGGGACCGATATTTCGGGAACTGCGTTATTTAACAATGAAATCACCGGATTGAGTCCTAGGGTTTCCATGCGCGAAATCATTAGTAACTACTCGTACCCGAATACTGCTTTTTCCGAACGGATTACCGGCAAAGAAATGCGGGACGCTTTGGAGCAAAACGCTAAGTTCTTCACGGTTCGTGACGGTCAAATTGTCATCAACGACGAGTTTGTAAAACCCAAGTTGCAGCTCTATAACTACGACGTTTACAGTGGGATTGACTACGAATTTGATATTTCACAACCCGTAGGTCACCGAGTAACCAAGCTCAATTATCACGGCCAACCGGTAACTGATGACCAAGAATTAGTGGTCGCCATGAACAACTACCGAGCCATCGGGGGTGGCGACTACCAAATGTTTTCGATTGATAAGGTCGTCCAGCAAACCAGTGAAACCATTCCCAATTTAATGATTAAGTATCTTCAAGAACATGATCCTTACCACGCGACAGAACCGAATAATTTTCGGGTCCGGGCAAGTGAATTAGAAAAGAACTAAGGAGGCAATTCGTATGAAAAAAGGATTAATCACCGTGGGAGCTTGCCTAACGTTAGCACTTACATTGGCCGCCTGTGGCTCGCAATCCTCTGAGTCAAAATCTGACCAAACCGCTAAAAGTAGCAAGCAAGAGAAGCAGAAAAAAGCTGACAGTAAAAAGTCAAAGCAAGCAAAGAACGACCAGCGAAAAGAACAAAAAGACCAGACCGCTGATCAAAATAAGTCGGAGCAGTCAGCAGCAGGTGCCAACCAAACGAACGAGCAAAGCACCGCCACTGCTGGTCAACAACCAACGAAGCAGAACCAATCTAATGACTCAGCTAGTCAAGCAAACGTCTACTACGAAGGCAGTAAGGAAACGAATTTGCCTACCACAAACGGGGTTGATAATGTAACTAGCTACTGGCCCGCTACCATCACCATCAACGGGACGAAGCAACCCGTCATTGCCAGTTATACCCGGATGGGCTACTTCCAAATCTTTACAAAACAACCCACTGCGCAAGATTACAGCTTTACTTACGATGGAGAAGACTACCAAAACTACATTGGTGCCAGCGATTTAGATTCGATTCGCAATAACTAAACCAAAGGCCTACAACATCACGTTGCAGGCCTTTTTTGCTGTCTAAATTTCTTTGGCATTCACAATCTCGTTAATCACGTGAATTACCTGGGCTAACACGACGGGACTCGCCCGCCCAATAATCTCCATGTGCCGGGCTCGGTAATCAAACGTATGACACTGCATCGGATTAATGTAACCACTCACGTCTGCATTACTAACCGGAATCAGGAAGCCCATTTCGCGGAGCCGATTGTGGTCTGCGTGCGTAATGGGGCACACGAAAGCCAAGTCCGTCAGTTCACTGTATTTTTTCGTGCTGATGACCAACGCGGGACGGCGTTTGCGAATTTCCTCTCCCGAACTCGGATTAAAATCGAGTTCCACAATGTCCCCTTTCACTGGAACGTACATAATCGGTTCCTCTCTTAATCTTTTTTAGTGGAATAACTCCATTCGTTATCCAAAAATTCGTTAATTTCCGTGGTGACGTCCGTTTGTTTTAAATCGTGATGAAACCAATCACCCTCAAACGGATTGGCTCGTTCTGGCGTGTATACAATCGAGCCATTTGGCAGTTGTTTGACCGTAAACATCGTTCCAACCTTAGCGACTACTGCTTGGGACACGGATAAGACCCGAGCGTCCCCGACTTTTCGTAGCTTAACTGCCATCAACAATCCCCCACTTCCACTGTAATTACTGCTTCAATTGCGTTTGCGTCTTCGAAACTAATCGATCCGCGCTGAACACAAACGTTTGGGCTTTCCCGTTTTTATCAGTAAGGTAACTAATCGTTTTGCCGGTCGCTTCGCCCAGCGTAGTAACCGATTCGGAATCCGGTTGTCGCCCTATTTTTTGGATTACCTCGTCATAAGTAGCCCCTGATTGAATCGAATCATAGGTAGCTTGGCTAACCGGTTTTAGTTGCTTAACAGCTAAATTCAAATAGCCCTTGCTTTCAACCTTACCATCCACGAACGTAACCGAAATTGAGCCAGCTTTAAAAGCATGATCTAACTTGGACCATGTCCAAACGACTGCCTTTTGTCCGTTCACATCCGTTTCTGAAGTTGCGTTCGCTTTTCCCAACGTTTTCTTGACCGTGTCTTGGTCTTGGCCCATTGCAATCTGGTTATATTGCTCACGCGTAATTTCCGTTTTATGAGCCGCCGTTTTGGAGGCCGTGTTCGGATGGGTGCCTTGGGTTCCATTTTGCTGGTAATTAGCCATCACCCCAATGAATAGTAAAAAGATGATGAGCCAGAACCACCACCGCCGGTAAAACGGGCGCTTCTGTTTGCGTGCGTATGCCATGAAAATCCTCCTACTGTTTCCTTGCTCTTTATTTATCCTTAATTATACCTGGTTTTTGCCTGGTAATCAGTAACCCATCAAATTCCCTAAGAAAGCAAAATAGACCCCTAGCTCATTTGGCTAGCGATCTATTTTCGTTATTTGTGTTTCACATGAAACATTGACTACAAACTCTGAGTCGTAAACGACTGGTCTTCTAACATTTGTAAGATGGCGGAGACCGTATCCAGTGAGGTAAACAACGGTACGCCGTCGGCAATGGCAGCGCTCCGGATCATAGCGCCGTCCCGTTCGCTCCCCTGCGTATTGGAAACCGTATTAACCACCATCTGAATTTGTTTGCCTAACAGCATTTCTAGCAGGTCATGGTCTTCGCCGACCTTCCCCACTTCTTGAACTGGAATTCGATGTTCGGAAAAGAACTTCGCCGTTCCGGGCGTGGCCAAAATTTGGTAACCGAGGTCCGCAAATCGTTGCGCCAGTTGGGCCGTTTCTTCCTTGTCATCATCCTTGACAGTCAATAAGACTCGGCCGTGGTTGGGAACGTGCAATTTGGCAGCTTCAAAGGCTTTGTACAAGGCCTTCGGGAAGGTCCGATCGGACCCCATGACTTCCCCAGTTGACTTCATTTCGGGTCCCAGTAAGGTATCAACGTCGTTGAGCTTTGAGAAAGAGAAGACCGGCGCCTTAACGTGCACCAGTTTGCTTTCTGGAGCCAATCCGGATTGATACCCCTGACTGGCTAAACTTTCGCCCAGAATAGCTCTGGTAGCCACTTGAGCCATTGGAATGCCCGTCACCTTGCTCAGGAACGGAACCGTCCGGCTAGCCCGTGGGTTCACTTCAATCACGTAGGATTGGTCATTGTGAACTACAAACTGGATGTTCATCAGACCCACACAGTTCAGTTCCAACGCTAGTTGTTCCGTGTACGCTACAATCTGATCCTTGACGTGGTTAGACAACGTCTGGGATGGGTAAACGGCCATTGAGTCTCCGGAGTGAACCCCGGCCCGTTCAATGTGTTCCATGATTCCCGGAATCAGCACCGTTTCGCCGTCACTAATGGCATCCACTTCACATTCTTTTCCGGTCAAATACTGGTCAATCAACACGGGATGGTCGTGGGAAACTCGTACAGCATTTTTCATGTAGTTTTCGAGGTCTTCCCGGCGCCGCACGATTTCCATGGCCCGACCACCCAGCACGTAACTTGGCCGCACTAACACGGGATAACCAATTTCGTCGGCAATTTGTAATGCCGTTTCCGGATCCGTAGCGGTTCCCCCAACTGGTTGGGGAATGCCCAATTTTTTAATCACCCGATCGAATTCATCCCGATCTTCAGCCCGGTTCACATCGTTCACGTTGGTTCCTAAGACTTTGACGTCGTGTTCAGCCAGTGGTTCGGATAGGTTAATGGCCGTTTGACCCCCGAATTGTACCACCACGCCGAGCGGTTGTTCGAGGTCAATCACGTTCAGCACTTCTTCGACCGTCAGGGGTTCAAAGTACAGTTTGTCGGAAATGGAAGCATCCGTCGAAACGGTTTCTGGGTTGTTGTTCATAATGATGGCTTCGTAGCCAGCCTTCTTGATGGCTTCTACGGAGTGCACCGTGGCGTAGTCAAATTCAACCCCCTGCCCAATCCGAATCGGACCGGAACCGAGGACGAGCACGGACGGTTTAGCACTAACTTCGCTCTCGTTTTCCCATTCATAGGTACTGTAGAAGTAAGGCGTCTTGGATTCAAATTCCCCGGCACACGTATCCACCATTTTATAAACCGGAACTAAGCCATTTTCTAAGCGTTGTTCCCGAATGGCATCAGCATCACTGTTCCAGAGCTGGGCAATCGTTTCGTCGGAAAAACCATAGCGTTTGGCCGTCTTCAGAATCGCTACGTTACCAGGCTGATCAGCTAACGCCTGACTAATTTCAAAGATGTGCAGTAACTTGTCCAAGAAGAAGATGTGAATCTGGGTTAAATCAGCTAGTTGGTCAATGGTGTAACCCCGCCGTAGGGCTTCGTAGAGGTAAAAGAGGCGGTCGTCGTGAGCATGAATCAATCCTTCTTCTAATTCCACCTGACTTAACTGGGCTAACTCGGGATTAGCTAGGTCCTTTTGATCAATATCTAAGGAACGCACGGCCTTCAAAATCGACCCTTCCACCGTCCGGTCAATTGCCATGACTTCCCCGGTGGCCTTCATCTGCGTCCCTAGGTGGCGATCGGCCTGGGTAAATTTATCAAACGGCCACCGTGGAATCTTGCAAACCACGTAGTCTAAGGCTGGTTCAAATTCGGCATACGTCGTGCCGGTCACGGGGTTCATGATTTCATCTAGGTTCAGGCCTACAGCAATTTTAGCGGCAATTCTGGCAATCGGATAACCAGTTGCCTTGGAAGCGAGGGCACTCGACCGACTCACCCGTGGGTTCACTTCAATCACGTAGTAGTGCATGCTGTTGGGATCGAGGGCGAGCTGAACGTTACAGCCCCCTTCAATCTTCAGAGCTCGAATGATCCGCAATGCAGCATCCCGTAACATCTGCACTTCGTCGTCTGAGAGGGTTTGCGTTGGGGCAAACACGATTGAATCACCGGTATGAATTCCCACCGGATCAAAGTTTTCCATGTTGCAGACCACCATCGCGTTATCATCGTGGTCCCGCATTACTTCAAATTCAATTTCCTTGTAGCCCGCGATGCTTTGTTCGATTAAAACTTGGGTTACGGGCGAGAGGTCTAATCCGTTAGCTGCAATTTCTTGGAGTTGTTCCTCGTTGTGAGCGATTCCACCCCCAGTTCCGCCCATCGTAAAGGCAGGCCGAACAATCACCGGATAACCGTGCTGGTCCGCAAAGGCTAAGGCTTGTTCCGTAGTCGTGGCAATCGTTGATTCTGGAACTGGTTCCCCTAATTCTTGCATCAAATCGCGAAATTGTTCCCGGTCCTCGGCTTCGTTAATGGCATCCAAGTCCGTTCCCAACAGCTGAATCTGAAGTTCGTCCAAAATCCCAGCATCAGAAAGTTCCTTAGCCATGTTCAACCCTTGTTGACCGCCTAAGGTAGGTAAGATGGCGTCTGGACGTTCTTTTCGCAGTACCCGAGTCACAAATTCTAGAGTCAGGGGTTCAATGTAAACTTCATCAGCTACTTCCCGGTCCGTCATAATCGTGGCCGGGTTTGAGTTTACCAGTACGACTTCGTAACCCAATTCCTTTAAAGCTAAGCAGGCCTGGGTTCCCGAGTAGTCAAATTCGGCAGCTTGCCCGATGATAATCGGTCCGGAACCAATTACCATGATTTTTTTCACGTCAGTTCTTTGTGGCATGTTGTTCAACCTTTCTCTATTTTTGCACCGGATTTTGATCAATTAATTGCATAAATTCATCAAATAAGTAGTCAGCATCGTGAGGACCTGGCGCAGCATCCGGATGGAACTGGGCCGAAAAGGCTGGAAGTGATTGATGCCGTAGTCCTTCCACACAGTGGTCGTTAATTTCTTCTAACAAGATTTTGAGGTCAGTCTGATCAACGGAAGCTCGTTCCACCATGTAACCGTGGTTTTGCGACGTAAAGTCAATCCGGTCGGTTTCTAAGTTGCGCACGGGATGGTTAAAGCCTCGGTGCCCAAATTTCATCTTCGTGGTCGTGGCGCCGTTTGCTAAGGCAAAGAGCTGGTGCCCCATACAAATTCCCAATAACGGGTACTTTTGTTCCACGGTTCTAATCATTTCTAAAGTTTCCTCTGGCACTGCCGTGGGGTCTCCCGGTCCGTTAGTCAATAAGACACCATCTGGATAAACATCTTCCACGTCTTGTACCGTCGCCGTTGGTGGTAAGACCACAACGTCACAGTTCCGCTTCGACAATTCCCGCAGGATTGAGTACTTCAAACCAAAGTCAATTACAGCAATCCGCCGGCCGGTCGCTGGGGCAGAGTAAGCGTTGTGGGTGGCACTTTCATTAATGGCATGTGGATTTCGTGCCCATTTTTGTAACTCAGCCATCGTTTCGTCGGTCACTTCGTTTACCAAAGCAGCGCGCATCGCTCCTTGTTCCCGAATGTGCCGAGTCACCGCACGCGTATCAATGTCACTAATTCCTGGAATATCATGTTGTTCCAAGTACTCAGAGAATGACATCGTCATGCGCCAGTTGGTTGTCCGGCGGGCAATCTCTCTGACCACGACTCCTTTACAAGTCGGTACTTGCGATTCTAAGTTATCGCGGTTCACCCCGTAGTTTCCGATTAAGGGGTTTGTGAACATCAAAATTTCGTTATTGTAGGATTGATCCGTAATTGATTGCTGGTATCCAGACATTCCCGTACTAAAGACCAGTTCTCCCATACTATCGCGGCTCCCACCAAAAGCGATGCCGGCGTAAATGGTACCATCTTCTAAAACTAAATACCGTGTTGCCACAAAAAGGCCTCCCTTGTCATTTCACCATAAAAAAAGCTACTCACCGTTCACCGGGAGTAGCTAAATTGAAGTCAAAATGATGTTGAACGTCAATTGGTTTCTCTCCGGAAACGATTAATTGATTAGAACGTGCTGCTGCTCATTGCCTGATTAGTTTCACAGAACTAACTTACAGACAACTAATAACGCACCAGTTTACTTGCATATTTAATTTATCTAAGCATATCATCACAGCGCCAAATGTCAAACATTCTTTTACTAGGAAACCTGCTTCTTTCTCGTTTGTTGGTAATAAGCAGCGGCTTTATTAGCATCAAACTCATGCTCGGAACTCCCAATCACAACCGTGGCTAATGAGTTTCCAACCACGTTCACGGCCGTTCGTCCCATGTCGACAAACCGGTCAATTCCAGCAATGAAGGTTAACCCAGACATCGGGACCCCAATGGTCGAAACCGTAGCTAGTAAGACCACGAAGGACGCTCCTGGCACTCCTGCCATTCCTTTGGAAGTAATCATTAATACGATCATCAACGTAATTTGTTGTCCCAAAGAAAGGTGAATGTTATAGGCCTGGGCTAAAAAGAGGGCCGCAATGGATTGATAAATGGCTGATCCATCCAGGTTAAACGTATATCCGGTTGGAATTACAAAGGAAACAATCGAAGGGCTGACCCCAAAGTGATCCATCTTTTCAATCATCTTAGGCATTACGGCTTCTGAACTCGCCGTCGAAAAGGCCAATACAATTTCATTTTTAATGACCACTAGCAGTTCATGAAGCTTGAAGTGGCATAGCCGGGCAACGATGCCCATGACAATCAATACGAAGAAAATCATGGTGAGGTATACCAGTAAGACAAAGTATCCCAGTGGCAGTAATGCTCCGATTCCCAGTTCGGCGAGCGTCACTCCAATCAAGGCACAGACCCCGATGGGAGCTAGGTGCATGACCCAGTTCGTAATTTTGAACATGACCTGAGAAACGGCATTCATAAAGTCGATGATGACCTGACCTCGTTCTCCAATTGCAGCCGTTCCTAGTCCAAAGAAGACGGAAAACACAATCACCGGCATCATATCACCTTTACTAAGAGAGCCAAAGATATTCGTTGGAATCAGGCCAATTAACATTGACCAGAGACCCTCATTTTTGGAATGCTGGGCCGTGGAAACGTATTTACTAATATCAACCGATGAATGCATCGCGTGAACATCAATAAAGGATCCAGGATGGGCAATGTTAGCCACTACTAATCCAATGATGATTGCAATCGTAGTCATTAATTCGAAGTAAATTAACGTTTTCCCTCCGATTCGACCCACCTTTCTAATGTCACCCATGCTGGCAATTCCAACGGTTAAACACGAAACCACAATGGGCATCACAATCATTTGAATTAAACTAATAAACATGGTTCCGATGCTTTGCA
Source organism: Fructilactobacillus cliffordii (assembly GCF_024029355.1). Lineage (NCBI taxonomy): Bacteria > Bacillati > Bacillota > Bacilli > Lactobacillales > Lactobacillaceae > Fructilactobacillus > Fructilactobacillus cliffordii. Next base: position 848,988 of record NZ_CP097117.1, read on the forward strand.
TTGCAGTAATGGCTGTCTGGTTTTTATAGAAAATAACTCCCAGAACAATTCCTAACAGCAAGCCCAGCATGATTTGCCAACCTAATGTAATCCGAAAAAAACGTTTCTCTTTCATCATTTTAGCTCCTTTATTCTGAACAATCATGTCAATTATACATCAATTAGTTGGCTTTTCCAAAAACGCACAAAAAAAGGCACCTTCGAATTGCTTCGAAAGTGCCTTTACTGCGCGTGGCAACGTCCTATCCTCGCAGGGGGCGATCCCCCAACTACTTTTGGCGTGCTAAAGCTTAACTGCTGTGTTCGGCATGGGAACAGGTGTATCCTTTAGGCTATCGCCACCACACTCTGAGTGAACTTCGTTCCCTCAAAACTAGCTAATATTATTTTCTTCCGATTCTACCATTGTGCTTTCCTTGGTTAAGTCCTCGACTGATTAGTATTAGTCCGCTCCACGTATCGCTACGCTTCCACTTCTAACCTATCGACCTGATCATCTTTCAGGAGTCTTACTTCCATATAGGAATGGGAAATCTCATCTTGAGGCGAGTTTCACACTTAGATGCTTTCAGCGTTTATCTCATCCATACATAGCTACTCAGCGGTGCGCCTGGCGGCGCAACTGATACACCAGCGGTATGTCCATCCCGGTCCTCTCGTACTAGGGACAGCTCCTCTCAAATTTCCTGCGCCCGCGACGGATAGGGACCGAACTGTCTCACGACGTTCTGAACCCAGCTCGCGTACCGCTTTAATGGGCGAACAGCCCAACCCTTGGGACCAACTACAGCCCCAGGATGCGATGAGCCGACATCGAGGTGCCAAACCTCCCCGTCGATGTGAACTCTTGGGGGAGATAAGCCTGTTATCCCCAGGGTAGCTTTTATCCGTTGAGCGATGGCCCTTCCATACGGTACCACCGGATCACTAAGTCCGACTTTCGTCCCTGCTCGACTTGTCTGTCTCGCAGTCAAGCTTGCTTCTGCCTTTACACTTACAGAATGATTTCCAACCATTCTAAGCAAACCTTTGAGCGCCTCCGTTACTATTTAGGAGGCGACCGCCCCAGTCAAACTGCCAACCAGACACTGTCTCCGAGCACGATGAGTGCTCAGGGTTAGAGTGTTCACATAGCAAGGGTAGTATCCCACGGGTGCCTCCACCGAGACTAGCGTCCCGGTTTCAATGGCTCCTACCTATCCTGTACAAGCTATGTAAACACCCAATATCAAGCTACAGTAAAGCTCCATGGGGTCTTTCCGTCCTGTCGCGGGTAACCTGCTTCTTCACAGGTATCTTAATTTCACCGAGTCTCTCGTTGAGACAGTACTCAAATCGTTACGCCTTTCGTGCGGGTCGGAACTTACCCGACAAGGAATTTCGCTACCTTAGGACCGTTATAGTTACGGCCGCCGTTTACTGGGGCTTCATTTCGAGGCGTCGCCGAAGCTAACCTTTCCACTTAACCTTCCAGCACCGGGCAGGCGTCAGCCCATATACTTCATCTTACGATTTTGCATAAACCTGTGTTTTTGATAAACAGTCGTTTGAGTCTTTTCACTGCGGCTGACCTGACGGTCAGCACCCCTTCTTCCGAAGTTACGGGGTCATTTTGCCGAGTTCCTTAACGAGAGTTCTCTCGCTCACCTGAGGATTCTCTCCTCGACTACCTGTGTCGGTTTGCGGTACGGGTAGTTAATTACTCACTAGAAGCTTTTCTCGGCAGCGTGACATCGGTTGCTTCTCTACTTTAATTTCGATCCTCATCAACGCTTGTCAACCCGGTCAGAAGCATTTCACTCCTCACCTGACTTACGTTTTAAACATCCTTTTCCAGCCGGATGCTCAACCTAGCCTTCTGCGTCCCTCCATCGTTCCAACATAATTAACTAGTACAGGAATCTCAACCTGTTATCCATCGCCTACGCTTCTCAGCCTCGGCTTAGGTCCCGACTAACCCTGGGTGGACGAGCCTTCCCCAGGAAACCTTAGTCATTCGGTGGACCAGATTCTCACTGGTCTTTCGCTACTCATACCGGCATTCTCACTTCTAAGCGCTCCAACAGTCCTTCCGGTCTGCCTTCATTGCCCTTAGAACGCTCTCCTATCACGCAACGTAGTTGCGTCCGCAGTCTCGGTAATATGCTTAGCCCCGGTAAATTTTCGGCGCAGAATCACTCGACTAGTGAGCTATTACGCACTCTTTAAATGGTGGCTGCTTCTGAGCCAACATCCTAGTTGTCTAAGCAACTCCACTTCCTTTTCCACTTAGCATATATTTAGGGACCTTAACTGGCGGTCTGGGCTGTTCCCCTTTCGACGATGGATCTTATCACTCATCGTCTGACTCCCGGACATAAATCAATGGTATTCGGAGTTTATCTGAACTCAGTAATCCAAGACGGACCCCTCGCTCAAACAGTGGCTCTACCTCCATGATTCTAATTCCGAGGCTAGCCCTAAAGCTATTTCGGAGAGAACCAGCTATCTCCAAGTTCGTTTGGAATTTCACCGCTATCCACACCTCATCCCAGCACTTTTCAACGTACACGGGTTCGGACCTCCGGTGCGTATTACCGCACTTTCATCCTGGACATGGATAGATCACCTGGTTTCGGGTCTACGGCAACATACTAATTCGCCCTCTTAAGACTCGCTTTCGCTGCGGCTCCGCTTTTTCGGCTTAACCTTGCATGCAACTGTAACTCGCCGGTTCATTCTACAAGAGGCACGCCATCACCCCTTAACGGGCTCTGACTGCTTGTAGGCACATGGTTGCAGGAACTATTTCACTCCCCTTCCGGGGTGCTTTTCACCTTTCCCTCACGGTACTGGTTCACTATCGGTCACTAGGGAGTATTTAGCCTTGGGAGATGGTCCTCCCGGATTCCGACGCCGTTTCACGTGTGGCGCCGTACTCAGGATCCTGAACTGAGGGAATTCAATTTCGCTTACGAGACTATCACTCTCTTTGGTGCAGCTTCCCAACTGCTTCAGCTATCAAATTCTTTTGTAACTCAAATGTTCAGTCCTACAACCCCGAACCACGAAGGTTCGGTTTGGGCTATTCCCAGTTCGCTCGCCGCTACTTTGGGAATCGAAATTTCTTTATCTTCCTGTGGGTACTTAGATGTTTCAGTTCCCCACGTCTGCCTCTGCGTAGCTATGAATTCACTACGTAGTGATTAGTCATTACCCTAATCGAGTTTCCTCATTCGGAAATCTCCGGATCACAGCTTACTTACAGCTCCCCGAAGCATATCGGTGTTAGTTCCGTCCTTCATCGGCTCCTAGTACCAAGGCATTCACCATGCGCCCTTTCTAACTTAACCTATAATCCGACGGATTATAAATTATTGAGTTTAGCGATTAAACACATTAAAAAACTCAAATTGCACAATGGTTTTCTCGGTTAAAATTATATCAATCAATATAATTCTTACAGAAAATAATATTATCTAGTTTTCAAAGAACCAAGCGGTACTAAAACGACTAGTACCAATGGAGAATAGCGGGATCGAACCGCTGACCTCCTGCTTGCAAAGCAGGTGCTCTCCCAGCTGAGCTAATTCCCCAAAATTCAATTATCATACCGTAACAACGGCGATGGGCCTAAGTGGACTCGAACCACCGACCTCACGCTTATCAGGCGTGCGCTCTAAACCAGCTGAGCTATAGGCCCAAAAAGCGCGGATGGTACTGTGAGAGTAGTTCTCTCAAAACTAAACAAGACTTTGATCGGTGTAAGGTTCCGTATTTTTCCTTAGAAAGGAGGTGATCCAGCCGCAGGTTCTCCTACGGCTACCTTGTTACGACTTCACCCTAATCATCTGTCCCACCTTAGGCGGCGGACTCCTAACGGTTATCCAACCGACTTTGGGTGTTACAAACTCTCATGGTGTGACGGGCGGTGTGTACAAGACCCGGGAACGTATTCACCGTGGCATGCTGATCCACGATTACTAGCGATTCCAACTTCATGCAGGCGAGTTGCAGCCTGCAATCCGAACTGAGAACGGCTTTAAGAGATTAGCTTGACCTCGCGGTTTCGCAACTCGTTGTACCGTCCATTGTAGCACGTGTGTAGCCCAGGTCATAAGGGGCATGATGATTTGACGTCATCCCCACCTTCCTCCGGTTTATCACCGGCAGTCTCTCTAGAGTGCCCAACTCAATGCTGGCAACTAAAGACAAGGGTTGCGCTCGTTGCGGGACTTAACCCAACATCTCACGACACGAGCTGACGACAACCATGCACCACCTGTCATTCTGCCCCCGAAGGGGACACCTAATCTCTTAGGCTAACAGAAGATGTCAAGACCTGGTAAGGTTCTTCGCGTAGCATCGAATTAAACCACATGCTCCACCGCTTGTGCGGGTCCCCGTCAATTCCTTTGAGTTTCAACCTTGCGGTCGTACTCCCCAGGCGGAATGCTTAATGCGTTAGCTTCGGCACTGAGAGGCGGAAACCTCCCAACACCTAGCATTCATCGTTTACGGCATGGACTACCAGGGTATCTAATCCTGTTTGCTACCCATGCTTTCGAGCCTCAGCGTCAGATGCAGACTAGACAGCCGCCTTCGCCACTGGTGTTCCTTCATATATCTACGCATTTCACCGCTACACATGAAGTTCCACTGTCCTCTTCTGCACTCAAGTTTCCCAGTTTCCGATGCACTTCTTCGGTTAAGCCGAAGGCTTTCACATCAGACTTAAAAAACCGCCTGCGCTCGCTTTACGCCCAATAAATCCGGACAACGTTTGCCACCTACGTATTACCGCGGCTGCTGGCACGTAGTTAGCCGTGACTTTCTGGTTAGATACCGTCACGCCGTGAGCAGTTACTCTCACAGTCGTTCTTCTCTAACAACAGAGTTTTACGAGCCGAAACCCTTCTTCACTCACGCGGCGTTGCTCCATCAGACTTTCGTCCATTGTGGAAGATTCCCTACTGCTGCCTCCCGTAGGAGTATGGGCCGTGTCTCAGTCCCATTGTGGCAGATTACCCTCTCAGGTCTGCTACGTATCATCGCCTTGGTGAGCCATTATCTCACCAACTAGCTAATACGCCGCGGGTCCATCCAAAAGCACTAGCATAAAAGCCAGCTTTCAAACTAAAACCATGTGGTTTTAGTTGTTATCCGGTATTAGCATCTGTTTCCAGGTGTTATCCCCGACTTCTGGGCAGGTTACCCACGTGTTACTCACCAGTTCGCCACTCGGTCCAATCTAAAGTCAAATCTGTGCAAGCACTTCATTTCATTTAGGAGACCGCGTTCGACTTGCATGTATTAGGCACGCCGCCAACGTTCGTCCTGAGCCAGGATCAAACTCTCATTTTAAATGAGAACTTTACTAGCTCTACTTTATTATTTGTTTCTTAAGCGAATTGACTTCGCAAATGTTTAATTTTTAAACGCTAGTTTAAAAATTCCTTACACTTTTTGTAATCAAAATCTTGTTCAGTTTTCAAAGAACTACTTCGCACTGCTATTCAGCGCATAAATAATAATATCTCGTTTTGACCATGATGTCAACCCTTAATTGAACTTTTTCACTTCATTAATTAAGCTTAACCATCTGGCTCGTAACGAACATATATCACTATATCGTCCTCATTTATAAATGTCAACCCTAATTAGTCATAAAAGGTCAAAAAATTACCAACAAAAAAAAGGATTAATCTCAACCAAGAGATTAATCCCCTTTAATTAACTTTAATTTATTGAACGTTTTCGCTTAAAGCTTGTAAAACATCGCTTTGTTCAGCGGCAACTAAGTCAGCTTTCCCGGAAATTGTCCGCACGTCCATCTTAATTTCTCGTGCCAAGCCTGGAGTGTCTAACTTCGGTTCAAAGAAGGCTTTGAATTCCGCTAACCGTTCTGGAGTGTGGAAAATGTTAGCAGTGACCGTAATAAAGGTCGCAAATTCCATGTCACCACCAACGGTTGCTTCTAACCAGCCCCATTCCTTGCGAATCCAGTCCCAAGCTACTTGCTGATTCAAGTCATTAGCTAACAGCCCCCGGTACCAAGCCCGTAAGTCTTGTGGTTTAATCACATCGGAATTTTCAAACTGAGCAACTAGTTGTTCGGCTAACTGTGGATCAGTTACTTGCGGAACAGCAACTGCTAGGTCATCCCGGTAGTTAACTTCACTGGTCGTCGCGTAATCATGCATTAACCGGTCAAATAGTTCCTTGCTACCGTAGTTTTGCACTTCATTTTTCAAAACCAAGGCCCGGACATCCGCCGGTAATTCAACTAACCGATCTTGATACTCAGTGAATAACGCATGAACTTGTTCAATTACGGCTGGAATTTGGGCGTACAAAGCAGCGTTTAAAACAATCGGACGCACCTTTTGGTCATCATTTGTTTCTCCCGCACGTGGTACCAAGCCTAACCGTTCGATGTTTCCACTAACTAAGGTTCCAAAGAATTGCCGCAGTTCTTGTTCAGCTGGCGTTCCTGGGGTTACAAACATCTTCAATGAGTTAGCAATGGTATACAATTCCGCATTAACAATAGCAGAGTGACTGCCAGCAAATTGCCGTAACAATGGTAGCAACTGCGCGTAAGAAATACATTGGGCACTAGCCAATAACCGTAGATCTTGTAAAATTTGCCGTTGATCAATGACCGATAAATCAGATACGTGATCCAAGATGTCATCTAACAACGTTTGGTCGTATTGAACGACGATATGCGAGTTGTTCCCCACGTTCACACGGAATGGCGTTCCAGCTTCCTTCCGCAGGGTTTGATAGTCACCCAGCTTCAATTCTGGTTCCGCCATAATTTGGGGAGCAGCGTCATAGTTACTGTCTAACGGAATTTGCCATTCCCGCCCTTGGTCTTCTCCATCACCAATAAAGAATTGTTGTTGCGAGAGGACTAGTTGTCCATCAGCATCAACATTAGCGGAAACTACTGGGTAACCTGGTTGATCTAACCAGGAATGCATAATCTTACCGATATCAAGTCCAGAAGCATCACCGAGAGCTTTCCACAAATCCTTCCCTTCGGCATTGCCGTACTGATGATCAATAAAGTACTGCCGTAAACCCTTCCGGAGCGCATCATCCCCTAAGAGAGCTCGCACCATTACTAACATCCGGGCCCCCTTAGCGTATACAATGGCGCCGTCAAAGAGGGCGTCAATTTCAGCGGGATCACTAACTTCCACGTGAACCGATTGTACGCCATCCGTAGCATCCCGAGAGAGCGCCATTGGCACTTCAGAAGTTTGGAACATTTCCCAAACCTTCCAGTCGGGTTGTAAAGCATCAATGGCCACGTACTCCATCATGTTGGCAAAACTTTCGTTTAACCACAAATCGTCCCACCATTTCATGGTAACCAAGTCACCGAACCACTGGTGTGCTAATTCGTGTGCGATTACCGTGGCCACTAATTCCTTCGTTTCTAATGGGGTATTGTCTGGGTCTAGCAATAAATAAGCTTCCCGGTAAGTAATCAATCCCCAGTTTTCCATGGCTCCAGCAGAAAAGTCAGGTAAGGCTAACTGCCAAGAGTGCGGAAGTGGATATGGAGTTTGGTAGAAGTCTTCATAGAATTCAATGGAACGTTTCGCAATATCTAAGGCAAAATTAAGTTCCTTTGGTTGGTGCGCCTTCGTAGCAAAGACTCCCACTTCAACACCATTCTTGGTAGTAGTCAACTTGCTTTGTAAGTCACCAAAAGCAAAGGCTACTAAGTACGTTGACATTTTCACAGTTGGCTTGAAGTAGTGAACACCATCTTCAACACGGTCCTCTGGCATGTTTGCTAGTACCGTTTCGCCGTCGTGTTCGTCAAACTTCAGCGCTAAACTAAACGTAGCTTTGGCTTCTGGTTCATCAATTCCAGGAAAGGCTTGGCGTGCAAACGTCGTTTCAAATTGGGTTCCAATTACCTGTTTCTTTTCCCCACCAACTTCGTAATAAGACGGGTAAATTCCCATCATAGTGTCGGTCAAAGGAGCGCTGTAAGTGATTTCTAAATCAACGTCACCTGCTTCTGGTAGTTCAATCCGAATTGCTTCGGCCCCATTATCAGTGGTAAATGGTACTTCAGACCCATTCGCCAAGACCTGACTGACCTGCAAATCCTTTTGGTTCACAGCCACGTTTGCTTGACTGGCATGTCCGTGAATTTTAGTTGTTCCGTTAATGGTTTTCCGTTCCCGGTTAACATCAATGAATAAATCGTAATGTTCGGGTTGAAACAGAGTGTAAAACCGTTCAATTCCTGCCATTTTGTTTTCTCCTTTAAGATTTAAATCAAATCATCACTCTTAATTGTACACAATTTTCGGATTGTCCGTAACCATTTTGTTTCTCAGCAAGCAAGATTTGCCGTATAATGATACTTTAGTAATTAATTTTCAGTAAGCGAGGAGTCAGTATGAGTAAAGAAAATCGACGAGCCATTTATATTATCATTGCGGCCAACTTCATCATCTGTTTGGGATGGAGTTTAGTGATTCCTGTCGAACCTTTCATCAAAACGGAATACCATTTAACGGCGGGTGAAATGGGGATGATGACCTCCCTGTTTGCTTTTACCCAGTTTCTCTTTTCCCCCATCGTCGGCCGGCTTTCCGACCGCATCGGCCGGGTTCCCATTCTCACGGCGGGCCTTTTGCTCTATGCCTTTTCCGAGTTCCTCTTTGCGCTGGCGGGATCACTACTATGGTTTGACCTCTCCCGTTTAATTGGTGGAATTTCTGCTGCCATGGTGGGAACCACCTCGATGGCGCTGGCTGCTGATCTTTCGAACGAACGCGAACGAGCACGCGTCATCGGTTGGATTTCTGCCGCATTTAGTGGAGGATTAATCATTGGACCCGGGCTAGGGGGCGTGCTCGCAAACCTCAGCTACAAAACTCCGTTCTGGTTTGCGGGTGTATCTGGAATCGTAGCAGCCCTCGTGTTTGTCGTTGGAATTCCGAGTCACCTCAAAGAACATAGCCACGGCAACGTAGTAGATGGGGTTGCCATTACAGATAAGGGGCTCAAACGTCTGTTAAATAAATCGATTGTGACCCTCTTTTTCATGATTCTGGTTTCCTCATTTGGACTTGCCGGGTTTGAAAGTATCTACACCCTCTACGTCCACCAAGTCTTCAACTTCTCCCTGAACCAAATCGCCCTCGTATTAATTCTAAACGGAATTTTCTCACTCATCTTACAAGTGGTGATGTTCGATCGATTAGTCAGTTGGTTTGGTGAAATTGGGCTTACCCGGATTTGCTTTTTGGTTAGCATGGCTGGGATCTTCTGGATAATTTTCGCTCACACAGCCGTTGAAGTTATCATTGCCACCTTGTTAATCTTTTGTGCTTTTGACGTGCTGCGGCCAGCAATTACCACCTTGTTAACCCGCTTTGGGAAGAACAACCAGGGACTAATCAATGGAGTGAACATGTCACTCACTAGCATCGGTAACATTGCTGGTCCCATCTTTGCGGGAACGTTAATGGATAAAAATCCCAGCCTTCCGTACCTAATTGTGGCCATCATTATGTTATGCTCGGCTTTAATCACTTGGGTGGTCAGTCACGAAATGAAAACTGATCAGCATGTTCGTAGTAATTAAATCGTTAAAAAAAGAGCTTTCCAGTCAGGAAAGTTCTTTTTTATAATCATTCAATTTACTTGTGGTGCTCTAAGGCACAAGCAATGCTGTGCGCCAGCATTCCAAAGATCATCATGTACATGGAAATCATCATTCCCATTTCGTTAGGCATCATCACGAAAACCACTAACGTAATCACCCAAAAGAGAGATAACAGCCAGTAAAATAACTTCATCGAAAAACCTCCTTGCTCAGTTTATTGATATTCTAACATAATTCCATTTAAAAGTAAGCCTTGACAAATAGGTCACCAGCGAGTAAGAAGGCTGCAATGGCAATCAAAATTCGCAGCAGCTTGATGTTGACGTGGCGCACAATCTTAGGACCACAAAAGCCACCGATTAATAAACCAATTCCGAGCGGTAACACGGCGTGCCAAGCAACCGTGGTGGTCATGATAAAGTACGCTGACGAACATAGATTACAAGCAAAGGTCATCACGTTTTTAACGGCGTTGTATTTCGCAAAACTTTCTCGGGTAATCACAGCTAAAATAGCTAAGAGTACGACTCCTCCGGCAGCACCAAAGTAACCGAGATAGCCACCCACCAGAACAATCCCGAGGTAACTAGCTAACGTTAAAATTTTATGCCGAGTGGGATGCATTTCGGCCCGCTGCAAGCGTTCCTCTTCCTTGAGTTCCTTTCCTCGACCAGAAAGTAAAAGCATCACTCCGGCGACCAGAATGAAGAACGGCACGATTTTTTCAAAGGTTGAGGCAGGGGCCACCAGCAGCAGGGCACTCCCGCTCACACTCCCGATAACAGCTAAAATGGTATAGCCCAGAGCACGGTGCCACTGTCCGTGGAGTTCCTTTAACGAAGCTGGAATCGCACCAACTCCCGTAAAAATCAACGAAACCGTGTTGGTAACGTTCGCGATTACCGGTGGGATGCCGACCATTAGGAGCGCTGGATAGGAGGCAATTGACGCCAAACCGGCAATCGTTGCCATTAACCCCGCGACAATCCCCGCTGCGATTAAAAAGATAAATTGTAAGACCATCTAGATTTAGACCCCTTTTTAGAATTTGAATAAACGTTTACTAATTTCAATTATAGTATAAATAACGCAATGGCGAACATCGCATTCTAAAAGTACCATCCTACTGCGAATGATACTTACTTTTTAATTCAGCTTAACCAGTATTTTGTTAGTTTCTTCCGTAGTTGAGGTTGCAGATGCTGGCACCATGATCACCGTAATTGTTGGTTGTTCAACCATCATCAGTTCAATTTCTAACGCCGTCCATTCATCAACGACGACAATACTTTCATCCATTAAAAAATTTTCTTACCGGTTATCAGACCCTATATATCAATGAAATTATCGATGTACTGATAAAACTAATTAATAGTAATTTTAGGTTAAATTTATGTTATTGAGCCAACCAAAAAACGCTTCCCAATTAAATTGAGAAGCGTTTTTTGTATTTTAGGAGTTATCTAAATTAAAGTTGAACACCAAATTCGTCAAAGTAATGTTGTAACGGTAAGAGATTTTCTCCTCCGTAGATGGCAAATAATTCTTCAATCGTCTTAGCTTGTTGATCTGATTTGTCAATCCGGTAGTTAGGACTAACCGTTTCAGAAACCTTGCCGTCTTCAATCTTAACCACTAAGTCTTCCACTGGTAAGGCCCGGTTGTCGTTGATGACAATGTCAATCAAGAATGGACGTCCAGCTTTAACAGCTTCGTTAGCTTGGTCAAAGGCAGCTGGTAATTCAGCGAAGTTAGTTACTCGAACAGCATCTAAGCCCATGGCCTTAGCAATGCCAGCAAAATCTTGCGTTTGTAAGTCTAAGCCGAAGTACTGCATGGCGATGTCTTCTTGTTCACCCTTGATGAAGCTCAAGTCACCATTTTGGGTCACAATGTTGATGATTGGTAATTTATACTTAACTTCCGTAACTAAGTCTTGCATTACCATTGACAAAGCACCGTCACCGGCAATGTTGAAGACTTGTTTATCGGGTTCGTCTAATTTAGCAGCGATAGCACCTGGAATTCCAGAGCCCATCGTAGCGAATAAGGCGGAGATAACCCACTTCATTTGGTCGTTAAAGTTGAGGTATCTAAAGGAACTGATGATGTTGTCACCAACGTCGATGGAGTAAACAGCATCTGGTTCAGCAATCCGGTTAATTTGTTTGTAAACTTGAGCAGGAGTTAAGCTATCTGACTCACTGTCCATAATCTTCTTGATGTATTCTTTCCAGTTTTGCATGTCAGCAACAGCTGCTTTGAAGAATGGACTTTCTGGAGCAGGTTCTGATTGGACCAAAGCCTTTTCCACGAACTTCGTAGCGTCAGACCAGATGGCTAAATCTGGAACGTGGTGCCGTCCTAACTGAATCGTGTTGTTATCAACTTGGATGTACTTGAATTCGTGACTAGCGTAAACACTATTAGCAAAAGCAAAGTCACCACCAATGGCGATTACTAAGTCAGCAGATGCTAAGATTTCGTCGGCAGCCTTAGAAGCAGCCCGGTTAGCAGTTCCGAGGTTTCCTTCGTAAGCTTTGTCAACGTAACCTTGAGCCAAACCATCCATGATTAACGGAACTTGTAACTTCTTGGAAAGTTCGATTAACTTATCGCCACCATCTTTAATCCCACGACCAACGTGGATAACGGGGCGTTTAGCATCCTTCACCATTGCTAAGAAGTCATTCACTTCTTCGTCAGTAGCAACTGGTTGCGGAGCTGGTTTGGAGTAGGTTGGAGCAGCTGAATCGTAACGAACGTCTGGAATTTCTGCAAAACCGAAGTCGTTAGGAATAACCACTACGGCAACCCCTTTATTAGCATAAGCAGCGTGAATAGCTTGATCCACAACGTGTGGCAAACTTTCCGGAGTCATTACTACTCGATCGTAAACAGAAACATCTTCAAACATTGGTACTTCTGGGAATTCCTGGAAGTAGTCATAGTTCATGTTGTTGTGAGCAACTTGACCAACGATGGCTAAAACGGGAACTTTATCTTCCTTGGCATCGTATAAACCGTTTAACATGTTAACGGCACCAGGACCAGCAGAACCAAAGGCCACTCCAATGTGACCAGTTAGTTTAGCGTGCGCAGCGGCAGCTAAAGCCCCAACTTGTTCGTGCCGAATTTGAATGTAATTAATGTTGTCCTTTTCTACGTCCAAAGCGTGCAGAGTTGAGTTAATGGAACCACCAGGATAACCATATACATCTTTAACTCCATAGGCTTCTAAAACCTTCACCATGGCAACTGCAGCAGGAATCTTGTTTACATCTTTCATAATCTTTACCTCCATTTCATGTCTTAATCTTAGCACCACTTGAAACCGCTTTCAAGAATAAAAAACATTTTTTTGGTTATTATGTAAAAAAAGCCAGCTACTTTTAACTGGCTAATTTTTTTGCAATTTACGGTGTTTTTGATGGAGCACCAAACCAATGGTGACGGGAATCGTGAGGATGACTCCAATCGCTGAAATAATCGTCATGATAAACTCGGACACAAAAATTTTATCATTAAGTACCATCCCAAAGGTGTAGTGCAACCGGGCAAACCAGATGAACAGGCCAATTAGTTCGCCATAAAAGCCGAAAAAGAGGGTGTTAAAGGCCGTCCCCACGATTTCTTGGCCGACTCGCATCCCAGTTCGTTTTAACTGCTGGTCACTAATGTTAGCGTCGTGATCTTCTAGCTCCACTAATCCGGTGGCCACCGCCACTGCTGCTTCCGCCACGGCTCCCAAACAACTTAAAATCGTCATGGCACAGGAAACATCTAAAAAGCGAACCCCGAGTTGTAACGACATTCCTTCTAAGTCTTCCGTATTTTCTACACCAAATCCTTGGACCTGCGCCCAGTGTTCTACAGGAATAATCAGCAAAATAACTAAACCCACCACGATTAAAGAAGTGACAAATGCAATGTCAGCGTTGCGGCCCTGTTGGTTCCCAAAGTAAATTGAAACCACCAAGATGATGACAGCGTTACAAAGCGTCACCACCAGATACGGAATGCCCCAGGAAATTAAAACCACGGAGAGAAACACAACCGCAAAGTTAAATAGCAGTCCCAGAAACGAAACCAGTCCTTGACGTCCACCAGCCAGCAGCATTGCTCCCAGTAATACCAGGACTAAAACACTAATTGTACTCATTTGAACACCTTCATTTCACAAATTCCGCCAGCTAAGACCCCCGTAATCGGGACGGTGAGCGCAATTCCAATTCCACTAATCAGACTCTGGACAATCCCTAACGACATAATCATGGAATACGAGTATCCCCAACTATTTCCGTTCTTTAAGAACAGAATCATCATGGGGAAGGTACTAGCCACAAAGATCAAAAAGAGCACGTTAATCAACGGACCCATAATGGAACGACCAATCTTTCTGGCATTCTCAAATAATTCTGCAAACCGCATCGTCGGCTTCTCGCGGTACACGGCAAAGACGCTCGATGTGATGTCTGCGGACAAATCCATGATGGCTCCCAACGAACCAATCATGCTGCCGGCAAAGAACAGCGGTAGTCGTTGCTGGGTCACGTAATCCATCATTTCAAACTTCATTCCACGCTGGTGGGTTAGGCTTAAAACCAGCCAGGCAATGAAGATCGCCGCAGCGGTTCCCAAAATCGTGGCAATGATAGCAACCACCGTTTCTTTAGAACGACCAAAAATCAGTAACGCTGTGATGACCGTAAAGACCACGGCCAATCCCGCAAACAGTACGAAGGGATTCCAATCCGTCCGGACGTCCAGCTCCACCACAATGAAGAACAGCAACGCGTTAACAACTAGGCTCAACAGCGCCATTGACCCGCGGAACTTAAGAATCAGTAATAACAGACTGATTGTGAGCCAAATTAAAAACACCACGACTGTATCGCGCTTAAATCCGTTAATCAGACTGGAAGTATGGTGGTTCGTTCGACCACTCAGGTGCAAAAAGACCTGTTGTCCCGGATGGTATTCCTGATCAGTGGCATTAGAACCAGAAAATTGATTTTGAATTTTTAGCGTTTGCCCGCGCTTTGTTCCGTTCAAAATTTTCAGGGTGACCGACTGGTTTTGCTGGTAATCCTGATTCCGAAATTCATCCGTGGTCTTCATCCGCGGTCCGTTCTTCACCTGCTGAACCTCGGCCACAGTCTGGCTGTATAACGGTGCGTCGTAGTGAGTGATTAAGATGGCTACCATTCCGACGATTAAAACCACCAGAAGCCACCACCATTTCACCTTAATCTGTGGCTTGATTCTACGCATTACGATTCCTTCTTTCCTTATTTATGGTACGGACTATTGCTATTAATCATAAAAGCCCGGTAAATTTGCTCACAGAGTACTACCCGCATTAACTGGTGCGGCAAAGTGAATTTCCCAAATGATAATTTCGCGTCAGCGCGTTGCAAAACGGCTGGGGCTAATCCCAGCGATCCTCCAATGATAAAGGTTAAATCTGAATGTCCGTAGGTGGTTAAGTCCTTGATTTGTTGCGCGAATTCTTCCGAGGTCAGCTGTTGTCCGTTAATTGCTAAGGCAAACACGTATTCACGATCGCTCACCTTGTCCAAGATTCGTTCCCCTTCTTTGGCCATCACCTGTTCCATTTCAGCCAGACTTAGAGATTCCGGGGCTTTTTCGTCACGAACCTCGACTAGCGAAAATTTACAAAAACGAGAGAGGCGTTTGCGATACTCCGCAATAGCAGCTGCAAAGTATTTTTCCTTTAATTTTCCCACTACCACTAGTTTAATGTTCATAACTATCATCCTTTCAACAGTTTATCCACAAAGTTATCCACAGAAAAATAACTTTTATGCTCTTTTTCCTAGTTTATCTCCACCTGTGATTTCCGGAATTTTGTCAACCACTTTTTTAGTTATCCACATTCTTAACAGCAACATCTGTTCGTTAACCCAGGAAAAATAGCTGTGAAACGTTTATATTAAGGCATTTTAAAATCAAATAAAAATGTTCCGCAAAGTTATTAACAACACTTGTGGATAACTTCAAACAACTTATGAACGAGCTCTCGTTGCCATCATTACTTGTTTTTCTTTTTATCCACTGATTTTATCCACAAAGTTATCCACCAAAAATCAAACTGCTCTCCTGCAACCTAAATTTTTCCAAAACTTTCAGAGCGTGAAACTTTTTTTGTTCGGTTTTATCTGAAAGTGACGCTTAATTAGGTCCCCTCTACCATATCATTTTTTATCCCAACCGCTGGGACCAGTGCCCACCACTCACCTTTTTTAGACAAATAAAAAAGCACGGCGCAATCACTGCTGTCGTGCCTAATTAGACTAGAGAGTTATTAGCGGGGATGCTTTTTCAACATCCGTATCGAACAATTGAAAGTCGTGACCCACCCCAAGTCCGTTATTTTTCATGATTGATGCCACTGTCAAACGGGCCAGCGCTTTGGTGTTATTGTGGTGGCTCCGGTGGGCTAAAAAGATTCGTTTGGTATTTAAACCCATCACATCCATCAAAATTTCCGTACTATCCTGATTGGATAAGTGACCGGTCGAGCTATTAATCCGGAGTTTCGTGGAATAAGAATAATCCCCGTTCATTAACATCTCGGGATCATAGTTACATTCAAAGAGATAAGCGTCGGCATTGCGAATTAACCCCGCCACGTGATCAGAAACCGAACCGGTATCAGTAATAATTACAAAGCTTTTTCCATTGTGATGATAGTTATAGAACTGGGCGTGAGCCGCATCATGAGCCACCGTAAAACTCTCAACGTCCAAATCGCCCCACAGTTCGGTGGTATCCGGATCAAACACGTATTTCTGTTCCACCGGAATCTTGCCAATTTTACCATCCATGGCGTGCCAGGTTTCTTCGTTCGCGTAAACATTCATCCCGTACTTACGGGCAAGAATCCCCACTCCCTTGGCATGATCCGTGTGTTCGTGAGTGACCAGCATGGTATCAACATCAGTTAAATCCTTGCCAATCCCCTCCATCAACCGTTTAATTCGGATTCCGGATAAACCGGCATCTTGGATAATTTTATGCTGGGGCGTTTCGATGTAGGTACAATTACCGCCACTCCCACTCGACAACACGCTAATTTTAAAATCATCCGCACTCATTAATTTCCCACACTTTCTACTTTTGCTTTTCCATTCTGTTGTTCCTGCACTTTTTCCGTGCTAACAGAGGCCCCGTTAAAGGCGTTAATCCGTTTAATTTGCACCTTTGAATTTGACTTGCTATTAATGGCAACGACCCAAGTCGGAATGTAAACTTCCTTCCCGTTTAGCTCTAAGAACCGTGTATATGCGAGCTTCGTCCAGAGAATTTTAGTATTATTGGGCAACTCATTGTACTGGTACAAGCTGATGATGGCCCGTTCTTCTGTAATCAAGTCATTCTTTTCGTGCAGAATCTTCACGTTGGTCAGCTCCCGTTGGGTATAACCGACCACCTGCTGATCAGCCACGCTAAAGGTGATTTGGGCGTTGGAAGAGAAGAAAGGACCTTGTTGACCCTGCTGTGAATAAACCACCTTGGTGGCGCTCGAAAGGTCACGATCATAGCGGTACTGATCCGCATCCAGCACGAATCCCTTCTTTTTCATCAACCGGTTCAAAGTCCGTTCTGGATGATCGGGATTAACCTTTACGGTGGACTTAAAGTCGCTCACAATCGCGTTATTTTCACTACGCGCATTTTGATTCTTCAGCTCACCTAACCGCGTCTCAAACTGATCCTGCGGTTCTGCCGATAGATAATAACCGGTCTCCTTTTTGTTACTAAGTTTCCCAAACTTGATGTTATCGCGTTTCATATCACGGACAATCGCGCTATTTACACTCCCAGCGTTCTCGCTGTCATCTTGCACCTTGCTATTCTTAGTCATCATGAACAAAAACACGTCAATCACAATAAAAGCGATTAAGAAGATTCCTTGAATTCGTTTAAAATTCATTAGAAGTTCTCCTTTCGTGCTTTGTCAAAATTACCTTGCTCTAGGTCCTGATAGTTCAACCACTGGTTGTTATACTTCACGAACCAACTCGGTCGCAACAAGATAAGCAATTTATGCTCATCGTTTGGCACGATTTGATAGCCAATTTGGATGTTACTAATCTTTTTAGTGTCTACGTTGTCCTTGATTAGTTCCGTGAGCAATTCTTTACTACTTGGCAAAGTCGTTTGTTGTTCCTCAGTTGGAACCGGAATTTGAAAGTCGCGCAGCGAGAATTGGTAACGTTCGGTCGTCCCATTAATAAATTGATACGTATAATTACCGAGCTGCTGATCCCCAAAAATTGGGAATCCATCAATAAAGGATCGGTACACCACCATCTTATTCTGCTTTTGGTAAGTATCAAACTGGGAAGAGCCTAGTGGCACTCCGAGTTGGACTGCATTTTTGTAAGCCACTCGGAGCGCATCATCTTCCGTCTTTACAGTCTTTTGGGGACGAAAGTTGTTGTAGGTCACGTCGTCATTGCTCGTAAAGGTTAGATCCTGATTGGCCGACGAGTAAATGGTATCACCCTGATGGTGTTTCACAGTTGTATCCGTACTATTCCCAATAATCCGACTTAAATAGGTCGACTGGGACTGTTCTTGCAACATGTATCCATAATCCTTGAGCTTAATCTCATGTGGAAAGTAGAGAAACGGCTTGTTATTTAAGGACCGAATCTCGACCTGGTTGCTCACGACCTCGTGGGTTATCGTCCGGTGCAGCTGCTTTAAGTTTAAGTTCTTAATGCCGGCTTCATAGATTTGGTAGTTCTGGTCGTTTAAAAAGTAGATCTTACCTTTATCATCTAACGGCACCACGATGCGCTGAAATTGTTGTCGCTTGGAAAAGAGATCCGTTTGCTTTAAAACCTGTCCGAGAATCGGAGCCGACATGCTATCATTGTAATTCAAAGTCAGCGAGTTGGGTTGATTTAAAACATCAAAGTAGCGTTGCTTCTTGTTCGTGCTAACTCGCTTTAAGTCATTCATTTCTGTTCGGCGGAGCTGTTTTATTAGTGTCCCCACAATGTTGGTGGTGGGAGAAGTCAGCATCTTTTGGTGTTGATGATCATCCGTTTTAATCACTCGCAGGGGCGAATAAACGTCCTGCAGCGGGCGGACGTTAGTATCATTATGCAACGCCACCGACCGGTTTTGATGTGTCTTACTACTAAACCGCGCCGGATTAGTCAGTAACGAAACCGACAAAACCACGCTAATCAGTACGGCCAATGTTAGTGAAAGTGGTAAAAAATAGCGTTTAAGCTTCTCCATCATCCCAAAGGTCCTCCTCAATTGATTCATATGGAAGTGAGATATAGAAGGTGGAACCGCGGCCTTCCGTACTTTCGACCCGGATGGAACCACCAAATGATTCGATGATTTCCTTCGAAATGGCCAGACCAAGTCCACTTCCTCCTTGGGCCCGCGACCGCGCTTTGTCTACCCGGTAGAACCGATCAAAGATGTGTTTCAAAGCACTCTGTGGCATTCCCAGTCCTTGGTCACTAATGCTCAGGACTACGCGGTTATGATCTTCGTACAACCGACAGGTAATCACGCCCCCGTCTGGAGAATACTTCACCGCGTTGTTCATAATGTTATCAATCACCTGCGTAAAGCGATCGGGATCAATTTCTGCCCATAAATCCTGTTTGGTGAACTCCCGCTTGATCCGATAGTGCTTCTTTTCATCATTTTTCACAATCATATCGAAACGATCTAGGATGTAGTTAAAAATCTTATTGATGTTAACTAATTCACTATCATACTTCTGCGTTCCCGAATCCATTCGTGACAAAGTTAAAAGGTCGTTAATCATCCGAATCATCCGGTCCGTTTCATCCTGGGTAACGTGTAAGAATTTAGGCGCTAATTCTGGATCCTTCCAGGCGCCGTCAGTCAAGGCTTCTAGATATGAATGTACACTCGTTAACGGCGTCCGTAACTCATGCGACACGTTGGATACAAACTGGCGCCGGTCTTCATCAATTTTTTGTTGCGCTGTAACGTCATGGAACACGCACACTAATCCATTGATAAACCCAGATTTCCGTTGGATCAATGAGAAATGGGCTGATAAAATCAAGCGGCGTTCGGACGTTGAAAAATCGAGGTAAACTTGCCCAGGATCTTCAATCAAATCCCGCAGGTTATATTGATCCTCTAACTTCAAGACCTTGAGGATTGGTTGCCCTACGACCGCTTGTTTTGAGGTTCCCAGCAACTCAATCGCTTCATCATTCACAATCGTAACCAGTCCCCGGCGATCGGTGGCTACCACGCCATCTGTCATGTTATCTAGCACCGAATCCAGCCGGCGCCGCTCCGACTCCGTAGATTCTTGGGATTCTTCCACCTGCACCGACAAATTGTTAACGGCATGCGCTAGTTGACCCAGCTCATCGTTACCATATACCTGCACGTGCCCTGAATAATCGCCCCGCGCAATCTGTTCGGTCTGGCGCTTCAATTCATCAATCGGCTTGGTAATCGTGCGCGAAATGATTAGTGTCAGTAAGAGTCCCAGGATAATCGACAGAACGGCCGCAAACAAATAAATAATCGTGATGTTGTTAATGTTACGGTACACCTGACTTAAATTAGCCCGAATGTACACAACTCCCTCGATGTTATTCTGGTTTTTCGCACTGTTAATTAGCGGCGTTACCTGAATGTAGTACCGGTTATTGTTACTGGAGGTCGTTTTTTCAATCGTTTTACTACTGTATAACGCCGTCTTAATGTCGCCGTCGGTGTTCTTTTGACCGACCAGCGATTGTTCGTTGCTTTGATTGGTTCCCCGGATGTTCCCCCGGGCATCTACGACCGTCACTTCGGCGTTATTGCTAACGTCCGCATCTTGTAAAATCGTTTGAATCTGCTTGTTCGCCTTGATTTGATTCCGATTTGCCAACTGCTTCTTTAATGACGTATTGATGTACGGCTTGAGTTGAATTGATTCCTTAAACGTATTGAGGTTTTGATACTCCAACTGCCGCACAAAAACGGCCCCCACGGTTTCGAGCGTTAACAGCATCATTAACACGAAGACTAACGCAATTTTAAAGTGAATGGATTTAAAAAACTTCCATTTTAGGGCCATGCTGTTGCTCCTTCAGTCTCATTCGTTGGGTTACTTAGCTTCTGGATTATCACGCACATAATAACCAACCCCACGTCGAGTAACCAACCACTGGGGGTGACTAGGATCGTCTTCAATCTTTTCCCGTAGCCGCCGAACCGTCACGTCTACGGTCCGCACGTCCCCAAAGTAATCATAGCCCCACACAGTTTGGAGGAGGTGTTCCCGGGTCATCACCTGCCCGCTGTGTTGAGCGAGGTAGTGAATTAGTTCAAACTCGCGATGAGTTAAATCAACCGGGGCTCCATCCTTGGTTACGGAATACGAATCCGGATGAATCGTGAGATTTCCAATCGTAATGTCATGTTGTTCGTTATCCGTTGGTCCCGCTGCTTCATTGGCTACGGACTGCCGCCGTAAATTAGCCTTCACCCGGGCCACTAATTCCCGGTTAGAAAACGGCTTCGTAACATAGTCATCGGCTCCGATTTCCAGTCCAAGCACTTTATCTAACTCAGAATCCTTAGCAGTCACCATAATAATCGGCATGTCGTGGGTCTTGCGAATTTCTTTGGCTACTTCCAAACCGTCCATCTTCGGCAACATTAAATCAAGGATGACCAAATCGGGATGGTCATCTTCGACCTTAGCTAGGGCCTCCTCTCCATCATAAGCAACGATGACCTCGTAACCTTCTTTTTCTAAACTAAATTTTTCAATGTCTGTAATGGGTTTTTCGTCATCAACGACTAGTATTTTTGCCATCTTTTTCAATGCTCCTATCGTTAATTTTGCGATTTAAATCAGGAATTGATTAAGACTTACACAAACGCTCAATCATGATTAGTATATCACACCTCCAACCCATTCCTGTTGCCTCCACTCTAGCTTCCCCCCTGATCTGGTCATTTTTTTGCAAAAAAAGGTTGCGCGTTGGTAGGGTCCATGCTAATATAATACATGTACTTTTGATTTGGGCAGTTAGCTCAGCTGGCAGAGCAACGGACTCTTAATCCGTGGGTCCAGGGTTCGATCCCCTGACTGCCCATCCCAAGAACGACTATGATGGTCGTTCTTTTTTTATGCTCATTTTTAACCATCACCATTTAACCGATGGGGTTACAATGAGAGCAACCCGTTTCGTGTTAAATTAATTGAATAAAGGAGAAACTACTAATGAAAAGTTGGCAGCAAATTGCAAAAATTACCCGCCTGCACTCGTTAATCGCATCGGTACTCCCGTTTTGTCTGGGGTTATTATTCGCCCTCTTTCAGTACCAAACGGTAAATGCTGTAAACAGTGTGATTTTCTTTTTAATTACCTGTCTCATGCAGATTATCGTCAACCTCTTTGATACCTACAAAGACTACAAAAATGCATTAAAATATCATCTGACCCAAGAAGAGGATGGCATCTTTTCGAAGGTAAAGAACGCGACTGAGGCACGGAATCTCAAGCTAGCAATCTACGGACTCACCTTAGTGGGAGCGTTACTCGCTTTGTGGTTGGTTCTACGAACCAGTCCCGTCATTTTACTACTCGGTCTCACCGGGGCCGCCATCGGTTACCTCTATAGTGGCGGACCTCATCCCATTCAAAATGGACCACTGGGCGACGTAGCTTCGGGAATCATCATGGGTTACATCATTTCGTTAGCAGCCGTCTTGATTAACATCCAACCTAGGCAATTTAGTTGGAGCATTGCTGGTAAAATGATTCTAGTCGCCGGCATTGCCGTCTGTGCAATTACCAATATTAGTCTAGCCAACAACCTCTGTGACTATGATGAAGACGTCAAGTTCCACCGGTTTACCAGCGTTAGCTATCTCGGCAAAGAGGGAACGCTGCGCTTTTACGCCATAAACTACGTCATTGGCTATCTGTGCACCTTCATCTCCATCTGTCTCGGTTGGTTACCGTGGTCGACGATTCTGGTATTACTGACGATTCCGTTGGTAATTAAAAACACCCGCCGCTTCTGGCAGGTGCAGAGTAAACAAAAAACCTTTGTGTTGACGATTCGCAATGACATTGCCATCACGTTCGCCGTAGTGCTTTCAACCATCATCTACGCCTTATTTCAGGTGTAAGCAAAAAGCGTCTCCCATTTTTTCAATGGAAGACGCTTTTTTTATTGGTTGGCTTTCGCATCAATGCGATAACCGTATAAAGTAATTAGCGAACTGACAATGATGATGGCTACTCCAATCATAGTCGATAGACTGATGTGTTCCCCAATTAGGAAAAACGCAAAGATTGGCGATAGCACTGGTTTAAAGAAGAACACCAATGAGGCCATCGTGACACCACCTTCTTGGAGGGCGAGAAAGTAAAAGGCAAAGCCCCCACCGGTTACGGCCACCCCGACGAACAGTAAGATCCAAAGGTTTGGCAGGTTAACGTTGGTCAAAATTGGAATGTCCGCAAACGGTTTTAACCAGCCGATGGAACGCATTCTGGTAGCCACAGGCGGAATCTTGGTGATTAAGATCAATCCTAGCAGTTCAATCGCTCCGGCAATGAAGGTAAAACCAGTCATTACCACTCCGTCAAGTTGTACCCGCAGGGATGAGGCCTGCGACATGATGCTGTAAAAACCAAACGTGGCGGCTGCGAGAATCGCAAAGAAAATTCCCAGCGGATCCGTCAGTTTAAACGGATTAACGATTACCAGTAACCCAATCACAGACAGCACTAGCGAAATTACATCGGCACGTGAAACCTGCTCGTGCAAAATCAGATAGGCAAAGATTAACGCAAACACCGGATTACAACTGAACAGGACGGCGACAATTGCCGGTTCTCCGTATTCAATCGCCAATTGGTACAGCGTCATCGAAATGACCACACACAGAAAGCCAGTTAGTCCAAAGACCTTCCAATCCGACCAATGAATCCGACGTTGTTGTTTTTTTAAATGGGAAAAGGCAAACGGGAGAATTACTAGTCCCCCGAGCGTGAACCGAATCAAGTTCAGTTGAATCGGATTAAACTGATTTCCGGCGGACTTTAACGCAATTTCCATCAAACTAAATAGAACGGTTGAAAATAAGACGTAAATTAATGATTTTTTCATTGTATGAATTCTCCTCTTCCTTTCCAAAATACAAAAAAAGGGGAGAAATTGCAAATTCAGCTAAAAAGCAGAACTGCCGTTAGGCCAGTTCTGCTTTTTGTTTCACATGAAACAAAGACTAATCATTAGTCCCCGTTATAAATCGTATCCTTCACAATCACATAGTCAACCGTCTGTAACGCCTGCAAATCGCGGCCACCCGCGTAGGAAATCGATGACTGCAAGTCTTCCTTCATTTCTTGCAATGTGTCATAGATACTGCCCTTGTAGGGAACCAGTAGCTTTTTGCCTTCGACGTTATGATAAGCGCCCTTTTGGTATTCGGAAGCAGAACCGAAGTATTCCTTGTACTTCTGACCACCTTCCTCAACTTCTTTCCCAGGTGATTCTAAGTGACCGGCAAACAGCGAACCAATCATACACATCGTGGCACCAAAGCGAATTGACTTGGCAATGTCACCATCGGTCCGAATTCCACCATCGGCCACAATTGGTTTGCGGGCTGCTTTAGCACAGTACCGGATGGCAGCTAATTGCCAACCACCCGTTCCAAAACCAGTTTTAACTTTCGTGATGCAGGCTTTTCCGGGTCCCACTCCCACTTTGGTAGCATCGGCACCAGCATTTTCTAACGCCCGCACCCCTTCTGGAGTCCCGACGTTTCCGGCAATCACAAACGAAGTTGGTAGTTGTTCTTTAATGAACTTAATCATCTTGATGACGGAATCAGAGTAACCATGGGCAATGTCGATTGTAATGTACTCTGGTTCTAAGTGGTCCGCAGCTAAACTGGTAATAAAGTCGTACTCACCGGGCTTTACTCCCACACTAATGGAAGCAAATAATCCCCGGTCGTGCATCCGCTTCACAAAGTCATGACGTGCTTCTGGTTGGAAGCGGTGCATCACGTAGAAGTAACCGTTTTGCGCTAACGAAACGGCCAAGTCTTCATTAATTACCGTTTGCATGTTAGCGGGAACAACGGGGAGCTTAAACTGCCGGCCCCCAAACTCGACCGTCGTATCGCACTCACTCCGGGAGTTCACGATACACTTATTGGGAATCAATTGAATGTCATTATAATCAAATACTTCCATGGTTCACTCTCCTAATCACGAACATTAATGATTTTAAATTTTATTTCATTCGCAGACCTCTAATATCATACCGAAGCCGCCCTTAATAGTCAATTAATCGGACCAAACAAAAAAGCGAAACCCGCTGGGATTTCGCTATTCTGGGGTGTTGGCCACCGAAGTAAACTTATTAAATGATTTTACAAACATCAGATTAACCGTGCCCCGTGGACCCGATCGATTCTTTTCAATGATGACTTCAACCATTCCCACGTTATTATCGGCATCCTCGCGTGGATCTATGTCAGCATCATCAGCATCATTGCCGTTTTCGCTGTCACGTTCATAATAATCATCTCGATACAGAAAGGCCACGATGTCCGCATCCTGTTCAATCGAACCAGATTCCCGGATATCGGACAGCACTGGTCGTTTATCTTGACGTTGTTCCACACCCCGTGATAGTTGGGACAGCGCAATGATTGGTACCTGTAACTCATTAGCTAATTTCTTAAGTTGGCGTGAAATTTCAGAAACCTCTTGCTGCCGACTTTCCCGGGTACTCCCTTCAATTAACTGGAGGTAGTCAATCACAATTAAGCCTAGACCACCATCTGGATCACGTTCGGCTTCCTTTTTTAAGCGCCGACAGTTCGCCCGAATTGAAGCAATCCGGGCTCCTGGAGTATCGTCAATAAAAATATTAGCCGTAGACAAGGTCCCCATGGCCATTGTTAGGTTATTCCATTCGTCGGCATTTAATTCCCCAGTTCGGAGATGGTTAGCATCAATGCTCCCTTCAGCACAAATCATCCGGTTCACCAATGATTCAGCGCTCATTTCTAAACTGAAGAGGGCAACGGTCTTGTTTGTCTTAACTCCCACGTTTTGGGCAATGTTAAGTGCAAAGGCTGTTTTTCCGACGGCTGGTCGCGCGGCTAGAATAACTAATTCTCCCGGATGCAGACCGGTCGTCATTTGGTCTAACGCCTTGTACCCCGTTGGTAATCCAGTTACATCGTCACCACCATTTTCAGCCAGCTCGTTAATGCTTTCAAATGCCTGGTCTAAAACATCTCGAATCGGTTGAAATCCGCTCTGATTTCGATCCTCCGACACGTCCATGATTTCTCGTTCCGCGTTATCTAAGAGTGTGTCGAGATCTTCATCTTCATCGTAACCATCAGTGGCAATTTTCGTCGCTGTTTCAATTAACCGTCGTAGGGTAGCCTTTTTACTTACAATCTTGGCGTAGTAGGTTAGGTTGGCCGCGGTCGGTACCGATTCGGCTAGCTCAACAATCGCCGAAACCCCACCCACGTCCTCAAGCTGGTTCTGGCTCTTCAGTCGGTCCGTTACGGTGACGGCATCAATTCCCTCATCTTGATCAGCTAAATCCAGCATCGCTTGGTAAATCAACTGGTGAGAGTGTTTGTAAAAATCATCTGGATGCAACAATTCCATGGCATCCGGTAGGGTCGTTGGGGCGAGAAAAATGGAACCTAGTACAGCCTTTTCCGCTTCGACGTTTTGCGGTGGCGTGTGATCCGTCAACACATCGTTATTCATACTCTAACCCTTTTCTTTACGTTGCTAGTAAAACTATTTTTCCGCAATGTGCACCCGAATTGTCCCCGTAACGCTGGGATGTAATTTAACGGGAACGTTGGTGTATCCCATTGCTTTAATTGGTTCAGCTAGTTCAATCTTACGTTTATCAATTTTAACTTGGTATTGGTCTGCCAATGCTTGAGCGATTTGTTTGCTGGTAATCGAACCAAACAAGCGTCCATCTTTTCCGGACTTTGCTCGCAGTTCTACTACCGTTTCATCCTTTTCCAAAAAGGCTTTAAGTTGCTTGGCTTCTGCCAACTCTTCTTCAGCATTTTCTTCAGCGTGTTTTTGCTGCGCCTTTACCCGACTAATCGCTGATTTAGTGGCTGGTTCAGCTAAACCATTCTTAATCAGGTAGTTTTGGGCATATCCAGCTGGGACTTGCTTAATTTCTCCGCGTTTACCTTTACCACGAACGTCTTCCAAAAAGATTACTTGCATAATAATCCACTCCTTTAGTTTTAATGTAACAAATTTAATTCCATTCTGCTATTTAGCCGCTGCCTCATCTTCAGCCAAGCTATCCCGAATGGTGGTTTGCAGGAGTTCACTGGCTTCTACGACCGACTGATCCTTAATTTGTGTTGCTCCTGCTCCTAGGTGACCTCCGCCACCCAGTTTTTCCATGATGACCTGGACATTAATACTGCCGTCACTTCGGGCAGAAATCCCGACGTTACCATCGTACCGCCGAAAGACCACGAAGGACGCCTCAACGCCATCCACCGAGAGTAAAGAGTCCACCGATTTGGCGGCCGTCACGGAATCATACTGAACATCATCTTCGGCCGTAATGATGGCAATGTGATCCGTCTCAAACTTCACTAACGAAATCAGATGATTTTCGGCCATGTAATTTTTGACGTTTTCCTTCATAAACGATGAAATTTCATCGACGTTGGCTCCCGCCGACCGTAAGTAACTGGCAGCGTCAAACGTCCGTGTTCCAGTTTTAACCGTAAAGGACTGCGTATCAACCACGATTCCGGTCAACATTGCAGTCGCTTCCAAGTCATTCATCGGGTCCGCTGACTGCGACTGGTACTCAAACATTTCCGTAATCAATTCACAGGCAGACGAAGCATAGGGTTCCACGTAGGCCAACAATGGATTGGCTGGAAACTCCTCACCCCGCCGGTGGTGGTCAATGATGACGACCCGATTTTCTAACTTCTGGTACAGATCTTGAGCCACTCCAATCTTTGGGTTCGAGTGGTCAACCATAATCATCAAACTATCATCGGTAGCCAGCTTAACGGCTTCATCACTGGTAATGATTGAATTTTGAATGTCTGGGTAGTCCTCAATCTTATCCAGCAATCGCCGGATATCTGTGTGCACGTCCTGATTATTAAAGACGATGTAACATTCTTTACCGTTCATTTGCGCAATCCGTCGAATTCCCATGGCCGCTCCCCAGGAATCCATGTCCGGTTGTTGGTGTCCATCCACAAAGATTTTGTCGGCGGTTCCCATTAATTGAACTAGTGCATGAGTAATCATCCGAGCCCGAACCCGCGTCCGTTTTTCCATCGGATTAGTCTTACCACCAAAGAAAATCGCCTTGCCATCCTTAGATTTGATAACCGCCTGATCTCCACCTCGACCAAGCGCTAGGTCTAAGTTACTTTGCGCTAGATCAGCCAGCCGGTTCAAATCAGTATCTCCATAAGCAATCCCGATACTCAAGGTAATCGGGAAGTTTTGCTGAACAGTCCCCTTGCGAATCGTATCGAGCACGTTAAATTTATCTTTTTCCACGTCCTGTAACGATTGGACGTACATCATGATGGAATAGTGTTCCGCATCAATCCGTTTGAGGTAAATCCCATATTCCTGGGCCCAGTTTGTCAGCTTGTTCGTGACGTAATTGCGCAAGTTAGAAATTTCTTGGTCCGACATAGATTGACTAACTTCATCAAAATTATCAAGATAAATTTCTCCAATCGCAATCTTTTCGTTTTCGTACTGCACCTCTATATCAGCATAATTAGTAATATCCATCATATAGATGGTTCGGTACTGGCGCTGAATCAAGAAGTTAAAGTAGTGTCCGTTCCAGGCCGCTTCAAACGATTGATCCTGATCCCAATTCTTTTTAATTAACTCTGCCAGTTGAGGCGCCACTTGGGAAATGGTACGCCCAACCACCCGCTCCGTCTGAAAGTACGGTTGTAGATAGGGATTAATCCAACTCACCCGTTGGGATGAATCTAAAATCAAGACCCCGAGTGGCATTTCCAAAAGCGACTCTTGTTCCCCGCGGTTAATTAAATACGAGAGCCGATCCATATAGTTATCTGCGTTTTGCTCCACCACGTTGAGCTCTTTAATGATAAAGAAGAGGCCCACACAGGCTAACACAAGCAAGACGACTCCGATCCATAAGTTATACAAAAATGCGATTACTAAGCCTAACACCAAGTTTAAGGTGATGAAAATCGCAATGGTCCGTAAGTGTTGATTATGCACAAACGGTGGCAATGTGAACGTCTTTTTTTCGTTTTTCATCGTCTTCTCCTTTGCCAAATTAAGGCATTGTTAAGCTATATTCTATCACAAACTGGCATACAAACAGAGGTCAATCCCCAACTAGCTGGGAGAGCCTAGAAAAAAGGCAATAAAAAAGAGCTCCTCGCAATTGAGCAGCTCTGATTGTGTATCACTTAGTCTTCCACCACAAATGGTAACAAGCCCATGATCCGGGCCCGTTTAATAGCGATGGTTAACTTCCGTTGGTTCTTAGCGCTAGTTCCCGTTACTCGACGTGGTAAAATTTTACCCCGTTCTGAGATGAACCGCTTTAATAAATCAACGTCTTTGTAGTCGATGTATTCAATGTGGTTAGCAGCGATGAAGTCTACCTTACGGCGACGACGTCCACCTCTTCTACCTCTTGAGTGTCTTTGTTCAGGCATGTGTTTTCCCTCCTCGTTCGTTAATCGAATTTTACCATTCCCTAGAATGGCAAATCGTCATCGGAAATATCGATTTGGTCACCAGAACCCGCGAACGGATCGGCAGAATTATCGTTCCCATTCTGGTTATTGTTAGCCGGATTGGAATCTGATTGTCCGCCAAAGTTGTTGGATTGTGGCGTCCCAAATGGATTTTGTTGCGAAGCTTGGTGGCCCATGTTGTTATTACCTTGTTGTCCACCATTACGGGGTTCTAACAAAGTAAAGTTTTCAACCACAACTTCCGTTACATAAACTCGTTGACCCTGCTTGTTTTCGTAGTTACGCGTTTGAATCCGCCCTTCTACTCCCAGCAGAGAACCCTTATGAACGAAGTTAGCAAGATTTTCAGCCGATTTCCGCCAAATAACACAATTAACAAAGTCAGCTTCCCGGTCACCATTTTGATTGGTGAAGCGCCGATCGACAGCCAGGGTAAAAGAACCCACGGCTGCGCCGCTTTGGGTGTATCGCAAATCAACATCTCGTGTTAAACGTCCGGTTAGGACAACGGTATTAATCATACTGAAACGCTCCTCTCGCTCTTATCACAATTTAGTTATCACGTTTAACAGTCATTTGCCGTAAAATGTTGTCACTAAACTTAGCTAACCGGTCGAACTCGTCGATGGCTTGGCTGTCTTCAGCGGTCAAGTTTACAACGTGGTAAATTCCTTCGTTGAAACCATCAATTTCGTAAGCAAAACGACGCTTTGACCAATCTTTAGAATCAATCAACTTGGCACCATTGTCAGTCAAAATCTTGTCAAACCGTTCTACTAAAGCAGTTTTAGCAGCGTCATCAAGATCAGGACGGATGATGTAAGTAATTTCATATTTGTTTTCCATGAATATGCACCTCCTTATGGACTTTCGGCCCTCCAACCATTTGAAGAGCAAGGGTTGTAGCTTAACCCGAGGTCAACCTACAGATTAACATTATAGCATTGGTTCTCGTTCTTGACAATCCACGAACGTGATTTAGCGATACTTAGTTAAATACGCAAAAAGGATGCCAACCTGGCATCCTTTTTTAAATTATTCGTTGGTAGTTGGCGTTGCTGTCGCATTCACCTCGGACTCATCGTCATCGGCCTTCGCCACGATCGCCATGGTGGCGACCTTAGCATCGTCATCAATGCGAATCAGGTGCACTCCTAACGTGGCCCGCCCGGTTTCAGAAACAGAATCCGTTGCAAATCGAATCATTACACCTTGGTCAGTAATTAACATGATATCTTCATCACCCATTACTACCCCAAGTCCAACAATCGGACCGTTCTTAGTCGCTACGTTCGCAGTTTTAATTCCTTTACCACCGCGTCCTTTAATTGGGTATTCAGAGACCGGTGTCCGTTTCCCGTATCCTTTTTCAGAAATCACAAACACGTCCCCGCCTGGAGCCAGCACGTCGGCTCCAATCACGAAGTCATGGTCTCGTAGTTTAATTCCACGAACTCCAGTCGCAGTCCGTCCCATAGACCGAACTGCATCTGCTTTGAAGCTGACGGCGTACCCTAGATGGGTACCGATAATCACATTATCAGTAGCTTGGACTAACGAAACTTTAATCACTTCGTCGTCATCGCGTAGATTAATCGCCTTTAACCCATTATTACGAATGTTTACAAACTCTGCCAACGGCGTTCGTTTAACCGTTCCCAGCTTGGTGGTAAAGAAGAGGTCCTTATTAGTTAGTTCATCCGTATCACTGATGTCTAACACGGTTTGAATCTTTTCGTGTTCCCCGAGTTGTAAGAGGTTCACAATCGGGATTCCTTTCGCTGAACGACCGTATTCTGGCACTTCGTAGGCCTTCATGCTGTAAACTTTTCCAGCCGTCGTGAAGAACAACAGTAAATCGTGGGTAGAGCCCACCAAGAGGTGTTCAATAAAGTCATCCTGGTTAACGCCCATTCCCTTGATACCCCGGCCACCCCGGTTCTGAGTTTTAAAGTCATCAGTTGGAATCCGTTTAATGTAACCGTTATGGGTCAAGGTGATTGTAACGTTTTTAGCTTCAATCAGATCTTCATCTTCAATATTGTTAATTTCTCCGACCATTAATTCGGTCCGCCGCGGATCTCCAAACTTCTTTTGAGTCTCCAGCAACTCGTTGTAAATGATAGAAGTGACGCGGTCGTGACTGTTTAAAATGTCTTCGTAGTCTTTAATCTGTTCCAATAATTTTTGGTGTTCATCGATGATTTTACCGCGTTCCAGCCCGGTTAACCGGACCAACCGCATGTCCAAGATGGCCTGGGCTTGCTTGTCATCTAAGTCAAAGTTATCGATTAATTGTTGTTTGGCAATTTCGCCGGTTTTGGAACTCCGAATGATCTGAATGACTTGATCAATGTGATCTAGCGCTACTAACAATCCAGCAAGGATGTGAGCCCGCGCCTGCGCCTTTTTCAGGTTAAATCGGGTCCGTCTCGTGATGACGTCAACCTGATAATCCAAATAGTTATTGAGAATTTCCTTTAAACTCAAAACCTTCGGAGCTCCATCACTAATGGCCAGCATGTTAAAGCTGTAAGACGTCTGCATCAAGGTTAATTTGTAGAGATTGTTTAACACCACTTCAGCACTCGCATCGCGCCGAATATCAATCACAATCCGCATTCCTTCCCGGTCGGATTCATCGTTAATTGCCGTAATCCCGCTAATCCGCTTATCACGCACTAAATCAGCAATCCGTTCGATTAACTTGGCCTTGTTGACCATGTAAGGTAACTCGGTTGCGATAATGGTTTGCTTGCCATGCCGGTCCTCTTCGATGTCAACCTTAGCCCGCACCACAATGTTCCCACGTCCGGTTTCATAGGCATGCCGAATTCCAGACTTACCCATCACAATGCCACCGGTTGGAAAATCGGGCCCAGGCAGTGCTTCCATCAATTCATTAACGCTCGCATCCGGGTTCTTCATCAGGATGTGAATGGCAGAAATGACTTCGCTCAGGTTGTGTGGTGGAATGTTTGTTGCCATTCCCACGGCAATTCCCGTCGCTCCGTTCAACAACAGGTTCGGAATCCGGGCCGGTAAGACCACCGGTTCCCGTTCCGTCCCATCGTAGTTAGGAGCAAAATCCACCGTATCCTTGTTAATATCCCGGAGCATCTCTAACGAGATCTTGCTCAACCGAGCTTCGGTATAACGCATGGCCGCGGCACCGTCACCATCGACCGAACCAAAGTTTCCGTGACCATCAACCAGCAGATAACGGTAACTAAAGTCCTGTGCCATCCGTACCATTGCTTCGTAAATTGAGCTATCACCGTGGGGATGGTACTTCCCCATGACGTCGCCCACGATCCGGGCTGATTTCTTGTACGGCTTATCCGGAGTAACTCCCAACTGATCCATTCCGTACAAAATCCGACGGTTTACAGGCTTCAATCCATCCCGGACATCGGGAAGCGCCCGTGCTACAATCACGCTCATTGCATAGTCCAAAAACGAGGACTTCATCTTTTTTGATAATTCAACGTTAGTAATTCTTGTTTCCGGCGTTTCCATTTCGTTTGCCAAGTAACTTGCCTCCGTTCCCTTAGGTAACCATTCCTATGATTGTTTCACATGAAACAAAGTTGTTAAATATCTAGGTTTTCTACGAACTTAGCATTTTCTTCAATAAACTGCCGGCGTGGAGCCACTTTTTCTCCCATCAACATTTGAAAGGCATCAGCTGCCGCAGCGGCATCATCAGAGGTCACCCGCAACAGGCGACGGTTCGCCGGATTCATCGTGGTTTCCCACAGTTGTTCCGCATCCATTTCACCCAGTCCCTTGTACCGTTGAATTTGCGGTTTAGGGGATGCTGGTAGTTCGGCTAATAGCTGTTGTAACTCTTCGTCCGAGTCAATGTAGCGCTGGAACTTATTTCCCTGCCGGACCCGATACAACGGTGGTTGGGCGATGTAAACATATCCCTTGTCAATCATCGGCCGCATAAAGTTATAAATCAGGGTTAATAACAACGTTTGAATGTGCGCACCGTCAACATCAGCATCCGTCATGATGATGAGCTTGTGGTAATTAACCTTGTTAATATCAAAGTCTTCGCCAAATCCGGTTCCCATCGCGGTAAACAATGACCGAATTTCTTCGTTCGCTAAAATCCGATCCATCGTGGCCTTTTCGACGTTTAAAATCTTCCCCCGAATTGGTAGGATGGCTTGCGTCAACCGCGAACGTCCCTGCTTAGCAGAACCACCGGCTGAATCCCCTTCGACGATGAAAAGTTCTGAAACCTTAGGATCCTTACTGGTGTTATTGGCCAATTTACCTGGCAAGCTGTTGATTTCCAGTCCACTCTTTTTCCGAGTTACTTCCCGAGCCCGCTTAGCAGCCGACCGGGCCTTAGCGGCCAGCAAGCCCTTTTGCACGATTTCTTTGGCTACTTGCGGATGTTCGTCCATGAACTTCGAAAATTCCTGGCTAAAGACGTGGTTTGTGGCTGTCCGAGCGTCGGAGTTTCCTAACTTAGTTTTCGTTTGCCCCTCAAACTGCGGATCTGGATGCTTAACGCTTACCACTGCAGTGAGTCCTTCACGCACGTCTGGTCCCGTTAGGTTATCTTCGTTATCCTTGAGCAGGTTATTATTGCGAGCATAAACATTGATAATCCGCGTCAACGCCTGCTTAAACCCTTCTTCGTGGGTTCCCCCTTCATAGGTATTAATGTTATTGGTAAAAGTTTTCAACGTGCTGTGGTAGTCATCAGTGTACTGTAACGAGACTTCCACCGTGATGTCGTTTTCCACCCCTTCAACGTAAATTGGATCTTTAAATAACGGTTGCCGATCCCGATCTAAGTATTCGACGTAGTGCCGAATTCCGCCTTCATAATGAAAATCGTGCTCAATTGGTTCATCCGGACGATTGTCTTTAATCGTGATTCGCAATCCTTTGTTTAAAAATGCCAGTTCGCGCACCCGGGTGGTTAACGTATCCATGTCATACACGGTCGTTTCCGTGAAAATGTTAGGATCTGGCAAGAAGTGGACCTTTGTTCCGTGGGCATCTTCTGGAGCAGTTCCCACTACTTTTAAAGGCGTGTGCACGTGCCCACGCACAAAGTCCATGTAGTACTGTTTCCCGTTTCTAGTGACTTCAACGGACAGGCTTTCAGAAAGGGCATTCACTACGGAAGCACCAACTCCGTGCAAACCACCAGAGACCTTATAACCGCCACCGCCGAACTTTCCCCCGGCATGCAGAATCGTATACACCGTTTCAAGCGCGGATTTTCCGGTTTCCTTTTGGTTATCGACCGGGATCCCACGGCCGTTATCCGTAACGGTGATGCTATTATCTTTTTCAATCACCACGTCAATCTGGTCTGCAAACCCCGCGAGAGCTTCATCAATTCCGTTATCAACAATTTCCCACACAAGGTGATGTAATCCTTGCGAATTAGTCGCCCCAATGTACATTCCGGGACGCTTTCGGACGGCTTCCAGTCCCTTTAGGACTTGAATTTGACTCGCATTATAATCGTTAACACGTTCAGCTTTCGTCTCTTCTGGTCGCTCTGCCATATCCATCCTCCTACTTCAAATGATCTAAGTAACCTTACCAGCTTTAATCTGAAACAAGCGGGGGTCTTTGATTAATTCCGAAGATACTCCACTTAAGCTGGTGGTCGTTAAAAATGTTTGTACTTTATTTTGAATCGCCGTTAACAAGTGGGTCTGACGAATCTCATCTAGTTCCGATAAGACATCGTCGAGTAATAGAACCGGATATTCGCCAGTTTCTGCCTTCATTAAGTCGATTTCTGCTAATTTGGTGGCTAATGCTGCCGTCCGTTGCTGGCCCTGGGAGCCAAAGGTGGCAACGTCCTTGCCATTCACCAAAAAACGTAAATCATCTCGCTGGGGTCCATACAAAGTCGTACCCTGCTGAATTTCTTTTTTCTGATTATCAGCGAATTTCTGTAATAAGGCCATATAAATCATGTCAACACTTGTCAGTTGTTCCTTGGGCAAGGCGGTTGAATAGCGAAAATGTAGCTCTTCTCGTTGTTGGGAAATCTCAGCATGAATCGTTTGCGACCAAGTTTGTAGCCGTCCCAACAATTCAACTCGCTGAGCAATAATTTCTGCAGCGTAGGCCGCTAATTGGTCTGATAAAACGCTTAAATAAACCTTGTCATGAGCCTCGTGAAAATGCAGCTGGCGCAAATACGCGTTACGTTGCTTTAAAATCCGGCGGTACTGGCTCACGTTATACAAATAACGATTACTCATCTGCCCAAACTCGATGTCCATAAACCGACGCCGCACTTGTGGAGAACCCCTTACCAACTTCAAGTCCTCGGGAGCGAAAAGAATCACATTAAGTTCACCCACATAGGTCGAGAGTTTGGCCTGTTCAATGTGGTTGACCTTAGCTTGTTTTCCGTTGGAACTCATTCGTAATTCTAACTGGGTCGTGCCCGTTTTCCGGGTAATTCGCCCTGCTAACAAAGCAGTTTTGTGCTCCCACTCCACCAAGTTCCGATTGTTACTGGTTCGGTGACTACGAGCCAAGGCTAGCACGTAAATGGCTTCCAGCAAGTTTGTCTTGCCCTGAGCGTTTTCACCAATCAATACATTCACTCCTGGCGCAAACTGCACGTCTAATTGATCATAGTTACGAAAATTACGCAGTTTTAATTCGTCAATCCGCATGCAGTTTCCTACTTTGCCTTAATAAAAAACAAACCAACCTCAGGAACCCGAACAACGTCACCATCGTACAATTTCTTTCCACGTCGATTTTCGGGCTCATCGTTTACATACACGGTTTTCTCGCGTAAAAACCACTTTGCTTGCCCGCCGGAAGCAATGACATCTTCCATTTTTAGCAATTGGCCCAACGTCACGTATGGCGTTGTAATTAGAACTTCTTTTTTCATATTGCCACCTGCTTTCATTACTTCTAATTATACGCTTTCAAAGTGAAAAAGTATACCCAGCTCGCATTTATAGGCGATTTCAGCCCGTTTAGGCTTTTGAGACATTTAGGCCGGAAGCCAAACAAAAAAGCCCATAACTTAAATTACGGGCTTAGAGTGCATTTTCTGTTTTAAAACGTCCGGACGGGCGTAATCAGCTGAATAAAGTTTTCCTGGTTCTCAACTGGAGTAATCGTGAAAGGCCGCAATGCTGAAGTAAAGGCAACTTCCACGTCGATTGGTCCAAAGACCTGCAACGCATCCTTTAAGTAATCAGGATTAAAAGAAATTTCTAAGTCAGCACCACTCACTTCAGCCGGACTTAAATCTTCCTCAACTTTCCCGACGTCTGGAGAATTCCCAGTAATCGTAACCACCTGATTGTCAGGGTTAATGGTGAGTTTAATCACATTGTTGCGTGACTCATGGGAAAGCAACGAGGCTCGTTCAACGGCTGCGAGTAAGTCAGGGGCGGCAAATTGCACCTTCGTTTCAGAAGAATTCGGAATTAACCGCGATGTATCTGGATAGTTGCCTTCCAAGAGTCGGGAGTAAAACCGAGTTTTGCCAAAGGTAAACAATACCTGGTTTTCTGAAAGGTGCATCTCAATGGCATCTTTTTCACTGTCTAACATCCGAGATAATTCTTTCAAACTCTCTCCAGGAATCACAACGTTGTAATCCCCTTCTGCTGCCGTTGGAAGCTCCACTTTCCGTTGGCTTAAGCGGTGACTATCCGTGGAGACCGCCAGTAACTGATTGTGATCCAACGTAAAGTGGATCCCAGTTAAAATAGGACGACTTTCTTGTTTTGAGACCGCAATAACAGTTTGCCCAATTACTTCGCGAAAAATTTCGGCCGGTAATTGAATGGGATGTTCGCTATCTACTTCTGGTAAGTGCGGATAACCGTTGGCATCAAGGCCGTTGATGGTAAATTCAGAGTTTCCAGATTTAATGGTGGTTTGAAAGTTATCGCCAACTTCTACCAGTAATTCTCGGTTAGGAAGTTTTTTAACGATTTCACTAAAGAAGTGGGCTGGTAAAACGATTTTTCCAGTTGAACTAATCGTGAGCTCGTAATCAGGATTATCACCACTAATTAACGTTTGTATCGAAATGTCAGCGTTGCTTCCCGTTAGTTGAATGTTATTAGCAGAAACATCAATCATTAATCCGGTTAAAATTGGAATCGTAGTTTTAGCAGAAATTGCTCTTTGAACGATTCCAAGTGCTTTGATAAAAGCTTGGCGATTAATTGAAAATTGCATGGTTGAAATCCTCCTTTTTGAAATGGCAGTTAATTTAATTAATAAAAGATAAAGTTCGTAGTAGTAGTAGGTGTTGTTGATTCTGTGGATAACTCAAAATGAATTGATTTTTGCAAACTTATCCACTGTGGACAACTTTGTAGATAAAGTTTAGATAACTTACCAACTTATCCACAGTCCCCATTATACCATTTTTTGTACAAATTCTGAGCGCTCTATTTTAATGCCGAATTTCAGTTTTTAAGTCAGCAATCTGTTTTTGCAAATCGGCATCAGAAGCTGCCATTTTGGTGATTTTTTCGTGGGCGTGGATAACGGTGGTGTGGTCCTTGCCCCCAAAGGCTTCTCCAATTTTTGGTAGTGAGTTATCGGTTAATTCCCGGCAGAGATACATGGCGACCTGACGGGGCACCACTATGGCTTTGACTCTTTTTTTCCCCTTAATTTCTTTGACCGTAACGTGATAGTACGAGGCCGTAACCTTGATGATCGATTCGGGAGTAATGGCACTTTTTTCTTTGTTAAGCTTCAGCGGTTTTAAGGCTTCCGAAACTAAATCCATCGTTACAGGAGCTTGTTTGAGTTCCGCAAAGGCTTTAATCCGAGACAAGGCGCCCTCTAGCTCCCGCACGTTAGAGTCAATTTGGCTGGCAATGTAACTCATAATGTTGTCGTCAACTTGCAACCCTTCTGATTGTGCTTTGGCTCGTAAAATGGCGGCTCGAGTTTCTAAGTCTGGGGCCGTAATATCAACTGATAATCCCCACTTAAAGCGGGAAACCAACCGATCTGTCAGAGAGTTAATCTCGTTGGGGAGTCGGTCGGCAGTCATTACAATTTGCTTGTTTTCCTCGTAGAGGGCGTTGAAAGTATTAAAGAATTCGTCCTGGGTTCCCTCTTTATTAGCAAGGAACTGGATGTCATCGACTAACAGTAAATCAACGTTGCGATAAACCCGCCGAAACTCCTGCATTTTGTTGTTTTGCAGGGCATCAATAAAGTCATTGGTAAACTTTTCAGTGGTTACATACTTGACGTTGGCCTCCGGATTGTTTTTTAAGACCTTGTTTCCAATTGCTTGCATCAAGTGGGTTTTTCCTAAACCGACCCCACCGTAAAAGAACAGCGGATTGTAAACTTTGCCGGGATCCTCAGAAACGGCTAGAGCTGCGGCATGTGCCATCTGATTTCCCTGCCCAATGACAAAGGTGTCAAAGGTATAGTTGGGATTTAAGTGTGGATCAATGTGTGGCGTTTTTTCTTGGTGATGCGTTTCGTTAAACTGCGCTAAATTTTTAGCGTTGGGTCCGGCTTCTCCCTTTAAAACTAGTTTGGGGCGGACGTCCGTTTGGGTAATCGCATAGGCATATTCAATGAAAGTTGATTTTAACTGGCGATCCCAGTAGTCACGGTGTAAGGCAGTGGGAAGCTCTAGGGTCAGGATGTGACCGTCGTAATCAATGGGGGTGGCGGAATTAATCCAAGTATCATACGTAGTTTCGTCAAATTTAGGGTTTTCCTTAAACTTGGCTTTGATTTGATTCCATAGTTCAGTTTGATTCATGGAATATGAACCTCCTCCGTTATAAACATAGCCGTATTTTAGCACTAGCTTTTAAGGTTTTCCACAAGGTTATTAAACCTGTGTATAAATGTTTCACATGTCGTTTATAAGTTTTCCACAGCATTGTTTATAACTTAGTGGATAACTAAAAAACATTAAATTTTAACAGGATCCTGTGGATTAACAAATGCTATTATAGCAGTTGTTTTTTGGCCAATGTGATAAATATCAACAGATTGTGTATAACTTTTTAAACAGCTTGTTTTTCTGTGGATTAATTGGTGAAAATGCTGTGATAACCTTTGATAGTTATCCACAACAATTAACAGGTAAACTTTATGAAACTTTTTGGGAAAACCACGGAACGTGTGCTGCGACTTGCAAAATTGTTATTTGCGCTCAGCAGGTTTTGTGTTATCATTGGAAAGAAATACGATTTAGGATTACCTAAAATGAAATTTATTAATCATTCATAATAGTAAGGAGGGTTTGTAATGAAAAGAACTTACCAACCTAAGAAACGTCATCGAAACCGTGTTCATGGTTTCCGTGCCCGCATGAGTACTAAGAACGGACGTAAAGTTTTAGCTCGTCGCCGGCAAAAGGGTAGAAAAGTATTATCTGCATAGACCACTGACCAGTCGGTGGCCTTTTTTATTATTCAAAATATGATTAATTGGAGAAGAACAAACGCATGAGAAAATCATATCGGGTAAAAAAGGAAGCAGAATTTCAACGGGTTTTTGACGCGCATCAATCGGTGGCTAACCGTCAGTTTGTAATTTACCAATTGGAAAAACCTGACCAGCCTCATTTTCGGGTTGGAATTTCGGTGGGAAAAAAGATTGGGAACGCTGTTCACCGAAACTGGGTGAAACGTAGAATTCGGCAAACCCTAACGGATTTAAAACCGCAATTACGCCAAGACGTTGATTTTTTGGTGATTGCGCGACCCCGGGCGGACGGGTTATCGATGGCAGAAGTGAAAGCAAGCATGATTCACGTTTTAAAGTTAGCCAAGTTGTTGAATCCCGATGATTGTGAGGAAGAAAAGTGAAAAAATGGAAAAAAATTGCTACGACATTGTTAGTGGCCAGTCTTGGTCTGGTGCTAACTGCTTGTAGCAACGCTCCCGTGAACAGCCACAGTACTGGAATCTGGGATGGCTTAATCGTCTATAACTTCTCGAGAGCGATTATCTGGCTCTCTAAGGCCTTTAATGATAGTTACGGAATTGGGATTATTATCTTTACCATTATCGTGCGGATTTTAATTTTGCCGTTGATGGTGTA
Organism: Fructilactobacillus cliffordii; assembly: GCF_024029355.1. Taxonomy (NCBI): domain Bacteria; kingdom Bacillati; phylum Bacillota; class Bacilli; order Lactobacillales; family Lactobacillaceae; genus Fructilactobacillus; species Fructilactobacillus cliffordii. Next base: position 889,502 of record NZ_CP097117.1, read on the forward strand.
CCAGACGAAGAATATGAAGGAAATGAACGAGTTGCAGCCACAGTTAAAGGCCCTGCAAAAGAGGTATTCTTCGCGTGATACTGATACCATGATGAAACTACAGGAAGCTCAAAAATCGCTGTACAAAGAGAACGGAGTCCATCCGTTTGCTAGCATGCTGCCAATGATTGTGCAACTGCCAATTATTTTTGCTTTGTACCAAGCCATTTGGAGGACACCGGCGCTGAAAACGGGTCAATTCCTTTGGTTACAACTAGGGAGTCGGGATCCGTACTTTGTTTTACCAATTCTGGCTGCTATCTTTACGTTCTTGAGTTCGTGGTTAGCAATGAAGTCACAACCAGAAACTAACGCGATGGCCTTTACCATGACGTTAATCATGCCGGTTGTAATTTTCTTCACCGCTTTGAACGTACCGTCTGCCTTGTCACTGTACTGGGTGGTTACGAATGCCTTTCAAGTGGTGCAAACGTTGTTACTGCAAAACCCTTGGAAGATGCAACGGGAAAGAGAAGAAAAACAACGAGCCAAACGGGAACACGAGCGTGAGGTCCAAAAAGCCATCCGGAAGGCCAAAAAGAGTCACCGGAAACGCTAAGCTACTAGGATCCGAGCTTTAAACAATTGCATTAAATGGAAAGCCGACTTTCGTTAATCATAACGGGGGTCGGCTTTTTTTGTGAGGAAAAATTGATTGCGTAGCATTAAATTGACAAAATTTGTGAAAGTTATTACTCTGGCGCGGTGTTTGTGCTATGCTAGCAGGGGTCAATTTCTAACTAGGAGATAAAGAACATGCCAAAATACGAAGGCCCTACTCTAGCAGCAGCCGTTAACAATGGATTAGCGGCACTTAACCTTACTGAAAACGAAGTTAACATTGAAATTATCAAACAGCCATCCTCTGGTTTTTTCGGCTTTTTTAAACGGCCGGCACAGGTCCTGATTACCAAGAAGGAGACTCCTCAACCATCAAAAAAACGGGCTCAGCGCGATAGCGATCCCGAAAAACAACCAGCCAAGCAACCTAGTCCGGACCGGTTCGAACGAAATTTTGCCGTTGTGAAACAACTGGGCCAGTACCTGCAAAATGTCCTGAGTGAAATGGACATTAACGCTACCTTAGAGGTTGAAATGCCTAACAGTAAACACGTCTACATTAACTGTGAAACGGACAAGGAGGGACTGTTAATTGGTAAACACGGTCGCACCATTAATGCCCTGCAACAGTTGTGTGAATTTTACTTGAACAACCATGGGGTCAACTACGTGGACGTGCTCTTAGATACCGCTAATTACCGGGAACGCCGGGAACAAATCCTGACCGACCTGGCTCGCAAAACGGCTTGGAACGTTCGGTCCACCGGTCAGCCAGTTCACCTGGATGCGATGCCCGCGTTTGAACGAAAACAGATTCACTTGGCGCTTGAAGATTTTGATGATCTGATTACATATTCGGTCGGAAACGAACCCAATCGAGAAGTAGTGATTGCCCCGAAGTAGTTTTAAATTGACAAACGCCTTGGGGTCGCTATAAGATAGGTGCAAATAAATTAATTGTCGATAAAGTAGTGAAAGTACTTTATCCTAATTCGCTGTGCGGTTGGGGTGGGTACTTTTTTTGTGTTCAAGGACATTTAGATGCGGATTAACCGAGAAAGGAGCAGTACCATGGCCTTAATGACCACTGATTATGATACTATCGCCGCCATTTCTACCCCGCCGGGTGTGGGTGGAATTTCCATCGTGCGGTTAAGTGGAAGTGAAGCATTGAACATCGCCCGGCGCATTTACCGGGGCAAAGACTTAGCCCGAGTTGCGACCGATACAATTAATTATGGGCACATCATTGATCCGCAAGCTGACCATCGCGAGATCGACGAAGTCATGGTTTCCGTAATGCGCGCCCCGAAGACGTACACCTGCGAGGATGTGATTGAAATTAATTGTCACGGCGGGTTACAGGTGACCAACCAAATTCTGCAGTTGGTGCTCCGGAATGGAGCACGCCTGGCAGAACCCGGGGAATTTACCAAACGAGCTTTTTTAAACGGTCGGATTGATTTATCCCAGTCCGAAGCCGTGATGGATTTGATTGAAGCCAAGACGGATGCCGCCCGCAAGGCAGCGCTGAACCAACTAGATGGAAACCTGTCTGCGGTGATTAAGAAGTTGCGTCAAGAAATCGTGGATGTCTTGGCTAACGTTGAAGTCAACATTGACTATCCTGAATACGATGGGGCCGAAGAAGTGACGACTCAACTGATGTTGGAACGAGCCACGGCCATCAAAGAGAAGATTGCCAACCTGTTAAAAACCGCTCAGCAGGGAAAGGTTTTGCGGGACGGGCTTAACACCGCCATCGTGGGTCGCCCCAACGTCGGAAAATCAAGTTTGTTAAACCGCTTACTGCACGAAGAAAAGGCGATTGTGACCGATGTACCCGGTACTACCCGGGACACATTAGACGAATACGTCAACGTCGCGGGTGTGCCCCTGCATTTAATTGATACGGCTGGAATTCACACGACGACCGATAAGGTGGAACAAATTGGAGTGGACCGCTCGCGAGCTGCTATTCAACAAGCGGACCTGGTCTTACTGGTTTTAAACGCCAGTGAACCGCTCACGGATTCCGACCAGGAACTGTTGGATGCTACCGCGGAAACCAACCGGATTATTTTGTTAAATAAAACGGATTTGCCGCAACAACTTACTGCAGCTGATTTACCGCAGGATGAAAAAACCGCCATCATTAAGACATCGGCAGTAACCGCAGATGGAACAGAAGCGTTGGAAAATATTATCGCCAAAATGTTCTTTACGGACGGAATTACGCGGAACCAAACGGACGTGATGGTGACGAATGCCCGCCACATCAGCTTGCTTCAGCAAGCTTTGGATTCGTTGACGACTGTTATCGACGGCTTGCAGGCGGGTCTGCCGGTTGACATTGCCCAGATTGATCTCCAGAACGCGTGGGAACAACTCGGGGAGATTACCGGTGATAATTACGATGAAGAACTAATGGATCAGCTATTTGAGCAATTTTGTATTGGAAAATAACTTTGTTTCACATGAAACAATTCGGAAATTGGTTTCAAGGAGGAAGTCATGACAAAGAAACCTGTGATTAAGGAAACGGCCGTCCAGCAGACCTATCAGGCCGGCAGTTACGATGTCGTGGTTGTCGGGGCTGGGCACGCGGGTTGTGAAGCCGCTTTGGCTGCCGCTCGGATGGGTCAAAAGACGTTGTTACTAACGATTAGTTTAGAAATGGTCGCATTCATGCCTTGTAATCCATCGGTGGGTGGACCGGCGAAGGGAACCGTCGTCCGAGAAATTGATGCCTTGGGCGGTGAAATGGGTAAGAACATCGATAAAACGTACATCCAGATGCGTTTGTTAAATACCCGGAAGGGTCCGGCGGTGCAGGCACTGCGGGCTCAGGCGGATAAACACGCCTACCACGAAGAGATGAAACGGACGATTGAAAACGAACCGAACCTAGATCTTCGCCAAGCCGTGGTGGACGATTTGTTGATTGAGGATGATACGGTAACTGGTGTTGTAACCAACACGGGGGCCGTTTATCAGGCCGGCGCCGTGGTCATGGCGACCGGAACCTCGGCGCGGGGTCAAATTTACATTGGGGAGCTGCGCTATTCTTCTGGTCCGAATAACACGATTCCGTCTCTCAAACTTTCCGAAAACCTGGAAAAGAAGGGCTTTCGCTTTGAACGGTTTAAGACGGGGACGCCCCCGCGGGTCAACGGCAACACGATTGATTATTCCGAATTAGAGGAACAACCCGGGGATGAACAGCCCCATCACTTTAGTTTTTTAACTTCAGATCAGGATTATCTCCCGCTTTTCCAACAGATTTCTTGCTGGCTAACCTATACCAATCCCACCACGCATCAAATTGTCCGGGATAACCTGGACCGGGCGCCGATGTTTAACGGGGTAATTGACTCGGTGGGACCCCGGTACTGCCCGTCGATTGAAGACAAGGTGGTGCGGTTTGCCGATAAGGACCGCCATCAGGTCTTTTTGGAACCAGAAGGACGACGGACCCAAGAATGGTACGTGGACGGAATGTCAACGTCCATTCCTGAAGAGGTCCAACAGGAAATGCTACACACGATTAAGGGACTGGAAAACGTCCAAATGATGCGACCTGGTTATGCAATTGAATACGACGTGATTCCACCGCAAGAGATGAAACCCAACATGGAAAGTAAGCGGGTTAACGGCTTATTCACGGCGGGGCAGACGAACGGAACTTCTGGATATGAGGAAGCCGCTGCGCAGGGCTTGATGGCTGGAATTAACGCGGCTCGTAAGTTACAAGGCAAGGAACCAGTCGTCTTGAAACGGTCTGATGCCTATATCGGTGTGATGCTGGATGACCTGGTAACCAAGGGGACCAAGGAACCATACCGGTTGTTAACCAGCCGGGCCGAATACCGGCTTTTATTGCGTAACGACAATGCCGACATGCGGTTAACGCCGTTAGGGCACGAACTGGGTCTGATTGATGACGACCGGTACGCGCGGTTTGTGGCCAAACGAGAGGCCGTGGAAACCGAGATCAAGCGACTGGAACAAATTCGAATTAAACCAAATGACGCGATTAATCAGTTTGTGGAATCCCAGGGCGATAAGCCGTTGCAAGATGGAATTGGCGCTGCTCAATTCTTGCGCCGGCCGTACGTGGATTACCAAAAACTCTTGGAATTCATTCCTGCTCCGAAAGAACCGCTGGCTACGGACGTAATTGAACAAGTTTCAATCCGGCTTAAATACGCGGGCTACATCAAAAAAGAAGAAGACCGCGTGGCCAAGTTAAAACGGATGGAAGCCAAGCGGATTCCGGCCAACATCGATTACGATGCTATCGACGGGATTGCGACGGAAGGCAAGCAAAAGTTGAAGGAAATTCAACCAGAAACGATTGCTCAGGCTGCCCGGATTAGTGGAGTTAATCCTTCTGATATTGCCATCCTTGGCGTTTACGTCCAACAGGGGCGGATTGCAAAAACGAAATAACGATTAGTCTCAGCGCGAGCTGGGACTTTTTTGTTACCATTAGGAAAACAACGGGAGGAAAAAACGATGAAATTTTATACCAATGACAACGTAGAGTTAGTTTATGACGATCAGGGTGAACCCACTGACCAACCGGTGGTCATCTTATCGGGAATTGGTGCTTACAAAGAATACTGGGAGGAAACGATTGCGGAACTCGTTACGCGACACTACCGGGTGATTAACGTGGACGCTCGAAATCAGGGGCAGTCAGAACACACCAGCAAGGGGCTGCGGATTAGTCGGCATGCGGCAGACCTGTTTGAGTTAGTGGAAAAACTGCAGCTGCAAAAACTCATTTTAATGGGGAATTCGATGGGCGCTTCGACCATGTTTGCCTACCTGTCTTTATACGGTGCGGCTAACGTTAAGGCCGTGGTCGATGTGGATCAGAGTCCAAAGATGATTAATGACCAGCAGTGGCACTTGGGCTTTAAAGACATTACCTGGGATGACTTTCACGAAGTTTTAAAACAACCGTTGGGAAAAACAACGTACACGAATTTTGCTGATGGTTTGTTTAAGAAGTTACAAGAACTTAAGCACCAGTATCCGTACGACGCGGACCTAAACTATCCGTTACTAGTGGATCATGCTACCCAAGATTGGCGTGACATTATTGCTAACTTGCAGTGCCCGCTGTTGATTGTTTCTGGGCAGGAATCCCCCTTCTTTAATCCCGAGTTTGGAGAAGTAGCCACGCGGATGTCAGAGCAGGTGAATCACGTGGTAATTCCGCGGGCAGGGCACCTGGTGATGGCTGAACAACCGGCCGAATTTAATGCTGAATTAGTGAAATTTCTTGCAAACGTGGCAGAATAAACTGATTTGGAAAATTGCTCACAAAGTGGGTATAATAACAGATGAATTGATAGCAATTAAACAACGAAAGAATGGAGGTCTTCCATGGCAGAAGACGTATTTCAAATTCACAAGGACCATACTGGGGTCCTCGGTATCGAAGGCGAATTCCCCGTTGATAATAAAGAGGAATTAGCACTGGCGTACACGCCCGGTGTTGCCAAGGTATCGAAGGCCATCGAACAGGATCCGAAGCTGAAAGATGTTTACACAATGAGTGGGAAGTTGGTCGCGGTGGTAACTGACGGTTCCGCTGTTCTCGGACTTGGAAACATTGGTGCGGGGGCCGGTTTGCCGGTGGTTGAAGGAAAAGCGCTCTTGTACAAGGATTTGGCTAGTGTGAACGCGTTACCAATTGCCATTGATCAAGATAGTGCTGCTGAAATTGCGAGCCACATCAAGGCCATTTCACAATCCTTTGCCGGAATTCACCTGGAAGACATTGCAGCTCCCAAGTGTTTTGAACTCGAAGAACTGCTGAGCCAACAATTAGATATTCCGGTTTACCATGACGACCAAGAGGGAACGGCCATCGTCATTTTGGCTGGTCTAATTAACGCCGCTAAGGTAGTTAATAAGAACCTTACGGACTTAAAAATCGTGTTGAACGGAGCCGGAGCTTCTGGAATTGCGACGGCCCGCTTGTTGAATGCGGTCGGCATCAAGCACGTGACTCTCGTTGACATTGACGGAGTCGTGCATGCAGACAGTCAAAACTACAATAAGTACCAAACTGGCTTAGCCAAAGTATTAAACGGGGTGGATGGTCAGGTTCTGGACGACGTGATTGACGATCAGGATGTCTTTATCGGTCTTTCCGTTGCGAACGTCTTAAGTAGCGATCAAGTGAAGCGGATGGCTAAGGATCCCATCATCTTTGCCCTTGCTAATCCAGTGCCAGAAATTGACCCGGATGAAGCGAAAGCGGCCGGTGCAGCTGTGGTGGCTACCGGATCCAGTAAGTACCCGAACCAGGTTAATAACATTTTGGTCTTCCCGGGTCTCTTCAAAGGCTTATTGGCTAGTGGAATTAACCAGGTTACCTACCAGATTGAAGAAACCGTTGCGCAAGCGATTGCGGCCATGATTCCGGAACCAACTGCGGAACAAATTGTGCCCGGTGTTTTTGATAAAGGCGTGGTTGAGACCGTTTCCCAAGCACTCGAAAACTTAGCAAAGTAGGGAAAACAGATGGATGCAGAAATCAGGGAGATGAACCTCCAAAATCCGGATGAGTTTGAGCAGTGGCGCTCGTTTCTTGCGGGCTTAGGCATTGCAAACTTTACGGCTGATGAGGTGGATCCGTTAGATGGGACGATTGGTCTGTTCGAAGGGGACCGCTTAATGGCCACCGGATCGTACTCAGAAAACATTTTGAAGTACATCGGGGTGTGTCACAAAACCAGTGAAAATGGGGTCTACTTTAACAAGATTGTGTCAACGTTACTGACGATTTTAGGTCAGCAAGGGATTTTTCACATCTTTGTGTTCACCAAGCCCCAGTATTCAGCTAGTTTTCAGCACGTGGGCTTTCAAGAAATCGTTCACAGCGAGAGCGCCGCGTTCTTAGAAACCGGGCCGACCTCAATTAATGACTACCTGGCCGGGATTCCCAAGGTGGAGGGCGCAAGCTCCGCCATTGTGATGAATGCCAATCCGTTTACTTTGGGACACCGGTACCTGGTGGAGGAAGCAGCCCGGCATAGCAGGCACGTGTATGTATTTGTGGTTAGCACCGATAAATCGCTGTTTAACTCTCAGGAACGCTTGGAGATGGTGAAGGACGGCACCGCTGATTTAGAGAACGTTGACGTGGTGAGTGGTTCGGACTATTTGGTGAGTTATGCCACTTTCCCGGCGTACTTTTTAAAGAGTGATACGAGTCGGGTCCGGTACCAAACCACGATTGATGCGTTGATCTTTAAAGAGCGGATTGCGCCGACGTTAAGCATTACCACCCGTTATTTGGGGACGGAGCCACAATCAGAGACGACAAACGTTTATAATGAGGTCTTAGAAAGCGTCCTTCCACCGACGGTTCAGGTTGAGATTATTCCCCGGAAGGAAACGGACGGTAAGATTATCTCAGCGCGTGACGTGCGGTTGGCGATTAAGGACGATCGGTTAGCTGATTTAACTGGTCTGGTCCCGCCGACGACGGCGACTTTCATCACGGAGCACAAGGCAGAATTGCAAGCACGGATTAGGAAAGGAATGAAAATTGATGGAAATTAAAAAAACAGCCATGGATGGCACGTTAGAGTCATCTGACATCCAAATCACCGTTAGTAAGGGAACGGATGGGGTGCAAATCGATTTAACTTCAGACGTTCAAGAACGATTTGGGGAACAAATTAAGCAGACCATTGAAAAGGTCGTGAAGGACTTTGACGTGGACAATGTCAACGTCAAGGCCGTGGACCAAGGGGCTTTGGACTGTGTCATTAAAGCACGGACCATTACGGCCTTACAACGGGCCCTTGGGACCAGCGCAGAACCAGCATGGGAGGTACTCTAATGACATTTAAAAAAGATCGGTTACGGCGGACAATGATGTTCGTTCCCGGAAACAACGCCGGGATGTTAAAGGATGCCGGCATTTACGGCGCCGACTCCATCATGTTTGACTTGGAAGATGCCGTTTCGTTAGCCGAAAAGGATTCCGCACGAATCTTGGTCTACGAAGCTTTGCAAACCGTTGATTACGGGGACACCGAATTGGTAGTCCGGATTAACGGGTTGGACACGGACTTCTTCCAAGCTGACATTCAAGCAATGGTAAAAGCCGGGATTGACGTAATTCGGATTCCTAAAGTGGAAAATGCTGACATGATTCGGGAAACCGAAAACTTGGTGGCTGCTGCCGAGGAAAAATTCGGTATTCCCGTCGGAACCACCCACTTGATGGCTGCGATTGAAAGTGCCGAAGGGGTCTTGAACGTGAAAGAAATTGCCAAGGCTTCAGACCGGATGATTGGGATTGCCTTATCAGCCGAAGATTACACGACGGACTTACAAACCCACCGTTACCCAGGCGGAAAAGAATTGGAATTCGCCCGGAACATGATTATCAACGCCGCTCGGGCTGCCAAGATTTCGGCCTTTGATACGGTTTACACCAACGTGGACAACGTGGATGGTTTGATTGAAGAAACTGAATTCATTCACCAATTAGGTTATGATGGTAAGTCAGTTATCAACCCACGGCAAATCCCTGTAATTAACAAGGTCTTTGAACCAAGTGAAGCAGAAGTTAAGAACGCGCAAAACGTGATTGCCGCCATTGAACGAGCTCACCAAGCTGGTTCTGGAGTAATCGCCATGAACGGTCAAATGGTGGACCGTCCGGTAGTAATGCGGGCTGAACGGGTTATGAAACTGGCCAAGGCTTCTGGAATCGTCGACAAGGAGGGTCACTACATTGGAGAATAAATTAGGACGGGAATTACCCAGCACTTTATTAGAAAAATTAGACTTTAAACCGTTTACGACCACTGAAATTGGTCACCCAATTGTACAACGGACTGCTCCGAAGGTTCGTTTATCAACCGGTGATGACAAGGTCACAAACGACTTAAAACAAATCGTGAAGGATAACGTTAAAGACGGCATGACGATTTCTTTCCACCACCACTTTCGAAACGGGGACTTCGTTTTTAACCAAGTGATGAAAGAAATCATGGCGCAAGGGATTAAAGACCTGACGTTAGCCCCATCTTCATTAACGGGTGCTATGAATGACGTAGCCATTGAAGCTATTAAAAACGGCACGGTTACTAACATCACCACCTCTGGGATGCGGGGTTCACTTGGGGACGAAGTTTCTCATGGTTTACTACCAAACCCAGTCATCTTCCGTTCGCACGGAGGCCGGGCTCGGGCCATCGAAAACGGCGATATTAAGATTGACGTGGCCTTTTTAGGGGTGCCAAATGCTGACCGGTGTGGAAATGCCAACGGAATGTACGGTGACGAAGCCTTTGGTTCGCTTGGTTACGCCCTAATGGACGCTAACTACGCTGACAAGGTTGTGTTATTAACCGACAACCTCGTGGACTATCCCAACACGCCAGCTTCCATCAAGCAAACTCAGGTTGACTATGTAGTGGAAGTGGACCAAGTGGGTGATCCTGACAAAATTGGTTCGGGAGCAACTCGGTTTACGAAGGATCCGAAGAACTTGAAAATTGCGAACTTAGTTAGTGACGTCATCACCAATTCTTCGTACTTTAAAGAAGGATTCTCCTTCCAAACTGGTTCTGGTGGAGCTGCCTTAGCCGTTACCCGTTATTTGCGGACTGCCATGGTTAACAAGAACATCCACGCTTCCTTTGGACTTGGAGGAATTACGAAGCCAATGGTCGACCTCTTAGAAGAAGGTTTGATTGGCAAGTTAATGGACGTGCAAGACTTTGATAAGACGGCCGCTCAATCCATGAAGGATAACTTGGACCAACAAGAAATTGATGCTTCCTGGTACGCTGATCCTGATAACAAGGGTGCCATGGTTGATCAATTAGACGTTTCGATTTTGAGTGCCTTAGAAATTGACACCGACTTTAACGTGAACGTCTTAACTGGTTCTGATGGAGTAATCCGGGGAGCCGTTGGTGGACACCAAGATGCTGCCACTGCCAAAATGACAATTATCTGCGCTCCGCTAGTTCGGGGTCGGATTCCTTCCGTTGTGAAGAGCGTCGGCACGGCCGTTACGCCAGGTAGTTCAATTGATGTGCTGGTTACGGAACGGGGTATTGCTGTAAACCCGAACCGCCCAGAACTCAAGGAAGAATTGTCCAACGTTCCTGGCTTGAACATTTACACCATTGATGAATTAGCCGACATGGCTCAAGCAATTGTGGGTCAAGAAGCAGAACTGAACTTCACCGACCGCACCGTTGGTCTGGTTGAATACCGGGATGGTTCGATCATTGACGCCATTAAAGAAGTAAAAGACTAGTTACACGCAAAAAGCGGGGCCTGCTTGCCAGACGCCCGCTTTTTTTGCTTGTTAAATTCTATGGGAGGAAACGGATGAGAGACCTATTTACGACGGGGACGCCCCAGACCATCGCCGACGTCTTACACAGTAAGGATGAGCGGGTGCACCGGCAGCAACAATTGCTGGCCCAGTTTCCGCAGGGAACGGTCGTGGCTTTGAAGATGAACGTTCCCGGGCCAATTAAGACCAATGCGTCGCTGCGGGAATTATTTGCAGCCGGGCAACGGCAGTTCGAAACCCAGTTTCAGGATGTTGAACAGCTCCAGACACCGATTGTTACCACCACATCAGCCGGGACTGAGGTCTTTTATGTCTTTGCGTTAGCCGGAACGACGGCGAAACAACGCGCGATGACCTTTGAAGATCAGGAACCACTGGGGCGCTTATTTGACGCGGACGTGTTTACCAGCGATCAGCAACACTATTCGCGCAGTACCATGGGCTATCCGGTTCGCCGTTGTTTTTTGTGTGACCGACCAGCCAAGGAGTGTGGGCGCAACCGAACCCACTCGGTGGTGGAACTGCAAGCCTACTTTAATCAAGTGGCTACGGAGGTGCTCGGGGATGACTAACGCTTCGCTCGACCTTACTTTTCCCCAGCAGGACACAGAAAGCATCAGCCAAACCGCGGTAGCGGCGCTCTTAGACGAAGTGGTTACACATCCTAAGCCGGGTCTGGTCGATCCGGTTGATAACCGTGGTCACGAGGACATGGACGTTTATTTGTTTATTGACAGTGCGCTGAGCATGCCGCCCTACTTGAAGCAGTGTTTTCAAGCTGGAGTAAATTTCAATGGAACCGAACTGACCGATTTAATGGCGCAGCTGCGACCGTTGGGAATAGCGGCGGAACGACGGATGTTTGCCATAACCAACGATGTGAATACGCACAAGGGTGCCATCTTCGTTTTGGGGATTATGATGGCAGCCTGTGGGTATGCCCAAGCACAATCACAAATAGAGACAACTTCTCTTGCCGCGGTAGTGGCCACCGAACGAGCCATGACAACGGGGTTAATCAGCAAAGATTTTGCTCAGTTAGACCACAAGAAACATCTAACCGCGGGGGAACTTCAGTACCTAGAGTATGGCACCACGGGAATTCGAGGCGAGGCAGAAGCGGGTTTTCCCACTGTCTTTCAGCATGGGGTTCCAACGTTGCTGGCGAGTTCCGGCAGCCAGCAGGAGCGGATTTTAACTGCATTGCTGGCCATTGTTGCGAATAGTCGGGACAGTAACTTGATTAAACGGGCCGGCACCCCAGCAATTGTGTCTCAAGCGCAAGCGCAAGCCCAGGAATTGTTACATGTGAAACAAACGACGGGTCAATTAGATTTAGTGGCGTTGCAACAGATGACGGATCAATTTGCGTCCCAGAATTTGAGTCTGGGTGGATCAGCAGATTTATTAATTCTAACGATTTTTGTGGCACGGTTGGCCCAGCGGTTATAATAAGAATAATCATGACAAACGATTCGAGGAGGTTATCACATGGTTAAATTTATTGAACGCCAAACCCACTTTGTGCCCGCTGAGACAGAGGGAATTAAACAGGAACTAGATCTACCGTATGCGGATGGGGAACGGCAGCGGCTTGATTTGTACTGGCCGGATGTAGCACAGGGTCCTTACCCGGTGATCATCGACATTCACGGGGGTGGGATGTACTTTGGAGCTAAGAGTTCGCAAAAACTCGCCGGAGCGTTGGAACTCCGAAAACAGGGTTACGCGATTGTGAGCCCGAACTACTCGCTAAGTTACATGGCGCCGTTTCCCCAACCGGTTTACGAAATCAAAGCGGTGATTCGCTGGGTTAAAGCCCATGCGGCAGAATACCAGCTGGATCCTGATAACGTCTTTTTGATGGGTGAATCATCGGGAGCCCAGTTAGCCATGCTGGCGGCGGCTTCGAGTGGATCCGGTCAGCTTCAGAGTCCTCTCGGTGGTAATTTCCACGTCAGTGACCGGGTGAACGGCGTGATTGCCTCCTATGGACCGTATGACTTAGCCCTGATGAAGGCCCAATTTGCGGTCTTGAACCAAACGCCCAAGTTTGCGGAAACGGGGGATGCTGATTCCTTTGAAGGGGTCATGCTGGGCTTTCATCGACCAGCCGACGTTCCAGAACTAAACGCCATGGCCAATCCAGCAACTTACCTTAATCAACAGATGGTCCCGGTCTTAATGTACGCCGGAACGGGCGACCGAGTGGTTCCATACTTGCAAACCATTAACCTGGCAGCACAAATTGCTACGGTAATTGGGCAAGACCAAGTCGAGGTTCACATTGTGGCAGACGTACCCCACGGACCATATGGATTCTTGACGGCTAAGGTAACTCAGCAAAAAGAGAACTTTTTAAAACGAAATCGCCATTAAATGCTAAAATAGAACCAGCACTACAAAATAAGGAGTAGAGAAATGAAGACTGTTAAAGGAATTTTGAGTTGGATCATTCCCATTGTGCTGGGACTACTAATCGCTTTGGTGATTAAGCAAACCCTGTTCACCGTGGCAAAGGTTAGTGGGCCTTCCATGGATCCGAACTTACATGATCGTCAGACCATTATGGTGTGGCGGCAAGCCAAGCTCAAACGTGGCAGTGTAATTGTGTTCAATGCGACGGGCGTGGACCCGACGGCAGCCGCTAACGACGGTGCGATTAAACAAGTCTTAGGCTCTGCCGGAACTGACTACGTCAAGCGGGTTATCGCGGTTCCAGGCGATACGGTGGCATTTAAGAACAAAAAGCTGTACGTCAATGACCGAGAGGTGAAGCAACCTTATATCAGTAAGGAACAACAAAGTCAGGGAACGGAGTATGCAAACCAAGCTGGTAATTGGGATCTCCATTCTCTGTCCACTCAAGCACCGAACTGGATGAAAGATAAGGGAGCCATGAAGGTGCCTACGGGTAAGTACTTTGTGCTCGGGGATAATCGGAAAGTCTCAAACGATAGTCGATACTGGGGCTTTGTTCCCAAGGATAAGGTGATTGGAGTGGTTCAAACCTTGCCATTTGGAAGCACCAAGACTGAGCGCAACAACATTAATCATCAAGCGCAATAGCTAAAGACAACTCACAATTAGTGGGTTGTTTTTTAGTTAAAATTGCTTTTTTGCAGATAACTTCGTACAATTGCAACTAAACGAAAGGAAGCGGAAATGATGAACTTTGTAGAACCACTGACAGATGCAAAATTACGCGAGTTACAGCAACACTTTATGGCTTGGCCGAACCATAAGTTGGTCGCCAATGCGATCAACAGTAATGGGATTAACCAAACGGCGAAGAATGCCAAGGTTTTACGCCAGTTAAATCGGACTTTTTCTGATGAAATTAAGACTGGAAAGGTGTCGAACCAAAAGCAAAGTGGCCGGTGCTGGCTGTTTTCGATTTTAAACACGTTACGGCACAAATTTGCGGACCAGTACAACGTGAAGGACTTTGAACTGTCCCAAAGTTACCTCTTTTTCTGGGACAAAATTGAGCGGGCAAACATGTTCTATTCCCACTTGATTGCGCTAGCCGACCGCCCACTTTCGGATCGCGACGTTGCCTTTTACTTGGATTCTCCCGATGATGATGGGGGCCAATGGGCCATGGCTGCTTCATTGGTCCAAAAGTATGGGGTTGTTCCACGTGAAACATTCCCAGAAAATGCTGTCACAGAAAACACCAGTGAGTTTGCGGACCTCTTGAACCGGAAACTCCGTAAGGACGGCTTAGCTTTACGGAAGTTGGTTCGAGATGGGGCTAGTGACGCGGAAATTGTGGCTACGAAAGATCAATTTTTGACCGAAGTTTATCAAATTACCGCTAGTGCGATTGGCGTTCCGCCAGAACGATTTGACCTTGAATACCGAGACGATGACAACCATTACCACTTTGATCAAGGCTTGACGCCCAAAGAATTTTACCAAAAATATATTGACGTAGATTTGAACGACTACGTGGTATTGAGTAACGCGCCTGATAAGGATTACTACCAAATGTATGCTTTACCGAGTCAGGATAACGTAATTGGCGGATTATCAATCCAATTTTTGAACCTGCCGATGGAAGAACTGAAGCAAGCGGCCATTACGCAGCTGCAAAACCAAGAAACGGTGTGGTTTGGAAACGACGTGTTAAAACAAGCGGACCGAAAAGCCGGGATCTTGGACAGTCAACTTTACCTACAAGATCAGCTCTTAGACGTTGATACGCAAATGAGTAAAAAAGAACGGTTTGAAACCCATGAGGCAGAAGTGAGTCATGCCATGACTTTGACCGGAGTTGACCTAATTGACGGTCAACCACGGAAATGGAAAGTGGAAAATAGTTGGGGCGACAAGGTGGGTAAAGACGGTTACTTTGTGATGGGCGACAATTGGATGGACGACTATGTTTACGAAGTAGTCATTCGGCGCAAGTACCTAACGGGCAAGCAACAAGCCGCATTAAACTCAGACTTGATTGTGTTACCGCCATGGGATTCGTTGGCATAAATAAAATAACCGGCCTTAGTGGATTTTCACTAAGACCGGTTTTTTAACGGTGGTCACCGCTGGAGAAGTTATTTATTCAGGGCTTGAGGCGTGGAGGGGACTTAGTAATTAACATGGTGGCGCTATTGCTCTTTTCTTTTACAATCTTTATTGCCAAAAACATTCTGTTAGCCTTAATTGCTGAGCTAGCAATTCTCAAACAGTACGAAGGAGCAGCAATGAGCGTAGCTTCATTCTTTGCGTAAGCTCCAATTCTCTGGGCCAATCGCTTAAACGGTAAAATTCGGGATGTCCATATTCCAACCACGGGCTATCATTTAAGCCGCTTAATCGGAATGGTAGTTTGGTTTGGTAGTACACTTTGTATCATTGTGCAACAATTTATCGTTAAAAGGCGACAGGATTCAATTAATTAAATTTCTGTTAAATCAGCTAAGTAGGGGGACCCATCTAGGTGGGTCTTTTTTTGATTGAATTGGGATGCAGTAATTTCAAATTGATTGTTTGCAATTAAAAAACAGGTCCCATCCGAACATTAAATCAGGTATGATAGAAGTAAGAACAGAAGGAGGGAAATTACATGTCATTAATCTTGGAAATTATCGGCATTATCATTTTACTAAATACGATTGCCGCGATTGTAACGGTGTTTCGGCAACCCCGAAACATCGCAGCAACTTGGGCTTGGTTTCTAGTCCTAGTCTTTATCCCAGTGATTGGATTCTTTATCTACGCCTTTTTCGGGCGTCGTTTACCTAAAAATCGGATGCTTTTGTTATCTGGAAGCACGAAGAAACAAGTTAGTGCATTAATCCGGAGACAAAAACGGCAACTTGGGAAGGTGACGCCAGAAGAAAATACCAACTACAAAATTTTAAACCGAGCGCAGGGCATGATTGAAATGTTCATGAACACGGCGACAGCACCGCTCTTGGGGAATAATAAAGTTGATGTTTATACCAATGGAAATGATTTTATTAAACAATTATTTGCGGACATCGAAAATGCCAAGAGCTCCATTCACATCGAATTCTATACCTTTTACGCCGACAAAATTGGGACGCAAACTCTCAATTTGTTAACCCAAAAGGCGCAAGAAGGGGTTGAAGTTCGGGTGATTTACGATGCCTGGGGATCAATGGGAACCAACGAAAAATTCTTCCGGCCCTTAATTGAAGCTGGTGGGAAAGCCTATCCTTTCTTGCATAACCGCTTTAATTTGATTGATATGCGTGTTAACTTCCGGGATCACCACAAGGTTGTAACGATTGATGGTGAGTACGGTTACATTGGTGGGATGAACATCGGTGACCAGTACATGGGTTGGAAGAAGAAGTTTGGAAACTGGTACGACTGTATGATGCGGGTTCATGGACTAGGGGTGCAAGGACTCCAGTCTCGTTTCATTCTGGATTGGAATGCAACAGCATCGAACGATAAGATTGATCCGAACGAAAAGGAAGCTATCAAGAAATACTATCCCGATACTCACACGGATGGCAACGCCGCCATGCAGATTGTGGCGAGTGATCCAATTTCCTCCATGGAACAAATTAAAATGGGGTACATCAAGTTAATCGGGATGGGCCACCATTCGATTAAAATTATGACGCCGTACTTAATTCCCGATGAATCGGTCCTTGATGCGCTGAAAATTGCAGTTAAATCAGGAGTTCGGGTAGAAATCATGACGCCTTCCATGCCGGACCACGCCTTTGTGTACCGGGCCACCCAGTACTACACGGAACAACTCACGAAGCTGGGGATTAAAGTTTATGCCTACAACAATGGGTTCTTGCATGCCAAAACGATGGTGATTGATGATGAACTAGTTTCCATCGGCTCTGCCAACTTGGATTATCGGAGTTTTGAACTAAACTTTGAATGTAATGCCTTTGTGTACGATAAGGACCTGGCCAACCGGATGGAAGCCATCTATGAGGCTGCAATTGCAGAAAGCACTTTGCAAACGCATCAAATCTTTGCTAACGAGTCCTGGTGGTTGAACTTTAAGCAACACTTTAGTCGGTTATTGTCACCGTTGCTC
Source organism: Fructilactobacillus cliffordii (assembly GCF_024029355.1). NCBI lineage: Bacteria > Bacillati > Bacillota > Bacilli > Lactobacillales > Lactobacillaceae > Fructilactobacillus > Fructilactobacillus cliffordii. The sequence continues at coordinate 906,994 of NZ_CP097117.1, forward strand.
TAATTTAGAGGAGATGATCAGAGATGAAAGCCAAAATAACCAAATGCCGCTGGAAATGGGTGGTCGGCTTAGCGGCCGGATTACTGGTGTTGGGTCAGCGGAAGTCGTGTAAATAAAAAACCGTCACCAATCTGGGGACAAAAATCATCTTATCTAAATGGACATTGATTTTCGTGGTCGTTAATCAATCCAGCGGCCTGAAAGAACGAATAACAGACCACTGGGCCTGTAAACTGGAAACCACGTTGTTTAAGATCCTGACTCACTTGATCGGTTAACGGAATGGTTTTGGGGACGGCATTAGCATCTGGTACGTCATGTTTAATTGCCTGGTGGTGAACGTAGTCCCAGAGAAAATCACTAAAGCTGATTCCTGCGGCTTCCAAGTTTATGACGGCTTGGGCGTTATTAATGATAGCCGTGAGTTTACGCTGATTGCGGATGATGGCAGCGTTTTGTAATAGGTCTGGCAGTTCTGGTTTCATCTTTGCTACTTGATGATAATCAAACTGGTGAAAAGCAGTCATAAAGGCTACACGCTTTTTGAGGATTGTTGACCAGCTTAAACCAGCTTGCATCATTTCTAACGAAAGTAACGAAAAGAGTTCTTGACTCTCAAGGTGAGGTTTACCCCACTCTTGATCGTGGTAAGTAACGAGCTGTTGGTTAGTTGATTGGGCCCAGTGGCACCGATGAGAAAGGTTTGACATAAATAGCTCCTGTACAAAAAAATTGTCTTGGTGTGTCACTAAATGTAACACGAAGTATAGGTTAATTAAGCAAAAAAGCCTATTTTAAAATCGGGGAACTCCCTGATTAATGGAAACAAGGAGGATTAACAAGTGAAATCAATGATTAAATTTACGGACGTGCAAAAGTACTACGGTTCTTTTCATGCCCTTCACGACATTAACTTAGAAATTAAGGACGGGGAAACGGTGGTTCTGATTGGACCATCCGGTTCCGGGAAATCGACCTTGTTACGGACCATTAATGGATTAGAAACAGTGGAATCCGGTCAGTTAATTGTCGATGGTCAAGATGTGGCTAGTAGCGCCACTAACCTCAACAAACTGCGGACCAACGTCGGAATGGTGTTTCAACACTTCAACCTCTACAATAACAAAACGATTTTAGAAAACATCACGTTAGCACCTAAAATCGTGTTAAAACGAGGCGATAAGGAAAATCGCGAAATTGCGGAAAAGCTACTGGAACGAGTGGGGTTAGCGGACCAAATTAATAAGTACCCATCCCAGTTATCCGGGGGGCAACAACAACGAATTGCGATTGCACGTTCTTTAGCGATGAACCCCTTAGCGATTCTCTTTGATGAACCAACCTCTGCTCTAGACCCAGAAATGGTCGGCAGTGTGCTAGACGTTATGCGTGAAATTGCTTCTAACAAAGAGTATACAACCCTCGTGGTAACTCACGAAATGGACTTCGCCCGTGCCGTGGCTGATCGAGTTATTTTTATGGCCGACGGTCGAATTTTAGAGGATGCGCCAACGGACAAATTCTTTGATCACCCAGAAAGCGAACGGGCCCGGAAGTTCTTGTCTCAAGTGGAACATCACTAGGAAATGAGGTGTAGTGAATGAGTAAATTACACGAACGACGAGTGGGGCTAGTGGCGTCCATCGTGCTCGTGGTGGTGTTAGTGGGGGGAATTGCCCTCGGTCTCAACCACCAAAAGAGTCAAGCCCGCAATAACGATAGTTTAGAAACAATTAAAACCACGCACGTCATGCGCTGGGGCGTTAAGTCTGATACCCGGCTGTTTGGATTGATTAGTCCTAAAACCGGTCAAAGTGAAGGTTTTGATGTGGACGTTGCCCGCGCCGTGACCGAACAAATTGCCAAGCAAACGGGAACGAAGATTAAGCCGGAATTTACACCGGTAACAACGTCTTCCAAGATTCAATTGTTAAAAAACAACCAGGTCGATGCCGTAGCGGCTTCCATGACGATTACACCGGAACGGGCCAAAGTGGTGGACTTTTCTAAGCCCTACTTTCCTGCCGGTCAATCTTTACTGGTTAAAAAGGGTTCACCGATTAAGAGTATCAAGGATTTAAACCGTCCCGACGCTACCATCATTGGAGTAATGGGAACGACGGCTTTGCAAACCACGAAGCAGTTCGCTCCCAAAGCCAAGGTGATCGCGATGCCGGATAACTCGCAGGCCTTTAGTGCGCTGCAATCAGGTCAAGGGGATGCTATGACCACTGATAATGCCATCTTGTACGGATTCTCTTCACAGAGTCCGAACGTACAAGTGGTGGGCGGAACCTTTACGAACCAACCGTACGGATTGGCAGTTAACAAGGGACAAACCCGCCTCCAACGTGAAGTTGATCAAGCGTTGGTTACAATTCGACAAAACGGAACGTATGAACGCTTAATCAAGAAGTGGTTTGGTAACATTCCAGGCCTAGATTGGAGGGAACTACTGAAATGATTAAAATCTTAATTGATAACTGGCAAACCATTTTAACTGGATTTGGGTACACCATCGGAGCTTCCATTCTAGGTTTAATCGGTTCGCTAGTCTTAGGAACTGTATTTGCCCTGATGGAAATGACGCCCCAACCAGTCATCCGGGGGATTGGGAAGGCTTTTGTGGAGTTCTTCCGGAACATTCCGCTGTTGGTAATTACGTTATTTTTCTACGTGGTGGTTTCCCACTTGCTCAAAATTAACGGTTTTTGGTCCGGAACCATGGCCCTCGCGCTTTATACCTCGGCTTTTATTGCCGAATGTATTCGGGGGGGAGTAAATTCCGTTGACCCCGGCCAAATGGAAGGAGCGCGTTCCAACGGAATGACGTATACGCAAGCAATGGTGCACGTGGTCTTACCGCAAGGCTTTAAGCTGGCGCTTCCTTCGTTAGGGAACCAATTTATTAACCTAATTAAGAACTCATCCATCTTGTCCTTCGTGGCTGGTTTGGATTTGATGTATCAAGCGAACGTGATTTCTGGAGCCAACCTGGATCCTTTTAACACCTACATCGTCATCGGGATTTTCTACCTGTTATTGACCGGACCGTTGTCCGTGTTAATGACGAAGCTCGAAAACAAGTTAGGGGGGAGTAACTAATGATTTTATCTGCTTTTAGTGCTACGAACCTCCACTACCTGATGGGAGGATTGGGAATTACCATCGCAGTTTCTGTAATTTCCATTATCATCAGTTTTATCTTTGGAACCTTATTTGGAGTGATTCTTTATGAAGAAGTACCATACTTCTCACGGACCGTGCAATTAATTGTGAATACGATTCGGAACTTGCCACTCCTGCTACTGATTTTCTTTACCTACTTTGCCTTGCCAAAGTTAGGGATTGAATTAAATGCCTTTACCGCGACGGTGGCTGCTATGTCCGTCTTTGAATCAACAATGGTCTCACAGATCATACGGGGTGGATTGCTCTCCGTTGGGAAAGGTCAGTCAGAAGGGGCTTTATCAACCGGGATGAACCGGTGGCAAACGTTGTGGTACATCTTGTTACCCCAAGGTTTGAAAAATTCAATTCCTCCGTTGATTTCCCAATTTATTTCCTTGGTTAAGGATACTTCCTTGGCCACGGCCATCGTTTTGACGGAAATGATGTTCCGGAGCCAAGTCATCTACGGACAAAACCCGAACTATATGATTCCGATGTTTGCTTTAGTTACAGCCTTGTACTTCATCGTGAACTACAGTCTGTCGTTACTATCCAAGTGGTTTGAAAAACGCCTTTCGCTCTAAAACGCTAGCTTTTCGTTATTAAGTTTGGTATCATTATCATATAATCTTATTTTAACTTCTAAATTGGTATCTAACTAAAATATTTAAAACCGGGCATCCTAGATGGGGTACCCGGTTTTATTTTGGAACGGGAGGACGTTATGGAACAATGGCAAGCAGACTGGGCGTACCAAAAGTACTGGGTAATGGCGCGCTCCCAGCATTTATACAATGCTTGGCGTCGCTTGGCCCGCAATAACCAGTGGGACGATGATAAGGCAGTAATTGCCAACGAACTGCGGTTGGCCGCGGGCGAAATGCAGCCGACAGTTAAAACCCTGCGCAATACCTATCAACACGTCTGGGGTTACTTTAAACGGAGTGCCACACCAGCGGAAAAGGCGGAATTCCAAGCGGCGTTGGCAGACTTGACACCCGAAGTGGACCGCGTAGGTCCTTTGTTACTGCGGTTGGCACATCAGTATCGGGTTGACTACTTATTACAAAGTCGGTTATTACAAGAATGGGAGGATGATGATCATGCGTCTCTGGCATGAAGCCTTGATTCAGAAATTGCCTCGTCAACAACTGCTAGGACAACACCGGGAGTGTGCGGCGTTACGGGGTAACGGTTGGGGTCGTAAGCACGCGACCGTGAACTACGTCTTTCAGCATTCACCGTATAAATTGTTTCAATTTCACATGTTAGTGATGGACGAGATGGAACGCCTGGGCTACCATCCTGATCAAAATTGGCGGAAACCGGAGTACCGGGGCAAAACCTGCCCGGCGTATCAGGAACTGACTCCCTGTGCATTAACTAAGCCGATTTATCCAGAGCACAATGCAACTTATTTACAGCTGTGTGAACGGTTGCTGGCAGAACGAACTTAAAACAGCATAAAAAGAAAATGCAGCCAGAAAATCATCTTTCTGACTGCATTTTTGTTCTTTTATTTGTCATTCCAATAAACAGACTTCTTCTCAATTTGGGTGGAGTGCGCGTGCGGTTCATCAATGGTTTTGAGATTCTTTACTTCCTGCCCTTTTTTGAACGAAATTGGTTGCTTTTGTGCTAAAACTTCGTTTAAAGCGTTGACGCTCTCTTGAAAGCGGGGTGCCCGACTGATGTAAGGACCAGCCCCGTCCACGACAACGATAAACTGATGGCCGTCAGGTGCTTGCATGAAGGCGGAAATCCCACCCCCGTATTTGGGACTAGAACCCGTTTTGTAATTTTTGAAACTGAGGTTCAGCGGATTATTCAAGTGAGATTTAATCCCCTTTTGAAAGCGTGAGAGCTCGGTTTCTAGCGACTTGGATTGTTCGGGAGTTGGATGATAAACGAATTCGAGGTCGTGATAATCTTGGTGGAGTTCCGGACTGATTTGAAGATTCTGGTAGGTCATTTTGGCCACTTGTGCCACACTTGCCGTATTTTCGGCGTCCCACTTCTGGTGTTTGACCTCGTAATCGCCAGCGTTCCGATTTAATTGCCCTGCTGCATTAAACCACTTGGAGCCATTTAAATTCAGTTCCTGCGCCCACTTGGTTAGTGCCTGTTGTTGGGTCATGTCCTTGGGCTTCATAAAGTCCGCAAGGGCAAAGGCCGCGTCGTTAGCGGACAAAGTGTACATGGCGTTAAAAAGGGTTCTGACCGGCAGTTTTTCGCCTTCATGAACATCGAGATGGGCGTAGACATTGGGATCTTTGTGGGACCAATCTGATTTTTTGGTAATTGGAACTTTCGTATCCCAGGTAATCTTTTTGGCTTTAATGGCTTTTAACACGGCATAGGCGGTTAATATCTTACTTTCTGAGGCGATTCCGACCTGTTGATTAGCGTTTTTTTCACCCAGCACCTGTCCGGTTTGGGCATCAATCACAATCGCCTGGTGGGCCTTGGTTTGGGTGAGATGCAGTGGTTTGGCCAAAGCAATGGTATTGGTGTGCTTTTTAACCGGAATGGTTTTGGCTGGCTTGGGAGCCGGTTGAACTTGGTAATAATGGTAGGCAACACCGGCAGCTCCACCACTAATGAGTAGTAGTAAAACTACGATGATGATCCCGGTCCGTTTCCGGGTAAACCAGGAACGAGATCGATGATAATGATGCTGGTTAAATTGGTTGTCCATTAACGGAGACCACGCTTTCCAAAAGATTTAGCCAATGAGGCCATTACCTTTATTATATCAATCTATGTCATAGTTTTCGACCAAACTAAAAAGTCATTTCAACGAGAAATGACTTTTTAGGTAAATAATTTAATTTTTTAGAATAAAGAAGAAAATCAGGAAGACAATTGCTAAGGCGTACATCATCCAACCCACTTCTTTGCCTCGTTTGGCGGCAATCATGGTAATCGGGTAGGCGATGAAACCGAGCGCAATTCCGTCTGAGATACTGTATGTTAACGGCATTCCCACTGCAATTAAGAAGGCCGGGGCAGCTAGTTCAAACTTGTTCCAGTCGACCTGTGCCAGTGATTTAGCCATCAAAACCCCAACGATAATTAAGGCAGGCGCCGTAATTTGACTGGTAATCACAGCCAGTAACGGGGAAAAGAACATTGCAAAGATGAACATAATTCCCGTAACAATGGCGGTGAATCCGGACCGACCACCCACGGCGATTCCGGCGGATGATTCGACGTAGACACTCATCGGGGAAGTTCCCAGCAATGATCCAACTAACATGGTCGTCGAATCAGCAGCGAGGGCTCTTCCGACCCGTGGCATTTGGTTGTTGCGCATGTAACCAGCTTGTTCTGCCAATCCAATCAGGGTTCCTGCTGTATCAAAAAAGGTTACCAGTAGGAAGGTTAGTACCACGACGAACAACTGCGGTGTGTTAATCTTATCCACGTTGAAGAGTCCAACTAAAAAAGTTGATTTGATGCTGGGCACACCAGCAACAATTGCCGTGGGGAGTTTGATAATGCCGGTAATCATTCCAATTGCGGAGGAAATGATCATCCCAACGAAGATGGCTCCAGGAACCCTGGCACTCATCAAGAAGAGTGTGATGATTAAGCCCGCTACCGTGAGTAAGGTCAACGGATTAGTGAGGGAACCGAGGCTGACCAACGTACTCTTGTTAGCAACCACCAGGCCCCCATCGTGAAAGCCGATGAAGGCGATGAAAAGTCCAATTCCGCCTCCAATCGCAGCCTTTAAATCCACGGGAATCGCATTGATGATTTTTTCCCGCAGTTTCATGGCTGTTAAAATGATGAAGAGGATTGAAGCAATGAAGACCCCACTCATGGCCGTTTGCCACGGGACCTTCATTCCGATACAAACGGAGTAGGCGAAGAAAGCGTTCACTCCAAGGCCGGCTGACAAAGCAAACGGATAGTTTGCAATGACTCCCATCAAAATACATCCAAAGGCAGTGGCTACGGCTGTGGCGGTAAAGACCGCTCCTTTGTCCATTCCGGCGGCCCCTAAGACCTGGGGGTTAACGAAGAGGATGTAGACCATTGAAACAAAGGTCGTTACTCCGGCGAGCGTTTCCGTGCGGAAGTTCGTCCCGAGCTCCTTAAAGTTAAAAAACGACGCGATTTTAGTTCCCATAAAAATCTCCCTTACGTCTAATGTTCGTGATTTGGTTTTAAGATTACTTTCTAATCATACAACGGCGCTCCAAATAATTCAAACCCGAACTTTAATTTTTCTTAAAAAATGAGTGGATTTTAATTTACGGGGAATAGAACTAGAGATGCTAAAATAGAAAGAACGAGGTGAAACCATGACAGATTCAATTTTAGTGGTGGGGAACGGTCCCTTAACCACCGATGTAAAACACCAATTAGATGCAACCAATCACGTAATTATAAAACAGGAGCAATTAACTGAGGCGGACACCTACGCCCAGTTGCCGCCGCAATTAGCTGCCGTAGTGGTCACAGCTGGTCCGAACGATGTGGATCTAGTGGTGGAGGCAGTCGATGCAGTCTTGCAACGTCAACGGGTAATGGTGCAACGCTGGATTTTGGTCTCAGCTGCTGGAATTGACGGCGAAGTCCAAGGTTCTTTGAAGTATCCCGGTGTTACGAACGTCGCAGAATATCTGCGTGAACAACGGTATGCCATTAAATTGATTGATGAAACAGAACTGCCGTACCTGATTATTCGCCCCGGCAGGTTAGTGGCTGAAAAACAGAGTCCTGCCCAATTATTCAACGAAGGAGAGTCCGTTCCCGCGGGCGTTGTTTCATATGAAACAATTAGTAATTTAATTAAAGCGGGTTTACAAGGTAAATACCAGAATCAATCGATTGCAGTGATTGAAACCGCAGAGGAGGAAGAATGAGTTTACAGTTTATTCTGGGAAAGGCAAGTGCGGATCACGCTGGGCAAGTAATTCAAGCGATGCAAACGTCTGCCGCACAGCATCCCAGCGATCAGTATTTTCAAATTGTCCCCAATAACGTTAAATTCGAAGCAGAATTGGGGACGCTGAAACGATTAAACTTGGAAGAACAAGCGACCTACGCCCAAAATCAAATTCAAACGTTCTCGTTTTCGCGACTGATTTGGTACTTTTTGCGTGATCACCCGGCTTATCAGGTCCCCCAGTTATCCCAGGTTGCCATTAATATGATTATTTTTCAAATTGTCACCGACCACGAAGCCGATTTAACCATCTACCGGGGTGAAGGCAAACAAGCCGGTTTTATTCAACAGGTGGCCGAACAACTGATGGAGTTGCAGCAGGGGAACGTTAGTCCCGATGACTTACAGCAGCTGCAACAGACTGCGACCGGCGAATTACGTAATAAGCTCCACGATTTAGCTATCATTTATCAGGCTTTTTTAGCCGCGACCGACGGAAAATATTTGTATAAAGCGGCGACGCTGGAACTACTGAACGAGTACCTTTTGCAGATGCCCGCTGCTCAATTAGAGCAGTTCCACTTTTACTTTACCGGTTTTAGTGAGTTGACCGCACAGGAACTGCAGTTAGTTCACACTTTGATTCGCAGGGCGCACGTGGTGATCGATTTGACGTTGGATCAATCCGTCCGCGAGGCGGCTCCCGCGCCCGAAGCGTTCTTTGCGCAACCAGGCCGGCTTTATTACCGGTTATACCAATATGCGCAAGCACACAGCCGGATTTTACCCGATCAATATGCCCCCACGCGGGATTTACAGCCCGGTTTACAACAGTTAGAAGAGTACTGGATTAACAGTAGCGAGTTAGACCGGAAGCTGCCAGCGGCACCGCAATCCAATCCAGCGGTGCACGTGTTACAGGCCGCAACGCCCTTTGATGAGTTAATGCACGTTTCGACTAAGATTCGCCAATTAGTCGCCACCGGGAAGTACCGGTACGGGGATTTCTTGGTGGTAGCGCGGAATTTGAGTGATTACGAAAACATCATTAATCCGATTTTTTCGATGCAGCAAATCCCGTACTTTACGGATATTCAGAAGCAGATGGAAAATCATCCGTTGGTGGTGCTGTTACAGGCGCTCTTTGCGATTTACAAGCCCAACCGCGCCCGCAACTACCGTTATGAAGACGTCATGAAGCTCTTGAAAACGGAGCTGTTGATTCCCAAACAAACTGAAAAACTAGCGGATTTTCGCTGGCAATTGGCCTTGTGTGAAAACTTAGTCTTGAAAAACGGCTACTACGGCAAAAAATGGACGCAGCAAGAAGACTGGAAGTACACGACCGTCGTGGATGAAACCACGGGCGTGGTCGTAGACAAGAATCAGGCGTTTTCAAAGGCCATCAATCAGATTCGTCACTTTGTGAAGGATAATTTACCGCCGTTCTACCGCCGGCTGGCTAAAGCCAAAACCGGTCGGGAAGCGGCGCAAATCCTGTACCAGTTTTTGGTGAACCATGGAGTCCCCGCCCGTTTGCAAGAATGGCAACGACAGGCGACCGAAGCCGGAAACCTTCAGGAAGCGGGGCAGGCCGAGCAGGTATGGAACGAATTTTGTCACATTCTAGACGACTACGTTAACGTATTAGGTGACCAGGAATTCGTGCAGGATGACTTCTTAGCCCTTTTACAAGCTGGTTTTGTAGGCGCCACCTATTCCCAGATTCCGTCGACGTTAGATCAGGTTACGATTTCAGAAATGGGACGGTACCATCTCCGCGATAAGCGAATCACAATCGTGGTCGGCGCTGATGACCACAGCTTACCGGTTCGAATTGAACGTCAGAGTCTTCTGAGTGATGGGGATCGAGATCAACTGAGTGAGCAGTTAGCCACGGACCAGTTTTTAGCGACTACCAGCGAAACGCAAATGGTGGCGGAACCATACGAGGACTACTTGACCTTTTTGACGCCGCGGGATCATTTGTACTTTTCCCACCACGCGGGCAATGGGACCGATGATACGTTATTGAAGCAATCTCCCTACGTGCATCGGATTCAGGAATTTTTCCAGCTGACGCCCGAGGTATTTCACGCCCAACCGGATGCGAACGAACTGGACGTGCAGCCGTATCTAGGGTCGCCCCGGGCCACGCTGAAGTACTTAATTCCAGCCGAGCTAGCTAGTCGGAAGCAGCATCAAAAGTTAAACGCTAGTTGGTCGGCAGTTCGGACTACGTTAGAGCAGGATGCTAATCCGCAACTGCAACGATTGACAAGCAATCTGATGAGCAGCTTGGATTATCGCAACGAACCGAAGCCATTAACCGATGAGATTGTGACGGGTCTATATGGGAACCAAATTCTAACTTCGATTTCCAAATTGGAAGAGTTTTATTCCAATCCGTACGAATACTTTTTGGAGTACGGTTTGCGACTCAAAGAACGGGATGAATTTGAGATTAATCCAGCCGATACGGGGACCTTCTATCATGAAGCGCTCGACCACCTGATGAAACTGGTGAACCAGCAACAACTGGAACTAGGGGATTTAGATGATCAACAGGTTACAGAGTTGGTTACGGAAGTTACCACAAAACTGATTGAGGAAGATCAGGCGCAACGCTACGAGATTTTGCAAAGTTCGGAGCGGATGAACTACATTAAGAGTCAGTTGATTAAGACAGTGACTGAGATGGCGCAGGCCTTGCGGAATCAAGCCCGGCATGTGCACATGCGGCCCCGCCAAACCGAGGTCGCCTTTGGCCCAGGTAAACACTACCAGGAGCTGAAATTTGCTTTAGATAATCACAAACAAGTTAGTGTGCAGGGGCGGATTGACCGAATTGATGGCATGGACGTCAATGGGACGGACTACCTTAACATCGTGGACTACAAATCAAGTGAGCGTGAGATTAAATTTGCCCAGGTCTACGACGGAACTGCCATGCAGATGATGACGTACATGGATGCCGTGTTAAAGAACTTGAAGTCCATCGGAGACACGGAGCAGGCGCGCTTGATTGGTGCTTTGTACCTGCACGTTTTTGATCCAGTGCTGGATTACACGGAGCTGAAAAACTGGCAGGATCCGCAACAAATTCAGCAACGTTTGTTACAAAAGCACAAGTACAATGGGATTTTATTGGCGGATAAAGACGTCTTGCAATCGCTAGGTGATCAGGACGTGAGCGCTGTCTATCCGTTTAGATTTAAGAATGATGGAGATTTCTATAAGGATAGCAAAATCATTTCACAAGCCGATTTAGATCGGGTAATCAATCACACGGAACAGTTGATTCAAACAGCCGGGAACCGTATTTTTGCGGGCGATACCCGGTTGTGGCCAGCTCGGTTCCAGGACAGGTCCAACATCACAAATTCTGCCTATCAAGCCGTGATGCAGTTTGACCCGTTATTGGCGGAGAACAACTATCGTGAGGTAGAGAACCTCAGCATGGCGGAAGTCCTAGAAAAGTTACGAGCAGAACAGAAAGGAGGCAATCATGAGTGAAAACCAGTGGACCCCGGGGCAACTCGCTGCGATTCAGAATGATTACGACGGTAACATTCTGGTGTCTGCATCGGCGGGCTCTGGGAAGACCAGCGTGTTAACCCAACGGGTGATGCGTAAAATCAAGGATGGCGTGGACGTGGATCAGTTACTGATTGTGACCTTCACGAACGCCGCCGCCCAGGAAATGCGGGAACGAATTAACGGTGCCCTGCAAATGGAGCTGAACCAAACGCAGGATTCGGCGGACAAACAACATTTAGTGCGCCAGCTACGTAAACTCACCACCGCTCACATTGAAACCATGGATGCCTTTTGTCTGTGGCTAGTGAAACGGTACTATTACGTTATCAACCTGGATCCCGACTTTCGGATTTTAACGGATAAGAGTGAGCGGACGCTGTTACAGAGTGAAGTTTGGGATGATGTTCGGGAAGAATTGTACGGTAACGACCGGGATCACCGTTTTGCCCAATTAACCCGGAACTTCTCTAACGACCGGAGTGACGATGGCCTAACTGATTTGGTGTTCCGGCTCTATGAATTGGCGAACGTAAACCAGGATCCGGAGCAGTGGATTAACCAGTTAGGGTATTTTTACCGTACGGACGGTGCCTTGACCGAGAGTCATTTATACCGGGACCACTTACTACCAGATTTACAGAATCAGATGGAACAAATCCAAGCCTCGTATCAGCAAGCTCGTGAATTAGCCCACCGCGCGGGAATTGAAAAAGTTGAGTCATTTTTGGTAAATGAACAGGAACAACTTGCAGTAGTGGCCGGTCAGCTAGCCACCCGTAGTTGGGATCAGCTCCGGACGGTCTTTAAACAACAAAATTTTAAAAACTTTCCAGGCGGTAAAAAGGATCTCGATGAAGAACAACTGGATGTCAAAGATCAGTGTAAAAACTTACGAAACGCGGCGAAAAAGCAATTTGAAGAGATTAGCAAAAATTACTTTTGGACCGACGAAGCGAGTCTGCAGCAGCTGAATGACGATGCGGCTCAGCTGATTCAGAAGTTAATCGAGGTTGTAAAGCAATTTACGACACAATACGCCCGGGTGAAGCGACAACGACATGCCTATGACTTTACTGACATTGAGCACTTTGCGTTTCAAATTTTAAACGATCAATCAGAAGTGGGCACGGCGCTGCGCACACAACTCCAGCAGCAGTTTAACGAAATCATGGTCGATGAATACCAGGATAATAACCATCTGCAGGATGCCATTTTGGGGACGATTAAAAACCCGGAACAGCCGAACCTCTTCATGGTGGGGGATGTGAAACAGTCCATCTACCGCTTTCGGTTGGCGGATCCGCAAATGTTCATGGACAAGTACCACGATTATCCAGATTCGGAGCAGAATCAGTTGATTACGTTGCCCGATAACTTCCGGTCGGTTGCGAACGTGGACCACTTTACGAACCTCGTCTTTGAACAGATCATGGACCGCTCCTTTGGCGAAGTTGATTACACCGGCGATGCGCAGTTGCAGTTTAGAGCACGAGATTATCCAGACGATTTAGACACTAAGACGGAGTTACTCCTGCTGGCGGATGATCAGGCCGAGCTCAACGAATCAGACCAGTTAACCAACGATCAACGCCAAATTGAATTGATTGCTAATAAGATTGAAACGATGATGAACGATGGTTTTCAGGTTTATGATCGGAAGGCAGGAGCTAAACGACGATTACGGTATGGCGATATCGCGTTATTGTCGTCCACTAAACGGAATAACTTTGAGATTGCGAACGTCTTTGCCGAACATCAAATCCCGCTGAACAGTGATGGATCGGAGAGTTACTTCAAGACAACTGAAATTCAGATTATGCTGTCGTTACTGCAAATCATTGATAATCCGGCGCAGGACATTCCGTTAGCAGCAGTGCTGCGGTCGCCGCTGGTAGGCTTAGACGAAAATGAGCTGGCCTACATTCGGATTACAAAAAAGACCGGGAATTATTACCAAGCCGTTTTGGACTTTCGGCAGGGGTACAAACAGCAGCAACAGACGGAATTTGGCGACCGGGTGCTGAGCAAGGTCGAACAATTTTTGAATCAACTCACGGAACTGCGTGATTACGCCACCAAGCATAGTTTAGCCGAACTGATCTGGGAGATTTACAACCAAACTGGTTTCCTTGATTACGTGGGGGGCATGCCAGCCGGTAAGAAACGTCAGTCTAATCTACACGCTCTCTACCAACGAGCGGAAGAATACGAACGCAACGGGTTTCAGGGTCTGTTTGCCTTTGTCCAGTTCATTAAACGACTGCAGAAGGACGATAACGACCTAGCGGAAGCCAGCGTCGACGTTGATCCGGACTCCGTGACCGTGAAAACGATTCACGGGAGTAAGGGACTCGAATATCCGGTGGTCTTTTTGATTGATACAAATCACAAGGCCAACGATACGGAACTGAAGCAGTCCTTTGTGGTTGATGATCAGATGGGACTGGGGATTAAGTATTACTACCCTGACCGACACGAACGGGTGAAAACGTTGCAATATGTGGCAATTACTAATGTGTTAAAACGGAAGGCCCAAGCCGAAGAAATGCGGAAACTCTACGTGGCCCTAACTCGAGCTAAACAAAAGTTAATCATCGCCGGAATTGTGAAGGGAACCACCAAGCAAACGGCCGAGGAGCGCACCCTGCAAACCTGGACTCAGGCCGAGCAAAGCCCAAATTTGGTGATTAACCAAGCAACGCGAAGTAGTGCCACTAACTTTCTTGATTGGATGGGAATGGCCCTCGTGCGGCATCCCCAGTTTCAAGCGTTGCTAGACGATGACTTGACTTTAACCGAGTTGCAGTCTGATCCGAGTGAATTTACGGTGGAGTTTGTGCACCCTGAGGAACTACAAACAACGAAGACAGCAGTAGCGACCGCCACGGATCTGGATTTCACCGGGACGGCTACCGATCCAGCGGAAATTAAGCACCAGTTAGAATTTCAGTACCCGTTTGCGGATGCCGCCCAAACGACGGCCTATCAATCGGTTTCAGAGATTAAGCGCCAGTTTGATGATCCCGATAACATTCAACTGGGCAGTGTGGCTGATCCGGAGCACCAGGTATTGAAGCGGACCCGGTATCAAAGTGAGCAATTTGCCCAACCGCAGTTCATGCAGACGGTGGCGCAGCCGACCCCTCAAGAGGTCGGAACGGCAACTCACCTGGTTTTGCAGAAGCTGGATGTAACCCAACCGGTTGATGAAGAACACGTCGCAGCACTAATTGAGCAACTGGTGGAAGGTAATTTGTTAACCGCTACCGTTGCCAAACAAATTAGCCGGCAGGCGATTGTGGCCTTCTATCAAACCCACGTTGGGCAACGGATTCTGCAATTTCCAGACCGGTTGCACCGAGAAGTTCCGTTCTCGCTAATTATCAAAGCGCAACGGCTCTTTTCGGAATTTCATAATGACCCGAACCAGCAGATTTTGGTGCACGGAATTATTGACGGTTACTTGGACGATCCCGATGAAGGTCCGATTTTGTTTGATTACAAGACGAGCTTTGTGAATCCGGCTCATCCCAAGGCCTCGGTTGATCAAATTAAGGACCAGTACACGGGTCAAGTGAACCTCTATGCGCTTGCCCTGCAGGATATCTTGCACGAGCCGGTGCGGCAGAAATACTTGTACCTATTGGGAAATCAGCAACTGATTTCGATTGATACAAACGAAGAAAAATAACCACAAAAAAAGAAAGCCAACTCCTAATGGAGCTGACTTTCTTTTTAGGTTGCTTAAGCTTTCTTCTGTTTGTCGTTGTAAC
Source organism: Fructilactobacillus cliffordii (assembly GCF_024029355.1). Classification (NCBI taxonomy): domain Bacteria; kingdom Bacillati; phylum Bacillota; class Bacilli; order Lactobacillales; family Lactobacillaceae; genus Fructilactobacillus; species Fructilactobacillus cliffordii. The sequence goes on from NZ_CP097117.1 coordinate 922,378, forward strand.
GACTAACGAGTTCGCCTTCAATTTGTTCCAATGATTTGTTCCGAGTTTCTGGGACAAAGTAGTAAACGAATCCTAGTGAAAGGAAGGCAAAGACCGCAAAGATTGCGAAGGGACCACCCACGTTGTTGTGGAAGAGAGCGAGGATGGTTAAGAAGAACTGGGAAACAATAAAGTTAGCAATCCAGTTGGCAGCTGAACCAATCGCCGTTCCGATTCCCCGAACTGAAAGTGGGAAGATTTCCCCAATCATTAACCAAGCAATTGGACCCCAAGAAATGGCGAATCCGAAGATGTAAACCGCAATCAAAATGATGGTTGGAATAGCGGCCACACTGATGCTAACGGTGAAGTTAAGGATGGCTAACAGTCCTAAGGAAACGCCCATCACGACTGAACCGAACATCAGAATCGTTTTCCGGTTCACCTTGTCCATGATGAGGTATGCGAGCACTGTTACGATAAAGTTGACAATCCCGATTCCAACGGAAATCCAGATGGCACCGGAAGCTGGGAAGTGGAAGCCTTTCATGAATACTTGTGGTAAGAAGTAAATCACGGCGTTAATTCCGACTAATTGCTGGAAGAGCATCAGTCCGATGGCTACGATTAAAGCAGGACGAGCCACCGTGAAGAGTTCCTTTAAACCACCTTTTTCTTGGTGGGAAACTGATTCAATTTCTTTGATTTCTTCTTCCGGATCGTCGTTAGTACCAACCCGTAATCGGTCTAAGACCTCACGGGCTTCTTTGGTTTTTCCTTTTTCCACCAGGTAACGTGGTGATTCAGGCAATAAAATTCCACCGATGAATAGGAGAATGGCAGGAATTAAAGCTGATCCGAGCATCCACCGCCAGTCACGAACTCCTAAGAGGTTGTGACCCAGAAAGGCCAAGTTAGAAACATAAGCCAGTAAAATTCCCAAAGTAATCATTAACTGGAACATGGTTCCTAATGAACCCCGGTGTTCCTTGTCGGCTAATTCGGCCAAGTAAGCAGGAGTTAAGGCAGAAGCGCCCCCAACGGCTAACCCAAGGATAATTCTGGCAATGACCATGGGTACAAAGCCCGTAGCAACGGCTGATAAACCGGAACCAACCAAAAAGAGGATAGAAGCAAGAATCAATAATTTTTTGCGACCAAACCGGTCTGATAGTGATCCAATGGAGAGGGCTCCGATGGCAGATCCAATCAATACGGAAGAAGTAATAAATCCAGTTTGTTCCGTGTTGAGGTGGAAGTTAGCTTCAATTAATGGTGAAGCTCCGGAAATGATTCCTGTGTCAAATCCGAAGAGCAACCCACCGAGTGCCCCAAAAATGAAAATAAATGCGATGCTTAAACGTGGTTTTTTCACGATAGTCCCTTCTTTCTCGTTCATGTTTCATGGATGAACAATTTACGAAATTAATTGTAACCGCTTACAAAGAAATTGGCAACCCTTTTTGTGAAAAATATTTTTCTGATTGTGAATTTTTAACAACTAGTCAGGGTTTGAATCCAGGATTTGATGCCGGTACAATGGCACTATCTTTAAATTTTAGAAGGGGAGTGGCACGATGAAACAGCAACAATCGTTACCACGGTTACGATTTAACCAACTTTTTTGGTTGAGCTTTGGCTTACTGGGGGCCCAAATGTCATTGGGATTAGAAAATTCCCAGCTAGGGCGATTATTTCAGACGTTTGGAGCCAGTCCGCAGATGCTGGCGTTTTTGTTTTTAATTCCGCCAATTACTGGAATGATTACCCAACCCATCCTGGGCCAGTTTTCAGACGCCACGTGGTTACCTAAGTTAGGCCGCCGGATTCCCTACTTGGTTGGAGGCACGATCATTGCTGACCTGACCCTGATTTTACTGCCGAACGCCGGGGACTGGGGTTTACCGATATCCGTAGTCTTGGGAATTGGAGCGGTGCTAGTGTTACTATACATTGTGGCCGCGAACGCCTGTGTGGCGCCCTTTAAAATCCTGATTGGCGACATGGTTAGCAGTGAACAAAAAGGACAGGTCACCTCGCTGCAAAGCATTATGGTGAACGGCGGAAGCATCCTAGCCGCCATTACTCCGTGGTTCCTGTCGGTTCTCGGCGTTAGCAACGTGGCGCACCCGGGTGCAGCCCCTCTGACGATGAAACTGGTTTTCTACTTGGCAGCGACCGTGCTGACCATCTGTTCCATTTTGACGGTGAGGAATGTCCGTGAGTACACGCCAGCGGAATTGGAGCTGTATCAAGGACCACCAGCGCAGACGAAGCTGAGTTACTGGCAGTTAATCAAGCAGGCACCAGCGATTTTTTGGACGATTGCACTCGTGCAGGGGCTGTGTTTTGTGGCCTTTGCGCTGTTGTGGACCTACGGAGCTGGAACGATTGCTGCCAACGTTTATCACACCACTAATCCAGCCAGTGCGGCGTACCAGCAGGGCGGGAATCTCTTTGGGGTGTTGTCCGGAGTGTACGCCTTAGCAGCCTCCGTCCTGGCAGTAGGATTAGGCCGGGTGCCACGCCGGTATCAAGTGCATGCGTTAGGTGGAAGCTTAGCGGTCGGGGCCGTGGGCTTTGTAGGGATTGGGATTTTACATTCCAGCTTAGGCATGGTGCTGGCCTTCATCTTAATTGGAGTCGGATGGGCCGGGATCATCATCTATCCCTTAGCCTTTGTAATGGATGCGGTCCCAGCCCAAAATGCTGGTGTTTATCAGGGATTATTTAACGCCCAGGTCTGTGTCCCGCAAATTGTGGCTTCGCTCCTAAGCGTGCTGATCTTACCGTTGATTGGTAATTCGTTACCAACGTTAATGCTAATTGGAAGTTTGTTCTGGATTGCTGGAACGCTCGCCGTGGGCTTAGTGAAGTTAAAATAGAAAACAGAAGTAACAAAAAATCCGCTAACCTAGCCAGGCTAGCGGATTTTTACTAATTTATGTTATTGGTGTTCGTGAACCGTTTTGGGTTCTTTAAAGAAGCACACGTATTCAAAGTAGGCTAATAAGAGGCCAGAAACTAAAGCGCCCCAAATGCCGGCCATGTAGTACAGACCAAGCACGGCAGTAATTCCAACGGCACTGACCGTCAAAATCAATGACCAGCGTTGCATCGTGGATAATTCTTGGGTGTGACCCATGAAACTAATTCCTAAAACTCCGGCACTTACGAAACCAACGATTCCGATTAATGCATGTAATAAAATAACCATTGCGATTCTCCTTTCTGCGATATTCCTACCTCTATTTTACCATGTTTCCGCTTTCACTGGGGTAGGAATTTGAGATTGTGAAGGGATTAGGGCGTTAGTTAATTTTGTTAGCAATTTGGGCGTAAAAATGATTCCAATCGTTGGTCATGGTTCTCACTAATTCCTGGTCTATCAAGTAGTTCAACAATGACTGTTTTTCGGGTTTGTCTAAAAAAGTATATTTTTGTGGCGCATTAAAGTTCCCAAATTGTTTACGTAACGTAGGTAAATCGAGCTTGTGAATTTGGGATGCGGACCGGATGGGGATGATGACGCCCGTATTTTTAGCTTGAAAGTAGTCAAAAATCTCATGATAATCATCGTTACCGACAATTGAGCCAATCCGGGCGAGGTGGTCAGCGTCACTGATAATGGGTTGATTACACCGGATAAAGGTGGAGATGCCACCATTTTTACCGCTGGCATAGATAAAGGCTTGAAACTGATCTTTAAAAAAGGACTTCCGGTATTCAATGACTTTGGTGCCGGCATTAATCTCATCCACGTATTCTTTGTGAATCGAGATTAACAGGGTAGGTAAGAGTGGATCGTAGCCAGAACGAATGGTGGTCATGAGTGATAATTCTCCTCAAAGTTGCAAGTTAATTTTAATTATAAGCTAATTCTAACCAGCATCACAAGCGGGTTAGAATTACTGGCAGCGCTACCGTTTCGCACTGATCTCTGCTATACTAAGAAAGACGATTATTGATATAAAACAGACACAAAATGTTAATATTTTGGAGGAAACTATATTGAATAATAGCAAGTATGCGTTCCGAGTCATTCCACAAGACGAACGGAACATGAACTACTGGGACATGTTTGCCACGTGGTTTGGCGCGAACGCCAATAACGGGACCTGGTTCATCGGGGGCGTGGTAGCCGCCTGTGGCTTGATTGGTGGGACGACCGCAACGTTAATTGCTGGGGTGCTGGCCTACATCTTTTTGAGCATGTTGGGGTACGTGGGTTATCAAACCGGAGCCACGACCACGGTGTTATCCCGGGGATCGTTCGGGATTCGCGGCAGCATCATTCCGTCGCTGATTAACATCACCCTGTTCCTAGGGTGGACGGCCGTGAATACTTTCATTGCGGCAACTTCGTTAGCCTTCATCTTCCACAGTCTTTTCAAGTGGCCACTCTTTGGTCATCCGGGTGGAAACCTTGGGATGATTGTCGGAATTGGCATTATGAGTGTCCTGCACATTTTGAGTATCGTGGCGGGGCAACGTTCCGTGCAGTTAGTGGAACGGATTGGAGTCGTGTTGGTCATCATCTTTGTGATTTTAGAAACGGTTGTGGTCTTTAAGAACGTTTCGTTGACCGATTTGTTGCATTACCGGATTCCAGCAGCACAAAAAATGCCGTTTGGATTAGGGATTGATACCATCGCCGCTGCTAGTCTAGGTTGGGTGACCGGCGCTGCTGACTTTACCCGATTCACCCGGAAGAAACACGTAGCCATTAGCGCTCCGTTCTGGGGAGCCTTGCTTGGACTGCTGAGTTTCACGCTGATTGGGATTTGTACCACAATTAGCGTAGCCATGACGTCTGGAAGTTACGATCCGAACAACTCTGACCCTAGTATCATTGCCAACAAGCTTGGTCTCGGTTTCATCGCTATGATCGTGATTGTCTTGACCAGTATGACGGCCAACGCGGTTAACATTCAGGCTGGGGCTTCCGCTTTGAACAACGTCTTTCACAAGGTCAGCTTCAACAAGTCGTTGGTCATCATCACGCTTGTTTCCATGTTATTAACCTTTGTGCCATTGTTAAACGGAAGTTTCTTAGCATCCTTCACGTCCTTCCTGGACTACACGGGAATGTTACTCGGACCCATCATCGCCATCATGTGTGTCGATTACTTCCTCTTAAACCGGAAGAATTACACGCCGCAAACTTTGTCTAATCCGAAAGGACAACTTTGGTACCAGGGTGGTTACAACGTGATTGCGATTGTGACGCTGGTCTTGGGCGTGATTTTGTACCTGGTTTTGAAGAACATGCCGGTCATTAAAGAGACCGTCGGCGCTACGTTCATTTCGATGATTTTCTCCGCCATTGTCTACTACGGATTGTCCCGTGGTTTTGGCCTAGAAAAAAATACGAAGTAGTAAGAAAAAATATGTTATAATAAGTGCAGAATAAAAAGTTGGGGTGCCACGAGCTGAGATTAAACCCATTGAACCTGATGTAGTTAGGACTGCCGCAGGGAACGATTATCGCGTTTGAAAAGCCGATTGTTACTAGTGCAATCATGAATTCGTTTTTCAAAGCACTCAGCCGTGGTTGAGTGCTTTTTATTATGGCTAAATTATAAAAGGAGGACGAAATTATGAAACACTGGGTATCGGAATGGCATTTGAAAAACATTATTTTAGTAACGTTAATTGGGATTATTACGGGATTGATTTTCTGGATTATGGATCCGATTTACACGGCCGTAACGGCGGTTTTGACGCCGCTGGGATTGGCGCCGTTTGCAGGTTCCATCCTGCTCGGATTTTGGACAATGGCTGGTCCACTGGCTTTACTGGTAGTACGGATTCCCGGTTCCGGATTGTTAGCCGAATTACTGGGTTCCGTGGTAGAAATGCTACTCGGCGGAATTTGGGGTGCTTCCACGTTGATTTCTGGGTTAATCCAAGGGGTGAGTTCTGAACTGGGATTCGCGGTTACAGGCTACAAGAACTACGGCTGGTTGAGTGTAACGCTGACTTCGATTACCACCACGGTGATTACGTTTGGGTACCAATTGATCAGACAAGACTATGCTGGTTTTAGCGTGGGCTTGATTGTGGCATTATTCCTAGTAGGCTTGGTATCCGTCTTCCTCTTCAGTGGGGTGCTTTCACTGTTGATTGCGCGGATGTTAGAACGGGCTCATTTGTTGGAAAAATAAAACGACTGCTTATAACAAATAGCAAAATGCTGAAATTTTAGCGATTATTAATTCAACGCAGCAACAAGTTAACGCTTTGTTAGATAACTTGAAGGAACAAATTAAGCGCAACGAATAGTGTAAATAAGCATACAAAAAGGACCCTCTTCACTGGGAAGAGGGCCCTTTGCTGTTTTTAAAATTAATATTTTAAATTGTAAGTACCATCAGGCATAACGTCATAAAGTCCAACCGTTCCGCTACCACCTTGAGCTCGAATTGATTTAGAGATCACTTTAATTTCATATACCCCATTATCGGTAGACAATACATCGTATGAATAATCAGAACTATTACCAAGTTCATTTTTTATGATGTTAATGGCTGCCTCAGAAGTGTTAACTACGTCGGTATTACCGGCTGCTTGGTTCTTTACTGATTGAGACTCTTGCGGTTGGTTTTGATTAGCATTGGAACTGTTGCTAGTGCTATCATCTGCGTTATTAGTGTTGGCATTGTTTACTGCTACTTGACTGTCAGCAGTACTATTCCGATTATTTTGGTTAGAATCAGCATTTGGGGTTTGGTCGGATTGAGTGTTAGGGTTAGCACTGTTTTTCTGAGCTTCTTGATCAGACGTTTCCTTTTGCTCTTTTTTCTTTGTATTAGTTTTTTTCTTGTTTTGCTTGTGTTCGGTTTTAGCATGTGCAGTTTCCGATTTATGTTGGTCATTACCACAAGCCGCCAAACTAAGGAGCAGGGTGAGGGCAACTGGAATTACCAGTAAGCTTTTTTTCTTCATATTTTTCTCCCTTAGAATCAGTTATAACTTAATTCTAGCATAGTTAAACACTGAAAAAGAGATTGGGTTGCGAGCAAGTAGACTGCTGTTATCCATGAAGTACTCAGTCGATAAAAGGAGAGTCATCATTTTTTTCATCAACTAAAATCACCTTTTGGTCTTTAGTTGTACGATTTTGCTTGCTTAGAAGTCTGGCTCAATCCTTGTTCCATTGATCAGTTGGAATAATTAATTCTCCGTTCTTAGATTTGGTATCTACGTGATTTTTCATAGTATGTGTTCCTTCTTTAATAATAAGTCTTAGTGCCCACGATCCGTTAAATAAATCTTGATCATTGCAATTGAAATCCAACTAATCAAGAGCAGTGGCAGGACCAGTAAGTTGAGTTCGTTGATATCTAGGTTTTCGGCCGAAATCCCAGCTTTGGCAAAGATTTTTAAGTTAGAGCTGGATCCCGTTAAAAACTGGTAGAGCGTTAGGGCAATCGTGGTCCATTGGATGTAATACTCCACTTGCATCACTAACATGCTGTTTGAATCCTTGAACAAATTTAAGTATCTGATGAAATAAAAGTTGATGATGCCGCCGATAAACGTGGCCGCAAGACAAAAGGTGAGAATCCGAATGTCATAGTGCAGCAGTTTTACCATGAAAAAATAAACCCCACTGACAGAGATTAGCAATGCGATGCTGGACGTAATCTCCATCAAAAAGAAGTATAATCCAGACTTTAAAAATAAATATTTATCTTGTGAGCGACCAGCGATAAATCCGATTGCTAGTAATAAGCCAATTAAAATAATGACGCTAACTATCATATTGGACTCCTTTATTTAGTTTATAGCTGATTCAATCATAAAAGACCTACTCAATTAAAGAAATACCCAAAGTGAGATTAAGCAACGGAAAGATATCTCTACAATCTGAATCTTACTAAAGTCGTTTTGGGGAAAGAAAATGGTCAAAATACCTAAAATGGGAACTTATACAATTGTGTTCTAATTGGGTAGCAATGATATTACACACCAGTGTATAATATCATCACTATAAACAAGAAAAGGAGGATGAATTTATAATTACAACAAAAGATGTTAATTTTAAAACCTATATAAATTAGATTTAGTTTTTACAGTGTTTTTCTATTAAGAATTTAAGCTGATGATGTTCCCATTTTAGGGTTAATTTGTGGTAAGGAAATTAAAATGATATATCAAAGATAAATATTCTAATTTAAAGCTAGTGAAAATTGTTCATGTTATAATTCTAATTAGAAACTACGGTTTATTGAGATTTTAATCTAATTAGATAGCAGTAAAAACAATACGAAAGGATGGAATTAATGAAGCGAATAGTTGAGCAACAAACTCGTCGGTATAAAATGTATAAATCCGGCAAAAAGTGGATTTTTGCCGCAGTGGTCACTACGGCTATCATGTCATCAACTTATTTAACGGTTCAAGCTGAGACAACGAACCCGAGTGTAAGCAATGAAATGCCCGTGAAGGATACGAGCGCTACTGATTCAAGTCAGCAAGCAACCACAACGACGCATTCGAATCTTACTAATAATGAGGCTGATACCAGAAATGGTCAGGTTGTCCCGGTTGAATCTCAACCTCAAAGTGATGCTGTGGAGAGTCAAACGGGAACTAGCAGCGAAACAGAACAAGGAGTTAATGCGGGGGAATCAACTAAACCGGACGGAACTAGCTCATTTGCTTCTGCGACGCAACCAACCGATACAAGTAATGAAAGTCTAACAGTTGATTCAAGCCAGCCTGCTAAACCGGGTGCAACCAATCAACAACCGAATGATTTAGAGGGGGCTAACCAGCAACCTAGTAATCAAACGGTTCCGCAGGATAAGCCAGCGACGACAACTTCTGACACGGATAACCAACTTCAGACCATTAATAATATGATAGTTAAACTAGCGGTTAGTGACAATCAAGCCATGATGACTTCGGTAGTTCCAGATCCAGCACTGCAAAAGGCGATTGCCGATGCTTATAACCAAAGCTTTTATCCTAGTTTGAACAAAACGATTCAAGAAATCACAGTGGCAGATATGCAAGCGATTAAAACGCTGCGAATCCCTTCATTTGGAAGCACTGGATATCAAGTTCTACCGCAAACTTTTGAAGGAATTCAGTACTGTACCAATTTAAAAACACTTTTTATTAGTTCCGCCGGGAACACAGATGTTCCGAGTGACATTGATTTTTCTGCCATTGCAAAGATAACTAGCCTAGAACGATTGGACTTTGACGTCGTTCCTTTTACGACTGATAAGTTGCCCGATTTAAGCAAGTTACCATCTCTAAAAAAATTATCTATTGATCAAAGTGCTGGAGGTGATTTTTGGGCAGAGAGCTCCAATCGACTTGATAATTCAGTTTTTAAGTTGTTAGAACAGTGTCATGGATTGACTACTTTATCGATTGAAGGAACCAACATTGATTCCTTGATGGGATTAGTTGGTGTGAAAATGGCTAATCCCAATTTGTCCACAATCATCTTTAGTAAGAATCGAATTAAAGATCTCAGCGTGTTAAAGCAAGGTTTAAATTTGGATAATGTCACTAGAATTGTTGTTAGCCAGCAGCAAGTTAGTTCCGAATATACTTTAAATCATAATGATTTTTCTTATAATCCAGAGACTCAGCAATTATCATTGCCATTTAGTAAGTTAAAGGATTTGATAATTAATCCGGATGGAACCCCTTCGTATCCAACCCGATCAACGGTAGTTAATTATAACGGGAAGTGGGTTAATGCGACTTTAACAAATAATGCTTTTGTAATTGATGGGGTAACTCAAAGTGATTTTGATAATTTGAAAGTTTTTAAATGGAAACCTGATTGGTTTTTAAGTGACGACTACAAGACGGATGGGATTTTTAATTTCGGTGGAAATGCAATTAGGCAAACAATTAATGTTGAAGCTAGCCTGCCCGGAGCCAATGTTACGGTTCAATATGTGGATGAAGCTGGCCATGAAATTGCGCCAACCGAAACGTTGACGGGAAAAATTGGTGATCCTTATACAACCCAAGCGAAGGAGATTCCGGGGTACACATTGAAGAATGTGACAGGGAACACTACAGGAACTTTTAGCGAAAATGCACAATCGGTAACTTATGTATACCAAAAGGTGGTAGATCAAAGTAGCATTACCGGCCACGATGTTACCATTAACGTTAATGATTCGATGCCAGATGCTGCTGCTTTGGGCGCCAGTGCCACTGATCAGGCTGGGAAAAGCATTCCAGTAACCTTGGATACGAGTGCGGTTGACCTGGCTAAACCGGGTAGTTATCCCGTAACCATTACTGCTTCTAATGGGCTTAGTAAAATCGTTTATGTTCATGTATTGGCTCAGCAACCGGTTGCCGGTGCTGAGGTTACAGTCCAGTATTTAGATGAAAATGGTCATGAAATTGCGCCAACAGAAACGTTAACGGGAAAGATTGGTGATCCGTATACAACACAAGTAAAAGAGATTGCTGGCTATATCCTTAAAAAAGTAACGGGTAATGCCACGGGAACTTTCAGTGAAAAGGTGCAATCGGTCATTTACGTATATCAAAAAGTAGCAGATCAAAGTAATGTTACCGGTCATGATGTGACCATTGACGTCAATAGTCCACTGCCAAATGTTAATGACTTGGGAGCTAGTGCGACCGATCAAAATGGAAAGACCATTCCAATCACTTTAGATACGAGTGCGGTCGATGTAACTACGCCTGGTAGTTATCCCGTTATAATTAAGGCTGCTAATGGATTAACTAAAACAGTGTATGTCCACGTAGTTGCTTTAGCTGTTCCTGAAACGCCGAATGATTCAGATGGGAATGGTTCTAGTGATGCAATTACTAAAACCCCGGGAGAGAACCTCACTAAAGATAATCGGAGTGGGTTTCAAAATGATCTTCATGGATTTATAGTGGATGATAAAGGAACTAATTTTAGTCAGTCACAAACCAAACAGACGCAATCTAATCGAAAGTTACCAGCAACGGGTCAACGCCAATCAAGCTTGTTTTTGTTACTTGTTGAAGTTGCCCTCGGGTTAGCATTAATGGTTTGGGCATTTTTACAAGTAGAGCGTAGAAAACGCAAGTAACTTAAATTAGTTAGTTTTAATTGATTTAGACTTGAACATGGTTATGTAACACCCCATAAAAATTAAATTTTATGGGGTGTTTTTATGTAGAAAGATGGTTTAAAAAGCGCACAGTAAATTGTAAAATGAGACTAACCGTTGACCTTGGAGAAATAAGATTATGATGGAATGAAAGTAATTAAGCAGTTAGGTTGGATCTAAAATGAGTAAGAAAAAAGCAAAAAGACAAGCCAAAGTAGAAAAGCAAATTAGTGACCAGTATGGCGATCAAGAAGTTAAACAATCGCAACAGAACTGGAATAGTTATAGCGATGAAAAAAAGGCCGCGATTATCAAAGAAAGTAACGAGATTTTCGTAGACCTTGCTAAACTAAAGGATGAGGATCCAGACAGTGAAAAGGTTCAACAACTGATGGTGAGATGGCATCAATTTCTGCTGAACTTTTATAATCCTAGCATTGAGCTATTAAGAGGATTGAACGAAATGTACGCTGACGATCCAAAATTTAAAAAGAAATTCGAGAAAATTGACCCGGATTTACCGGACTTCTTGCATGCTTCAATCGATACGTATGTTGATAAGTTGGAAGACCAATGGGTTGAAGAAAACCAAAATACATTAGATAACGAACTATAGATAGGAAAGGAAAGATGGCAAAGGTTGATAGAGCGGGCGAACGAACGACGGGCCCATTAAAATTAAAACCGAAAGCACCAACCAAAACCGCTGATTTAGTTTTCCCGGTGGAAGAACCTAAACGAGATTTAAAGAACCTGATTGTCTCCGATGAGGTGGCTAACCAAATTCAGAGTTTAATCTCTAAAATTGAAAATTATGACTTGCTCTACAATCAGTTTGGACTGCGAGAAATTGATTCTACCGGGGGACGCACCGTAATTAACTTGTACGGATTGCCCGGGACTGGGAAAAGTTTTGCCGCAGAAGCCATTGCCAAGGAAATGGGCAAAAAGGTGATCAAAGTTAACTACGCGGACATTGAATCTAAGTACGTGGGGGAAACGCCGAAGAACATTAAGCTCCTGTTTAAAGAGGCAAGGGATACGGATGCCGTTTTAATCTTTGATGAAGCGGATTCCATCCTGGGTCGCCGGTTAGACAGCGTAACGAAAAGTACGGATCACGCCGTTAATTTGACTAAATCAGTCATGCTGCTGGAGTTAGATAACTTCGAAGGGATTACGATTTTTACGACCAACTTCGGAAAAAACTATGACCCAGCCTTTTTACGGCGGATTATTGGTAACATTGAATTCTCATTGCCGGAAAAAGAGGCACGGCGGAAGATTTTAGAAAAGTTGATTCCAGCTAAGCTACCGGTTGCTTTATCTGCAGCCGATTGGGATGAGATTTTAGCTAATACCGATGGCTTTTCTGGGGGAGACCTGTTAAACGTAGTAGTTTACGCAAGCTCCCATGCGGTAGAACGTGATGGCGCTAAGTGTAAAGTGGGACTCAATGACTTTAACGATGCCATTGAGTTAATTAAAAAGTCGAAACAAGAATTGGCCCAGCAAAAATAATTTGTGGAAAAATTAAAGCGCCTGAATCACTGAAAGAATCGGTGGTTCAGGCGTTTTTATTATTTATATTATTAATGATAAGAGAAAGGCATAAATAATTTTGAAATTCAAATTAATACCTAATTACTAATAAGGATTAATGTCATCATTAATGATAAAATTATATAGAAAGAAGATTTTCATTTTCATTATGTTTTAAAAATTTTTAACGCTACCCACACATAATTATGTGTAGATGGTTTATTGTGAAAAAATATTAATATCATATAATTTATATCTAAATCAACTTTATTGTATGTAATTACATTCATATTAGTTCAAACATAATTTATTTTCTCTACATTTTCTCTACATTTTCTCTACATTTTTGTGAAGAGAAGATTAACACGGATATCTTAATTGCCTACTATATCAGCTTTTTAATAATATTTAATCTCTACATTTTCTCTACATTTTCTCTACATTTTTACGGAAAGGTTTTTTATGAAAAAGAAATTTAAAGATTTATCTAAAGAGAATCATCAGATAGAGTATAAAAAATGTGAAAAAAAGTTTCCTAAGGAAGCTTGGGAATCTATTGCATCCTTTGAAAATACTGATGGAGGAACCATATATCTTGGTATTGACGAAAATAAAGAATTTATTAATGGAATATCTAATAATGTTGTTCAAAAAATACATGAACAATTTTGGGATGGAATTAATAATGGGGTATTATCTTATTCAACTATTAAGAACGATGATATTAAGGATATACAATGTGAAAATGGTAGAACTGTAATTAAAATATCAGTAAGAAAGTCTACTCATCATAGGCCGGTATTTTATAAAGGTAATGCTTATATTAGAAAGGGTCCTAATGATTATAAAATAAGTTTAGAAGAAGCTTTAACAATTAAAAGGGATAATGATTTAAATTTAGATAGAAAGCTGATGAGAGGGACATCTATATCTGATTTAAACATGGAAGATATAGATAGATACAGGAGTAAGTTGTTTGAAGATCCAATACAACAAGAAAGACTTGGTAAATTACCATTAAATGTTTTTTTGCAACGATTGAATGTTATAGATTATGATGAAAATGAAAATTTATTTGTAACTCTTGGTGGTTTGTTATTTTTTGGTAAAACAAATGTAATTATAAAGCATATACCACATTTTCAATTAGATTATTTTGATAAATCTAATCCACTTCATGAAAGATACTCTAACAGAATTTCAAGCATTGTATATGATTTCAATATATACTCATTTTATAATAATGTTATAAGTGAACTTTATAGTGGGGTGAAAAATAGATTTTCTATTAGTGAAAAAAATGGTGAAAGAATTGAAACAGGAAGTACAATGAGGAAAGCTCTTCGAGAAGCACTTATTAATACACTTATGCATGCGGATTATGAACAATCTGGATATATAAGAATAACTGTTACACCTGAAAATTATTTGTTTGAAAATCCTGGTACCTTATTAATTACACCGGAACAGTTTTTTAATGAAATAAAAACGAAAGTTCGAAATCCAATAATTTCTTCATTGTTTGTAAAAATTGGTCTTGGTGAAAGGGAAGGTTATGGGGGAGAAACAATACAAAATGCTGCTACGATGAATAAATTAAAGTCACCTGAAATATATAGCTCAGATAATATAACTCATTTGAAAATATGGTCAATTGATTTTTTAACATCATTAGATAATAAATCAATAAATGATTATGAAAAAAATATTATAAAGGTAATTCTAAAATCAGAGCCTATTCCAATATCTAGAAAAAAGATTCAGGATGTTACAAAATTATCTTATAGCATCACAAATAGAAACTTATCGTCCCTTATTGACAAAAAAATAATAGATAAAGTAGGTAATGGAAGAGGTACTAAATATTCTATGAAAAATTCATCAAAAACTCTTATGAGACAAATGCAGGCTTTTCCTGATATTTTAAGAGAAATAATAAAAAAAGAAGGTGATAATTTTCATCTTAGTTAAACATAAATATAATATTTACTTATAAAAAAGTCTATCTCAATTGAGAGGTAGACTTTTTCTAATGCACTGTTTTAATTAATTTTTCACGACCACTTTTCCCATCATCTGATGGCTTTCCACTAGTTTAGTGGCCGCTCGCAAGTTTTCGGCGTTGATGGGGTTAAACGTTTTGGTTAACGTGGATTGTAATTGGTCTTGATCTAGGAGTTGACTCACTTGGTCTAGGATTTCGTGTTGAGTAATCAAGTTTGGGGTTTGATACCACGACTTGGTGTACATCCATTCCCAACCAAAGCGAATCATCTTTCGTTTCAATGGTTGAAAGTTAAGGTCCTTCCCGCTTCCTGTCGTCGAAACAATGGTTCCGAGGGGAGCGATTAACTGACTGATGTCATCCCAATAGTGATCCAGATTTTGGAGTTCGAGGACGTAGTTAACCGTTTCAAATCCCAGCTGATGCACTTGTTCTACCAGATTTTGATGATAATCAACCGTATAATCGGCACCATGTTGCAACGTCCAGTCCTTGGTTTGCGGGGTTCCGGCGGTAGCAATGCCTTGCAGTCCGGCTAAGTGGGCTAACTGGGTAGCCACGGATCCGACGCCCCCAGCGCCGTTAATGATTAAAATCGATTGTTGGGCATTAGCTTCGTGATTGTGTAAGTCGATGTTCATTTGCTCAAATAATGATTCCCAGGCGGTTAAACTCGTGAGGGGCATGGCGGCTGCTTCGGCAGTAGTTAGTTGCTGTGGAGCATGACCGACAATGCGTTCGTCGACAGCTTGATATTCACTATTGCTGCCGGGTCGGTTGTAAGCTCCCGCGTAAAAGACGCGGTCGCCGACGTGGAACAGACTTACAGCAGAGCCAGTTTTGACCACGGTACCAACCGCATCGTAGCCAATGATTTTGGGTTCAGTTAGAGTTGATGATTGTCTCTTGCGGGTAAAGATATCGACCGGATTTACTGAGACAGCGTCGACTTGAACCAGCAAATCGTGTTCTGCAAGCGTTGGAATAGCCGTTTTAAATTCGAAGAAACTCTCGGGATTATCAATGGGTAAATAGTGGGTGTAGCCGATGGAATTCATAAGTTCTGGCATGATGGTGCTCCTTTGTGATTTGATTAATTCTATTTCAATACCACCAGTATAATCGTATCTTGCCAAAAGATTCCCGGATTTAGTTTACTGGGTCTAGCTTTCGGGGTTCTGGCAATGGTAAACTAATTTCAATTTTGATACGACTAACGAGAAAGGAATTTAACGATGTTTCAAGTTCAGCGGCTCCAAGCTATGGATCCTGTGACCGTGTACCAAATTTTGCGAGCGCGGTCACAGGTTTTTGTGGAGGAACAAAAAATTGACTGTTGTGATCCGGATGACGAGGATTTAACGGCTTTACACCTCTTTGAGCAGTCAGAGCAAGGTGAAGTAATTGCCTATGCCCGGGTATTTCAGGATGGGGACCATGTAACCTTTGGCCGGGTCCTGACGAGCGCCTCGGTACGTGGCACGGGGAAAGGTCGGAAATTGCTAACTGCCATTTTACAACTGTGTCACGAGCGATTTCCGGGATTACCAATTACGATTAACGCCCAGATGCAAGCGGTGGGTTACTATGAAAAACAAGGTTTCGTGACAGAAGGTGAACCGTTTTTAGAAGTTGAGGTTCCACACGTGCGGATGACGTATCGAGGGAAGTAATTAAATTATAATTATGTAAAAGGACGTAAATTAACTATCAATTTAGTCAATTCACGTCCTTTTAATTATTCATTCTTTTCCAACCACTTTACCAATTCCACTCGCTGTAACTTTCCGTTCGCTGTCTTAGGCAGGTGATTGACCAAGTGCAGTTCTTTGGGGAACTTGTACTTGGCCAGTTTATCCATGAGAAACTTCTGGACTTTCGTCAATGAATAGGACTGGTCCGTCACCAGAAATGCGACCGGAATGGAGCCCCAGGTGGAATCGGTCTTGCCAACAACGGCACTTTCCTGCACATCCGGTAGTTGATTCAATACCTGCTCAACTTCATTGGGATAGATGTTTTCGCCTCCAGAAATGATGAGTTCGGCGAGCCGACTTTTAACGTACAAAAAGCCTTCATCGTCAACATAGCCAAGGTCCCCCGTCCGAAACCAGCCAGATGCTGTTGTTTTCTCTGCCAGTCGTTGCGGTTGATTGAGGTAACCGGGCGTTAGGTTATCACCTTTGAGCAAAATTTCGCCAATTTGATTTGATTGCTTAGTGTTTGCAATTTTCAAACTGACCGGGAAGAGGGGTTTTCCGACTGAGCCCAGCTTCCGTTGGGCATCAGCTGGATTGAGGGCCACGACCTGCGAGGCCGTTTCCGTCATCCCGTAGGACTGGATGACCGGAATTTGATGGTGGTCACATTGGTCGAGAGTCGCTTGATCAATTGCACCACCCCCCAGAAGCATGTAGCTAAAGTGGTTATCGTAAGGTTCGTGCTTTTTAGCCAGTAACTTTTTGAGCATGTAAGGGACCACCGAAATGATGGTGCCTCTCCCGTGCACCAAGTCCTGGTTAATCGCCTGTGGGTCAAAATGTTCGTAAAGTCGGACCGGCATTCCGTACAACAAACTCCGTATTACAATCGAAAGGCCGCTGATGTGATACAACGGGACAGCACAAATCCAGCAATCGGATTCCGTGACCGGTAGGTTTAGTTCAGCGCCCAGCGCGCTAGTCCAGTGGTTCCGGTAGCTTTGACAAACTCCTTTGGGGCGCCCAGTCGTACCTGACGTGTACATAATGCTGGCGATTGCATCAAGTTCGGTGGGGGGTGCTGGCCAATTTGCTTGAGGTTGCCACTTGAGCTGATCGAGGGCAATTAGTTTCACGTTAGCTACGGCTTGTAACTGCGGCAGAAATTCCTGCGTGGTTAAAATGGTCTGCACCTGGGCATCCTTAATTTGATACTGCAGTTCCGGAGTGGTTAGTTGTTTATTTAAACACACAATTGGTTCGCCGAGTTGGTGCAATGCTAAGATGCCAAAGTAGAAATCCGGCGTGTTATTGCCCAGGATGGCTACCCGTCCTGGATTTGATAAGCGGGATTGTAAGGTGGCGCAGAGACCGTTTACTTGTTGTTGAAGGTCTTGAAAGGTCCACGTTTGCTCGTGAAAGGACAGCGCTAGGCGCTGAGGCGTTAGTTGCGTTCGTTTTTGGAGCCAATTATCCATTGTGAACCTGATTTCTAGGGAAATTTAGGAAATTGGTCAAAGTTTGGTTTCCGCTTTTCCAAAAAGGCGTCGCGGCCTTCTTTGGCTTCGTCACTGGTGTAGTACAGCAGTGTGGAATCGCCGGCCAGCTGTTGAATCCCAGCCAATCCATCGGTCGCGGCGTTCATGGAAGCCTTGATTAACCGTAATGCCATTGGTGAACGTTGTAAGAGGACGTCACACCAGTCGAGGGTCTCTTGTTCCACATCATCTAACGGCACAACCTTGTTTATCCAACCCATTTGAAAGGCTTCATCAGCGGTGTAGGTCTTGCACGTAAACCAGACTTCCTTGGCCCGTTTGATGCCAATCGTGTCAGCGAGTAATCCTGATCCATAGCCCCCGTCGAAACTACCGACTTTGGGACCGGATTGCGCAAACTTCGCGTTGTCAGCGGCAATTGTCAGGTCACAGACGAGTTGTAAGACGTTTCCTCCTCCCACGGACCAACCGCGAACCATCGCAATCACTGGCTTGGGAATGACCCGAATGAGGTGTTGTAGATCCAGCACGTTTAGGCGGGGGATGTGGTCACTGCCGACGTAGCCACCGTTCCCACGGACCCCTTGGTCACCACCGGAACAGAAGGCAAGGTCACCTTGTCCGGTTAAAATAATCACGCCAATGTTTTCGTCGTCTCGGCATTGCGCAAAGGCGTCAATCATTTCGTTGACGGTTTGGGGGGTAAAGGCGTTGCGTTTTTCCGGTCGGTTAATCGTAATTTTAGCGACTTTATCGCGGCGTTCAAACAGAATATCTTGATATTGATTTGGAATTGTTTCCCAAGTAGTTGTCATAAGAACCTCCAATGGTAATAATGGAATAAAACGGCGACATAACGAAAGTGGTGAAGAACGTGAATTTACTTGAATTATTAAACATCCAAACGGAGCTGGTAACGCCCAAGCGGGTGGTGCTCACGCTGGATGTAACCGAACAGGACCAGCAACCCTATGGCTTGATGCACGGCGGGATTAGCTGTGTACTGGCGGAAACGGCGGCCAGTATCGGCGCCAATCAACTGCTGGGTGAACACGAAGCAGCCGTGGGCGTCAACATTGAAACGCATCATCTGAAAGCCGTGCGTACGGGCTTAATTACGGCCGTGGCGACGCCGCTGCAGCAGGGACATCGTCTCCAGGTGTGGCAAGTAAACGTGCAGTACCACGACCAGTTGGTCAGTACCAGCACCGTCACGTTAACCAAGCAATCGTTAGGCGCCCAATAGTCTTATTTTAGCAAATTCTGGCAGGTTGCTTGGGCTTGTAACTAAAATTTAATCCAGTTCTAGGAATCCCATTGTGCCAGTTGGCCGGATAACGCGGCGCTCAACGCCATGGCTAGTGGATGGGGCGTCGGTAAATAAAGTTGGATAAGCGCTTGCTGATTCAGCTTAATTTCAAAGTAGTTGGAAATGCCAATCGTTCCGTTCACACCAGCAATCTGGAGGAGTTGGGGTTGCCACAGTTCTTCTTTAGGAACGGCAGCTAGGACGGGCGGAAAGTTCGAAGCTGCGTGCTCCATTTCAATCACAAATAGCGCGGGTTGCCATACGACGGGATTTTGGAACAACTTGGTTAACCATTTCTGGGTGGTTGTGTAATCAGGCAGCTGACTGTACTGACCCTGATAGGCGCGGGCTAAGTCGACAATGGCAGCAGGATTGATGTGTTGCTGGTGCAGGTATCCTTCAATCAGGGCAGCGGCGGTTTGTTGCTTATTCATGGAGATTACCTCCTAGGCCGGAGTGAGAAAGAGCACTAGTTGGACCAGGACGAGTGCACCAACTAGTGTAATCCAGTCACGGTTTGTGACGCGGATGGGCGTGGCAAAGGTCCGCGGTTGATCTTCCACAAATCCTTGTGATTCCATGGCACGGGCGAGGTGATTGGACCAACCGAGGGCCACGACTAAGGCCTTAAAGTAAATCGTGGGTCCCCACGGATGTAATACCTGACCGCGCATGTTACCGCTGGCGCGGATGACTTGGAGTTCTTGTTGAAACCGCGGGACTAGGTTGATGGCGGCTAAGACCCCGTACACAAACTTGGACGGGACGTGCGCATTTTGTTCCAGGGCTTGGGCTAACTGGATCATTGGAGTGGTTAGGGAAAAACGCAAGCCGAGGTACACGTAGGCGTAGAGCCGGGTGAAGAGCACGGTTCCCATGTAGAGACCATTTGTTCCGTAATAAAGTTGTGAGAAGAAAATCCCAAGCGCGGGCAGTAGGGCAATTAGGCTAAACGTGAGGACCTTCTTGAGCTGCCGACTTTGTTTCCAAATTAGATAACCAAGGCAGACGATAATCAGAACTAAATTAATGGTTAGGTTCGGAATCAGTGAGATTTCAAAGGCAATTAGAACAATTAAAAGTAATTTTAAGGCAGGATTCATTAGTCGGCCTCCTGGTAGGTAAACGTGTGCTCGGCAAGCTGTAAGTGATAATCGTAAAAGTGGGGAATGGCAAAGCGCTGGTGACTAATCACCAGTAATTGCTGCTCGGATCCCTGGTATTGTTGCTTTAACAACGCTTGCACGGTGGCCACGGAAGCTTGATCGAGACCGGCAAATGGCTCGTCCAGAAGCAGCAGTTGGGGATTACGAATCAACATCACCAGAATTTGGAGCTTTTTCTGTTGGCCCCCACTGAGGGTGTAAACGCTCTGTCGCTCGTGGCCTTCGAGGTGTAATTGGTGCAGGGCCTGTTCCACTGTCTCAGTGTTCCATGTGGAACATTGGCTGGTTTTGAGTGCCAACTCTAACTCTTCGGCAACGGTCACCCGTAGGAATTGATCGGGAGCTGATTGAAAAACCAGTCCGAGTCGGTCGTAGTAACGTTTGTTTTTGATTTTTTGAATGTTTTGTTGCTTTAGGGTGATTTGCCCGGCATACTTCTGTAGTTTGCTCAGGCTCCGAATTAAAGTTGATTTCCCGCTTCCGCTTGGTCCAGTGATCAGGGTGCAACCAGCTGGGATTTCTAGTTCCGGAACTGAAAGTAATGGGGTTTGTCCGTACCAAATTTGATAGTCTTGGAGCCGAAAAAGTGCATCCTGAGGATCAGGAAGCGAGAAGCGTTGCTTGAGTTGCCGGCGGTTGGCAAATAATTCCGCCTGCGCCGCTGTCGACAACAAATGAAGCTCGTGTTTGTTAGCATCGACCGTGACCACGTGATTTACCAGGTCCTGATACCCGGTTAGATCGTGGTCGGAAACGATGATGGTTTTGCCGTGCTCCGTCTGAAGTTGGTGCAATTGTTGCAAAATGTCACGTTTGGATTGCGGATTAATGCTGGCAAATGGTTCGTCCAGCAGAAAAATGGCGGGATCGAGCGCTACCATCGTAGCCAAAATGGCCTTTTGCTTTTCACCTCCAGAGAGGGAGAGGACCTTGCGCTCGGCTAAAGCTTCAATGTGACAAAATTCCAGCGCTGCCTGGATCTTAGCCGGAATCTCCGCTGGATCCGTTTGCTGATTTTCTAGGGCAAACTGGAGCTCACCGGCAACTGTCTGCATGACAAACTGTTGGTTGGGATCCTGTAGCATCATGCTAACGGTCTTAGACCGTTGGGCTGCCGGTAATTCCGGGAGCGACTGATGTTGTAACGTAATTTCACCCTGGTAGGGTTGGTCACTGAGCCCGGCCATCAATTCTAAGATGGTGGATTTTCCGCAACCGGATGGGCCGCTTAAGAGCCAAAACTGGCCGGTTGGAATTTCTAACTGAACGTCGTGAAACAGGGGTTCAGTTTGATTCGGATATTTAAAACTAAAATGATGCAGTGTGACTGCTGATTCCATAGCTTCCTCCACGAAAAAACCGCCCTCCAAAAATGGGGGACGGTTGAATTTTTTGCGACAACTGTGTGTCAGGTTACCTCCGCTAGCATTACCTAGATCAGGTTCAACGGGTATTATCTCAGCCGTAAATGGGCACCCCAGCTATTCGATTAGGTTAAGTATACCAGATTTTGGCTGGTGGTCGGGCAGCAAAAGTGACATTTAGCTGAAACTGTTTGCCCGAAAAGAGTGGTTTTAATCCATTGAACTTAATTGGGGTGGGCAAAGTTAGCCTAATTTGGCACAATCAGAAACAGACTACTTGTAAAGGATGAAAATTATTTATGAAGCTGAAAGAAATGACTTATTGTGCCCTGATGATTGCAATCATTGCCTGTTTAGGACTGATTCCGTTAATCACGATTCCTTTTTTACCCGTGCCGATCTCCTTTCAAACGGCGGGGATCATGCTAGCCGGGTCCTGTTTGGGCCGGAAACTCGGGTTTTGGAGCGTCACGCTCTTTTTACTGCTCGTGGCAGTCGGATTACCGTTGTTAGCGGGTTTTCGCGGGGGAGTTGGGGTCTTTTTTGGATCCACCGCTGGTTATCTCATTAGCTGGCCGTTTTGTGCCTACGTAATTGGCTGGTTAGTGAAGCACCTACACCGCATTCCGTTATTCTGGCGCTTTGCAGTTGCCAACTTACTAGGTGGAATGCTACTGATGAACCTCGTGGGCGCCGGCTATCTGGCTTGGCAAAGTAACTTACCGTTTACCCAGGTGCTTGTTAGCAGTCTGGTCTTTTTACCCGGTGATGCCTTAAAAGCGTTGGTCGTGGCGGTCGTAGCGGATCAATTGGCCCGGCACCGCTTGTCACCTCATTTTTAGGTCAAACCAAAAAGAGCTCCTTCGTTTGGAAGGGGCTCTTCGCAACTCTAGACGTCTAAATCGGTTTCTTCTGATTTAGTTGAAGTGTTGGTTGTAGCTGTTTCTTTAGCATTATCTTTTACGGCATCTTTTTCTGCTTCTGGGTCTTCTTTTTCAATCCCGTAAGCGACTCGGACCTTGTGGGTTAATTCATCCACGAGTTCTGGTTTTTCCTTCAGGTTAGCCACGGTCTTGTTCAATCCCTGACCGAGTCGTTCTTCTCCATAGGAGTACCAGGATCCGGACTTGTTAATGATATCCTTATCCACGGCTAGGTTCACCATGTCGGCAACTGGTTCGATTCCGTGCCCAAAACTCATTAACGTGTCAACGGTCTTGAATGGTGGCGCCACCTTATTCTTAGCCACTTTGATCTTGGTTTCTTTTCCCACGACCTCTTGGCCTTCCTTAGATTGCTTACTACCGCTTACCCGCAAGCGAACACTGGAGTAGAACTTCAGAGCCCGACCACCGGGAGTGGTTTCGGGATTTCCAAACATGACTCCGACTTTTTCTCGAAGTTGGTTGATGAAAATCACGACGGTCTTGGTTTTATTGATGTTAGCGGTTAATTTCCGCAAAGCCTGTGACATTAACCGGGCTTGGAGTCCTACGTGGGAATCACCAATGTCACCTTCAATCTCGGATTTCGGGACTAACGCAGCCACGGAGTCTACCACCACGAGGTCGATGGCTCCAGAACCAATTAGGGCGTCTGCAATTTGCAGGCCTTCCTCACCGGTTCCGGGCTGGGACAGCAATAGGTCATCAATGTTAACCCCGAGCGCCTTAGCGTACTCCGGATCCATCGCGTTTTCGGCATCGATGTAGGCAGCAGTACCACCGTTTTTTTGCAATTCGGCAACGGCCTGCAGGGCAATGGTGGTCTTCCCGGAAGATTCAGCTCCAAAAATTTCCACAACCCGACCGCGGGGGAATCCACCAATTCCTAAGGCAATATCTAGGGAGAGAATCCCCGTGGAAATGGCCTCAACGTTGGAATTAGGGGTTTCACCCATCCGCATGATGGCTCCAGTTCCGAATTCTTTTTTGATTTGTTTTAAAGCTTTGTCAAGTTCAGCTTGACGAGCATCTTGCGCGCTCTTTTTTGAATTTGTGGCCATTCAAAGCACCCTTTCTGTTTGACGTGAACGTATGTTTGGTTCCTCGATAATAATTATTCTACGCTATTAAGTACGAAATTCCAACCGAAAACGGTTCAGTTTTAAGCTAATTAACGGAAATATTTTGACTGGATCCCCGTTAATTATAACTTATTTGGAAAAATGTGTATCTTTGCAAAAAATTAACTATTATAATGAGTCAATAATTAATCAGTTTGGCTAAGGAGGTTTTTTATGAATAAAATTTGGGAACGGATTACCCGGAAGGCATCTGCCCAAGGCTTGTTAGATCAAGATTCTCGCCTCGAACCCCATATGACAACGAAGGATTTGCTGGGGTTGGGACTAGGAATGGTGGTTGGAACCGCTATCTTTACTCTACCTGGAATTGTGGCAGCGGAACATACGGGGCCTGCGGTAGCTTTAGCCTTCCTCGTCGGCGGAATTGGTGCGGGACTCGCAGCGTTAGCCTATGCCGAAATGGCAGCGACGTTACCGGTGGCCGGATCGGCCTTTTCCTGGATTAGCGTGTTGTTTGGCGAAGGGTTTGGCTGGATTGCCGGGTGGCTAATGTTATCCGAATACTTTTTGGCAATTACCTTTGTGGCATCCGGATGGTCAGCTTACGTCCAGGGTTTTTTAGGGGAGTTTGGGATTCACCTCCCGTCGTACCTAGCCTCAGGGTATAACCCGAAAACAGGTGGGGTCTTTGACCTTTTTGCCGCGCTTTCGATTATCTTAGTTAGTCTGCTGTTAAGCCGCAAAATGGCGGGGGTTAACAGGTTAGAAAATGTGCTAGTAATTCTTAAGGTGGCTGTGGTTGTGATGTTCATTGTGGTCGGATTGACTGCCATTCACCCCGCTAACTATCATCCGTTTATTCCGGCTCACCGTCCAGGCACGGCCTTTGGAGGCTTTACCGGAATCTTAGCCGGAGCAGCGCAGGTCTTTGTGGCCTACGGAGGCTTTGACGTGATTGCATCGAATACTGCGGAAACCAAGGATCCCGGTAAGAACATGCCCCGCGGGATTCTAGGGACGTTAATCATCGGGAGTCTGTTGTTTGTGGGCGTTTCCCTGGTCCTCGTCGGAATGTTCAAGTACAGCACTTACGCTGGCAATGCCGAACCGTCGGCCTGGGCCTTGCGGCAAACGGGGCATCTGTTGACTGCTAACTTACTCTCGTTAGTGGCCATTGTGGGAATCTTTGCCTCACTAATTGGAACTCAATTAGCCAGTTCGCGGTTAGTGTATGCCTTTGGACGGGACGGCTTACTGCCCCGGAAATTAGGACGCGTAAACAAAAAACACAACCCGGCAAACGCCCTCTTAGTGGTTACCATTGCCGCCGTGTTGGTTGGGGCAATGCTACCGTTCACGTTCCTGGCTAACTTGGTTTCTGCTGGAACCTTAATTTCCTTTATGTT
The DNA here is from genome assembly GCF_024029355.1 of Fructilactobacillus cliffordii. Classification (NCBI taxonomy): domain Bacteria; kingdom Bacillati; phylum Bacillota; class Bacilli; order Lactobacillales; family Lactobacillaceae; genus Fructilactobacillus; species Fructilactobacillus cliffordii. The sequence goes on from NZ_CP097117.1 coordinate 947,470, forward strand.
CGTTTCACTAGGAATCTACGCGCTTCGGCCGCGGGAAGGTAAGGATTTACCGGTTCCGAAGTTCCGGATGCCATTATATCCGGTACTTCCTGCCTTGTCAGCGCTAGTTTCGTTTGTGATTTTTTGGGAATTAAGTAATGACGCTAAGTTATTGACGCTAGCCTGGTTCGTCATTGGATTGTTAATCTACATTTTTTACGGCGCTCGTCATTCGAAAACGGCAGACAGTCAATCTGAGTAAGGAGGGGTCTAGTTCGTGAAGAATGATTTGAGTGCTCGGGCGGGATTTAAGGATACAATTCCGACCCTTTCCGGTTACATTGGCGTGGGTCTGGCATTTGGGATTGTTGCCAAAGCAGCCGGTCTCAACGTCTTAATGATTACGCTAATGTCAGCCATTACGTATTCAGGAGCGGCTCAGTTTGTGATTGTCAGCATGTTGTTAGCGGGAAGTTCATTTTCTGCCATCGTGCTCTCGGTCTTTTTACTGTCGGCCCGGATGTTACTGATGGGGATGACAGTGGCGCCGTTCATGAAAAAGGAATCGTTATTTCGCAACGTTATCATTGGTTCATTGCTGACTGATGAAACCTTTGCCTTGAGTATGAACAAGTTAAATTACACTAACCGCCAGTTATCCTTTGATTGGCTCAATACCTCCAACCTGGTGGCGTATCTAACTTGGATCATTTCTTCTGGAATTGGGGGAGCGTTAGGCAGTTTGGTTCCCAATCCCAATCAATTTGGGCTGGACTTTGCCTTCATCGCGATGTTTATTGGGTTATTATACCTGCAAGTGGCGGCAGATCGAACTATTGATCGCCGGCTTCAAGTTATCATGATTCTGATTACGCTGGTCTTAGTCTACGTTGGAATGATTTTTGTCCCGAGCAACTTGTTGTTAATTCTAGTGACCTTGATTGGGTGCGGATTGGGGGTGTTGTTGAAACATGCTTTCTTTTAAATTTGTCCTGCTGGTTATCATTGGCTGTGGAGTGGTGACCTGGCTGAATCGGGTTATTCCATTTTTACTGTTAAAACGGTTTGAACTACCGATGGCAGCGGTCGAATTCCTCAGTTTTGTCCCGGTGGTGATTATGGCGGCCCTCTGGTTTACTGGTTTATTTCACCAACACCTCGGGCAGCTGCCGACTTTGGACTGGCAAAATCTGGTAGTCTCCGTGCCCACGGTGATTTCAGCCGTTGTTAGTAAAAACTTGTTGGTCATTGTAGCAGTGGGCATTGTTTCCCTGGCCATAATTCGGTTCGTAGTTTAATTTATTAATTACTAACAAAAAATAACTCCGAAAGTCAATCAACTTTCGGAGTTATTTTTTGGTCTAGAAGATTAACGTACACCAGCCAAGCACTAGCAACAGCAAGATGATCAGCAGGATCACCAGCCTGGTGACTTGCGTTTGGGGATGATGCATTAGGACCCAAATTAAGGCTGCCATCGTTACTAATAGAGCCGTGCTGATCATGATAATTAATTTCCACATTACTGCCGTAGTTCCCATGGCTTGATTCTCCTAGTGTATTTCGATTTGGTAAGCAAATCGGTCGTCTTCTTCAATCTTGGTTCGGATGATGCCCCGTTTGGTGAAGCCACTGTTTACGATGATGTGTTGCATTCCTTTATTTTTCGGATGAGTGTCGATTCTGACATCTTTGAAGCCGAGTAGTCCGGAAATGGTGAGCAGACCACTAATTAATTTGTAAGCAAGTCCTTGGCCCCGATAGTTATTAGAAACAGCAACCCGATGAATGGCAGAGTAGTGGGCTTCTGAACCGTGTTCCCATTCTCCTTCTTCCATTTCAAGGTAGTCTGGGTCAATTCCCAGGTGGAGGGTGGCGGAACCAGCCACTTTACCATCGACTTCTAAGACGTAGGCAATTCCGTTGTCGACGTCGCGCTTTATGTCGTCGCGCGAAGGATATGATCCCTGCCACTGGTCAATTCCTTGTTCCTTCAGGAAATATCTTCCAGCGTTAATGATGTCGCTGATCGCATCCAAATCCTTTTCAGTTGCTTTACGAACGTAAATACAAGTCATAATCAAACACTCCCTTACTATTTTTAAGTCAACGATTTTCCATTATAAAGAATTGCGGTGACAATGACAACTACGATTGTACCGTTGGGAGGTGCAGACTAAATGCCATTGCCATGCCACCTCCGATGCAGAGGGTTGCCAAACCACGCTGTTGGTTAGTTCGTTGTAAGTTATGAATCAAGGTGGTGAGAATGCGAGCTCCTGAATCTCCGAGTGGGTGACCGAGGGCAATTGCTCCCCCAGAAACGTTAAGTTTGTCAGGATCAATCTTTAAATCACGAGCAACGGCCACGCTTTGGGAGGCAAAAGCTTCGTTGAGTTCGACTAAATCAAAGTCATTTATGTCAGCATCCGTTTTGTCGAGAAGCTTGTGAACGGCATAGAAGGGCGCGTAACCCATAATTTGGGGATCACATCCGGCTTCGGCGTAATCATCAAGGATCGCTAATGGGGTGAGGTCCAGCCCATCTGCTCGCTCAGCTGACATTAAAAGCAGGGCAGAGGCACCATCATTGAGGCTGGCTGCATTCCCGGCAGTGACAGTTCCTTTATTAGCAAAAGCAGGCCGGAGCTTACCTAGTTTGTCGAGGCTAGTATCGGTCCGAATTGTTTCATCAGTTGTAATGGTCACGTCCTCTTTTTTATGGTGAATCGTAACGGGAACGATTTCTGCAGCAAAAGTTTGGTCCGCAGTCGCTTGAGCTGCTTGTTGGTGGGAGCGCAGAGCAAATTGATCCTGTTCTGATCGAGAAACGTGGAAACGTTCGGCAACCGTTTCGGCCGTCGTTCCCATTGGCTGATGACTATCAGCATCGTTGAGACCATCACTTTCGATGCTGTCTTCGAGGGTGAAGCCCCCGAACTGATGGCCCCCGCGGACTTGCCGGTTGAGGTAGGGAGCATTGGACATACTTTCCGTTCCACCGACAATGACAACGTCGCAATCGCCAGTTTGAATCGCAGTTTGTCCCATTCGAACGGCCTTCATCCCTGAACCACAAACCTGATTGATGGTACAGGCGGTACTGCTAGCAGGAATCCCACTGTTTAGTTCAATTTGACGCGCCACGTTTTGGCCCCCGCCGGCTTGAATCACGTTACCAAAGATGACTTGGTCAATTTGATTGGCTGCAAGTCCACTATCTGCCAAAACGGCTTTGGTAACAATTGTTCCTAGTTCAACGGAGGTCAGCTGACTGAGTTGGCCGTTAATCTTGCCAATTGGGGTTCGTTTGGCGCTAATCACTGCAACTTGTTTCATAATCTCTCACTCCTTGGTTGAATGAATTTGGGGATTAGCTATGTTATCGAGAGCACTTTTGATAGTATAATTGATGAGACGAAAGGATGATAGTTATATGGATAAAATGGAACAATTTCAAGCGGTTGGCAAAGAAATTGACCAGTGGCTGGAACAAATTATGCAAGAACCAGACGTTGCGCAGTTAAACCCGGCACAACAACAAGATTTAGCTACTATTATTGATAGCTTTGTGGAAATTGCGGTCGTCGGATTAGGCAAACAACCGGAGCAATGGGATGATCAATTGGTGGGTGAGGTAATGTTCTCCCGGTTTGTCGTTTTATTAGAAAAAGACGATCAGACTCAGAAACTGTATGATTTGATTCCTTTCGCTTTGAAAAAGTTATTTGGTTATTTGGGTGCCCAAAAAAAGTTGCCCAATGCTTCGCATCTGACTGATTGGGTTAACATTAACGCGAAGGGTTTACAGTCTTTGTACAATCCTAAGTTCGATGATTTTTACCGGGACTTAGTTGCCGCCATGCGGCGTGAAGGAATTGATGTGAAAGACCATCAGGCCGTGGATGACTTTACTAAATTATATCTAAAACAGCATCCACAGGCAGGAATTGAACTTTATACAGATCAAGATTAGTGAAATTTGACTTAATTTGACCAAAATGGTTGACATTGGTCGCTTAGCCTGATATATTAATTCCTGTTGCTAATTAAGCAATGTTCATCAAGCTGATTTAATTAAATTAAGTCCTTGACTTGATTGGCTAAAACGTGCTATGATAATTAAGTTGTCAAGTAATTGATGACCGGGTAGTTCTTTGAAAACTGAACAAGATTTTGATTACAAAAAGTGTAAGGAATTTTTAAACTAGCGTTTAAAAATTAAACATTTGCGAAGTCAATTCGCTTAAGAAACAAATAATAAAGTAGAGCTAGTAAAGTTCTCATTTAAAATGAGAGTTTGATCCTGGCTCAGGACGAACGTTGGCGGCGTGCCTAATACATGCAAGTCGAACGCGGTCTCCTAAATGAAATGAAGTGCTTGCACAGATTTGACTTTAGATTGGACCGAGTGGCGAACTGGTGAGTAACACGTGGGTAACCTGCCCAGAAGTCGGGGATAACACCTGGAAACAGATGCTAATACCGGATAACAACTAAAACCACATGGTTTTAGTTTGAAAGCTGGCTTTTATGCTAGTGCTTTTGGATGGACCCGCGGCGTATTAGCTAGTTGGTGAGATAATGGCTCACCAAGGCGATGATACGTAGCAGACCTGAGAGGGTAATCTGCCACAATGGGACTGAGACACGGCCCATACTCCTACGGGAGGCAGCAGTAGGGAATCTTCCACAATGGACGAAAGTCTGATGGAGCAACGCCGCGTGAGTGAAGAAGGGTTTCGGCTCGTAAAACTCTGTTGTTAGAGAAGAACGACTGTGAGAGTAACTGCTCACGGCGTGACGGTATCTAACCAGAAAGTCACGGCTAACTACGTGCCAGCAGCCGCGGTAATACGTAGGTGGCAAACGTTGTCCGGATTTATTGGGCGTAAAGCGAGCGCAGGCGGTTTTTTAAGTCTGATGTGAAAGCCTTCGGCTTAACCGAAGAAGTGCATCGGAAACTGGGAAACTTGAGTGCAGAAGAGGACAGTGGAACTTCATGTGTAGCGGTGAAATGCGTAGATATATGAAGGAACACCAGTGGCGAAGGCGGCTGTCTAGTCTGCATCTGACGCTGAGGCTCGAAAGCATGGGTAGCAAACAGGATTAGATACCCTGGTAGTCCATGCCGTAAACGATGAATGCTAGGTGTTGGGAGGTTTCCGCCTCTCAGTGCCGAAGCTAACGCATTAAGCATTCCGCCTGGGGAGTACGACCGCAAGGTTGAAACTCAAAGGAATTGACGGGGACCCGCACAAGCGGTGGAGCATGTGGTTTAATTCGATGCTACGCGAAGAACCTTACCAGGTCTTGACATCTTCTGTTAGCCTAAGAGATTAGGTGTCCCCTTCGGGGGCAGAATGACAGGTGGTGCATGGTTGTCGTCAGCTCGTGTCGTGAGATGTTGGGTTAAGTCCCGCAACGAGCGCAACCCTTGTCTTTAGTTGCCAGCATTGAGTTGGGCACTCTAGAGAGACTGCCGGTGATAAACCGGAGGAAGGTGGGGATGACGTCAAATCATCATGCCCCTTATGACCTGGGCTACACACGTGCTACAATGGACGGTACAACGAGTTGCGAAACCGCGAGGTCAAGCTAATCTCTTAAAGCCGTTCTCAGTTCGGATTGCAGGCTGCAACTCGCCTGCATGAAGTTGGAATCGCTAGTAATCGTGGATCAGCATGCCACGGTGAATACGTTCCCGGGTCTTGTACACACCGCCCGTCACACCATGAGAGTTTGTAACACCCAAAGTCGGTTGGATAACCGTTAGGAGTCCGCCGCCTAAGGTGGGACAGATGATTAGGGTGAAGTCGTAACAAGGTAGCCGTAGGAGAACCTGCGGCTGGATCACCTCCTTTCTAAGGAAAAATACGGAACCTTACACCGATCAAAGTCTTGTTTAGTTTTGAGAGGATTACTCTCAAACTTAGTTCTTTGAAAACTAGATAATATTATTTTCTGTAAGAATTATATTGATTGATATAATTTTAACCGAGAAAACCATTGTGTAATTTGAGTTTTTTAATGTGTTTAATCGCTAAACTCAATAATTTATAATCCGTCGGATTATAGGTTAAGTTAGAAAGGGCGCATGGTGAATGCCTTGGTACTAGGAGCCGATGAAGGACGGAACTAACACCGATATGCTTCGGGGAGCTGTAAGTAAGCTGTGATCCGGAGATTTCCGAATGAGGAAACTCGATTAGGGTAATGACTAATCACTACGTAGTGAATTCATAGCTACGCAGAGGCAGACGTGGGGAACTGAAACATCTAAGTACCCACAGGAAGATAAAGAAATTTCGATTCCCAAAGTAGCGGCGAGCGAACTGGGAATAGCCCAAACCGAACCTTCGTGGTTCGGGGTTGTAGGACTGAACATTTGAGTTACAAAAGAATTTGATAGCTGAAGCAGTTGGGAAGCTGCACCAAAGAGAGTGATAGTCTCGTAAGCGAAATTGAATTCCCTCAGTTCAGGATCCTGAGTACGGCGCCACACGTGAAACGGCGTCGGAATCTGGGAGGACCATCTCCCAAGGCTAAATACTCCCTAGTGACCGATAGTGAACCAGTACCGTGAGGGAAAGGTGAAAAGCACCCCGGAAGGGGAGTGAAATAGTTCCTGCAACCATGTGCCTACAAGCAGTCAGAGCCCGTTAAGGGGTGATGGCGTGCCTCTTGTAGAATGAACCGGCGAGTTACAGTTGCATGCAAGGTTAAGCCGAAGAAGCGGAGCCGCAGCGAAAGCGAGTCTTAAGAGGGCGAATTAGTATGTTGCCGTAGACCCGAAACCAGGTGATCTATCCATGTCCAGGATGAAAGTGCGGTAATACGCACCGGAGGTCCGAACCCGTGTACGTTGAAAAGTGCTGGGATGAGGTGTGGATAGCGGTGAAATTCCAAACGAACTTGGAGATAGCTGGTTCTCTCCGAAATAGCTTTAGGGCTAGCCTCGGAATTAGAATCATGGAGGTAGAGCCACTGTTTGAGCGAGGGGTCCGTCTTGGATTACTGAGTTCAGATAAACTCCGAATACCATTGATTTATGTCCGGGAGTCAGACGATGAGTGATAAGATCCATCGTCGAAAGGGGAACAGCCCAGACCGCCAGTTAAGGTCCCTAAATATATGCTAAGTGGAAAAGGAAGTGGAGTTGCTTAGACAACTAGGATGTTGGCTCAGAAGCAGCCACCATTTAAAGAGTGCGTAATAGCTCACTAGTCGAGTGATTCTGCGCCGAAAATTTACCGGGGCTAAGCATATTACCGAGACTGCGGACGCAACTACGTTGCGTGATAGGAGAGCGTTCTAAGGGCAATGAAGGCAGACCGGAAGGACTGTTGGAGCGCTTAGAAGTGAGAATGCCGGTATGAGTAGCGAAAGACCAGTGAGAATCTGGTCCACCGAATGACTAAGGTTTCCTGGGGAAGGCTCGTCCACCCAGGGTTAGTCGGGACCTAAGCCGAGGCTGAGAAGTGTAGGCGATGGATAACAGGTTGAGATTCCTGTACTAGTTAATTATGTTGGAACGATGGAGGGACGCAGAAGGCTAGGTTGAGCATCCGGCTGGAAAAGGATGTTTAAAACGTAAGTCAGGTAAGGAGTGAAATGCTTCTGACCGGGTTGACAAGCGTTGATGAGGATCGAAATTAAAGTAGAGAAGCAACCGATGTCACGCTGCCGAGAAAAGCTTCTAGTGAGTAATTAACTACCCGTACCGCAAACCGACACAGGTAGTCGAGGAGAGAATCCTCAGGTGAGCGAGAGAACTCTCGTTAAGGAACTCGGCAAAATGACCCCGTAACTTCGGAAGAAGGGGTGCTGACCGTCAGGTCAGCCGCAGTGAAAAGACTCAAACGACTGTTTATCAAAAACACAGGTTTATGCAAAATCGTAAGATGAAGTATATGGGCTGACGCCTGCCCGGTGCTGGAAGGTTAAGTGGAAAGGTTAGCTTCGGCGACGCCTCGAAATGAAGCCCCAGTAAACGGCGGCCGTAACTATAACGGTCCTAAGGTAGCGAAATTCCTTGTCGGGTAAGTTCCGACCCGCACGAAAGGCGTAACGATTTGAGTACTGTCTCAACGAGAGACTCGGTGAAATTAAGATACCTGTGAAGAAGCAGGTTACCCGCGACAGGACGGAAAGACCCCATGGAGCTTTACTGTAGCTTGATATTGGGTGTTTACATAGCTTGTACAGGATAGGTAGGAGCCATTGAAACCGGGACGCTAGTCTCGGTGGAGGCACCCGTGGGATACTACCCTTGCTATGTGAACACTCTAACCCTGAGCACTCATCGTGCTCGGAGACAGTGTCTGGTTGGCAGTTTGACTGGGGCGGTCGCCTCCTAAATAGTAACGGAGGCGCTCAAAGGTTTGCTTAGAATGGTTGGAAATCATTCTGTAAGTGTAAAGGCAGAAGCAAGCTTGACTGCGAGACAGACAAGTCGAGCAGGGACGAAAGTCGGACTTAGTGATCCGGTGGTACCGTATGGAAGGGCCATCGCTCAACGGATAAAAGCTACCCTGGGGATAACAGGCTTATCTCCCCCAAGAGTTCACATCGACGGGGAGGTTTGGCACCTCGATGTCGGCTCATCGCATCCTGGGGCTGTAGTTGGTCCCAAGGGTTGGGCTGTTCGCCCATTAAAGCGGTACGCGAGCTGGGTTCAGAACGTCGTGAGACAGTTCGGTCCCTATCCGTCGCGGGCGCAGGAAATTTGAGAGGAGCTGTCCCTAGTACGAGAGGACCGGGATGGACATACCGCTGGTGTATCAGTTGCGCCGCCAGGCGCACCGCTGAGTAGCTATGTATGGATGAGATAAACGCTGAAAGCATCTAAGTGTGAAACTCGCCTCAAGATGAGATTTCCCATTCCTATATGGAAGTAAGACTCCTGAAAGATGATCAGGTCGATAGGTTAGAAGTGGAAGCGTAGCGATACGTGCAGCGGACTAATACTAATCAGTCGAGGACTTAACCAAGGAAAGCACAATGGTAGAATCGGAAGAAAATAATATTAGCTAGTTTTGAGGGAACGAAGTTCACTCAGAGTGTGGTGGCGATAGCCTAAAGGATACACCTGTTCCCATGCCGAACACAGCAGTTAAGCTTTAGCACGCCAAAAGTAGTTGGGGGATCGCCCCCTGCGAGGATAGGACGTTGCCACGCGCGGTAAAGGCACTTTCGAAGCAATTCGAAGGTGCCTTTTTTTGTGCACAATATTACTGGGGTAATTTCAAAAGCTTGGCATTAATAGAAATAATTATTTATCACGAAATAAGGCAAAATTGATGGTTAAATCAAGTAAACAGCAGATTCTTCTCATATACTAATTAATTTAGCAAAACTATTAGCAATGCAATTAATTGACTATTAGTAAGTGCTATGCTTAAATTGGCTATAATTGTAAATTTTTCATTAATTTTAAAAAGGGGGAGAATTACAAATGAAAAAAGCGTGGAAATGGATTATCGGAATTGCCGTTGTGGCGGTCATCGCTGGCTTAGGTTTTTATCAATTTGGGGGACATAGCAACCAACAAAAAACGGTTACCATCGGTTCATATGGTCCTGATACCCAGGTCTGGGAATACATTGCCAAGTTACCAGAAACCAAGAAAGCTGGGATTAATTTGCAGGTGAAGGATTTCTCTGATGGAGTTAGCTTGAATAAGGCTACGATTCAAGGACAAGTGGACGTGAATGCCTTCCAAATGGAAAGTTACTTGAAGTACTTTAACGAACACAGTAACAAGGGTAAACTGGCTATTTTAGGAACCACCTACTTGGAGCCCATGGGAATTTACTCTCGGCAGTACAAATCAGTGAAGGAAATTCCGAACGGAGCAACGATTGCGATTTCAAATAATCCAGCCAACACATCTCGGAGCTTGAAGCTCTTACAAAGTGCGGGTTTAATCACCTTGAAGGGTGAACCAAAAGCTGGTTTGTACAGCTTACAGAACGTTGGCGAAAATCGGAAAGATTTGAAGTTCCAAGAAGTTGATGATCACACCGGCCCTCGTTTATTACAAGATAAAAACGTGGCAGCGGTCTTAATTGGAAACACGATGGCGTTACAAAGTCATTTAAACGTGAAAAAAGATGCCATTTACCACGAAAAATTGGATCAATCAACGAAGGGTAACATTAACGTGATTGCCACGGCCGAAAAGAACAAAAACAAGCCGGAATACAAGAAGTTAGTGAAGTTATACCACAGTAAAGCCGCCCAACGTTACATCGAAAAGAAGTTCTCTGGAACTAAGATTGACGTTGATAAACCAGTTAGCTACTTTGATAATTAGGGGGTTGTTAGTGTGAAAGTTGGAATTGCGGCCAATATTAATCGCATTAAAACCGATAACTTTAACCTTGATTATGCTAATTACACGGCTCGCGTTTTTATTGACGTTTTGCGGAAACACGATGTCGTTCCTGTGATCATCCCGATGGCTAGTCCCGAAATGATTCCCGATTACGTTGATATAATTGACGGACTAATTATTCCAGGAGGACAAGACGTGCACCCGCAACTCTTTTCCGAAAATTCTGTTCAAGCAGATGAAGCTCATTATCTCCCGCATGATCGCTGGGAAATGGGTTTAATTGAAGAAATGATGCGGCAACATAAGCCGATTCTGGGGATTTGTCGCGGCCTGCAAATCATTAATGTGGCATTAGGCGGTAGTTTGCACCAAGACGTTGCCACTGATTTTCCTAGTTCTGAGATTGAACACGTGGAATTTAACCAGCCACAGGCGGAAATTCATGAAATTGCGGTTGATACGGACAGCGGCATTGCCCATGCAATGGGGACTAATCCCCAGGTCAACTCCATTCATCACCAAGCATTGAAACAAGTGGCAGCACCATTACACGTCACTGCTCGTGCTACAGATGGAGTAATTGAAGCAGCTGAAAATGATGATGCAACTGTTGTTGGAGTTCAATGGCATCCTGAGTTAATGTGGGAGGTTGACCATCGCGATGAACAACTCTTTTTAGACTTCTTTGCTCGGATTCAAAAACAATTAGAACAATAATCAGTAAATGTGTCCCGAATTAACGCGGGGTACATTTTTTTATTTGGACGATAAAAATTTAATTGTCCTAATTTAAGTTCCTTACATCGCTTGTGATTGTTATAATAAAGTTAGTAAATCTGCTAGGCAGAGAAAGGAACCATTTCCAATGAGCAAAGATAAAAAAAGTAAAAAAATTAACCAAAAAAGTTTAGTCCCTTATGAATTTAACCAGATGGATATTACCACTAAAACGAGTACGGAACTAATTGCGGAGGGGCAACGACTTGGATTAGACCAGGAATATGGCAGGATTGCTGATTACAAACCCCACAAACGGGACGTCGAAAAAATTATGGACGTTCGGAATTCGCTTTTGTACAAAAAGCTCCTTAATTTAAAGCGAGAACGGATGTCTGAATCCGCCTTCGCGTTCTTCCGGGGCACGGTTGATATTATGAATCATGACCTAGATTTGAATTCTAATAGTGGGATTAAAACCTTAATTGGAGGTGACGCCCACATCGGAAATTTTGGTTACTATGGTTCTGCTGAAGGCCAATTACTGTTTGATATGAATGATTTCGATGAATCACACATTGGTTATTGGGATTATGACGTCAAGCGACTACTAGTTAGTGCCTTATTAGTGGCTAAACAACAAGGTTTTGACATCAAAAAAGACGTTAATCCTTTCCTACATAAGGTGATGAAAACCTACATACGCTCCCTGATTCATTTGAACCAATTACCAGCCATGGAACGGTTCATTGCGCCGAATACCTTGGAAAACATTGCATCAGCTTTTAACGTGGTACACGATGATCGGGATAAATTTGATAAATCATTCACAAAGATTGTTAGCAAAACGGTTAAAAAGGCCGTCCGCAGTAATTCTGATTACGCGGTACAAAAATATACTGAGGTGGTGGACGGTAAGCGGCACTTCATTGAAAATGATCCAGTGACAAAGCACGTTGGAGCCAAAACCTACGAACGTTTGGTAAATGGTTATTACGATTATCGCCATCATGCTCGCAGTGACGTGCACCAATTTTTATCCGAATTTCACATTGTTGATATCGTGCGCCACAGCGTGGGTGTGGGTAGTGTGGGGACTTTGTGCTACCTGCTTTTGCTAGAAAATAGTAATGGCGACTACCTAGTGCTACAGATTAAGCAGGCCCTGCCGATTTATCAAAATGCAGAAATTTACTTTAACAAGCACCATTCTTCTGGAGAGGAAATTGTGAAATGCCAACGAATTCTACAGAGTTCTTCAGACCGGTTCTTAGGTTACTTTGATACTAAAAATTACAGTTTTTATGTCCGGCAGTTCAAGGATATGAAGGGTTCTGTGAAGTTAAACAAACTGGATTGGCCGGCTTACCGGGACTATGTATCTGTTTGTATGAACCTGTTAGCCCGGGCGCATAGTCGTTCTTCCACGTTTCCCATGGTCATTGGATATCTCCAAAGCCAAACGTGGATGGATCGGGCCTTTGTCAACTTTGCCAACCAATATGTAAAACAAGTAGAACTGGATTACCAGACGTTTATTAAGGGGGAAAAAGATGGCAAGTGAGTTTAACTATCACGGCAAATGCTATAACCGCGATTTAAGTTGGTTGCTGTTTAATCGTCGGGTAATTGAACTGGCTAATGAAACGACGACTCCGTTTTTAGATCGCTTCCGATTTTTGGCAATTGCCGCCAATAATCTGGATGAATTTTATAGCGTGCGGGTGCCCAGTTTACAAAGTCAGATGGAAGTTACTAATGACAAGATTGAAAAGAAGTCGGGACTGCACTATTCCAAAATTTTAAAGCAACTCCACAAGCGGAATGAAAAAAACTTTAAGATTCAATACAGTTACTTCAAGAGTTTAAGTGAACAATTACCGGTTGAGGGATTGGGCAAAATTACCACTTACAAAGAACTGGATGATCACCAACGCGAAAAGGCTGATCAAGTTTTCGATCAACGAATTCTGCCGTTCTTAATATCGACCACTTACGAAAACAACTATAACTTAGATTACTTAAAAAACAAACGGATGGCATTAGCCGTCAAGATGAAGTTGAAAGGAAAGCACGCAATTAGAATCGTGCCGGTTCCATTAGAAATTCGGCGAACAATTCGTTTACGGGTTGAGGATCAGACCATTTATCTACGGGTTGAAGATTTAATTCGTAATAATTTGAATACTCTGTTTGATGACGGTAAGGTGGAAGATATTTTGACCTTCCGGATTAGTCGGGATTTGGATGCATCTTTGGATGTTGATAAAGACGACAATAATCATGATACGGTTAAAAACCTGCGACACTACTTGGCTGACCGGGAACGCGGTCGGATCACCTTACTGGCTGTTGAGGATTTACCGGACGTCAGTCATAAGTTTTTGCTGGAATTTTTGAAGAAGTTTCGAATCGATGAACAAGCACTTTACCGAATCCCAGGTCCACTGGATTTAACTTTCTTGTTCCCATTGTTAAAATCATGGGAAAAGGAGAAACCGCAGCTAGTTTATCCAGATTTTCAAGCGCAGGAATGGCCGGATCAACGTTCCATGCTGCAGTATTTACAGGAACATGACTTGTTATTGCAATATCCAGATGATTCGTTTGACCAATTCTTGACCTTTTTACGGGAAGCAATTGCTGATCCGAAAACGGTGGCAATTAAGCAAACCATCTATCGGGTGGCCAACAATTCTAAGGTCATTGACTTACTTAAAGAAGCGGCCCAAAAAGGGATTGAGGTTACCGTGATGATTGAATTGCGGGCTCGGTTTGACGAAGCCAATAACCTCAAGGTGACGGGAGAACTGGAGGATGCCGGTTGTAACATCATCTTTGGGAAGAAATACATGAAGGTTCACAGTAAGACTTGCTTGGTTCTGACCAAGGATGGGGCAGATCCAGAGGGGTACGTTCAGATTGGAACTGGAAATTACAATGAGTCAACGGCCAAGGGCTTTGTCGATTTAAGCCTCTTTTCTAGTCGTAAGGACTACGTGAGCGACTTAGCTTCATTCTTTAATTACCTGGAACAACCTGGGGCTAACCCACCAAAATACAAAGTCCTAGCAGCTTCTCCGCATCGAATTGAGGATATGGTGATTCAGAACATTCAAAAGGTGAAGGAATACTACCAACGCACCGGTCGGGGACACGTTTTCTTGAAAGTTAATTCACTGACGGATGTGGACGTGATTGCCGCCATTTACGATGCAGCGAGTGTCGGTGTGCCGTTCCGCTTAATCGTGCGGGGGGCTTGTTGTCTGGAACTAGGGGTCTGTGGTCCTAAAGAAAACATCGTGGTTTCTAGCATTGTGGGTCAATTCCTGGAACATAGTCGAATTTATGCCTTCTATGATGAAGGGACTGCTCTCTGGATTTCTTCAGCTGATTTAATGACCCGGAACATGGATAATCGGGTAGAATTAGCGGCTCCTGTTTTGGATCCACAGATGCACCAGGTCTTGGAGCACATTATTGCCGTTTATGATCAAGATGATGTGGACGGCTTCTTTATGAACAAAGGGGGCAAGTACTTTAAGTATGAAAGTCCAAAGGGACATTCTGCCCAACAAATCTTTTTAAAAGAATTAGCTGTACAACCCCAACCGAAGAATCAGTTGCAATTAGCTTGGGATCGATTATTGAACTGGTGGCAACAACGCAAAGCGTAAATTAAATAAAAAAGATCCGGAGCTACCACCAATAGCTTCGGATCTTTTTTATTTAAAAATAGTTGGTTTTAAATTTTGAATGGTTCGATTATTCAGGACCCAGTATAATAGGACCGTTTGAATCGGGAAGGAAATTAAGTTTTTCCCGAGCCGGACCCCGAAGAAATATGAGAACGGGGTGTGGGCAATAATCGAAACCCACCACGAATTCAAAATTAGGTTAATGAAGACAGTAATGAGAGCAACGACGATGATGACGCGGGGCCAACTAATCCGTTTTTGCTGGAAAAAACCAATACTGTAAATTAAACTAACTAAAATTGCGGAAAGGGCAAACCCCGGAAAATAAGGTTGTCCGCTAAAGAGGGTTGAGATGAAATCAACAATTACAGCAACCCCGGTGGACCAGAACGGTCCGTACCATTTGGCGATTAAAGCAATTACAATAAAGGTAAAGGAGAACTGGACACTACTACTGCCGATTACAAAGCGACCAACGATAATCTCGATCGCCATTAGAATGGCAAGGTAGGTCATTCCCTTTAAACTGAGAGGACGAAGTCCCCACTTCCGTAAAAAATTCAATTTGACATCTCCTGACTGGAGCTGCCACCAAATGGTGAGGTTAGTGGCGAATGCGGAAATAACATCGCAAGCGACTTGCTTTTCGTCCGGCGTTCACATTCCGTTCCGCCGGCACTTAACGCGTTAAATCCTACTCCAAAAAAATTTTAGTTGTACTCAAACCGTACTTTTTTAATATACCATACTTTAGTTAGTTAGGTTGTGGGGGTAAAATTAAAATATTTTGACTTAATTT
This sequence comes from Fructilactobacillus cliffordii, assembly GCF_024029355.1. Classification (NCBI taxonomy): domain Bacteria; kingdom Bacillati; phylum Bacillota; class Bacilli; order Lactobacillales; family Lactobacillaceae; genus Fructilactobacillus; species Fructilactobacillus cliffordii. The sequence continues at coordinate 963,002 of NZ_CP097117.1, forward strand.
GACCAAAATGGTTGACATTGGTTGCTTAGCCTGATATATTAATTCCTGTTGCTAATTAAGCAATGTTCATCAAGCTGATTTAATTAAATTAAGTCCTTGACTTGATTGGCTAAAACGTGCTATGATAATTAAGTTGTCAAGTAATTGATGACCGGGTAGTTCTTTGAAAACTGAACAAGATTTTGATTACAAAAAGTGTAAGGAATTTTTAAACTAGCGTTTAAAAATTAAACATTTGCGAAGTCAATTCGCTTAAGAAACGAATAATAAAGTAGAGCTAGTAAAGTTCTCATTTAAAATGAGAGTTTGATCCTGGCTCAGGACGAACGTTGGCGGCGTGCCTAATACATGCAAGTCGAACGCGGTCTCCTAAATGAAATGAAGTGCTTGCACAGATTTGACTTTAGATTGGACCGAGTGGCGAACTGGTGAGTAACACGTGGGTAACCTGCCCAGAAGTCGGGGATAACACCTGGAAACAGATGCTAATACCGGATAACAACTAAAACCACATGGTTTTAGTTTGAAAGCTGGCTTTTATGCTAGTGCTTTTGGATGGACCCGCGGCGTATTAGCTAGTTGGTGAGATAATGGCTCACCAAGGCGATGATACGTAGCAGACCTGAGAGGGTAATCTGCCACAATGGGACTGAGACACGGCCCATACTCCTACGGGAGGCAGCAGTAGGGAATCTTCCACAATGGACGAAAGTCTGATGGAGCAACGCCGCGTGAGTGAAGAAGGGTTTCGGCTCGTAAAACTCTGTTGTTAGAGAAGAACGACTGTGAGAGTAACTGCTCACGGCGTGACGGTATCTAACCAGAAAGTCACGGCTAACTACGTGCCAGCAGCCGCGGTAATACGTAGGTGGCAAACGTTGTCCGGATTTATTGGGCGTAAAGCGAGCGCAGGCGGTTTTTTAAGTCTGATGTGAAAGCCTTCGGCTTAACCGAAGAAGTGCATCGGAAACTGGGAAACTTGAGTGCAGAAGAGGACAGTGGAACTTCATGTGTAGCGGTGAAATGCGTAGATATATGAAGGAACACCAGTGGCGAAGGCGGCTGTCTAGTCTGCATCTGACGCTGAGGCTCGAAAGCATGGGTAGCAAACAGGATTAGATACCCTGGTAGTCCATGCCGTAAACGATGAATGCTAGGTGTTGGGAGGTTTCCGCCTCTCAGTGCCGAAGCTAACGCATTAAGCATTCCGCCTGGGGAGTACGACCGCAAGGTTGAAACTCAAAGGAATTGACGGGGACCCGCACAAGCGGTGGAGCATGTGGTTTAATTCGATGCTACGCGAAGAACCTTACCAGGTCTTGACATCTTCTGTTAGCCTAAGAGATTAGGTGTCCCCTTCGGGGGCAGAATGACAGGTGGTGCATGGTTGTCGTCAGCTCGTGTCGTGAGATGTTGGGTTAAGTCCCGCAACGAGCGCAACCCTTGTCTTTAGTTGCCAGCATTGAGTTGGGCACTCTAGAGAGACTGCCGGTGATAAACCGGAGGAAGGTGGGGATGACGTCAAATCATCATGCCCCTTATGACCTGGGCTACACACGTGCTACAATGGACGGTACAACGAGTTGCGAAACCGCGAGGTCAAGCTAATCTCTTAAAGCCGTTCTCAGTTCGGATTGCAGGCTGCAACTCGCCTGCATGAAGTTGGAATCGCTAGTAATCGTGGATCAGCATGCCACGGTGAATACGTTCCCGGGTCTTGTACACACCGCCCGTCACACCATGAGAGTTTGTAACACCCAAAGTCGGTTGGATAACCATTTGGAGTCCGCCGCCTAAGGTGGGACAGATGATTAGGGTGAAGTCGTAACAAGGTAGCCGTAGGAGAACCTGCGGCTGGATCACCTCCTTTCTAAGGAAAAATACGGAACCTTACACCGATCAAAGTCTTGTTTAGTTTTGAGAGGATTACTCTCAAACTTAGTTCTTTGAAAACTAGATAATATTATTTTCTGTAAGAATTATATTGATTGATATAATTTTAACCGAGAAAACCATTGTGTAATTTGAGTTTTTTAATGTGTTTAATCGCTAAACTCAATAATTTATAATCCGTCGGATTATAGGTTAAGTTAGAAAGGGCGCATGGTGAATGCCTTGGTACTAGGAGCCGATGAAGGACGGAACTAACACCGATATGCTTCGGGGAGCTGTAAGTAAGCTGTGATCCGGAGATTTCCGAATGAGGAAACTCGATTAGGGTAATGACTAATCACTACGTAGTGAATTCATAGCTACGCAGAGGCAGACGTGGGGAACTGAAACATCTAAGTACCCACAGGAAGATAAAGAAATTTCGATTCCCAAAGTAGCGGCGAGCGAACTGGGAATAGCCCAAACCGAACCTTCGTGGTTCGGGGTTGTAGGACTGAACATTTGAGTTACAAAAGAATTTGATAGCTGAAGCAGTTGGGAAGCTGCACCAAAGAGAGTGATAGTCTCGTAAGCGAAATTGAATTCCCTCAGTTCAGGATCCTGAGTACGGCGCCACACGTGAAACGGCGTCGGAATCCGGGAGGACCATCTCCCAAGGCTAAATACTCCCTAGTGACCGATAGTGAACCAGTACCGTGAGGGAAAGGTGAAAAGCACCCCGGAAGGGGAGTGAAATAGTTCCTGCAACCATGTGCCTACAAGCAGTCAGAGCCCGTTAAGGGGTGATGGCGTGCCTCTTGTAGAATGAACCGGCGAGTTACAGTTGCATGCAAGGTTAAGCCGAAAAAGCGGAGCCGCAGCGAAAGCGAGTCTTAAGAGGGCGAATTAGTATGTTGCCGTAGACCCGAAACCAGGTGATCTATCCATGTCCAGGATGAAAGTGCGGTAATACGCACCGGAGGTCCGAACCCGTGTACGTTGAAAAGTGCTGGGATGAGGTGTGGATAGCGGTGAAATTCCAAACGAACTTGGAGATAGCTGGTTCTCTCCGAAATAGCTTTAGGGCTAGCCTCGGAATTAGAATCATGGAGGTAGAGCCACTGTTTGAGCGAGGGGTCCGTCTTGGATTACTGAGTTCAGATAAACTCCGAATACCATTGATTTATGTCCGGGAGTCAGACGATGAGTGATAAGATCCATCGTCGAAAGGGGAACAGCCCAGACCGCCAGTTAAGGTCCCTAAATATATGCTAAGTGGAAAAGGAAGTGGAGTTGCTTAGACAACTAGGATGTTGGCTCAGAAGCAGCCACCATTTAAAGAGTGCGTAATAGCTCACTAGTCGAGTGATTCTGCGCCGAAAATTTACCGGGGCTAAGCATATTACCGAGACTGCGGACGCAACTACGTTGCGTGATAGGAGAGCGTTCTAAGGGCAATGAAGGCAGACCGGAAGGACTGTTGGAGCGCTTAGAAGTGAGAATGCCGGTATGAGTAGCGAAAGACCAGTGAGAATCTGGTCCACCGAATGACTAAGGTTTCCTGGGGAAGGCTCGTCCACCCAGGGTTAGTCGGGACCTAAGCCGAGGCTGAGAAGCGTAGGCGATGGATAACAGGTTGAGATTCCTGTACTAGTTAATTATGTTGGAACGATGGAGGGACGCAGAAGGCTAGGTTGAGCATCCGGCTGGAAAAGGATGTTTAAAACGTAAGTCAGGTGAGGAGTGAAATGCTTCTGACCGGGTTGACAAGCGTTGATGAGGATCGAAATTAAAGTAGAGAAGCAACCGATGTCACGCTGCCGAGAAAAGCTTCTAGTGAGTAATTAACTACCCGTACCGCAAACCGACACAGGTAGTCGAGGAGAGAATCCTCAGGTGAGCGAGAGAACTCTCGTTAAGGAACTCGGCAAAATGACCCCGTAACTTCGGAAGAAGGGGTGCTGACCGTCAGGTCAGCCGCAGTGAAAAGACTCAAACGACTGTTTATCAAAAACACAGGTTTATGCAAAATCGTAAGATGAAGTATATGGGCTGACGCCTGCCCGGTGCTGGAAGGTTAAGTGGAAAGGTTAGCTTCGGCGACGCCTCGAAATGAAGCCCCAGTAAACGGCGGCCGTAACTATAACGGTCCTAAGGTAGCGAAATTCCTTGTCGGGTAAGTTCCGACCCGCACGAAAGGCGTAACGATTTGAGTACTGTCTCAACGAGAGACTCGGTGAAATTAAGATACCTGTGAAGAAGCAGGTTACCCGCGACAGGACGGAAAGACCCCATGGAGCTTTACTGTAGCTTGATATTGGGTGTTTACATAGCTTGTACAGGATAGGTAGGAGCCATTGAAACCGGGACGCTAGTCTCGGTGGAGGCACCCGTGGGATACTACCCTTGCTATGTGAACACTCTAACCCTGAGCACTCATCGTGCTCGGAGACAGTGTCTGGTTGGCAGTTTGACTGGGGCGGTCGCCTCCTAAATAGTAACGGAGGCGCTCAAAGGTTTGCTTAGAATGGTTGGAAATCATTCTGTAAGTGTAAAGGCAGAAGCAAGCTTGACTGCGAGACAGACAAGTCGAGCAGGGACGAAAGTCGGACTTAGTGATCCGGTGGTACCGTATGGAAGGGCCATCGCTCAACGGATAAAAGCTACCCTGGGGATAACAGGCTTATCTCCCCCAAGAGTTCACATCGACGGGGAGGTTTGGCACCTCGATGTCGGCTCATCGCATCCTGGGGCTGTAGTTGGTCCCAAGGGTTGGGCTGTTCGCCCATTAAAGCGGTACGCGAGCTGGGTTCAGAACGTCGTGAGACAGTTCGGTCCCTATCCGTCGCGGGCGCAGGAAATTTGAGAGGAGCTGTCCCTAGTACGAGAGGACCGGGATGGACATACCGCTGGTGTATCAGTTGCGCCGCCAGGCGCACCGCTGAGTAGCTATGTATGGATGAGATAAACGCTGAAAGCATCTAAGTGTGAAACTCGCCTCAAGATGAGATTTCCCATTCCTATATGGAAGTAAGACTCCTGAAAGATGATCAGGTCGATAGGTTAGAAGTGGAAGCGTAGCGATACGTGGAGCGGACTAATACTAATCAGTCGAGGACTTAACCAAGGAAAGCACAATGGTAGAATCGGAAGAAAATAATATTAGCTAGTTTTGAGGGAACGAAGTTCACTCAGAGTGTGGTGGCGATAGCCTAAAGGATACACCTGTTCCCATGCCGAACACAGCAGTTAAGCTTTAGCACGCCAAAAGTAGTTGGGGGATCGCCCCCTGCGAGGATAGGACGTTGCCACGCGCAGTAAAGGCACTTTCGAAGCAATTCGAAGGTGCCTTTTTTTGTGCAATAAATTAACTAAAATACGATCAACTATCTAATGAACCGGAAACTAACCCTAAAACAAAACGTTCCTAGAAAGAGTTAGGACTAGATGTTGCTTTATTTTCGGCCGTCGATGCGGTCCAAAAAGCCGGTTATTTAATCGGGGGAGCGATGGCCCCGTTTGTAAAATGGCAAGCGACGACCTTTTTTGTCGTGGATTATTTGGTATCTGATAGTTGTCTAATTGACTTTACGTTACCAGTTCCGAACGTAGTACGATTAGGGTTGTTGCTAATTGCGGGAATTGGGATGGGCATGTCTGGCAATGTGTTTGAAAAACTGATGTACCGATCCTTTAACGTCGGCAACATTTCTGCGATGCACGCGCTAGCCATTTCTACGTTCGCCTTCTGCTCGGTTACGAGTTATCTAGCCGCCTGGATCAAAGTCGACACGCTGGTTTTGTGGCGAGGAGCCGGAATTCTAACCATCATCTTTGGGCTAGTCATCATGGCCTTTTTAATCAAAAGTAAACGATAAGCAAAACGACCCCAGCTTTTCCAAGCTGAGGTCGTTTTCGTTAGTTAAAGGTAATGTTTGCACCAGTTTGTAATTGATTAATGGCATCCCAGTTCAGGGTAACTCCGATTCCGGATCCAGTGGGAACCGGCAATGATCCGTTCGTAACGGTGAAGGATTCGTTAATCGGTTCTAGTTCAAAATAATGATCACTGTCGGCGATGTCCGCTGGGAAAATTGGTTGCGGGAGTTGTGCCGATAAGGCTAAATCAACCGCACGGCCAAGGCCACTGCCGAGCATGCCCCCGATCCACGGCAAGTATGGAGTGTTGGTAATGTACTGAATAGCCTGCATGGTGGGCGTAATCCCACCGAGCTTGCTAGGTTTGAGGGTAAAAGCGGCGGCACTTTGCGCTCGCACTGCATTTTGAATGTTCGTCAACGAATTGATACTTTCGTCCAAGCTAATTTTTAACTGCGGTAGTTGGGCTTGAACGCTAGCGTACTCTGCTAAACTGGCATTATGAAAGGGTTCTTCAATCATACTCAGACCATCAGCAGCTAATTCTTTTAAAACAGCAATCGTTTGCTTAGAAACGGGCCACGCTGCGTTGGGATCAAACGAAATTAGTTGGTTCGGAAAGGCAATTTTGAGTTTCTTAATTAACCGCTGCGCCACCGCTAGATTATCCGTTTTAATTTTTAGTCGTTGGTAACCAGCCTGCAACTCTTCGTCAGCTAGTCGAATGGTACGCTGATCTTTGGCTTGAATGCCTAAAGCTACGCTGACCGGAACCGCGGAAGCTGGTTGACCCAGTAACTGGGCAAGCGGTTGGTGGACTAACTTTCCGTAGGCATCCCACAATGCCATTTCCACTCCGGCTCGCGCAAAGGAAGTGAATCGGGTTAATTGCCGTTGTAAATCCGTGGGAGTTTGCCAGCTGCGCTTGATTAGGGCCGGTAGACCATCCTGTAATTCGGCCAGAGCGATTGCTTGGGATTGCGGTGCATAACTTGAGTCGGCAAAGGCCTGAACTTCACCATAACCAGTAATCCCGTTGCTCATCTTCATTTCAATCAAGAGGAGCGGCCGCTCAGCGGTTGTCCCGTGATTGGTGCGAAACGCCTCCTTTAAACGGAGGGTTAAGGGAATTAAGGTAATTTGATTAATTTTCATGGAGTGACCTCTTTACTGAATTGGTTCAACACGGTTTGATATTCTTGTGGTTGTTCAAAGTGGACGTTATGCCCGGTAGCTGGGAAGGTAATTTGGGTTGCCATCGGGATGGCTGCCACCATTTGGCGACCAATGTTGGTAAATTTATGGTCCAGTTCACCAGTAATGATAGTAGTTTTAGGCGTTAATTGCGAAAGATTTGGCCACTGGTTCGGCATGGTTCCCGTTCCAAAGTAGCGCAGCGAGTTGGCCATGTTGATAGGCTGATGTGCCATCCGCATGGCGTGCATCCGCTGTTGTTGTGGTAATGGAGCGGTTTGTTGGCTGTGAAACAATGGTAATTGTTCCCAGTGATCTACAAAAGAAGCTAACCCAGTCGTTTCAATTTGGGTTGCTCGCGCTGCATCCGCCTGCTGTCGTTCCCACCGTGCCAGCGGATCTGCCAATCCGGGCGTGCCACTTTCTAGGATGAGGTGTTTGATTAACTGGGGTGCCGCTAGCGCAAGACAAAGGGCCAAGCGGGCTCCCATTGAATAACCGACGATGTTGACTGGTTGCAAAGCTAACTGGGTAATCAAATTTTGAAGGCCCATTACTTGTTGTTTCGTCTGAAATCCTGCAGCCGGAACCATCGGATCGTGAGCTCCAAACCCATAAAGGGTGACGTAGACACAGGTTCCTTTCGGGTGAATGGTTTGAAAATCACTCTGGTTGCCTAAAAAGCCGTGGAAAAAGATCCAGTGCGGAGCGCCGTTTCCCGTGATCTTAACGTGATAGTCGTAGCCGGAAACGTTGATGGTAGTTTGCATTAGCCCAATCCCTCCGGATATTCTGCCGGGAGGTGCGCACGGTTGGCAGGGACTTCAATGATGCGCAGGCCCGTCCATGCTTCCTGCACCAGTTTTCGGAATTTTTCTGTAGTGGTAACCCGTTGGTATTGCGCATTTACGAACGCGGCGGCTGCCTTCAGATTGAGGGCTTGCGGGGTACCAAAGAGTTGCTCGAAATAAGGAGCTTGGGCTTGTGGCAATAGGGAGAAAATGCCGCCACCATCGTTATTTACCACCACAATGGTTAGGTTGGCATGAGTTTGGCGGGCTAACTGCAAACCGGTTAGGTCATGGAAGAAAGCCAGATCACCAGTGACCAGCCAGGTGGGGTGCTGATTGGCGGCTACTCCGACCGCACTAGAAATGGTACCATCAATCCCGTTGGCCCCTCGATTCCCGTGAACCCGCATTGGATGAGCTGGTGCAAAGGACTGGTCAAAGTTACGGACGGTGAGTGAGTTCGCTAAAAAGAGTTGGTGTTCAGGGGCCAAGTGGGAGAGCAGGCGGGGCAGTTCCTGAGCAGTGAGCTGTTCCTGGTCAGCAGCAGGCGTCGGCTGGAAGGAGTGTTCCCAGTCGGCGCGGTAGTGCGCCGCTCCCCGGATGTCAGTGGTAGCTAACTGTTGCAAAAAGTCGGTGGCCGACAAGTTGTAACTGGTGTGGGCCCAGCGACTGTGGTCCTTACCCAAATGGTCGGATCCAATCTGGATTACCGGAATCTGCTGCTGTTTTAACCACGGCAGCAGGCGGGCTGAAACCGGCGTTCCACCGAAGCGGAGGACGATTTCTGGTTGTATTTGTTCTGGCAACTTCAAGAGTTGTTGAACAGGAACCGTGGAAACGCTCCCTCTGACCGAGCTTAAAACGTCCGCGATGATGGGCGCGTTTAATTGATCGGCAACCTCTTGTAACAATTGCATTGGCAGCGGTTGATCAGTAGGACCGATGGTAATTAAGCAACGCTTGTGCTCCAAACGTTGGGTTAACTGTGCCAGTGAAGCCGCATCTAACTGTGTGTTGAGGTGTCCAAAGTCCTGCTGAACCACAACGGGCCAGGGCGTACCTAATTCGGGTAACAATGGTTTTCTGAGCGGCAAGTTAATTTGAACGGGTCCCCGCGGGGCTAACTGGGTTTGGTGCACCAGTTGCTGGACCTGATAATCGATGTATTCCGTTACGTCTGCCGCCGCTTCCTGTACGTTAATGGTTAGGGCTTGCTTGACGTTAGTGGTGTACATCCCGGCTTGGGGAATGGTTTGGGGCGCCCCAATTTCTTGCAGTTCCTGGGGCCGATCCGTAGTTAGTACCACTAAGGGCACGTGAAAACTGTGGGCTTCCGCAATTGCGGGCGCGTAGTTGGCGGTGGCAGTCCCAGAAGTGGCCACGAGAGCCACTGGCTGACGACTGGCCTTTGCTAGCCCTAATGCGAAAAAGCCGGCAGAACGTTCGTCCACGGCGACCGTTAGGTTTACGTTTCTTTCGGCGAGGAGGAGTGCCAGCGGGGTGTTACGTGACCCCGGTGAAAGCACAAAGTTCGTTACCTCCTGATTTTCACAGGCACTAATTAAATGTTTGAGGTTATTGGTCATGACGTTCGTCATCAAGTTGCTCCTTTAAAATGTTTTCCATGGCAGTGGTTTTGAGCTGAATTTCGCGTTCTTCGGCAGCTAAGTCAGAAGCGGCCAGGATGCCTGCGCCCGCAAAGAGGGTAACGGTATGTTCCTTGTTCCACAGAGAGCGGATGCCAATCACGAACTCTCCGCTTCCATCGGGCATAACGTATCCAACCGGTGCGGCAAAGAGCCCGCGGGGATGGCTTTCCACGTTGGCAATGGTCGCCAGTGCCCAGTCAACCGGGAGGCCCCCTAACGCGGGAGTTGGATGTAAGGCCTGCACGATTTGCCAAACGGAAGCCGTCTGCTTAATCGTTCCGGTAATCGGCGTGTACAGGTGTTGAATCTGGGGTGTAGTTAGAATTTCTGGAACAGCAACGGAATCAAGTTGTGCCCACGGTTGTAGCCGTCGTTCAATTTCTGTCACCACCAGCTGATGTTCTCGTTGGTTCTTGGCATCCTGCTGTAACTCGTGTGCTAGTTTTTGATCTGCCTCATCCGATTGGCCCCGGGCAATGGAACCAGCCACCGCTGCCGTTTCAATCTGGTTTTGGTTTAATTTCACCAGGCGTTCGGGCGTAGCGGACACAAATAGTTCGTCGCCGTGCTTAATGGCGACATGATAGGTCTGAGTCTGTTGCCGGATGAGCGTCTTGATTAATTGACTAGCGGCTAATTGTCCGTCTAGGTCGAAGTGTTCCTGCATCCCAAGGACCACTTTCTGCTTCTGCGGATCTGTTTGGAGCGTATGTAAGACCGGTTGCAGACGCGCTTGCCAATCAGTTTCGGTCGTGTGACTAAGGACGTGGATTGATTGCGTTTGAGGTGATTGTTTATGATCCGGTGCTGGCCGAGTGCCCCATTCTTTCCCAGAGACTAAGTCAATCACGTAAGCGGGAGCAATCATGATGCCGTTCATGAGGTCGCTGGTGGGTTGGAGTTGGTGGTCAAAGGGCAAGCCACCAAAAACGGGCACAGATTGGTGGGCGTGCCAGGCGGTTAGTTCCGTTAATGTAAAGTGATGTAACGTGCTCGTTTGTCCCAACCCAATCAATTCCACTTGGTGGTGCGGGTCAGAAAAATAAACGGCAGTGTGATAGTCGTCAAAGACCGTTAGAAGAGCGTCAGTTTGGGAGTTCATGTGCTTCATTCCAATCATTAAATTCGGGATTGTTACCATCTTTAAGCTTACCAAAAAACGGAAAGGGAAACACCAGTGACACTCGGTTCCGTAAGCCTACAATTTTTAAGAAAAAGTTAAATTAGTGGTTGACATTTACGGGGTAGTCAATTAACATAAGGAACAATTAAATAAACGAAGTTGAGGAACTGAGTATTTGCTGAAATTTCTCAGAGAGTCCCTGGATGGTGCAAAGGGATGAAAGGCAGGCAAAGAAGATGGGTTCTGAATCAATCATTGGTGAGCAGGTTACTGTTAGCTAGTGGCGGGGTTGCGACCGATATCTCAGCAAAATTGTTCTAATCGAGACGCGTCAATTGGAGCAGTTTCTGAGGCAAAGCCAAGTTGAAAAACTGGTTTTGTGAACTAAGGTGGTACCACGAAAGCATTCGTCCTTGATAACAAGGATGGATGCTTTTTTTGTTTATTTAAAGCTAAATTAAAAAATATGAGGTGAAGGATCATGAAGAAATCAACAAAATGGATCATTGGAATCGTGGTTTTACTGGTAATTGGTGTGATCGGGTGGTTTAGTTTTGCACCCAAGTCATCGACGCAGAACGAAAAGGTCGTGAAGGTCGGTTTGATGAGTGGATCAAAGGCGGACGATGAGATTTGGAAGTCCGTGGCTAAAACGGCAAAGGACAAGTACAAGATTAAGCTGAAGTTCGTGCACTTTACTGACTACACGCAACCCAATACGGCGTTGAGTCAACACGAAGTGGACGTTAACTCCTTCCAACACTATGCTTTCTTGAAGAACTGGAACCAACAACATAAATCTAACATCGTTTCAATTGGAAACACGGTGATTACGCCCATCCGGTTGTACTCTACGCAGTACAAGAATGTAAAGGACATTCCTGACGGCGCTACGATTGCGATTCCTAACGATGCGACGAACGAAAGCCGTTCCTTACTGGTTTTAAAGGAAGCCGGTTTGATCAAACTGGGTGGTGATCCCAACAAATTGCTAACGGTGAAAGACATCAAGTCTAACCCTAAGAATCTGAACATTAAAGAAGTGGACGCTTCGCAAACGGCGCGGACTTTAAACGATGCAGCGGCTGCCGTGGTTAACACGAATTACGCCCAAACGGCCCACTTGAGTCCTGACAAGACAATCTTTAAAGAACCTTTGAATAAGCAATCAAAACCCTGGATTAACCTGATTGCCGCTAATAAGGAACAAAAGGATAACAAGGACTTACAAAAGGTTGTGAAGGCTTTCCAAACCAAGGAAACTGAAAAAGTCATTGAAAAGAACTACAACGGACTAGAAGTTCCAGCTTGGAACCTGAAGTTTAAATAATCCGGATTAGTTCAATGAGAGGGGAGAGAAACATGCATTTTACAGAATCAGCGGTGGTGCATCAGCTGCTCCAACAATTCTTTGCCACGTTAGTTCAGAAGGTGAACCAAAAAATTGCGACGGGTGCGGATGTGATTAATCTGGGACAGGGGAATCCTGACCAACCGACTCCGGATAACATTGTGAAAGCGTTGCAAGCGGCCGTGGCTAAACCAGAAAATCATAAGTACTCTCCTTTTTCCGGGCTCCCGGCCTTAAAGCAGGCGGTGGCTAACTACTATCACGACCACTATCAAGTGGACGTGGATCCCGAAACGGAAGTTGCCATTCTGGGGGGCTCAAAAACCGGGTTAGTAGAACTGCCACTGGCGGTCATGAATCCCGGCGAAAAACTGCTACTCCCGGACCCCGGTTATCCGGATTATTTATCCGGAACTCGACTGGCGGATGTTGACGTCGAACTAGTTCCCTTGCGTGCTAGTAACCATTTTCTGCCGGATTATGATACGATTAGTACAAAAAGTAAGCAAGCAGCGCGGTTGCTTTACTTAAACTATCCCAATAACCCGACGGGAGCGGTGGCGACGGCGGACTTCTTCGCAAAGACGGTTCAGTTTGCCCGGGACAATCAGATTGGCATTGTCCATGACTTTGCCTACGGAGCACTGGGTAATCACCAACAGCCGCTAAGTTTCTTACAAACACCTGGTGCCAAAGAGGTTGGAATCGAATTTTCGACTCTTTCCAAGACTTACAACATGGCCGGGTGGCGGATTGGCTTTGCGGTGGGAAATCCAGATTTGGTAGCTGCCATTAATGCCATTCAGGCCCATCTCTTCGTGAGCGTATTTCCAGCGGTTCAGGAAGCGGCGATTGCCGCTTTGACCGGTCCGCAGGATTCTGTGACAGAGTTGGCCCATTTGTACGAAAACCGACGCCATGCGTTTGAAACCGCGGCCGCCGCAATTGGCTGGCAGGCGACTCCAGCTGGGGGTTCCTTTTACTCCTGGATGCAAGTGCCAGCGGGGTACACATCCGAATCGTTTACCGACTTGTTGTTAGACAAAGCTGCGGTGGCGGTTGCTCCTGGAAAGGGCTTTGGCTCCGAAGGGGATCAATACGTTCGGATTGGCTTGCTTACGAGTCCCGAACGGCTCCAGGAAGCCTGTCGCCGGATTGGGAAATTACATTTATTTACACCGCACCACGCAGAAGGAGGAATTTCCGATGACGGAAACCAGCGTTAAATTTGAAAATGTCTCGGTTGATTTTACCCAAGACAAACAAACCATTCACGCCGTTTCGGACGTGAGCTTTAGCATTCCGGCCGGTCAAATCTTTGGGATTGCCGGTTACTCTGGGGCCGGAAAGTCGACCCTAGTGCGGACGATTAACTTATTACAAAAGCCAACGAACGGAACCGTTTCGGTGCTTGGCGAACAGTTCTTTTCCAAGGATGATCACGAAGAAAAGGTGATTAGTACCAGCGAACTGCGGAAGGAACGGCGAAAAATTGGGATGATTTTCCAGCATTACAACCTCTTAAACCAAAAGACGGTGCTTGAAAACGTGGCCTTTGCGCTCAAACACAGTGGCCTAAAGGACAAAGAAGTTCAAAAGAAAGCCAAGGACTTACTGGCAGACGTGGGTCTTTCTGACTACGCCAAGCATTATCCGGGTCAACTCTCCGGGGGGCAACAACAACGGGTAGCGATTGCCCGGGCGTTAGCCAACGATCCTGAAATTTTGATTTCTGATGAAGCAACATCCGCCTTGGATCCTGAAAACACCAACCAAATTTTGGACCTACTGCAGGAATTAAACCAAAAGCGGGGATTGACCGTTATCTTGATTACCCACGAAATGGATGCCATTAAGCGGATTTGTGACCAAGTGGTGATCATGGACCAAGGAAAAGTGATTGAAAGCGGTAGCTTAATTGATGTCTTCGTGGAATCCACGAACCCAGTGGCCCGCAAGATTGTCGGGAACGACTTCGATGCCTTATCTATTCTGCAATCCATGAATATCGATACGCAGAAACGGAACCTGGTTAAGTTGGTGTACTTCTCTCAAGAAATTTCACAACCAATCATCGTTGATCTGTACTCCAAGTACCAGGTTTCCGCTAGCATCGTTTATGCCGATATCGAAGAATTTAAGGGACAACCAGTTGGAATCATGATTGTGGATCTGAGTGGATCCGACCAACAAATTAAGGATGCTCTAGATTACCTGAAGAATTTAGACGTGCAAGTGACTGAATTGAGAGGTGTAACGCAATGAAAGAATGGTTTATTACAAACTTCCCCAACGTAGTGCAACAGGGGTGGACCGGGGAAACCGGTTGGTGGACGTCCATCGTGCAAACCCTCTATATGACGTTCTGGTCCGCCATCTTTGGTGGAATCGCCGGCTTAATCTTTGGGATTGCCCTGGTGCTGTTTGATTCGGATGGAATCATGCCGAACAAGATTATTTTTAACATCGTGGACAAGGTGGTTTCGTTATTCCGGGCCATTCCGTTCATCATCTTGCTGGCCTTCATCGCGCCGGTAACGCAAAAAATTGTGGGAACTCAAATCGGAACGACGGCTGCCTTGGTTCCGTTGTCAGTCGGAGTCTTTCCGTTCTACGCCCGGCAGGTGCAAGTAGCCTTGCAGAGTGTGAACCAAGGAACGATTGAATCCGCCCAATCATTGGGTTCCAGTAACTGGGACATTATTTCGGGAGTTTACCTTAGTGAAGCCTTTCCAGAATTAATTCGGGTTTCGACGGTAACGCTGATTAGTTTGGTTGGATTAACCGCCATGGCTGGTGCCATTGGGGCCGGTGGTTTAGGTAACATGGCCATCTCCTATGGTTACAACCGGTTCGCCAACGATACGACCTTGGTCGCTACGATTTTAGTGGTGATCATGGTGCTGATCATTCAAGTCGTCGGGGACGTTTGGGCTCGTTGGGTTGATCACAGTTCCAAAGCTTAATAATATGAAATAACTTCATCAAAATTTGGTGAAGTTATTTTTTTGCCTTCATTCATTATCATTGACTGGTCACTTATACATGTTATTATTTTCATATGAAAGGATGATAATATGAATTGGTGGCTGTTAACGTTGACCTTTATCGCGGTTAACTTAGATTTTTTTGTTTTACTGCTGTTATTTTTAAAGCGGTTCTCGCTCTGCGCGGTGCTAATCGGCTATTTGCTGGGGATGTTCAGCTTATTAGTGTTGAGTTACGTTCTCGGACAAACGTTAGCGCACTGGCTTCCAGAGTGGTTATTGGGTGGACTAGGATTTCTACCGATTTACCTGGTCATTCGAGGTGATGAGGATGAGGAAACAGTACCAGAGCAGCGACATTCCGCGGTAATCACGGTGCTCTTAACCTACTTAACCGTGTGTGCCGGTTGTAACCTGTCGGTGTTCATTCCTGTTTTACTGGGACAATCCCTGGTTGGGTTTTTAGAAACGGTGGCTTATTTAACGGTGTTAACCGTGTTAGTCGTCGTGCTCTTAAAACGGATTAGTCAGCTAGCGGTGGTTAACCAGATCTTAGACCGGTACGGGGAACGGTTGATGCGGTTAAGCTATCTGGTGATTGGGTTGTACGTGCTCTTTGATAGTGGCTTCATTGCGCATATAATGAGGTTAATCAAACTGTTGTAGATGAGGTGAAGCACGATGAACGAACAAGACCTAGCGGAAGCCAGCCAGATTTTTAAGTTACTGGGGAACGTGGTACGGCTCCGGATTTTACTGTTGTTAGAAAATAATCCGCTGGACGTATCGACAATTGTGGAGCGGCTGAACTTAACTCAGCCGAACGTGTCGCACCAGCTGGCATTATTGAAACAACATCAACTGGTGACGGCGCAGCGGACCGGAAAACGGATTTTGTACAGCCTTAACGATCCGCACGTTCTCACGATGGTGGAAATGGCTTACCAACACAGTGATCACGTGGTGAAGCATCAGGAACATCCCTATTTTAGCGCATAAAAAAACTTCTAACTCAATGGTTAGAAGTTTTTTAGTTAACGTTTAAACATCATCGGATTAGCGCCATTAGCAATTTTGATTTTGGCAGTTCCAAGCGCCACGATGGTCAACAGGTTCCCACTAATGAAACCGAACAGGAAGGTTAACCAGCTCAGCGGAGCAGCATTGAGGACCAGCAGTAAAATCGTTACGAAGATGATGACAGCCACTACTACGTTGATGATTTTTCTGGTTTTGCTGATGATCGGCATGGAGGTTGAGAGTTGCTCAATCTGAGGATTAGCGTCGTTAATGACGTTTGATCCTGAACCTTGCAGGAGGTGGAGCAATGATTTGATGTCGGTAAAGGCGTAATTAAAGATGGCGACTCCGCCGACAATTAAACCTAAGAGCAGACCAAGAAGCAGGATGAAAAAGCTACTAAAGGCGTTGAAGTAAATTGCCAATCCCAATCCCACGAGGATTAGCAGCAGTGCCGGAGCGAGAAAGACCCACTTGAGTCGTTGGATGTTGCGACGAATCGTGGTCCACTTTTGTAGATAACTTTGTAATTTAAACATTAATTCTGGATTCATTTGATAACCTCACTTTGTAGTGTCATATCGGTAATTTACCACAAACAGACGTTAGAAACAAAAGAGAAGAGGTTTATTCCCCTTTAAATTTGTCTAAACAAAAACCCCGCACTGATATTAGCAGTGCGGAGTTTAAACCATTAATTATCGTAAATTTGTATCAATGGCCTTGTATTCTTCATCCGTTAACTCAATGTTCAGCGCCTTAGCGTTGCTTAAGGCTTGGTCAGGGTGTTTAGCCCCCGGAATCACAACGGAAATGTTGGGGTTCTTAATGTACCAAGCTAACACTAATTGGGCAATGGTAGCGTCGTGCGCCTTTGCCATTGGTCGTAAGGTTTCGACCGCTTTAATGATTTGGGAGAAGCGGGGTTCTTGGAAGTTCGGGTCGTCGTGACGAATGTCGTCTTCCGCAAAGGTCGTTTTTTCACTGTACTTACCAGTTAATAAACCAGAAGCCAGTGGGAAGAATGGGACAAAGGAGATTTGGTTTTCTTGCAAGTAAGCAAACCGTTCCTTTTCAGCATCCCGGGCGAAGGGGTTGTATTGTTCTTCGTCTACGTCCACGTAGCCATCGCGGTTGGCTTCTCGGAGTTGATCCATGGAGAGGTTAGAAACGCCAATGGCCTTAATCTTGCCAGCTTCCTTTAGTTCTTGCAAGGCGGCCACTGATTCGTACAGCGGCGTCTTACCATCGGGGAAGTGAATGTAAAAGATGTCTAGATAGTCAGTTTGCAGGCGCTTTAAACTTTCTGCAACTGCTTGTTTTAGATGTGCTGGAGAATCGTCCACTACCATGTCACCTTGATCAGTTACTTTTTGCCCACCCTTGGTAGCAATTTGAATCTTGCTACGGTTGTAGTCCTTGATTGCTTGACCGATTAATTCTTCGGAACGGCCCAGTCCATAGGCATAGGCAGTGTCTAACAAGGTAATCCCGTTATCAAGGGCAGTTTTAACGATTTTAATTCCCGTTTCATCGTGTAGATGTGGGAAGAGGTTGTGACCACCGACGGCGTTGGTTCCTAAGCCTAATGGTGTGGTAGTTACGTCTGATTTTCCAATTTTAACTGTTTGCATAAATTTACTCCTTTGACTGTAGAATTGATTGAATCGCAGGTTGGTGATGGAGGTAATCCAGCAGCACAACGGCCTGATTATGCTGCTGGTCCTTGGCACCATACAGCAGAATCACGTTGCTAGTTTCTAACTGCGTGGCTACTTTGGTTACGAAAGCAGCGGTTGCTGGATTGTGGTCCAGTTCCTGACGGTAGCGTTGTTGAAATTCGGGAAACCGTTCCGGAATATGGTTAAACCACTGACGCAGTTCCGTTGTCGGGGCAATTTCTTTAGCCCACTCATCTAGGGCCGCGTTGACCTTGGAAATCCCCCGGGGCCAGCGACGATCAATTAAGATGCGGTAACCGTCGTGATCCACTGGTTTGGTGTAAATTCGCTCAATCGTTAGCTGCATGGTTGCTTCTCCTCACCGTCAACTTATTTTTACAGGTGGTGTTTCGTTTCTGATTCAATGGTTGGGAACAACGTGATGAAGTCATTCATCTTTTCTGGATCAATGTGGTATTCGATGAATGGCAGGACACTTCCAATGGAGTTGTCAGCTTCGGAACTAATTTCCGTCATTCCGACGAGGTAACCTTCTTTATCAAAGACCGTAATCGTCTTTCCTTGGTTAGCCCGCATTGCCAGCCGGAACCAGTCTTCGCTCAAATCAACTTCCTTAACGTCAAATTGGTCTGGGTGGGCCTTAGCTTCGTCTGGAGTAACCCCAACTTGGGCAATCCGTGGGGAAGCAAAGACGGCGCTTGGAACGGCTGGGTAGTCAATCGGATTCGTCGTTTGACCGGTAAAGAGTTTCGTCAGGTAGAGGCCTTCGTAAATGGCAGTTGGAGTTAAACGACCCACTTCCTTGTCCAGCACGTCTCCAGAAGCGTAGATGCTGTCAACGGAAGTTTGTAAGTGATCGTTAACCGCAATTCCCTTGTAATCATCGTATTCAACGCCGACTTCGTCCAAACCGATGCCTTCGACGTTGGGTAAACGACCAGTAGCATCTAGGATCCAGTCACTAGCGACGTTACCTTGGTCAGTTTCAACTTCGTAACCATCCGCTTTTTTGGTAACGGCACTAGGAGTCACGTTCTTCATAATTGTAACGCCCTTAGCTTCCAAGTCCTTCAGTAATTCTTCCACAAATGGTTGGTAGAATTGCTTCAAAGCGTGTTCGTGGTGCAACATTAACGTTACTTTAGTTCCGGCCGTAGCAGCAATTGTTGCAAATTCAATCGCAATGTAACCACCACCGATGATAGTCATCCGGTCTGGTTGTTCTGCTAAGTTTAAGAAATCAGTTCCGTTGTTTAGGTATTCCTTGCCCGGAATGTCTAATTGGTGGTAGTGAGCTCCGGTGGCAATCACAATCTTATCAGCGGTGTAGTTTTGACCGTTAACCGCAATCGTGTGCTCGTCCACTAAAGTTCCCTTACCGTGGATTAATTCAATCCCGAGGCTTTCAAGTCCAGAACCAATGGCGTTGGGAAGGGCGTCAATCACTTCATGTTCGTGTTCGTAGTTGGCTTTCCAGTCAATCGTAGTAGTGCCGGTTAATCCGTGACCTTGCATTTGATCCACTTCGTTTTTAACCTTAACCGGCATGTCGAGTGAAATCTTAGCGTTGCAACCCCGGTTCGGGCAGGTTCCCCCAATTTTATCCGCTTCAATCATCCCGAGTTTAAAACCAGCTTGGGCTAGTGGCATGGCGCCGTTAAAAGCACCGTGTCCACTTCCTAAGTAAAGCACGTCAAATTGATATTTTTGTTCTGCCATTGTTACTCTCCTTTTTTAACAGTAAACTGTACTTGTGATGCTAAATTTAAAATAGCAAAAAAACCGCGGTATCGCAATTAAACTGCCTTTTAGTTAGTTATTTTAAAATTAAATTGTTCTACAGAAAGAAGGTTACAAGATGGAACGGTACCGAACTAAATCAGCGGTATTTGCGCTGCTATTGCGGCATAATCAGGAAGAAGTTTTACTCCAACAACGGTTTCAAACGGGGATTGGTGACGGTCACTATGATTTAGCGGCGGGCGGTCATGTGGAAGCACAGGAATCGATGAAACAAGCACTGGTGCGGGAATTGCACGAGGAACTGGGTTTGACGGTGAAACCAGCGGACCTGGAGTTTGCGACGTTGATTCACGCCAACTACGGGGATGATACGGTGTATTACTGTGGCTACTTCGTGGTTAAGGATTACCAGGGGACGCCCCGGATTGCGGAACCAGACCAGGCGTCCCAGCTCGACTGGTATTCCGTCCATGATTTACCACAGAATTTACTTTGGGATCGTCGACGGGCGATTGAAAATTATCAACGGGGCATCCCATACGACGAAGTGGGATGGCATAACTAAAAAAGGACTGCTTTCACGTTGTCGCTGAAAGCAGTCCTTTTTTAGTTAATGAGTGATTACTGTGCGGTTAAAACTTCCGCACTGCGTTCGACCATGTCCTGGTAGATTCGCTGGACGTCCTGGTCGGTTCCACGCAGTTCAAAGTCCGCTAGAAACGGAACTTGGAACATCCGCGAGTAGCGTTTAGCCGTTAAGCAGTATTGGGCGTTGAAGTTCTTGTTTCCACTCCCAAAGACGCCTAAACAAAGCTTGGCGTTGTCCTTGTAGCCAACGTATTCACCGAGGGTGGTGGTCAATAGTTCGGTGACCCCACTGTCAATGCCGTCGCCACCGTCCAGATAGGTGGGCACGGTTACGAAGAAGGGCTTGGTTTCCTGGGCAAAGTCCGTTTGATCGCTAATTTCCACGCTCTCAACTAGCGGATGAGCAGGATCATGTTGGTGCATTTTCTGCGCATACGCGGTGAGGTTATTAACAAAGTTGCGCGTGTTTCCTTCGATTGAAATAAATAAAATTCGCATTGGTTCCATTATGATGCCTCCGTTATGCATGTTTCCGTTTGAAAATGATCCAGGTTACCAGACTGATTCCCAGGACTAGGATACCACTAATCATCGTCAGGATGCTGCCGATTAAAAGACCAGGGGTGTGGTACTGCAGAGTGACGCGGTGCTTACCCGCCGGGATAATCCCACCAACAAAGCCGTCGTTAACCCGTTTGGTAGCTACGGGTCGGTTGTTGACGCGTAATTGCCAACCAGTTGAATACGGAATCGATGTGGTTAAGACCGTTGCTTGGGATTGGTTACTAATCCCGGTGATTTGATTAGGGGTTTGCTGGATGTTACGTAACCGCTGCTTTTGTAACTGACGAATTCGTTGAGTGTAATTTTGTTTCATCGGGACCGCAATTACACGAGCCCGTTTGAATTTAATTTGATCTACCCCTTGATAGGTTAGCGTGATTTTGGAACGGGCTTTGTTAGAGTAACCCAAGTTTAACAGGGCGGAGTGCTTAGGCACGTAATTCGAGAGTTCGTCCGTTCCTAACTGGGTAACTGCATTGCTCATTCCCTTGGTTTTTGCAACCAACTTGAAACTACCGTTCTCGGCCGTTTGCAGGTTTTTGCGCCATTCGTTGAGGTGGTTCATGCCCGTCAGTGGTTGATTTCTGACTAAGGCCAGGTTCTTTTCAATCTGATGTTGTTCCGTAGCACTCGGACCACTGGCTTGAATTCCCTCTAACTCAAGGTACAGCTCCGTTCGTTTCGTGGTTTGTGGTCGTTTAATTTTGATGGTGACGGGTTGATGTTTACCCCAGACGTCCGTTTTCAACTCGTGTAAACCCTGTCGGTTTTGTTGCTGCAACGCAGTTTGGCGTTGTTGGTTAGCAGTTAAAACCTGGTCTAGTTGCTGCTGCGTGGGATGGTGCACGCTAAAAGTGGCATCCGGTTTGGTCCACTGGGACTCGGCCAGTTGTTTGGGCGTGGTAATCCAGTCGTCTTGGTCTAGGTGCGTCGTGTAGGAAAGTGACTTAGCTGTTGGGCGCAGTTTTGCCGGTTTAATTTTCGTCGAGTCAACGACAGTCCCAGCCAGGAGGGCCTGTTCCTTTTCAACTGGATTCAAGCGGTTCCAAGTTGCCGGAGCAATGGCGCGAGTTTGATTGTACATCAAAGGCAGTGCATTCCGGTTTTCTGCTAAGACTGTTCCTCGTTGTTGGTCGGGCGGGAGCATCGGATTCTGTTGAGAAAAGAGCAGGGGTTCGTTTTTGTGATCTCGCACGATCTGGAAGCCCGCCGGTAAGCTATGGTGCGCTTTTTCTGAACGGATAAAGAGATACTTAACTCCCATTAGGGCTGATAAGGTCGAGCGGTAGTCGTTTTGGGCGACCGGGTCGTTCGGAGTGAACTGGTTGTTGCGGACGGCACGTTCTAGGTTGCCCACGTAACCATTTTCCACGGTTAGGTAGGATGCGATGTCGTGGGTACCCAGGTTCATGGGCGCATTTGAACTGGCGTTAAAGTAATCAGTGTTGAGAGAATTATTCCGGTCATCTGGGAAATAGTGGTACCGTGGACCAATACTAGTGCGGTAGTTACCCAGGCGCTGCTTTACGTAGTGGTTAGCGCCGTCGTAGTAGTGCTGGTTATAGGCAGCTGCGTCCTTGGTTGCTAACATTCCCTTGGTAAAGCCACTGTTATTGGGACTGTAGTAGCCTAGCCCCAGCGCCATTAGGTTAATGGTAACAATTCCGAGGACACTTAGGTAAATGGTGCGCGGACGCCAGTGGTAGTCCTTGGCAATCCAGAAGAGTGCCAGTAAAGCGAACAACAGCAGGTATTCCACGACATCGTGGCGTTGCAGGCGGAGTAAGAAACCACGGCTCCCCCACAGTAAAAAGATCAGGATGACCGTGCTGATTCCCATGCTGAGTAAATCTCGTCTGGTTAACCGGGTCATGTGATCAGCAAAGATGGCGGTCGCTAAGCCTAGCGGCAATAAGGCGAGGGCCAACCACCGATTGGAAGGTGAGGCCAAGGCGTTGAAAGTAGAGCTGACGGCGGGGAACAGGATTCCAATTCCGATCAATAGCAGGGAAATGGCGACGAAACGATAGCGTTTAAAGTGCGTAAAGACGTAGACCACGGCGTAGAAACTGATTCCGCTCATTCCGATGATTAACCAGAAGGAGAAAGGTCCACCAAGCCCCAGGATTTTACTGGGTAAGTTGAAGTAGTAGTTAGGGGGATAGAACCAGTATCCGTTCGCAAAGGCGCCCGTTAGTCGGGTTGACTGAAAGGCATACAGCATAGTGGGAATGAACAATACCGCGGCAGCTAAGATGCCAAGCACGACCGTTCCCGTCAGTTGTAATAAGGAATGGAACCATTTAAATCCAGGTGTTTTGCTTAACATCAGGAAGCGCAAACTGACGTAAACGAGGCAGCCCAAGCCCAACATGTAGGCAAAGTAAAAGTTACTTAAAAATGTAATTAGGACTGCTAAAAAGAGCGGGAACCAAGACCGGTGCCGTAGTACTCGTTCAATTCCAGCTGCTAACAGTGGAAAAGAAATTAAAGGTAGCAGGAAAAAGGCGTGGTGCATGCCTGCATAGAGGGCAAAGCTGGAGAAGGTGTATGTCAGGGTACTGATGAGCCGGCTGAATTTGCGAAAGCGGAAGCAATTCAGGTAGAACAGAAAGGCGAGTCCCGCACAGTACAACCGCAGGAGGACCAGTACACTGTAACCTAATTCAATTTGATTTTTGGGAAAGAAAACGATCAAGTAGTTAAATAGATCGCCAACGACGTAGTAGGAAAAACTGGTTAGTTGATCAGCCCCGAGACCAATGTTAAAGGACCAGTGAGTCAATCCCTGACTCGGGTGGGTAAGAAAGTGCGTTAATAGGTTCCGAAAGTTTACTAAAATCGGATAGTGTTGGGCAATTCCATCGAGACTCCAGATTAACGAACGGTTGGTGAGGTGAAACGTCCACCAGTAGACCGCAATGATGACGGCAAAGAAAAACGTATAACTAACCCACACGGGGATTTTTCGCAGCTTTTCCATCTCAAATGAACTCCTTGTCAATAAAAAAACGAGGGTCTCCTCGTTTAGTGTAAATCTTAATGCTCTTCTGAATCGTCGTCCGTGGTCACGGGAGCTTCGGTGACTTCGAACCAGTTAATAAATGAGTTTTCGTAATCAAGGACTTTAAAGTTAAAGTGGCCAATTTGCACCACATCACCGACTTCAATGTGTGGGTAGTGATCAATCACGAACCCAGCAATCGTCACAATGTCTGATTCGTTAAATTCCTTGATTTGCGTATCAAAATACTTCTCAAAGTCGTAAGTATTGAGTTTCCCACTGATTTTGTAAGAACCACTTGGTTGTTTGAAAATGTAGGTATGACTTGATGGGTCAATTTCATCCCGTACAGTTCCAAAGAGTTCTTCGTAGATATCTTTGTCGGTGATAATTCCGGAGGTTCCCCCGTATTCGTCGATAACGACCACAATGGGTTGGTGGTTCTTAATCATTTGTTGCAACACGATCGAAATCGTAGTGGTTTCTGAAGTGGTATCAATTTTCCGAATCAAAGTGGTAATTGGTTTATCCGGGTTAATTTGCGATTGCTTGATTAGATCATAGATGTAGACATAGCCGAGGATGTCATCCTTATCGTTATCTTTCACAACGGGAAGCCGACTAAACTTTGTGCTTAGGTAAGTTTCAATCGCATCGCTAACGGTATCGTTGACGTCGATGGTTTTGAGCTGGGTCCGGTCAATCATGATGTCGCGGGCCGTTTTATCGTTAAGTTCAAAAGCTCGCCGCATGTATAGGTAGTCGTTTTGCTCGAGATCCCCGTTTTGGACGGCGGCTTTGGAAACACTTAGGATTTCTGATTGTGATAATGCTTCGTCGTTTTCGTTGGCAACTGGTAAGCCTAGTAGCTTAACTACTCCAGAGGCGGAAACGTTCAGTAACCAGACGAAAGGATAGAAGATGACGTGGCAGTAGTGCAAGGGGGTGCTAACCACGTTTAATACCTTGAGGGGCATATCGATACTCAGGTTTTTGGGCAGGATTTCCGTAAAAACCACTTCTAGGTAGGTTAACACGATAATTCCTAAAATGGCTCCGATTCCGTGCGCCGTAGCGCTGGGAGTGCCCATTCCGTCGTGACCAAGTACCCTGACAAAGACAGCAATTGCAAAGGATTCACCAATCCAACCCAGGATGATTCCAGCTAACGAAACTCCCACCTGGGTGGTAGACAGGTATTCATTTAGGTTTTTTACCATGTGTAGTTCACGGGTTAATTTCCGTTTTCGTTTGGTAGAAGTGTTTTCGTCATCGAGTTCCTCTTGCAGGGCCGTGGTTCGGGTTTGCACCAGGGCAAACTCACAGGCCACGAAAAAGCCGGCACAAAAGAACGTGACTAAAATAATAACTAAGTCGATAAATATCGATCCAGTAACCAAAGTAGCATTCCTCTTTTCGTTGATGTAAGTAAATAAAAATAGTAAATAGTTGCTAACTAATCCTATTTTAAACAGTTATCTCTCATTTTACCATAATATTGTAGAAAACGATTTTGAAACTTTAGGCTAATTAGTTGCCTTGTTGACTAGCAGGACCTAGAATATAAGCGTCAGGAAACTGATAGATTAATTGGTAAAGGGGTTTTTGAAATGGCACGGAATGAAATGCAAAACAACGGTCGCAATCCATTAGATGATTTCTTTGGGAATTTTGGCAAGAGTTTGTTGACTTCAGTGGCTGGAGATAACCAAATGAAGACCGACGTGATTGAACACCAAAACGATTATGAAGTGGTCGTGGAATTGCCAGGTTTTAAGAAACAAGATATCCATCTAACTTATAACGATGGCACTTTGAACGTTCATGCTACAAATGACATTAATGCAGAAATGAAAAATGAGGATGGACACGTCTTGAGTCAAGAACGTCGTTCCATGGATGTGACCCGGTCCTTTTACTTGCCAGACGTGGACGATCAAAAAATTGATGCCAATTACCACGATGGCTTGTTGAAAGTTACCTTGCCAAAGGTTGCTTCCGCTGATGATGGTAGCAACAACATTGAAATTAAATAATTAAATCTAATAAAACATCTGGTCCCAGTTCGGGCGAGATGTTTTATTTTTGCTTAAATTTGGCGGAAACAAGAGTTTGGAGTCCGTGCTGGATTTAGATTTCTGTATACTATATGTTAGTAAAAGGACGAAAGTGGGGATTTAGCATGCAAGAATTAACGGGTTTAACCAGTGCGGAAGTCCAAGTGCGAGTTCACCAAGGATTAAAGAATACGGAACCTAAACCCCTTACCAAATCAACGGGTCGGATTATTGCCGAGAACGTTTTTACATTATTTAACTTAATTAACGTGGTACTAGCAGTCATGGTCTTTACGACGGGGAGCTACAAAAATATGCTCTTCCTGTTGATTGCCACGGTAAACACCCTGATTGGGATCTTTCAAGAGCTCCGTTCGAAACGCCAGATTGATAAAATGGCGCTGTTGTCACATTCATCGATTACGGTGATCCGGAATGGAAAGGCGGAATCGATTGCCCCAGCTGAGATAGTGGAGGGTGACACGTTAAAGATTACGTTGGGCGACCAACTGCCGGTGGACGGGAAAATCATTGCCACTCAGGAACTGGAAGTTGATGAATCACAAATTACGGGGGAAGCCGATCCAATTACCAAAGCAGTTGGTGATTCCGTAACGTCGGGAAGTTTTGTGGTTAGCGGGAATGCATACGTTCAGGTAACCAAGGTGGGCGATGCGACCTTTGTAAACTCCTTGACTGCCAAGATTAAACCAACTAAGCAAAATAACAGTCGTCTGTTGCGATTAATCAACCGGATTATTCGGATTCTCACCATTATCATTGTGCCACTCGGGGCCATTTTGTTGGCATCACGGTTTTTCCATGGTGTGGGCTACAACCAGGCCATTTTAGGCACGGTCGCTGCCATGATGGGAATGATTCCGGAAGGACTGGTGTTACTATCTTCGGTAACGCTGGCAGTTTCCGCGTATAACTTGGCTCGGCAACACGTATTGGTCCGGGATTTAGCGTCGATTGAAACACTGGCCCGGGTTGATACGATTTGTCTGGACAAAACGGGAACGATTACGACGGGGAAGCTACAATTTAAAGAGCTACAACTAGCAACAAATAACTATTCTACAACAGAGGTAAGTGCCATCTTAGGATCGCTGGTCAACGGGATTGCCGATACCAACGAAACGGCCCAAACTTTGCAGCAGCACTTTACCGAACATCCCTACGTCGTTAGCCACGTGGTACCGTTTTCTTCGGCTCGCAAGTGGAGTGGCGCAGAACTGGGTGACACGGGTAACTTTGCCCTGGGAGCTCCCCAGTTTGTTTTGGATCTAACGCCCGCCCAGCGAGAGCAAGTGGCAACGTTTGCTAAAGCTGGGAACCGAGTTTTAGCCTTAGTTCAAGCAGATCACATGACAACCACGGAATTGCAGGGAACCCGTTTATTGGCGTTCATCTTAATTACGGATGTGATTCGGCCGGATGCAGAATCGACCTTAGAGTACCTGCGCAACCAGGGGGTTACCGTGAAGGTGATTTCTGGTGATGATCCGACGACCGTGGCTCAAATTGCCCGCGCCACGAACATTCCGGGTTGGAATCAACTGGTAGATATGAGTCAGGTGCCGGACGATGCCGATTATCGAGAACTTACCAACCGGTACAAGATTTTTGGCCGGGTCAAACCGGACCAAAAGGAACAACTAATTAAGGCACTCCAAGCCAACGGTCACACGGTTGCCATGACCGGAGACGGAGTTAACGATATCTTGGCATTGCGGCAGTCAAATTGCGGAATTGCGATGGCCAGTGGAAACGAAAGTACCAAGAGTATCGCGGATTTTGTGTTGATGAACTCGAACTTTTCGGCGCTCATTAACGTGCTCAAAGAAGGACGACGGGTCATCAACAATATTGATAGCATTGCCTCACTCTACCTGATTAAGACGATGTTTTCGGTGATGCTCAGTATTATTTTCTTGTTCTTGGCCAAGGATTACCCCTTCGAGCCAATTCAGTTAACGCCGATTAATAGTTTGATGGTGGGCATTCCGTCATTCTTATTGGCTTTAGCTCCGGCCTTTCATCCCATCAAAGATCGCTTTGTGGCGGGAATTACGGGGATTTCATTACCATCTGCTTTGACGGTGGTCATTAACATTTTAGTGATCAATGGGATTGGGGCGTTACTGCACTGGAATCAACTGCAGCTATCCACGTTGAGTGTGCTAATCACTGGGTTTGTCTGCTGGCAAGCGTTGATTCTGGTCAGTCGACCGTTGAATCCATATAAATCAACGGTGGTCTTAAGCAGTATCGTTCTTTTCTTGTTAACCTTTATTTTTTTACGCCACTTCTTTGGTTTTGCCTCGATCTTCAGTTGGCCACTGGGGGCAGTTGGATTGGTCTTAATCCTATTAATTAATCCGTTGTTTCTGGGACTACAACGACTGGTTGATCGGGTTACTCCGGTTGTCCAGACGTGGCACCACCAGCTGCAGCACCGGTTTGCACGATCTAAATAATTATTAAATAAAAGAGCTATCATCGATGCGGATGATAGCTCTTTGAGTTTTTTACGGATTAGTTTTGGTTCAGCCAATCATTAATTTGATCTTGAACTTCTTGTTGGTAATTACCAGTAATGACGAAATCTTCGCCATCGCTTTCGTTCCCGCCCTTTAAGGTCAAACCAGGGAGCACGTTGGCACCCTTAGCGAGTTCCTTGATTTGGGAGAAGACGGTGCCCGTTCCAAAGCCTGAGTTGGTGGCGAAAGGAAGCACCGTTTTACCATTAAAATCATAGCTAGCTAAGAAGCTGGCCACTGGTTGGGGTAAAGCCATGTCCCAAGTGGGAGTTCCCAGGTAAATGTGATCATACTGAGCAAAATCAGTTACTTGTTCAGCCAATTCAGGGTCATGGTGGGATTCTTGATCAGCTTGGGCGACAGTTAATTGTTGTTGGAAAGTCTTTGGTAGCGGGTCTTTAGTGGTGATGGCAAATAGGTCGCCACCCACTTGTGCTTGAATCATTTCGGCAATGGCTTTCGTATTTCCGGTTCTAGAAAAGTAGGCAATTAAATTTTTAGTTTCTGGCATGATGGTTAATTCCTTTCGGGGTTAAAATAATTTATTACAAATTAATCATAGCATAATGTTCATCCAAAACAGGCTGAAAAGCCCGGTTAATCATGCTTATGAGCGATCTCAATTGTCAATTAAAATAATTTTCTGAATTTTTTTCGCCAAAAATAAGCTTTTTTGATAGACAATAAAAATTCATCGTGATATATTTAATTGCGTGCGATACACAAGCGGGCAACTGCTTAACGTGCGGCATGAAAACTATTGGGAAGTAGCTGATGTGGATCAGCTACGGTAAAGAACAGAAAGGATGTTTCTTATGTTTAAACACACACGCAAACTACAGTACAACGCCAAACCAGATCGTCCAGATCCATTAATGGCTCGTCGCTTACAAGAATCATTGGGTGGCCAATGGGGTGAAGTGACTGGTATGATGTCTTACCTTTCTCAAGGTTGGTCTTCAACTGGTGACGAAAAGTACAAGGATCTTTTATTAGACACTGGTACTGAAGAAATTGCCCACGTAGAAATGATCTCTACTATGATTGCCTACTTGTTAGAAGGTGCTCCATTTAGTGAACAAGATGCTGCTTACGAAAAGGATCCTGCTTTAGCTTCTGTAATGGCTGGTATGGACCCAGAACACGCCCTTGTTCACGGGATGACTGCTAGCTTAAACAACCCGAACGGTTTTGGTTGGAACGCTGGCTACGCTACTTCTAGTGGTAACCTGGTTGCTGACATGCGGTTCAACGTTACCCGTGAATCAGAAGCTCGGCTACAAGTTAGTCGTCTTTACTACATGACTGAAGACGAAGGAATTCGTGACATGTTGAAGTTCTTGTTGGCTCGTGAAACTCAACACCAACTTCAATTCATGAAGGCTCAAGAAGAATTAGAAGATAAATACGGAGTAATCGTACCTGGTGATATGAAAGATATTGAACACCAAGAATTCTCTCACGTATTGATGAACTTCTCCGATGGTGAAGGTTCCAAGGCCTTTGAAGGACAAGTTGCTAAAGACGGTGAGAAATTCACTTACCAAGAAAACCCAGAAGCAATGGGTGGAGTTCCTAAGACGAAACCTGCTGACAAGCGGCTTCACAACGACCAAGGTTAATTTTTTAATCCATTTTTCAACGAAAGACCGAATCTGCATTTGCAGAATCGGTCTTTTTGTGTTTAAATAAACACTTACTCTATTGATTAAATTATTATTTTACTTGTTTAAGATTTTGAAAGTATAAGTTTTTTACCTGATTCATTAATTTATATTAATGAATCAGGTTTTTAAATGAGTAAAAATTTTTAAAGGAAGTTTAGGTGGTCACTGGGAGAAATAGTTATATGCTAAGATTTTAATTTTTAATAAAAATACATAGGAGTGAGACTTTTAATGTTTAACATAAAAAGCTTTTTAGTGTTTATTGCGACCCTTGTGGCATTTATTAGTAGCTACGGATTAGTTGCTGGAGCTGCGACTAATAATGACGTTAGTAGTAACATTACATCATTAACTGCTAATCCTGATAATTTAAATGATGGGGACATCACTACTGTTCATTTTGAATTTGATGACCATAGTCAACCAATTAAACCTGGGGATACTTTATCAGTTAATTGGCAGGGAGATAAAAATGTATATGGTAATGGTTATGAAAAGGAAATGGATTATAAAATTGACGGGATTAGTGTTGGGACACTGAAAATTTTTGAGTCTAAAGCGACCATTACGTTTAATGACAACATTAGTAATGTTAATAATGTCAAAGGCTACGCGGAGTTTCCAATTAAAGGTAGAAATGTAACGCCAACTAATGATGCCAATACTGGTTATTTTAATCTTTACGGTGGTTCTAAGAATGTTAAAATCACCGTTAATAAAGCAGCGACGACTCCATCTAAAGAAAATTTTTACTACAAAGTTGGAGAAATATTGACTGACGATGCTAATCGAGTTCGCTGGAGTCTTAATATTAATAATAATAAAGAAAATGTTAATAATTCAATTGTAATCGGTGATCAAACCCAAAGCGGACAACAACTAGATCCAAGTACATTTAATATTTATATTGATGGTAAAATTAATCAAAGATTTATTGGTAAAAATGCAGTTAATAATTTTAAAGCTGCTTATCCTGGGGTAACTTTTGATATTAGTGGAAATGATTTTAAATTAATCATCCCAGAGAGTTTAGCTTCGGGTAATCATATTAATATTGATTATCGAGCAAATATTGAAGATTATAATCAAACAACTTTTTTAAATAATTCTCAAATTAGTTATCAAGTTGAGAATGAAACCCCGGTTGTTGAAAAGGAATATGATGCGAGTGCCAAGAATATTAATATTAATGGTGGGATTGACGGAAGTGGAATTACTCAAGTATCGGTTAATAAAGTTTGGAATGATAACAATAATGAATACGGAGCAAGACCACAGAATGTAACTGTTCAGTTATATGCCAATGGTAAGCCAACTTTGCAACCAATTACTTTGGATGATGCGAATGCGTGGAAATATGTTTGGAGTAACTTAGTTAAACAAATTAATGGAGAGCCAGTTCAATATAGCGTGAAAGAAATAAATGTACCTGAAAATTATGAACAATCAATTAGTCAAAATGAGTCACAAAAATTTATTATTACAAATACTTACAAAAAAATTCCAGTGGCTGGCGGCAAAGTAACTGTTAAATATGTTGATGAGAACGGTAATGAAGTGGCTACCCCAGAAATCTTGACTGGAAACATTGGTAATGATTATGAAACCAAAGAAAAACATGTCGATGGATACACGTTTAAAGAAGTTCAAGGTAATAAGCTAGGTAAATTTAGTGAAGAAGCTCAAACAGTAACTTATGTTTACACTAAAAATAATATTAACGTACCAGATAATCCCAAGAAGGATGATGGGGCTGACGTACCAGATAATCCCGAGAAGGATGATGAGACTAACGTACCAGATAATCCCGAGAAGGATGATGGAATTAACGTATCAGATAAATCCAAAAAAGACGATAGGACTAATTTACCAGATAATCCCAAGAAAGATGATGGTACTAACTTAACGAATGATTCAAAACGGAATAAGAAAAATCCTGTTCATAAAATCATAGAAGAATTTAATAAAAAGTTACCAGCTACTGGATCTGAAATGGGGATTGGTTTAAGTTTACTTGGTTTTTTGCTTTTAACTATCGCTAGCTTGGTTTATGTAAAAAGTAAGCGTAAATAATTAATGATTTACTTTTACGGTAAGTAGCTGATTATTAGTCATTTATAAATAAGTTAAATCATTTTGATTTTTCATCATAAAGACTGGATTTGCATAATTGCAGACTCGGTCTTTTTTTGTTTATTTTTGATAAATACGCGGGCCACAATTGTGATGATGGTCAGCAACAACTCATTGCAGAGCGAGCAACCAAAGGTTCTTGCGGAGAATTATAGACAATTACGGGTAGGAGGTTGAGCACGGCATTTGTTTTAATGGCGTTGACCAAAATGTAAATCGGCACCAACCAGCTAACTAATGTAATTGCTAAGAGTAGGTAAAAGTAGCCTTTTTTCATGAAAAGCTCCTCCAAATTTAATTTTGTTACTAAATTAACAAATTTCATGCAGCAAAACAACATAATCGTGATAAACTAAGAGCGAATCTAATTACTTAGTGGGTTGCCATCCGCAAGTCGATTGTTCTTCGACACGCCACTTAAAAAACAAAAGGAGATTATACTATGCAATTATCCCAAAAATGTAGACAACAAATCATTAACTGGGCCTACCGGACAGCCGGTTCGAACTGGTTTGATTTACTAGGAGTTGCCATCGTACTAGCAGCTACCATCTCAGCTGGCTACTACGCCACCACGTTAGCGCAATCACCGATTCCGTGGCTTCATGACAGTACCTGGAGGTGGTTCCCTTTAGGAATTGTCTCCACGATTTCCGCGGTCTTGTCGGTACTATCTACGCGGTACGTGGGTAAGATTAATAACCTTGGGAATCTGATTGGATTCATTAACATTGTGATTGCCGGGTTTGTAGACTATGCGTTAGGAAACTTTGGGGCAATTTATACTTATCCAATTTCCTTCGTTCTCAACATGCTGGCCTGGTTCACATGGCGGACGATTTTTAAGCATCGGAAGGGAACGGTTCCGCATGCCAAAATTATCATGCCGTTAATTGCGGTATTTGCTGTAATCGTTAGCTTCGGAATTAATTACTTTGCGTTCCGTCAGGTAAACTTCTTGTTCATCATGACGTCGTTAGTGTTCTCGTTTTCATTGATGGCGGATACTTTGAACGTCTTTAAGGTGAAATCGCAGTGGACCGCTTGGGGCGTTTACAACGTCCTCCAATTGGTTCGAAACGTAACGATGGGAAACTGGGCCAACGTCGGCAAGTACATTTACTACGTGCTCAACTCGATGATTTCATTTGTCTACTGGAAGTTAACGGGAAAAGCTTTGGACCATAACTAGATTTTAATCTTGATAAAAATAAGTAATAAAATAAGCGTCTGCTTATTGCTGAAAAATGCAATGAGGAGGCGCTTTTTCATTTGAATAAATAATTAAACCAAAATAACGAGGAAAAATTAAAATTTTCTTCCTGTTTGATAATTCTGTAAAGTTGGCAATAAAAATAGGGTGAAAGCGAATTCAAATTTAGGAAAAATTAAAGAAGTTCGTTATTTTCTTAGTGAAAATTAAAAAATTGCCTTGTAAGTTAAGAAAATGCGTCCTATAATGAGTAAAATTTAAATTAAAGTTAAGTTATTTATTTGGAGACGATTTTATGACAGCACCGACAACAAAACGGCAAACGCTTCTCACGGTTAAGGATTTAACCACCTCATTTAAAATCGATGGGAAGTTTTATCCGGCGATTTCTGAAATTAATATGAAGATTAAACAAGATGAAATTCTGGCAATTGTGGGTGAATCTGGTTGTGGTAAGAGTACCTTGGTTAATTCCATCATGGGATTACAAGATCCTGCCGAAACTAAGATTAGCGGCGAAATCGACTTTGAAGGACAAGATTTAACCCAAATTGATGATAATACATACAACCAAATTCGGGGTGCCAAGATTGGCATGATCTTCCAGGATCCACTGTCAGCCTTGGATCCCCTGAAACGGATTGAAGATCAGATTCAAGAAACGTTGATCTATCATACCGATTTAAACGCAAATGAACGTCACGCACGGGTGTTGGAATTGTTAGACCAGGTCGGGATTGTGGATCCGAAGCGAACGGCGCACCAATTTCCCCACCAGTTATCTGGGGGAATGCGGCAACGGGTCGTAATTGCCATCGCAATTGCATGTAAGCCGGATTTCATCATTGCCGATGAACCAACCACCGCGCTGGATGTAACGATTCAAGCGCAAATTCTAGATTTACTGAGGAGCATCCAAACTGAAAACCACGCCAGCATCATCCTCATCACTCATGATTTAGGGGTGGTGGCCGAAACCGCCGACTACGTGCACGTTATGTATGCCGGTAAAATTGTGGAAAAGGGATCAGTTGAACAAGTCTTCAACGACCCCAAACATCCTTACACTCGTTCATTATTAAAATCAATTCCGCAAGCGGACAGCGAAAATGATGATCTTTACGTGATTCAAGGTTCCGTTCCATCATTGCAAAAGATGCCACAGACCGGAGATGCCTTTGCACCACGGATTCCTTGGATTCCGGCTAGTGACCACGAAGAACATCCTGAGATGCACCGCTTGGAGGATGGTCACGAAGTCCGGTGTACCTGCTACAAGAACTTTTACTTTAAGGAGGAAAGTGAATAATGAGCTTGTTAACGGTTAACAATTTAAAAGTTCACTTTCCCATTCGCGGCGGCTTTTTCAACCGCGTGGTCGACAAAGTTTACGCCGTCGACGGAGTGAGTTTTGAAATCCAACCAGGAGAATCGTTTGGATTAGTCGGGGAATCCGGTTCGGGTAAATCAACGACTGGAAAGACCATTATTGGACTGGAAAAAGCCACGTCCGGTGAGATTCAATTTAACGGGCAGCCAGTTGATACGAAACACGAACGGGAAAAGCTAAACTACGACAAAGAAGTGCAAATGATTTTCCAAGACTCCTTTTCGAGTTTGAACCCCCGCAAACGGGTGGAAAGTATTATCGCGGAACCACTGAAAAACTTCGAAAAATTAACTCCGGAACAAGAAAAAATTCGGGTCTTGCAACTAATGAAGATTGTGGGGCTGGCTCCCGACATGCTGTACAAGTACCCCCACCAATTTTCTGGGGGTCAACGGCAACGGATTGGAATTGCCCGCGCCGTAGCCATGAACCCGAAGCTGATTATCGCGGACGAACCGGTTTCTGCCTTGGATTTATCGGTTCAGGCGCAGGTCTTGAACTTCATGAAGAAGATTCAACGCGAGATTGGCGTTTCCTACCTCTTTATCTCTCATGACCTCGGGGTGGTGCGACACATGTGTGACCGAATCGCCATTATGAATCGGGGCCAAATTGTTGAAGTTGGTAGTCGAGCCGATATTTATCAACATGCTAAACACATTTACACCCAACGCTTACTCGCTGCCATTCCTAGTACCAACCTCGAAAAACGGCAGAGTAACTTAGAACATAGACGAGAGATTGAAAAACAATATCAGGAACATAAAGATGACTATTACGATGAAAACGGTCG
This sequence comes from Fructilactobacillus cliffordii, assembly GCF_024029355.1. Classification (NCBI taxonomy): domain Bacteria; kingdom Bacillati; phylum Bacillota; class Bacilli; order Lactobacillales; family Lactobacillaceae; genus Fructilactobacillus; species Fructilactobacillus cliffordii. The sequence continues at coordinate 998,248 of NZ_CP097117.1, forward strand.
GGTCTACCCCATGATTGAAGTTAGTCCCGGACATCTGGTTTCGTTACCACCAAAAGAAGCACTGCATTACAAGCAATTAAAGGAGGAAGATTAATCATGTGGAAAACAATTTTACGCCGAATCTTGATTATGATTCCCGAATTAATTGTCTTGAGTATCTTGGTGTTCTTGATGGCGAAGGCGATGCCGGGGGATCCATTTACTGGATCGATTAACCCGAAGAGCAACCCCGCTGAAATTCACCGATTGATGGCAGCCAATGGATTGTTTGATCCGTGGTACGTACAGTACTGGCACTGGGTGGTTAACTTGTTCCACGGCAACTTAGGGATGAGTTACGAATACCAGATGCCCGTGGTGGACTTGATTAAACAGCGGGGAATGAACACCCTTTGGTTAGCGGTCTTCACGATGATTCTGACCTACGCGATTGGATTACCACTCGGGATTTACGCCGGGAAGAACGAAGGAAAATGGTCGGATACTTTGATTCGGATTTACACCTACGTCACGATGTCAATTCCATTCTTCGTGGTCCTCGTAATTGGGATTTGGATCTTTGGATACGCACTCGGATGGTTTCCAACCTCTGGATCAATTTCACCGAGTGTTTCAGGCTTTGGACCGTCGTTACTATCTCGTTTAGGCCACATCATCCTACCGGGTCTCCTCGGAGCCTTGTTTGGAACTGTGAATATTATTCAATACTTACGGTCTCAGGTAATTGACTCCAAACATTCCGCCTTTGTAAAGACGGAAGTTGCCAAGGGGGTTCCTAGCAAGGCAATCTACCGGCACCACATCTTTAGAAACTCCGTGTTACCAATTGCCGCTTTCGCTGGCTACTCAATTACCGGATTACTAGGTGGTTCAATCTTTACCGAAATGATCTTCTCATATCCGGGGATGGGGCAACTGTTTCTAAATGCAGTGAACTTCCGGGATTACACTGTTATCACCACGTTAGTGTTACTGTACGGATTCTTGAACCTCTTAGGGACCTTGATTTCAGATATCGTCTTGAGTATCGTGGATCCTCGGATTCGGATTGAGTAGGAAGGAGGAACGAAGATGGCATATGAATTTAGTGGACGCGACGAGTTATCGGATGCCGAATTGCTCGAACTATCCAAAGAAGCTGAAAGTGAAGCTACCCCCAGCACCATTCGGGTGATGTTCAACGAATTTAAAGCAGATAAGACTGCCATGGCCTCAGCAATCTTTATTGTGGCTTTTATCCTATTAGTGGTAATTGGTTCCTTCTTTATAAACGTTCCACAAATCATGCAAACGGATTTGATGGGCTACTACGCGAAACCATTTACGAACTATATTTTAGGGGGAGACTCCTCTGGGCGACCAATTTTGTCGCAACTGGTTGTAGGGTCACGGAACTCAATCTTAATTGCGATTGGGCTAACCGCCATTTCTTCCACCTTTGGGGTGGTATATGGATTAGTTTCTGGTTATTATGGTGGGTACGTCGACTTAACCATGCAACGGGTTTACGACTTCATGATGATTATCCCGATGTTAATGACAATCATCGTGTTGGTTACGATTATCCCACACTACAACGCGATTACATTAACCCTGTTACTATCCATCTTTTACTGGATGGGAACGTCGCGGTTGATTCGGTCTAGTACGTTAGCCGAGTCGCAAAAGGATTACGTTGCTGCATCCAAGGTCTCTGGTACCAGTAATTTAAAGATTATGTTCCGAGAAATTTTGCCGAACATTTCATCTTTAATCATCGTTGATACCACGTTATCCTTTGCAGAAAACATCGGGGTGGAAACGGGACTATCTTACTTAGGATTCGGACTTCCCGATGGTACCCCATCGCTAGGGACGTTAATCGCGAATGCCAACGATCCCAACAACATCACGCAGTACTGGTGGACTTGGTTACCGGCTGCTTTAGAAATTATTCTGTTATGTTTAGCCATTAGCTACGTGGGTCAAGTATTACGGCGCACCGCCAATGCTTCCCAACGGCGTGGAAACTAAAATAATCAATCATTGAGGGAGGTGGTTGCGAATTTCACATCAGTTACGCGGTTCACAGCATCTAAAATTAAGGGAGGAAAAGCAGAAAATGAAGAAACGATACAAACTTGCTATGTGGGGAAGCGCAGCCTTAGTTGCCCTTTCACTAGCCGCCTGTTCTAATGGAGGAGACAGTGCCACGGCGAAAACGCCCAAATTGCCACAAACCTTTAGTGCCTCGGGAAAAGCAGATTCTAAAGCTAACGATGGAACTTTGAAGATTGGGGAAGTTTCTCCATCACCATTTACTGGGATTTCAGATCCATTGTTGATTAGTGCTAAAACCGACCAGGATGTTTTCTTACCTGGTGGGCAGAATAACTTATTTGCCACTGACAATAATTACAAAATTAAGGACGGTGGTTTGGCCAACCTCCGCTTAGACCGGAAGAACAATACTGCCACGGTTACGCTCCGGAATAACGCTAAGTGGTCCAATGGAATGCCAGTTACTGCTAAGGACGTTGAGTATTCCTATGAGGTATTGGCTAATCCCCAAACGAAGTCCCAACAATATTCCGAAAACTTTGAAAACATTAAGGGAATGAAGGACTACCATGAAGGAAAGGCTGCTGGTATTTCAGGAATTACTTTCCCAGATGGTGAAAACGGAAAGAAGACTGTGATTCACTTTGATCGGGTTACCCCGGCCATGCAATACGCTGGGAATGACTTTATGTGGGGAACAGTTGAACCTTACGAATATCTGAAAGACGTTAAGATTCCTGACCTAGTATCATCGGAAAAGATTCGGAAAACGCCAATCTTTACCGGTGCCTACAAGCTGGATAAAGTGGTTGAAGGTGAATCCACGAGTTGGAGTCCTAATAAGTACTACTGGGGTAAGAAAGCTCACATCAAGCACATTAATATCCAAATCGTTTCTCCAAGTAACGTGACCTCTGCATTGAAGGCCAAGAAGTATGACTTTACCCAAGGGGTTCAGGCCGCTGCCGATTATCCAAAGATTTCAAAGCTGAGTAACTATAAGGTGGTTGGTGCACCAGATCTAGGTTACTACTACTTCGGCTTTAACTTGGGTCACTTAGACACGAAGACGAACACGCAGGTTACGGACAAGAACAAGAAGATGAGTAACAAGAACCTGCGGCAAGCCATGATGTATGCCATTGATCAAGATGAAGTTACTAAGAAGTTTGGGAACGGAGTTTCATGGCGAGCTAATACCCTGCTTCCACCAGTATTTAAGAAGTACTACGACAAGAATGCTAAAGGATTTACTTACAATCAATCGAAGGCAGAGAAGTTGTTAGACCAAGCTGGTTACAAGAAGAAAGGCAAGTGGCGGACCCAACCGAATGGGAAACCATTGGAAATTAACTTTGCGGCACCAAACAGTTCTGAATCGGCTAACGCCACTAGTAAGTACTACGTGCAACAATGGCGTAAGTTAGGTCTGAATGTGAAGTTTACTACTGGAAAGTTAATGGAAACAAACAGTTACTTTGAAGCACTACAAAAACCAGACAACAAGGATATCGATGTTTGGAGAGGTGGTTTTAGTGTTAGTTCCGAACCAACTCCGACTGGATTGTACGGTAAGAGTGCACCATTCAACATGGGTCACTTTGTATCAAAAGAAAACACGCAACTGATGAGTAACATGAACAACGACAAGGCTTGGAACGAGAAGTACCGGGCTAAACAGTTTAAGGACTGGCAAGAATACATGAACAAGGAAACGGCTTACGCTCCTGCTTCATTCTCGTTAGACTGGCAACCAGTTAACAAGCGGGTTAAGGGTTACAGCGTTAAACCAGCTGATTCTGATGACGCATTTAGTAACTTGCAACTTACGCAAACTGAAACCAAATAATTTCTAATTTTTGGACTCATAACGATTTTATCGTTATGAGTTTTTTTATAACCAGGAGATGCTAGTATTAGAAAGCAACGAACTAACTTATATCTCATGTTGATTTCTATAACTTACAAAAGGATGCTTATCAATAGGAAGAAACTGATTTTACTTAGACGAAAAGAAGGGAGAATTATGATTGTAAATAATCTGAATCAGACGATTAGAATTGAAACTAATTCCAAAACAGAGTTTAAACGGATGCTAGATGTGATTCGTCCTTCCGCACAAACTAGAAAAAGTTTAGAATACAGGAAGAGTGTGAAACAAGCACAATCTAAATTAAATAAAGCAGCATTTTAAAAGGAGCAAACTTATGAACAAGAAACAGATTATTTCGCTAACGACCTTTGCAGTTGCTTTGGTTACTTTAGCCATTTCACTGTATGATTTTTTGCATGAACTAACGAATTTTGAGGATTAATTTAGTTTTTTATTGAAATGGAGTTGTAAATGAACAAAAATCAAGTTATTTCAGTGACCGCTTTTGTAGTTGCTGTGATTGCATTAGTAATTTCAATTTATGGTTGTTTCGTTAACTAATTAATTTTATCCATAAAAAAAGAGCCGCAACCGACAAAATGTCAGTTACGGCTCTTTTTAGTTTGCGTTTAAATTAGCACATGTCCATTCCCATCTTGTGGTAGGATTCCAAACTCTTGATTTTCAAGTCTTCTGGACGACAGTGCCGTTCTTCTGCTAGAGCATTCATCAAAGTCTTCATGTCCATCAACTTATACTTCTTGTATGGATCATCCTTGGTGTAAACCTGCAGTTGCGCCATCATTCCACCATCTTCGTGTTCGATGATGTGGCAGTGGTACATGAAGATTCCCGGGTGGTTAAACTTCATCTTAACCCGGACGGTTTCACCAGCGTTAACCCCGATGGTATCTTTGTAACCGCGTTCGTTTGGATAAGGAGCTTCACCGTTCCGCGAAACTACCATAAATTGGCCACCGTGAGAGTGGTATGGGTGAATCATTCCACCACAGCAATCGTTGGTGTTCGTGATGTCCCAGTATTCGGATTTGCCGAGTTCTTGCCGGTCATCAATCCGCATCATGCCGAATTTCTTTCCGTTGATTTCGACTTCTTCGTCAGTTCCAGACATCACTACTTGGTGAACCAATGAGTCCTTATCAGGATCAGGGTAGTCCATGTCAGCGAGGTGGTCAGGAATTTCCGTGTCGTCCTTAGCGAATTCGTGAATCTTGAACTTCAAGATTGGCGTATCGTCGGAGTACAGGGTCACTTCGTCGCCTGGTTTGTACTTACCAAAGTCCAAGACCACTTCAGTCCGTTCGGCACAGGTCATCATTAACTTGGTCAGGTAAACGGGTTCGGGCAGTAAACCACCATCGGAAGCGATTTGGGTCATCACCATGTCATCGCTCAGGTGTAAACGCCATTCCCGCCGGTTCGATCCGTCTAAGAAGCGTAACCGTAACTTTTGCGTGGTAACGTCAAAGTAAGGGTTTACCGTTCCGTTGATTAAGGCCGTTGGTCCTTCAGTTCCATCTGGATCGTAGTCATCGTCGTAGTTCCATTGGTTGTGTTCGTCGAAACGACGGTCTTGTAAGATCACCGGAATGTCATCGACACCGTAGTTACGTGGCAATGGCAGTGTGGCTTCGTGCTGGTCTTTTACGACCACGGCACAAGCCAAACCATGCCAAACATCCCAACCAGTTAATGGACATGGGTGTGCGTGCAACCACGTGGTAGCAGCTGGTTGGTGCACTGGGAATTCGATTTCCTTGGCTTCACCAGGGTAAACCGGGGCATGACAACCACCGTCAATGTAAGGACCGGGAACGTCTAAACCGTGCCAGTGGTAGGTAGTTAATTCGGGAAGACTATTTTTTAAGGTAACGTGGTAGTTCTTACCATCTTCATAAATAATCGTTTTCCCCAATAAACTTTGGTTGTAACCCCAAGTCTTGGTCTTTTCACCAGGTAAAATCTGGGTTTCTCCCGTTTGTGCTTCGACAGTGTACCAAACGTCGTTGCCGTCCACCTTGTCTGGTTTTAAGACTTCGGGGATGTTCAGTTTGCTTTCGGGAGCATCGTGTTTTTCCAACGGAACGTAGCCGCCATCATGATAATCATAAGCGGATTCATTGAAAAAGTAGTCAGTATAAACGTGATGTTGTTCTTGTTCTGCCATTGTTTTCCACCCTTTCTTTTGGTTCGTCTTTAGTTTACTACAATTCCAATTTGGATAAAGCTTTTTTTGCAAATCTTAGGAAAAAAGTAAGTTAGCTTTATTTATTTTGAATCTGCTTTGTAAGGACTTTGATGAGGTTCTTTTCTTTCGGCGTGAGCACGTGACTTTTGCGGTAGGCCACGGAAACGTAAAACGGGGGTAATTCGTCATCTTGAATGGGCAGAGCAACAACGTTATCGGTTTCCCGGATGGCTTCGTCCGTCAGCATGGCAACCCCGACGCCCCGACTGACCAGTTGCTTTAAAAGTTCGATGTCGCTGGTATTGTAACTGGTATGAACGTGGAGGCTGTGGTTCCTGATAAGTTGATTGAAAATTTGTTGGTGAATGAAACCGTCCGAAAATTCAATCACGTCCTGCTGGTCTAAGTCCCGGACCCGAATCTGTTTCTGCTTGGCTAACGGCGAGTTGGGTGGCACAATTAGCTTAAATTCACTGCGAGCAACCACCTGAGCGTCAATCGTAGGACTTTCTAAGGGAGCTGCTGATCCCAAGAGAGCGACGTCAACGCTGCCCTGTTTCAGTCGGTCTAGCAACGAGGCGGACCCCCCTTCGACGTTATCCAAACTATCGAGAATATCATCTTTCCGGAGGGTAATAGCTAGTTCAGGGAAGTAGTAATTGGCAATGATCGGGGGCATCCCAAAGTTAATGTGCCCGCGCCCGTTGTTGTTTAAGTCATGCTGAATTGCTTCAACCTGTTCCGCAATTTTTTGGGTGTGTTCATATAAAGTTTGGCCTGCTTGATTGATCTTTACGTGATGGTGGGCTTGATTCCGATTAATTAGTTCCACGTTAAATTCGGTTTCTAGCCGGTGAATGGCGATTGAAACGGTGGGTTGGCTAACCCCAAAGTACGTGGACACGGCCGTATAGCTCTTTAGTTCAACGAGTTTATTAAAGTAGAGTAAATCCTGGAGTTTGATAGTGACACCTCATATAAATTCTATTTATGGAAAATCCGAGTTTGACTATCATTTTCCGTCTCTTTTAAGATAGACGTGTTCAATGAATAATCTGAAAAGTAAATGTTACCTAATTATACTACGGAAAAAGGAGTCTTAGTTTATGACAAAGAGTCAAGAGATTGTAAATAACCCCTTCTTAAACAAGGGAACGGCCTTTACGGAGGCAGAACGGAAAGCCCTCAACCTGGAAGGAATGTTACCACCACGCGTCCAAACCCTCGATCAACAAGTGGATCGGGTATACGCTGAATACCAACAAAAGAGTAACGACTTAGAAAAGCGCGTTTACTTAATGAGCATTTTTAACGAAAACCGGGTGTTATTCTACGCCACGTTTGCTAAGCACGTGAGTGAATTCATGCCCGTTGTTTACGATCCAACTATCGCAGATTCGATTGAAAACTACAGCCGGATGTACGTGAACCCCCAAAATGCTGCTTTCTTATCCATCAATGATGACAGTCGGGAAACGATTCGGCAAAGCTTAGTGAATGCTGCTGAAGGTCGCGACATTGAATTATTAGTGGTGACCGATGGGGAAGGAATTCTCGGAATTGGTGACTGGGCAACCCAAGGAATCGACATTCCCGTTGGAAAGTTAATGGTATATACAGCTGCGGCCGGAATTGATCCAGCGAAAGTTTTGCCAGTGGTCTTAGATGCCGGAACAACGCGTGATGAATTACGGAAAGATCCGTTGTACGTGGGGCTAGACCAAGAACGGGACTACTCCGACAAGTATTACAACTTTGTTGATAACTTCGTCCAAGAAGCTGAAGATTTATTCCCGAACCTGTACCTGCACTTTGAAGACTTTGGTCGTTCTAACGCTGCTAACATCTTGGATAAGTACAAGGATGAATTCTTGGTCTTTAACGATGACATCCAAGGAACGGGAATCATTGTGTTAGCTGGAGTTCTTGGAGCTTTGAACATCTCTGGTGAAAAGATGACAGACCAAACTTACTTGTGTTACGGAGCTGGAACTGCCGGAGCCGGAATTGCACAACGGGTTTGTGAAGAAATGGTCCAAGCGGGTCTATCTGAAGATGAGGCCAAGAAGCACTTCTACATGGTGGATAAGCAAGGACTCTTGTTTAACGACATGCCTGACTTGACTCCAGCTCAAAAGGAATTTGCTCGGAGTCGTTCTGAATTTGATAACAGTGAAGATCTAACTGACTTACTTTCGATTGTAAAAGCCGTTCAACCAACCATTATGGTGGGAACTTCAACCAACCCCGGTGCCTTCACGGAAGACGTTGTGAAAGAAATGGCTGCTCACACGGATCGTCCGATTATCTTACCAATCTCAAACCCAACCAAGTTGTGTGAAGCAAAGGCCGAAGACTTGATTAAGTGGACCGACGGACGGGCTTTAGTTGCTACCGGAGTTCCAAGTGCTCCCGTTGAATACAACGGCGTTACTTATGAAATCGGTCAAGCTAACAATGCGTTGGTTTACCCTGGAATTGGCTTAGGAGCTATCGCTGCTACTGCTACCACGTTAAACGATGCCATGATCAGTGCCGCTGCTCACTCTTTAGGTGGAATCGTGGATCCTAAACAACCTGGAGCAGCCATCTTACCACCAGTGGATCAACTCACGAAGTTCTCACAAACGGTGGCCAATGCCGTCGCCCAAAGTGCTGTGGATCAAGGCGTTACCAGAGAACAAATCAGTGATGTCAAAGGAGCCGTGGAAAACGAAAAATGGTACCCGGTTTACACTGATCTCACTGACTTAGCAACTAAATAAATTTGTTTTTAACTTAGGAGGATTGAACGTCAATGACAGCGTTTTTAACATCATTGTCAAGTGTCGGTGAAATCGTCCTCGTCATTGCCTTAGGTTATTGGTTACGAAAATCAGGCCGATTAGGCGACACTTTCAAAGGCAACATTTCGTTCATTATTATGAACATTGCATTACCAGTTTCCATTTTTATGTCCGTGGTGACCAACTTAAATCGGGACAAACTGATTAGTCTGTCCAGCGGGTTACTGTACGTCTTCATCAGTTTTGTGATCGGATATGCGGTCGCCATCGCGTTGACCTACTTGTTTAAGATTCGCAAGGGGCGACGCGGAACCTTTATTAACATGTTCGTGAACGCCAACACCATCTTCATTGGGATGCCACTGAACATGGCCCTGTTCGGGGATAAAGGATTACCATACTTCCTGCTGTACTACCTGATGAACACAATTTCGACTTGGGCAATTGGGATCTTCTTCATTTCTGCGGATGATCCAACCAAGACCAAGTCAGATGGTGGCTCGGCTAAGTTTAACTGGAAGAAGTTACTGCCAGCACCGTTGATTGGATTCTTAGTGGCCTTAGTATGGTTAGTGCTGGGATTACCCATTACCTTCATCGTAGAACCACCGGCTTTTCCAATGCTTGGAAAGACCTTTACGATGATTGGTGGCTTAGTAACACCATTGTCACTGATTTACATTGGTATTATTCTGGCGGATGCCGGATTAAACTCAATTCACTTTGACCGGGATTCGATTCTAGCCCTCGTGGGTCGGTTCGTAATCTCGCCGGCCATTATGATTGCGGTCTTGATGACCTTCACTGGGATGGGAGCTTCGGTTCCAGGACCAGAATTAAGTACCTTTGTCATCCAAGCTGCTGCACCGGGATTGGCAGTCTTACCAATCTTAGTTGGAAACGCCCACGGAGACGTCGACTACGCTACCAACGTGGTCGTTACCAGTACGGTGCTCTTCGTCGTGGTAGTGCCAATTTTGATGGAAATTATTACCTTCCTATAATCAAGAACTGTAATTACAAAAGGGGTTCTGCCAGAGGCAGACCTCTTTTTGTGTTTCCAGCCCGTTTGTGGCAGAATTAAACGAATAATGGAGAAAGGCGGATGGAAGCACAATGACAGAACGACTAACGGCAGTTGCCAATTTTGCCCAGCAGATGATGACGGGAGACCGTTCGGGGCATGGTTTTGATCACATTGAACGAGTGGTTAATCTGACCCGTCAGTTGCTGGCCGAAAATCCGGTTAACGGTGAAATTGCCCTCACAGCAGCATATTTACACGATTGTTTTGATGATAAGCTAACTGATGATCCGGCCGCCCGCCGCGCAGAGGTGGTGAACGAGCTGACGCAGGTGGGTTACCAACCAGCTGAAGTGGACCACATTTTATCAATCATTGACCACATGCCGTTTGCCGCTAACCTGGAACAGCACCAGGAATTAAGCCCAGAAGGTCAGTTGGTACAGGATGCCGACCGGCTGGATGCCATCGGGGCGATTGGCATTGCTCGAGCCTTTTCGTACGGAGCCGTGCATGGGTATGCGATGTATGATCCGAAGGTGCAACCTCGCGAAAATTTAACGAAGGAAAACTATCGGCAGCCGGAAACAACGATTAATCATTTTTATGAGAAGCTGTTTAAGTTGCCGGACCAAATGAACACGGCGACGGCTCGGCGGATTGGAAACGAACGGAAACGCTACATGCAATCCTTTGTGACAGAGTTTAAGCGGGAGTGGGAACTGTAAAAGGAGTAACCCATGGATGAACGATTGCAATTAGTAAGGGAATACGTGCAAGCACAACTGGCGTCTGACCATACGGGGCATGACTTTGCCCACATTCAGCGGGTGGTTAAACTGACGCAAACGTTGTTACGAACGGAATCAGCGGATGCAACGTTGGCGCTGACAATTGCCTATCTACATGATGTTCCGGACGAAAAACTGACGGCTAATCCAGAACAGAAACGACAAGAAATTGCCACAAAACTGGCCAAATGGGGTTATTCAGCGGCAACCATTCGGTTAATTATGGACGACATTGCCCATTTGTCATTTTCCACTAACTTGCAACATCACTATGAGCTGGATTCGGCGGGGCAACTGGCGCAAGATGCGGATCGGTTAGACGCCATCGGTCCGGTGGCGATTGCCCGCACATTTGCGTATGGGGCGGTCCATGGGATCCCCTTGTATGAAGCGCATGCAGATGCTTCAGAGTTGACCAGTAAAAGTGCATATCGGCATCCTACTGACACCTTTCATCACTACCAAGCGCGGACCCAGCGGGTGATGCAGCAGTTAAATACCACGACGGCACAGCAACTGGCGCAACCACGGTTAGCGGCGACCCAACGATTTTTAGATCAATTTCTGGCTGAATGGCAAGGAAAAAGGTAACCTTCTGATGAAACTCTCATCTGCGTTAGCAGGTGGGAGCTTTTTTGTGATTGATTCTGAATCCTACGGGAATAATTGCTCCAATTAATCCCCAATTTAATTAAAAGTGACAAAGTGTTACAATGGACTTGAGCCTAGTAAATTCAGCGTTCCGTTGGATTTAGAATGTGGTAAGATTAGATGGGTAAAAAAATTGCTAGTTAGATGAACTAGCCAATAGAAGGAGGCAAGTCAAATGAAAAAAGTATTAGTGATTGGAGCTGGGTTTGCTGGACTCCGGGCGTGTAAACGACTAGCAAAAAGCAAGCAAGACCTTGAGGTTACTCTAGTCGACCGGACTCCTTACCATTACGATTCCACGCAACTTTATCGCGTGGCGGCGGGCAGCATTGCTCCCGAGAAAATTATGTTCCGGATTGAAGACATCATTAGTCCCAAGATCAAGTTCATTCAAGATGAGGTTCAAGTGATTAATGGGAAGCAAAACACGGTGACGTTGGCTAACCACCGAGATATTAGTTACGACTACCTGTTTAACGCGCTGGGCTTTGAACCAGAAACGTTCAACACGCCGGGAGCAGATACAGATGGGCTCCAAATTAGTAACATTGAAAACTCTAGTCGGGATGCCAAGGCACTGCAGGATTCCTTAGCGAAATATGCACAAACTAAAGATCCAAAGTATTTGAGCATTTTGACCGTCGGTGGTGGTTTTACCAGCATCGAACTGTTGGGTGAATTAGTACATATGGTGCCAACTTGGGCTAAAAAATACGGATTTCAGCCGAATGAATTAAAGATTACCTGTGTGGCGCCCGCCTTTTTAGGGATGTTTAACGAGAAGCAATCTACATATGCAAAGCGATACTTGGAAAAGAAAGGCGTTAACTTTATCCTGGGTTCAAACGTTAACAAGGTAACGGATGATGGGGTTTACTACGGTCAGGATAATCAATTCCTGCCGGCTGCCAACATTTTCTGGACTGCTGGAGTGAAGGGTAGCGACGTTATTGCCGCTTCTGGATACGACCAACACCGTAACCGGGTCGCCGTCAACGACGACATGAGCTTACAAGCTTACCCGAACCAGTACCTCATTGGAGACGTTTCAGCCGTGAAGGACCCTACTTCAGGACAGATGTACCCCACGACTGCGCAAATTTCGATTTACGAAGCTAGTAACGCGGTCGCTAACTTAGAAAATAAGTTAGCCGGTAAGTCCGTGGCACCGTTTAACTACCATTCATTGGGAACGGTCTGCTCACTCGGACCACACAACGCGGTTGCTGATGTTTCGATGTTAGGCCTGAACGTTAAAATTAACGGCTTCATCGCTGCTGTCGTTAAAAACATCATTTTCAAACGTAGTAGTTACGAACTCTCTGGGTTGAAAATGATGCTACAAAGTTAATTGAGGAGAGATGAAAGATGTTCAACATTGGCATGAGCGTGGTTTCATTGGCGCGGTTCCAGTTCGCCATGACCACGATTTTTCACTTTTTCTTTGTCCCGATGTCCATTGGATTAGGATTGTTAGTTGCAATCATGGAGACGATGTACGTCATTAAGAAGAAGCCGATTTACCTCACCATGACCAAGTTCTGGGGCAAGATTTTCTTGCTGAGCTTTGCCGTGGGAGTCGTAACCGGGATTATTCAAGAATTCCAGTTTGGGATGAACTGGTCTAACTACTCCCGTTTCATGGGAGATATCTTCGGGGCTCCGTTAGCCATCGAAGCGTTGCTGGCTTTCTTCCTGGAATCAACCTTCCTAGGGGTTTGGATGTTTACCTGGGATAAAATGAAGCCAGTTTGGCACTCGCTAATGATTTGGTTGGTAGTAATTGGTTCAACATTATCCGCCCTTTGGATCTTAGCGGCCAACAGTTTTATGCAGAACCCAGTGGGGTACAAGATTGACCCCAAAACTGGTCACGCAGTGATGACGGATTTCTTTGCCATCATTAAGAACCAACAACTCTGGTACGAATTTCCCCACGTTATCTTTGGGGCCTTCGTAACGGGGAGTTTCATCGTCGCTGGAGCATCTGCCTGGATGCTTTTTCGGAAGAAATCACCAGCTTTCTTCCGGAAATCAATGCGCCTTGGCCTGATTGTTGGGCTGTTTGGTCTACTCGGCGGATTTGTATCTGGAGACGGCCAGATGCTGTACTTAACTAAGGATCAGCCAATGAAGTTTGCGGCTGCCGAAGGGGAGTACAAAAACGTGAAAAGTCCAGCGGCTTGGAGCGTGGTGCAAATTTCAAATACCAAGGAAAAAACAGCTTCCTATCGAATCGAAATTCCGTACATGTTGGACTTGTTAACCTACCACAAACCGAGTGGAGATATCACCGGGATGGACCAAGTGAACAAAGACCTGCACAAGAAATACGATAAGAAGTTCGGGAAAAACATGAACTACTATCCACCAGTTAACACGTTGTTCTATTCCTTCCGGATTATGGTGGCAGGAGCCGGAGCCCTCGGAATGCTTTCCATTTTAGGACTGTGGTTCTCAAGAAAACGGAAAAATACGATCGTCAAACAGAAGTGGTTACTGCTCCTATTGACCCTCGCCACCTTCGGCCCGTTCTTAATTAACAGTTGTGGTTGGATTGTGACCGAATTAGGTCGGAATCCATGGGTTGTGTACGGATTACTCCCAATCGCGGATGCCGTTTCACCAAGTACAAGTGCCACAGCGGTCTTGTTTACGATTATTGTGTACTTCTTCCTCTTCTCGTTCCTGGGTGCGTTCATGTTTGTCTACGCCAAAAAGAACTTGGAAAAGGGACCAGAAGCCATCGACGATACAATCGAATACGATACGGAAGATCCGTTCTCAAAGGAGGCCTTTAGCAAATGAGTTTCTTACAATTACTATGGTATTTTGTAGTAGGTCTGTTATTTGCCGCTTTCTTAGTGCTAGACGGGGCCGACTTAGGAATCGGAATGGCAACGCGCTTTTTAGCGTTTAACTACGACGAACGGCAACAGTTACTACGCACAATTGGACCTCACTGGGACGGAAACGAAGTGTTCCTGATTGCTGCTGGGGGATCAATGTTTGCCTCGATGCCGATGTGGTATGCGAGCCTCTTTTCTGGTTTCTACTTGCTCCTCTTCTTAGTGTTAATTGCTCTAATTTTTCGGGGAGTTTCGTTTGAATTTGCCGAAAACGCCGAAACCAAAAAGGGCCGGAACGCGTGGATGTGGACGAACTTCTGGGGTAGTTTATGTACGGCCTTCCTGTTTGGAATGCTCTTTACGGCCATGATTCAACCAGTGCCAATTGATGCCCAAGGTAATATCTTTGCAAGCTTTCTTGACGTGGTCAACCCATTGTCACTGCTGGGTGGGGTGGCTTTGACGGCATTGTGTCTCTACCAAGGACTACATTATGCTACGTTACGAACCTCCGGCTTAATGCGGGACCACGCCGCCACTTTGTGTGGGAACTTGTACTGGGCTGCTTACCCGGTAGAAGTGCTCTTTGCGATTGCACTCTACTTTCAAACGGATTTCTTTGTGACCCATCCGCTTGCTACGCTATTCTTCTTAGTGGTAATTGTGGCTACAACCGTGTGGGGGCACATCGCGACGATTCGGGATCGAGAATGGTCGGCTTACATTGCCAGCACAGTCACTTTGGTAGCCCTCGTGGCGTTAATCTTTGTGGGATTGTTCCCGAACGTTTTGATTGCCAGAAATTCGGCCCACACGATTAGCATTGTGTCCGCTTCTGCTACTAGTTACACACTTGGAGTGATGACGGTGGTCTTGTGCATTCTCTTGCCAATTGTGATTGCTTACTTTGCGTGGAGCTACATCTCCCAGTGGCACCGGGTTTCATTACAGGAAGTTCAAGAAGACCAAGACGGTTATTAGACCTCAGTAAGGATTGATAATATGTTTGATCAACAGTTACTATCAATTCCGGGAATTAAAAAATTGATTGGAAAACTTAGCGGGCTTGCCGTGTTACAGGCACTAACCATCGTGTTAGAGGCGGTGTTCTTAGCGCGAGCGCTCGTGGTGGTTTGGCAGCGAGAAAAGATAGCGGCACTAGTGGTGCCGGTGCTATCTTTTTTTGTTTTTTTTGCCCTTCGGTATTTAATTACTCGAATTGAAAGTCAAATTACGGATAATTTTGCTGATCACACGGTTGATCAGTTAAAGGAACAACTCTTACAACAGGAATTTCGCCTGGGACCACGAATGGTAGCTGACGTTGGTTCGGGGCACGTGGCCACGCTGGCATTAGAAGGGCTGGACCAGGTGCAAAATTACCTAGATTTAATCGTGCTGAAAACGATTAACATGGCAATTATTCCTTGGATTATCGTAGCCTACATCTTCTTCGTAGATTGGCTGTCCGCTGTGATTTTGTTACTAATGTTTCCCGTGATTATTTTATTCATGGTTATCTTGGGACTGTCAGCCAAATCTAAATCAGACCAACAGTATGCCGAGTTTAAACAGATGGCGAACGTCTTTGTCGACAGTATTCGGGGACTCAAGACGCTGAAGCTGTTTGGTTTGAGTAAAAAGTACGGTGACAACATCTATCGGGTGAGTGAAAACTACCGGAAAAGTACGATGAGTGTGCTGAAGGTAGCGTTATTGTCAACGTTTGCACTCGATTTCTTTACCACGATTTCGATTGCCATCGTGGCGGTTTTATTGGGGCAGGCTTTAATTGTCGGTTCGATTGGTTTGCTCCCGGCGCTGATCATCCTGATTCTGTGTCCGGACTACTTTTTCCCGGTGCGCGACTACGGAGATGACTACCACGCCACCTTGGACGGAAAGAACGCGCTGACGGAAATTAACCGGATTCTCGCGATTCCTGCTCCGCATAGCGAAGTCCCACTCGTGGACTTTCAGAATTGGGCAAAGGATAGTCAGTTAGACGTGCGCGACTTGAACTTTACCTATCCCCAAGCAGACCAACCGGCGCTATCTGACCTGAACTTTACGTTACACGGCGACTCGAATGTTGGTATTATCGGAAAATCGGGAGCCGGGAAGTCAACACTTCTCAACGTGTTAGGTGGTTGGTTACAACCAGATGCTACTGAAAAAGATCAGCCGTTGGTTGTCGACGGTCAGGACGTGGATAGTCTGGCGCAACCCGCTTGGCAAAAGCACATCAGTTACATTCCCCAGCACCCTTACATTTTTGCTGGTACGATTGCCCAAAACGTGGCTTTTTATAAGCCGGTTGCCGACAAAGCCGCCATTCAACAAGCAGTGCACCAAGCAGGTCTCGACAAGTTTATTGCCGAATTACCGCAGGGATTGGAAACGGTAATTGGTGAAGGAGGCCGGGGAATTAGTGGGGGGCAAGCTCAACGAATTGCTTTGGCACGGGCGCTGCTAGACACGGAACGGACGATTCTATTGTTTGACGAACCAACCGCCCACCTGGATTTGGAAACAGAATACGAATTAAAACAAACCATGACCAAGGTCTTTCACAATCATTTGGTCTTCTTTTCGACCCACCGCTTGCATTGGGTGAGCGCGATGGATTATGTGTTAGTGATGGACCAGGGTCGGATTGTGGAACAAGGAACGCCGGCGGAATTAAAGCAAAAGAATGGTGTTTATCAAGAACTAGTGAATGAGATTCGAGGTGAAAACAATGCAGAATAAGTGGCAACAAGATCAGTGGGTCCGCCCCAACTTAAAACGGTATCGTAAGTTGCTCTGCCTAGTTTTCTTCCTGGGAGTCATCACGATCTTATGTGGGGTTGGGTTGATGTTTGTGGCCGGGTATTTGATTAGTCGGACCGCGACGCATCCCTATAACATCCTGGTCGTGTACGTGCCAGTGCTGTTAACCCGGGCATTTGGGATTGGCCGACCGGTCTTTAAATACCTAGAACGAATCAATAGTCACAACTGGGTCTTAAAGATTACGTCTAGCTTGCGAAAACGGCTGTACGTGACCCTCGAAAGTTCTGCTTTGTTTTTAAGCGAACAATTTCAATCAGGGAAACTGCTGGGATTTTTAGCCGATGACATTGATCACCTGGAAAACCTCTACCTGCGGACGATTTTTCCCATCGTAGTGGCCTACCTAACCGGAATTGTGCTGTTAATTGGACTAGGAATCGTGAGCTGGCCATACGCGCTGGTGATGTTCGTCCTCTTTGCCATCATCTTGGGGGTGATTCCACTTCTCTCCCAATCGATTCAGGGAGCCACCCGGGTTCGGCAACGAGAATTGGTGCAGGATTCCTATCAACGACTGACGGATGCCACTTTTGGGATTGCCGACTGGATGATTTCGGGCCGGGAAACTGAATTCGTGCAAACAGTACGTAAACAGGACGAACCCGCCGGAAAGTTGAACCGCAAGGCCAACCTGTTTGAATGGAACCGGGACTTTGTAGTAAAGCTGTTATTTGGACTGATGATTATGGTGACCATCGGCTGGGCAGCGTTAGCGCTAACAGGACACCAAGAAAGTGCTAATTACGCGGCCGCCTTTACTCTGGGGATTTTCCCGCTGATGGATTCCTTTGGCGCGGTTCCACAGGCGGCTGAGGAAGGACCGATGTATCAAGAATCACTGAATCGGTTAAACGACCTCTCCCACCAGGTGAAACCCCAACCAGTAAAGCCAGAACATTTACCAGCTCCACAATCATTACAAAAGATTCACTTTGAGAACGTTAGTTTTCACTATCCCAAGACGGACACGGACATCATTCAACAAGTGTCGTTTACCGTTCCAGCGGGACAGTCGCTTGCCATTATTGGCCCAAGTGGGGTGGGGAAAACGACCCTTTTGGAATTGCTAACTGGAAGTTTGGTTCCCACCCAAGGACAGGTTTGGTTTGACCAGTTGCCAGCGCATGACCTCCAGGCCGTGGCCGATCAGTGGTTTAGTGTGTTAGACCAGCAACCGTTCTTATTTAACACTACCATCAT
This sequence comes from Fructilactobacillus cliffordii, assembly GCF_024029355.1. Classification (NCBI taxonomy): domain Bacteria; kingdom Bacillati; phylum Bacillota; class Bacilli; order Lactobacillales; family Lactobacillaceae; genus Fructilactobacillus; species Fructilactobacillus cliffordii. The sequence goes on from NZ_CP097117.1 coordinate 1,016,506, forward strand.
GAACAACGTCCGGATTGGAAATGAGCAAGCTACAGATGACGACGTCAAAAAAGCCATCCAGGAAGTGGGTCTCGCTGACTTAGTCAACGAGCTCCCGGATGGCTTGGAAACGGATGTAAGTGAAAATGGAGTGCGGTTATCCGGCGGTCAACGGCAACGCTTGGCATTAGCTCGAATTTTACTGCAGGATAACCCAGTGGTGGTTTTAGATGAACCCACCGTGGGGCTTGATCCGATTACCGAACAGCAGTTAATCACGACGATTAACCGCGTCTTGGCTGGGAAAACCATGATTTGGGTGACCCATCATTTACAGGGATTGAACCACGTGAACCAGATTATCTTTTTGGAAAACGGGCACCTGAAAATGCAGGGGACGCCAGCAGAGTTATATCGGACCAACGAACGCTACCGCAACTTGTACCGGATGGATTTAGGCGAATAATTAGAGCGTGGAAAACACACGGTGTAGTAACTTACGGAGCAGTCTGGTACTCGAGTTTTGGGGCAACTGGTCTAACAGTTGTAAGGACGCATGAACGTAGTTTTCCCCAATGGTTTGAGCGGCTGCTAGTCCACCACTTTCCGTTACTAACTGAACAATTAGATTAAGATCACCAAGTTCGAGGTGGTCTTTTTTTAATAGGACGGCTAATTCAGGACCCCGGTCGCTAGCCAGCGTTTTAATAATCGGGAGGGTGTAGGTCCCTTCCTGGACATCATTCAGGCGGGGTAACCCGGTTTTAGGATCCACCCGAAAGTCAGTTAAGTCGTTCAAAATTTGAAAGGCAAAGCCAATTTGATTGCCCAATTCTTCAGCCGTTTGAGCGGTCGCGTAATCAGCACCGGCTAATCGAGCGCCCTGCCCAAAGCTAATCCGAAATAGCTCGTTCGTTTTCCCTTGGACGGCACGCAAGTAGTCGGCTTCCGTCCGGTGCAAGTTAAAGTTTAATTCCGTTTGTTGAATTTCTCCGGCTAGCACGGCTTTCATGGCAGTGACACAGTATTCCAGGTTGGTAAAATCAGTTGAATAGCTCAAGAGCAGTTCAAAGTACTTGGTAAAAAGGTAATCACCTAGGTAGATGGCTGTTTGTTCCCCAAACTGAGAGTTCAGGGTCGGTTGCCCCCGGCGGATGGTGGCGTCGTCAATGACGTCATCGTGCACGAGGGATGCCAAATGAATGACCTCGACCGCCGCCGCTGCGTTGATTACCCGGTCACGGTCGGGAGTTTCCGGTCCCCAGGTACTGGCCAGGAGGACAAATGTGGCCCGTAACATTTTCCCACTACCGGTAATTAACTTTTGCAGGGCTGCTTTTTGGGTGGGATTTTCGACGTTTAACTGGAGTAGGCGCTGTTCCACCGCATGTAAATCGGTTTGGAGTTGTGGGGGCAAAACGTGAGTTAGTTTATCCATTGATTTGTGTTTTCCTTCTAAACTAAAGTGTGCAAATGAGTGAAAATTAATCATTCGGTAAGATTGGCAAAGTGACCGTGGACGAGGTCCGCAATTTGTTTCGCGTTGACGAGGACGGACCGACCAATTTGACCAGAGGAGACCACGATGTCACCTTGGTCCCGGGCGCTCTTGTCAAAGTAAATGGGATAACCTTTTTTTTCATAAATGCCGATGGGCGTGTTGGCACCGTGCTCGTAAGTAGTGGTCTGTTCGAGCTCTTTGAGAGGAATCATTCCCACTTTTTTATTGCCAGAAGCTTGCGCCATTTTTTTATAACTTAACCGAGAATCCAGCGGCACCACGCCGACGACGGGTCCCGTATTTTTACCAGTTAACGCGAGTGTTTTGTAGATTTGGTGGTCGGGATAATCGGATGCGTTGGTATCTAGTTGGGCGACGTCCCCATCTTTGTAAGTGGGAAAGATAACTTGTTGGTAGGGGATCTTGTGTTGACTTAAAATTTGTTCCACTAGGGTTTTGTGAATTTTATTTTTCTTGTGCGCCATTGTAGTTCACCTCCGTTTTATTTTAGCATAACTTACCGGCCGGAAATTTTTAATGACAATCTCTACTTTATAATGTACAATGGGTTTGAATTCCAATTAATTTATAAAGGAGAGATTGCGGATGGCAGAAGAACAAAAGAAACACCATTTAGTTGAATATGCGAACGGCAAATCACTAGATGAGATCAACGGTTCCATCGAAGTTCCGAAGAACATTGGCTTTTGGAAAACCTTGTTCATGTATTCAGGACCAGGAGCACTGGTAGCGGTGGGGTACATGGATCCCGGAAACTGGGCGACGTCCATCACTGGGGGACAAAACTTCCAATTCATGCTGATGTCCATCATCTTGATTTCAAGTTTGATTGCGATGTTGCTACAATACATGGCAGCTAAACTTGGGATCGTGACCCAAATGGATTTAGCCCAAGCAATTCGAGCCCGGACTAGTAAAGGACTCGGAATTGTACTTTGGATTATGACTGAGTTAGCGATTATGGCAACTGATATCGCGGAAGTTATCGGGGGTGCGATTGCCCTCTACTTACTGTTCGGGATTCCGATTGTCTGGGCGGTAATGATTACCGTACTGGACGTGTTGGTCTTGTTGCTATTAACCTCGATTGGATTTAGAAAGATTGAAGCCCTTGTCGTTGCTTTGATTTTAGTAATTTTCTTAGTCTTTGCTTACGAAGTGGCCTTGTCTAAACCAGACTGGTTAGGCGTTTTAAAGGGCTTGGTTCCTAGCTTAGACACGATTAAGGAAAAACCAGTAGTGCACGGAATGACGCCGTTAACCGGGACGTTAGGGATTATCGGGGCAACGGTGATGCCCCATAACTTGTACTTGCACTCTGCGATTGCCCAAACGCGGAAAATCGATCACAGTGACGAAGATGATATTGCTCGTGGCGTGAAATTCTCCGCCTTTGATTCCAACATCCAGTTATCAATGGCTTTCTTCGTGAACGCCCTCCTCTTAATCATGGGGGTGGCCGTCTTCAAATCTGGAGTAGTGGAAGATACTTCCTTCTTCGGATTGTACGATGCTTTGAAGAACCCGGCCTTTATGACCAACGGGTTACTGGCTGGAGTTGCTAAAACGGGGATTCTTTCTACGTTGTTTGCGGTGGCCTTGTTAGCTTCCGGACAAAACTCGACGATTACGGGAACCTTAACCGGTCAAGTAATCATGGAAGGATTCGTCCACATGCGGATGCCGTTGTGGGCCCGGCGGTTAGTAACTCGGTTGCTTTCCATCATCCCAGTGTTACTCTGTGTCTTGATGTCAGCTGGAAAACCAGAATTGGCACAACATGCGGACATCAACAACCTGATGGAAAACTCCCAGGTCTTTCTGGCGATTGCTTTGCCATTTTCAATGTTACCAGTGCTGATGTTTACGAATAGCCCAGTTGAAATGCACGGGAAACGCTTCGTGAACTCTTGGTGGATTAAGATCTGTGGTTGGGTTTCTGTAATTACCTTAGTGTTCTTGAACATTTACAACATGCCGAGTGCGGTGCAAGGATTCTTCGGGGATAACCCATCAGCCAGTCAAGTGACGTTGGCTAACGGAATTGCCTGGACGGTTAACATCTTCATCTTGGCCTTATTAGCTTGGGTTCTGTACGATATCATTCGTTCAGACAAAAAGCTGGAAGCCAAGCACGAAGCGCAAGCTGACGCTGAATAAAATCAATCAAAGGAACGCCTCACTCCGATTTCGGAGGGGGGCGTTTTTTAATGCCGGATTCCAGTTGGCACCGTAATTCTGCTATACTCTAATTATTCAATGAAAAATGAGGTAGGTTGTTTGTGGCTGATTTAGTGTATCAAAAAGTAATGAAAAAATTGAAAGAACAAATTCGGAGCGGCCAGTTTACGAATAATCGCTTGCCAGACGAGCGGACCCTCAGCGAAACGTATCAGGTTAGTCGCAGTTCGATTAAGCGCGCCCTCAGCATTTTGGCTCAGCAGGGGGTCATCTTTAAAAAACGGGGATCGGGAACGTTTGTGAACCCGTTGTACCTTAAGAACAAATCGATTTTTCGCTACGAAGGTTCGAACTTAGGAATTACCAACAACTTGAAAACGGAGGGGTACGAACCCAGCATTCGGGTGCTGGATTTTCAGGTGATTCCCGCGCCCGCTGAGGTCAAGGAAAGTCTGTTTTTACAGGACGAAGAGTTTGTCTACGAAATTAAACGACTCCGGCTGTTAAACGACCAAGCGATTATTATCGAAACGAGCTACATTCCGATTAAGATTGCACCGGCATTGACCAGAGAAATCGTGGCTGGGTCCTTGTTTGCTTACTTTGCCAAGGAATTGCACCATACCGGAACCAAGGCGGTGATGTCGTTAAAGGTTGAACCGAGCAACGCTAACGATCAAGAACTGTTGCACCTGACCGCGACCGAACCGGTGGGCATCATGGAAGGCATCTTTTTCCTGGATAACGGGACGCCGTTTGAACTGTCGAAGATGCGGGTTCACTACTCTTACTTTAGCTATAACACCTTCGTGGACCTGCCTAATTAGGGTAAAAACGATTTGGTTAAATTTCTATAAATTGATACGTACCAATTGCTGAATTGTTTGACTTTTCAATAAAAGTTGTTAAGATAGATGTTGTAGTTGAGTGCGGATGAGAGCGCATTCAGACTGTTTCTTCAGCCGTTAGGTTGATAATATTAAAAAGGAGTGTTATTGCATGTCAGTAGATTATGATTCAAAAGAATACCTTGACAGAATGAAGCAATACTGGAACACTGCCAACTACTTATCAGTTGGTCAATTGTTCTTACGTGCCAATCCTTTACTTAAGGAACCCTTAACTGCAGATGACGTTAAGGTTAAACCAATTGGACATTGGGGTACGATTTCATCACAAAACTTTATTTACACCCATTTAAACCGTGTAATTAACAAGTACGACCTCAACATGTTCTACATTGAAGGTTCTGGTCACGGTGGCCAAGTAATGGTTTCTAACTCATACATTGATGGAAGCTATTCTGACATTTATCCAGAAATCACCCAAGACGAAAAGGGTATGGCTAAGTTGTTCAAACAATTCTCCTTCCCAGGTGGAATTGCTTCTCACGCTGCCCCAGAAACACCAGGTTCAATCCACGAAGGTGGAGAATTAGGTTACTCACTTTCTCACGGGGTTGGTGCCATCTTGGATAACCCAGATGTAATCGCTGCCGTTGAAATCGGTGATGGTGAATCTGAAACTGGTCCTTTAGCTGGTTCATGGTTCTCAAGCAACTTCATTAACCCAGTTACTGATGGTGCTGCACTTCCAATTATCAACTTGAACGGTTTCAAGATTGCTAACCCAACGATCTTTAACCGGACTTCTGACGAAGACTTACAAAAATACTTTGAAGGTTTAGGTTGGAAGCCATACTTCGTTGAAACGAACGAACCTCACGGAACTGACGTTGACGAAGTTAACGAAAAATTAGCTAAAGCAATGGATGCTGCCATCGAAGACATTCAGGCCATTCAAAAGAACGCTCGTGAAAACGAAACTGCTGAAACAGCAACTCGTCCACAATGGCCAATGATTATCTTCCGTTCCCCTAAGGGTTGGACTGGTCCAAAGGAAAACCCAGAAGGCTTACCAATCGAGGGTTCCTTCCGTGCTCACCAAGTTCCATTGTCATTAAGCTCTGACAACATGGAAACTGCTGACGAATTTGTTAAATGGATGGAAAGCTACAAGCCAGAAGAATCATTTAACGAAGACGGTTCTATCAAGGAAGAATTGGTAGAATTAGCACCTAAGGGCGACAAGCGTATGTCAGTTAACCCAATTACTAACGGTGGAATTGACCCGCAACCATTAGACTTGCCTGATTACAAAAACTACGCTGTTGACGTTCAAACTCCAGGTGCTACTGAAGCAATGGACATGGTCGTTTGGTCTGACTGGGTTCGTGACACAATGAAGAAGAACCCGAACAACTTCCGGGCCTTTGGACCTGATGAAGCTTGGTCAAACCGGCTTTGGGGTGTCTTTGAAACCACTAACCGTCAATGGGAACGTCAAATTGACGAACCATACGACGAACACATGGCTCACTATGGTCGGATTATTGATTCTCAATTATCCGAACACGATGACGAAGGTTGGTTAGAAGGTTACGTCTTAACTGGTCGTCACGGTTTCTTTGCAACTTACGAAGCCTTTGGACGAGTAGTAGACTCTATGCTGACCCAACACTTCAAGTGGTTACGGAAAGCTTCAGAAATGAAGTGGAGAAAACAATACCCATCATTGAACTTCATTGATTCGTCAACTGTTTTCCAACAAGACCACAATGGTTACACTCACCAAGATCCAGGTATGATTACCCACTTGGCTGAAAAGAAACCAGCTTTCATCCGGGAATACTTCCCAGCTGATGCTAATACGTTATTAGCTACTGCTGATGTTGCTTTCTCAGATTACGAAAAGATCAACTTGATCACCACTTCAAAACACCCACGTCCACAATGGTTTAACATTGACGAAGCTACTGATTTAGTTCACAACGGACTTGGTAAGGTAGAATGGGCTTCAACTGACAACGGTGAAAAGCCTGACATCGTCATTGCTTCTGCCGGAGTTGAACCAACGCTGGAAGCATTAGCTGCTATTTCAATCTTGCACAAGAGCTTCCCAGACTTGAAGATTCGGTTTATCAACGTGGTTGACTTACTGAAGTTGCGGAGTCCTAAGTTTGACCCTCGTGGCTTGAGTGATGCTGAATTTAACAGCTACTTCACCACTGATACTCCAGTTCTGTTTGCCTTCCACGGTTTTGAAGACATTATCAGAACGATCTTCTTTGACCGTGACAACCACAACGTTGACGTGCACGGTTACCGTGAAAATGGTGATATCACTACTCCATTCGACATGCGGGTCTTGAACCAATTAGACCGGTTCGACCTTGCTAAAGATGTTGTGGAAAATGTGCCTGGCTTAGCTGAAAAGCACCCAGAATTCATCCAAAAGATGAATGCAATGGTAGACAAGCACAACCGTTACATCCGCGAAGTTGGTACTGATTTACCAGAAGTAACGAACTGGAAATGGGAACCATTAAACAAATAAGCTTGTAACGAGCTGATGAAAAAGACTCGCATTGCGGGTCTTTTTTATTATGCGTTTAATTACGAATGATGGTTCTGATTTTGAAGCTTTGAAGTAGAAAAAAATTGATACATGGGTTTGACAGCCATGGATTTTCGTGTTTAAATAAAAACATCATCTTTTCAGAAAGGAATTAAACTCATGCCAACTCGGAAGGTAACGATGACGACCATGTGGGTCAACTTTTATAACTTCGCTTATTTTCAGTAGCCGTTCGCAGGAATTTAGATGCGAACGGGACCGTTCGTATCTAAGCGGAGTAGGTTTAAGTTACTCAGTTAGATGCGCTAACCATAGTTAATCTAACTGGGACTCATCGTTAATTGCCACGGGAAGCATCTTTAATTCCACAAATGCAATTTTAAAACCAGTCAGACTAGCTTCAGGTTAGCCGGGCTGGTTTTTTTGTTGTTTAAGAAGGGAGTAGTTATGGAAATTCATAAACGGCGGTTAAGCTGGAGCTTATACTTCAATTATTTCATTCATGGGTTTGCACTGATTATTTTAGCCCAAAATATGACCAGTTTAGCGACTAGCTGGCAGACCACGATTGCGGTGGTCTCCTACGTTATGTCGGGAGTTGGGATTGGGCGGTTAATCGCTTATCCGTTGACCGGTTTGCTCGCTGACCGACTGAGTCGCAAGCTCTTTGTTTATCTTGGGATGGTCGGGTACCTGATTTTTGCCCTCGGCATGGTCTTAACGCCTAATTTAGTGATTGCGTACGGACTAGCTATTATTGCCGGGATGTCCAATTCAGCTTTAGATACGGGAACATACACCACGTTGGTGGAGTTAAACGATGGTAACGGAGCCGGAACGGTTTTAATCAAGGCGTTTATGTCAGCCGGAGAATTCATCCTACCGTTAATTGTGGTTGCCTTACACGATCATCGCTGGTGGTATGGTTGGGCCTTTGTTCTAATGGCACTTTTGTTAGTTGTTAACCTAGTTAATTTAATTCCGTTGCATTTCCCCAAGGTCCAATCAGGTGTTACTACGGAAGCTACGAGCGTCCAACCAGTATTGACCCGCAACCGGCGGGGGATAGTGACAGCGCTCCTCCTAGTCTACGGGTTTACCTCCATGGCGGTGATGATCTGTTTCACGCAGTGGATTACCCTTTTTGCCCAGCAAAGTCTGCACTTTTCCACCGGATTGGCCCACTTATTACTGTCGCTATACAGCATCGGTTCAATCAGCGGGGTATTGGTGTTGTACTGGCTGTTAAAACGCCAAGTAGCAGAAAAATTACTGTTAGTCCTTCTTAATGGAGGAGCTTTGGTTTCATTGCTGATGGTTAGTTGGGGTCAACTGCCGTTGGTCGTGGCAATTGGCGGTATTCTCTTTGGCTTTTGTGCCGCAGGTGGAGTAATGCAAACTGGTCTGACGCTCTTCATGAAACTATATCCGCGCCATCGTGGGTTGGTAACCGGATTGTTCTACTTTTTCGGGAGTTTAGCGTCATTGTTAGTCCCACTATTGAGTGGCTGGCTCTCCCGAACCAGCATTCGGAGTGCTTTTAGTGCTGATGTGCTGGTGGCAGCCTTGGGAGTAGGCTTAACGCTTGTTACGTTTTTATTATTACGCAAGGAGGATTAACCATGGAACCATTAGAACAACAACGACATCGGATTAACCAGATGGACGAGCAACTGATTTCGTTGCTGGAAGAACGATTAACCGTTGCCACTGAAATTGCGACCGCTAAAGCACGGCAGCACCAACCGATTTATGATTCACGGCGCGAAGCAGTGGTCTATGAACACATTCAGAAACAGGCGGAGCAGCAACAATTAGTTCCGTATTTAACTGAGATTTATGCCGCCATCATGCAAGCCACCAAAAAATTAGAAGAAGACGAACAGGAGGATCAACATGCTTAATTACGTTACTGCCGGAGAATCACACGGTCCCCAATTAACCGGGATCATTACGGGAGTTCCCGCCGGACTGAAATTGGATTTGGATGAAATTAACGCCGCGTTAGCAGCCCGCCAAGGGGGTTACGGCCGGGGAAATCGACAAAAAATTGAGCACGATCAGGTTCAAATCGTGGGTGGGGTTCGGCATCTGATTACCCTCGGGAGTCCAGTGGCACTGGTAATCCAAAATCGCGATCACGCTCATTGGAGTCAGATTATGGATCCGACCGCTCCAGAAACGTCGCAGAACACGCTGCGGAAGGTAGAACGGCCGCGACCCGGTCACGCGGATTTGGTAGGCGGAATGAAGTACCGGCACCGCGACCTGCGGAACGTGTTGGAACGGTCGTCGGCGCGGGAAACCGCGATGCGAGTGGCCATTGGGAACATCTGTAAGCAACTGCTCCGGCAGTTAGACATCGATCTGGTGGGCTTTGTAACACAGGTGGGTTCCATCGGTGGCGAGCAAGTTCCGACTCACGATGTGGCGCGGGTGACCGCTGCAATTCAACAAAACGACCTCCGGATGGTCGATCAGGAGGAGGTCACTGCGGTGCACGATTTGATTGACCAAACGAAACGTGATGGCGATACCGTCGGCGGCATCATTCGGGTGATTGCTGAAAACGTACCCGCCGGATTAGGGAGTTACGTCAACTGGGATACCAAGTTAGACGCGAAACTCGCTGCAGCCGTGATGGGTGTCAACGCGATGAAGGGCGTTAGCATCGGGGATGGTTTTACGGCCGCCCAAAGTTTCGGAAGCCAGGTCATGGATCCGATTAACTGGGACGAAACGGAGCACTGGTCGCGTGCAAGTGACCATCTCGGGGGCTTTGAAGGTGGGATGACAAACGGAATGCCGATCATCGTGAATGCCGCAATGAAGCCAATTCCGACTCTGTATAAACCGTTACAGACCGCGGATGTGAACACCAAGGAAGCCAAGAAAGCGAACGTGGAACGCTCGGATACGACTGCGATTGTGCCAGCTTCCCTAGTAATCGAAAGCGTGGTAGAGATTGAACTGGCCAAGGTCCTGACGGAGACCTTTGATGGCAGCACTTTAGGCCGGTTACAGGAACAAGTGGCGGCTTACCGCCAGGAATTAGCGGATTATTAAGATGACGCGGGTGCATACGTTAGGACCACAAACCACTGATTGTTATCGCGCTGCGCAGGCTTATGTCGAACGCCATCCGGAGCATGAATATCAAATCATGCTGCATTCTAGTTTTGCCGCGGCCATTGCCGCTGTTACGAAGTACCCCGGGGAACAAATTTTACTACCGACGGCGCTGCAACTAGCGGATGGAACCGACTGGGGTGCTTTACACTATCGTTATCTGGAACGGTGGCAGTTGGTTGATGTTTTTTCCCATCCGCTCGATCCGTTGGTTTTGGTCCAGAGTCAGCGCCAGACGGGGTTCATCGATTTACATCCCGCGACGGCAGAATTAGCCCGGCGGTTGGTTGACGACCAACATGAACGGCGCTTTGCTGCGAGCAAGTGGGCTGCCTACCAAGCCTATCGGAACGATGGGGAATTTTGCATTACCAATCAAGCTAATTTAGACCCGCAAGAACGAATCTTAAACCGGTGGGACGTCGACATGGTCTGGACGGTTTACCAAGAACAGGAGGAGTAAAGATGCGCAAGTTAGAGCAAGCCCCCCACGGACTGCACGGAGAGCTCGCGGTGCCCGGGGACAAGAGTATTTCTCACCGAGCCCTGATGCTGGGCGCGGTGGCCACGGGAACCACGACTATCGAACATTGGTTAACCGGAGAAGATTGTCAGCACACGTTACAAGCATTGCGGGACGTCGGTGTTCCGATTGAACGGAAAGGAACTATGGTGACCGTGCACGGTAAGGGAAGCGCTGGCAACTTCGTGGCTCCCGCAACGTCGTTAGCAATGGGGAATTCTGGAACCACGACGCGCTTATTGATGGGACTTTTGAGCGGGACGTCATTTACCAGCAAACTGGTGGGGGATGATTCTCTAGAACGTCGGCCGATGCAGCGGGTTACGCAGCCGTTGGCAGAACTGGGCGTTAGAATTGACCTCACTGCAGCTGGAACGCTGCCAGCCCAAGTCCACGGTGGTCCGGTTCATGGTGGCACGGTGCGGTTGAACGTCGCCAGCGCGCAGGTGAAGAGTGCGGTGCTCCTAGCGGGTCTCAACGCGCCGACGCCCACGGTGGTAGTAGAAAAACTGCCCACCCGGGATCATACGGAAATCATGCTGCGCCAGTTTGGAGCGGATATCACAACGTCCGCGGATCAACGCACCATTACGCTGCAACCGCAGCCACACTTAACCGGGCAGACCGTGGTGGTGCCCGGGGACCTCTCCTCAGCCGCCTTCTTTTTGGTGGCGGCCACCATTGTCCCACAGTCCGAAGTGAAACTGACGAACGTTAACTTAAACCCAACCCGGACCGGCATTCTACGGGTCTTAGACCAGATGGGAGCGGATGTTACCATCGAACCGATTCCAACCACTGGAGAACCCCGGGGTAATTTGCTGGTTCGTAGCAGTCAGTTACAACCAATTCACCTGACGGCTTCTGACATTCCGGCGGTAATTGACGAGCTTCCGCTGGTGGCACTCTTAGCCGCTACGGCAGACGGGACCAGTACAATTCGCGGCGCTGTCGAGTTACGGGTTAAAGAAACCGATCGAATTTCGGTGCTGAAAACGGAACTAGAGAAACTGGGGGTCGCGGTGACCGAGTATCCCGACGGATTGGCGATTACCGGGCGTCCGGCGTGGGATGTCCAGGATTCAAAACTGGATAGCCATGGGGACCACCGAATTGGCATGATGCTTTCAATCGCAGCGTTACGGAGTCACACGCCGTTGATTCTGCAAAATGAGGAGGCCGTAGCGGTTTCCTATCCCCAATTTTTCACTGATTTAGAGCAACTACGGGAGGATCATTAATGACAACGGTTTTCATTCACGGATTTGGTTTGTTAGGAAGTTCGCTGGCGCGGGTGCTCCGGCAGGAAGCTGAACCGGTAACCATCATCGGGAGTGACCATAATCCTGCGCAAATTGAATATGCAAGGGAACACCAGTTGCTAGATCAAACGAGCACCGGCTTAGAGCGGGCGCCTGAAGCAGATGTGATTATTTTAGCGACCCCAGTGGATCAAATTAAGCAAACGTTGCGTGCGTTGGCAAAGTTGCCACTTCAACCGGGTGTGATTGTTACCGACGTGGGCAGCACAAAACAAAGCGTGGTGAAAGCGAGTCAAGCATTAGCGGCCACCCCCGCGGTCTTTGTTGGTGGTCATCCGATGGCCGGATCTCACAAAACGGGAGCACGCGCTGGGCGCGCCGATTTATTTGAAAATGCCTTCTACTTTCAAACTCCGCAAAGTAGTGCCGAACGAGCCGCAGCGCAGCAACTACAACACTTGCTTGCTGGAACGAAAGTCAAATTTGTCCAGATTACGCCCGAACGCCACGATCGGTTGGTGGGGCAGGTTAGCCATTTACCGCACGTGTTGGCGGCTGGACTGGTTAATCAGAGTAAGCAGGCACTGCAATCAGATTCGTTGGGACTGCGCGTGGCAGCCGGTGGTTTTAAATCCATGACCCGGATTGCAGCGGCTGATCCCACGATGTGGCAGTCGATTTTGCTCAACAATGGTCCGGTGGTAAGCGACCAAGTAGCTGCTTACATTGAAACGTTGCAACGGGTCCAGACTGCCATTAACCAGCAGGATGGTCCGGCTCTCTGGGAGTACTTTCAAAGCGCCCAACAAAGTCGGCAACAGCTGGAGCAACAGGATGATAACCAGGGTGCGGGCTTTTACGACCTCTTTTTAGACATTCCGGACCAACCGGGGACCATTGCGCGGGTGACAACGTTATTAGCCCAGGCTCACCTAAACTTGGTCAACCTGCAGATTTTGGAAGTGCGCGAGGATGTCAACGGAATCTTACAGCTAACCTTTAGTACGGCGGCAGATGCCCAACGGGCGGAGACGGCGCTCGCGCCCGAGTATCACATTGTGAGGAGGGATTAGGATGGATTTAATTTTGATTGGATTCATGGGTAGTGGCAAAACCACGATTAGCCAGTTACTTGGCGAACGGCTAGGAGTGCCCGTGACCGATTTAGACCAGGTGATTGTAGAAACCGCCGAACGATCCATCGCAGCCATTTTTGCTGAACAGGGCGAAGTAGGGTTTCGCCTGTTAGAAACTCAGGCGCTCGCCACCCAACTGGATCAACCGGGGATTTTAGCGACCGGAGGCGGCGTTCCCACGCAGGAACAGAATCGGGAACTTTTACAGTGCCACGCGGCTCCGGTGGTTTTACTAGAGATTGCCCCCGAAACAGCTTACGAACGGGTGAAAGCGGATGAGCATCGGCCGATTGCGAAAAACCTCGATTTAGCGGAACTAGCGGCGTTGAAAGACTCTCGTCAGGGATATTATCAAAGCTGTGCTGATTTAGTTGTGGACGCTAATCAGGATCCGAAGGCGATTGTGAATGAGATCATGAATTATTATCAGTTAAACTAAAAGATTTTCTGAAATTTTCACGATAATAAAAATAAACTACCAATGGTCGTCAGCAATTTGAAGATTGCTAATAATTATTGGTAGTTTTTGCTTTAAAGATCTTTTTTAGAAGAGAAAATGGGTGATGGTTAAAATAACTCCATCTTTAATTAACCCGATTGCTAACTCGAAATTCTAGTATGCCAAATTGCGATGCACCGTTTGTGACAAACTGGTTATTGTCATTGATTTGCCACAGATAGTTCTCGGTCTGTAGGTGCTGCTGCTGGCAAAAATGCCGAAGCTTGGTTAATCCTTGGTGAATGCCAGCTAGCGTATTTTCAACGCGGATGCCAACAAACAAACCCGCTGGCTTGGTAATGCTGGGAATCATCACGGTTGGAGCTGGTTTATGAACTTCGCGGATGATGCGAAACGAAGCAGTTGGATAGCCATCCGGTTGATCAACGCCTAAGTTGGTTAAAAATCCAGATTGATTGGTATCAAGAACTGCTAGTTGGTTAAATTGTTGATAAAATTCTGCAAATAATTGCGCCACTTCCTCCTCCGTACAATTAACTGATTGCTGGGAACACCAAAAGGCCGTTTCAATCTCGTTTTGCAGAAACGGTTCATCCAAAGGTCGTTTGGGGGTGGTAGTTTGGTGGAGTTGATGATTAATCACCGTTTGAATGGCAGTTAATTCATCAATTTTATGGTTAATCTGAGTTTGAAGTTCAACTAGTTTATCAGGAGCTAGTCCCTGTCGGTGCTTACCCTGTAGTTTTTTAATTTCATCTAATGAAACGCCCAAGCTGCGTAAGCCCAGGATAAAAGTTAAATTGTATAATTGATTGTAATCGTAATAGCGATAACCATGGGCATCCCGCCGTTGGGGACGAAAAATGCCCTGCTTATCATAGAAAATTAAGGTCCGCCTGGTGGTGTTAGCAAGGCGCGCCATTTCACTGATTTTTAGCATAACTGCTCCTTTTTGACTGTAACGTGACGTTACATCGTATAATGGAATTAAATTAATTATCAAATCTTTAGAGACGTTTATCAAGGAAAGGTGGCAATAACCTTGCGGCAATCATCGCTATTTGCAAATGATGAAGAGACGGCTCCGTTGGCTAGTCGGGTTCGGCCGCAAACTTTAGAGCAGTTTGTGGGGCAACAAACTTTGTTAGGCCACGGGAAAATTCTCCGAGAACTTATCGAAAACGACCAGGTTTCGTCAATGATTTTTTGGGGTCCTCCAGGAACCGGGAAAACGACGTTAGCAGAAATAATTGCTAAAACAACCCAGGCGCATTTCATTAGTTTTAGCGCGGTGGATAGTAGTATTAGCAAAATTAAAAAGGTAATGCAACAGGCAGAAACGGAACGAGAAGTCGGCCAGAAGACGATTGTTTTTGTTGATGAAATTCATCGGTTTAATAAGGCTCAACAAGATGCCTTTTTACCCTACGTGGAACAAGGTAGCATTATTTTAATCGGAGCCACCACCGAAAATCCGTCGTTTGAGATTAACTCGGCCTTATTATCACGGTGTAAGGTGTTCGTGTTAAAACCACTGCAGGTGCCAGACATTGTGAAACTGCTCCACCAGGCCTTAAACCATCCGAACGGTTTTCCCAACCAAACCATTAAAATTGGTGATAATGAGTTACAGGCAATTGCGACTTTCTCCAACGGGGATGCTCGGACCGCTTTAAATACGCTAGAAATGGCGGTTTTAAATGGCAAGCGGGACCAAAACGTGGTCACCATTACGACTGATGATCTCTCACAACTAATTAGTCAAAAGTCAGTACTCTACGATAAAAACGGAGAAGAACACTATAATTTAATTTCCGCACTGCATAAGTCGATGCGCAATAGTGACGTTGATGCGGCTATTTATTGGTTATCCCGCATGTTAGCAGGTGGCGAATATCCGCTCTACATTGCGAGACGGTTGGTCCGCTTTGCCAGCGAAGACATTGGATTAGCGGATTCGAATGCTTTGAACGTGGCGATTAACGTGTTTCAAGCCTGCCAGTTCCTGGGAATGCCAGAGTGTGACGTTCACTTGGTAGAGGCAGTAACTTACTTATCCTTAGCACCCAAATCGAATGCCTTGTATAAGGCCCGGCTCGCTGCGGAGAAGGACGTGAAAAAGACCATCAATGATCCGGTTCCACTGCAAATTCGCAATGCTCCCACCAAATTAATGAAAGACCTCGGTTATGGGAAAGATTATCAACTAGCGCATTCTCATCAAGCTAAATTAACCACGATGAAAACAATGCCGCCCAATCTAGAGGGAAGTGAGTACTACTTACCCACCACTTCTGGCAACGAACGACGCTTTAAAGACCGGTTAGAGCAAATTAAAGCATGGCATCAAAAACACGACTAATGGAGATATTGTAATGGACCATAAACAGAATGAAATTACTCAAATCGAAGTCCGGGGTGGCAACGTCCACAACCTGAAAAACATTAACGTCAACATTCCCTTAAAGCAATTTGTGGCCATCTCCGGCCTCTCTGGTTCGGGGAAGAGTTCGTTAGCAATGGGAATCTTGTACGCCGAGGGGTCGCGTCGTTACTTAGAAGCGCTTTCGACCTACACCCGCCGGCGGATTAGCCAGAATCAGGGAGCGCCACAAGTACAAGAAGTTAAACACATTCCGTCGGCCTTAGCCCTGCGCCAACGACCCGATGTTCCGTCCGAACGTTCCACGGTGGGGTCGATGACGGAGGTTTTTAACGTAGTGCGGCTAATTTTTTCGCGGTTGGGTTCGCCAGTTTGTCCCAACGGGCACCGGTTGAAACCCAGTCTGAACATCGCCCAAGTCATGGATTTGCCGGGCGACAACCCCGAAATGGGTTGGGTGACCTGTCCCGTGTGTGGCATTCACTTTATGATCAAGTCGGCCGAGGATTTTTCCTTTAATTCTGCCGGGCGCTGTCCTAAATGTGATGGAACGGGAGAGGTACGGGAACTCGATGAACGCAAATTGATTGGTAACGAGAACCTGACCCTCGACGAGGGGGCCGTGGCGTCTTGGCACTTACCGGGTCGTAACTTCATGCCGACGGTAGCGGCTACGTTGGGTGTCCGGACGGATGTTCCGTATAAGGACCTAACGGACCACGAAAAAGACATTGTCCTGCACGGAGCCAAAAAACAGTATCCAGTGGACTTTCGGACGTCAACCGGACGAGTTTTTCATACTGATAACACGCTGTATGAGAACGCCTACGCCGCTGTTTATGATTCATTGAAAACGGCCAAGAGTGAACGGTCCCTGAACAAGATTAACCAGTTCTTTCACTTCTCAGTGTGCCCGGTTTGTCACGGTAGTCGGCTGAATCCCGATTTATTAACCCAAATTGTCGGGGAAAAGAACATTGCCGAAGTAGCGGACCTAGCGTTGGGTGATTTAGCGGATTGGGAACGCGTGACGAAGCACGAGCTACCGGCTGACATGCACCACATGGCCGATATTTTATTTTCCAACATGCAGGATACCCTCCATCCGTTGTTAGAACTGGGTTTGGATTATTTGACCCTTTCTCGGGGAAGCAACACGCTGTCGACTGGTGAATTGCAACGGATTCAACTAGCTAAAACCCTGCGGACCGAGACCACCGGGGTCTTGTACGTCCTAGATGAACCATCGATCGGACTGCATCCAGATAACGTGAAAGGACTTCTCCACGTCTTTCGAGCCTTGATTGCGCAGGGAAATTCCCTGGTTGTAGTGGATCACGACGTGGACATTATTGCCGCCGCCGATTGGATTATTGAAATTGGTCCCGGATCGGGGGCCCAGGGAGGCCAGGTGATTGCGGAAGGAACGCCAGCGCACTTACAGTCGGATCCACAATCTTTAATCGGACCATTTTTATCTGGAAAAGCACCAGTTATGCACGAGAAGATGGCTAGTCAGCAGGATGCACAACAGCTTGATACCACGGTGCAGGTGGCTGATTACTTTAACCTTCACGATGTGACCGTTACGATTCCCGGCAATCAGATTACGACGGTCACTGGTTTTTCGGGAGCGGGAAAAACTAGTTTGATTTTAGATAGTTTGGTACCGGCAATTACGGCGCAAACTCGGGGTCAGCAACTGCCGGAACAAGTCCGCCGCTTGGACACTCAGTTAGATCACGTGGTTAGCGTCGATGCTAAACCAGTGGGGAAGAACGCCCGCTCCAGTCTAGCCACCTACACAAACATCATGGATAACTTACGGAAGCTGTTTGCCGGTTTACCGGCCGCCCAGGAGCATCACTACAGTGTTTCGGACTTTTCGTACAACAATAAAAAGGGCGCTTGCCCGCACTGTGGTGGAATTGGCGTTATTACTTTAGACATTCAGTATCTGCCAGACATTGAACAAACTTGTCCGGTGTGTCATGGAAATCGGTACAACGATGAGATTCAAGCAATTAAGTGGCACGGCTATTCCATCGTGGACCTACTCAAGTTGTCCGTCCGGGATGCATTACCGGTCTTTCAAGAAGTACCCGCCATTCAACGGACTCTGCAGACCTTAGCTGAAATTGGCCTTGATTACTTCCACTTGGGGGAAAGTACTCCAACCTTGTCGGGAGGGGAAGCCCAACGACTGAAACTGATTAACCACCTCGGCAAGCACCAGGAACGGACCCTGTTCGTGTTTGACGAACCGTCGATTGGATTGCATCCCCTCGATGTCCAAACTTTGTTGGGAGTCATGAACCAGCTTAAACAACGCGGGGCTACCATCATTATCATCACGCATGATCTGGAGCTGGTGGCGAACGCTGATTATCTGATTGATTTGGGTCCCAAAGGGGGAGCAGCCGGGGGTCAACTGATGGCAGCTGGCACACCGCAAACTTTAGTTCAGCACCCGACTAGTTTGACGACGCAGTATTTAGAACAGTACTGGCAGAAATTTGGGTTAGGAGGTTAACGTGTCGATGAAAAAAGTTACTTCTGACCGCAACTTATGGGTTTACCTAACCTCATTTTTCCTCTATAACTTTGCCCGGGTGCTACCCCATGCGGTGTTAACCGTGATTTTACTGGATAAGGGGATGAGCATCGGTGAGATTGCAATCATTCAAAGTTTCTTCATGGTGGCGGTCTTATTGTTTGAATTTCCGTCCGGAATTTTAACCGACACCTGGTCCGAGAAAAAAATTTACCTGTTAGCGCTCGCACTGTTAGCCGTTTCTTACTGTTTGATTATGGGCTCGCACTCTTTCGTAGTGCTGTGTTTGTCCTGGTTTATCTACGGAATCAGTAGTGCCTCCATCAGTAGCTCGTTGGAAACCTTTTTCTTGCGCAAGTATCGGAATAACGAAACGTTAATTAAACGGTTCAACGTCCGGTTTAACAACACGGATCTAATCAGTGGCCTGGTGGGCGGAGGACTCGGTTCTTTCATTTATGCTTATCTAGAAAACGCGCTCTACATCATTTCGATTGTACTAATTATCGTTTCGGCAGCTCTGATTGTGCTCTTTTTTCGGGGCGATGAACGAGTTAGTGTGGGCGAACTAACCAGTCTGAAAACGATTCTAGCGGAATTACGGAGCATCAAATCGCCCAGTCTCTATCGGAGCATCTTTTTGCTGGCCGTGTTTCAAATCATCATGCAGCTTTTTTTCCAATTTTGGCAGGTGTTGTTTCTAGACGCCGGAATTAATAAAAAACAATTTGGACTGTTCTACGTTGTCTTTCAGATCATCGCGCTGTTCAGCAACTGGATCTTTGGCCGGGTGAGTTTTAAGCACCATCAGGTTAGTTTGGTGGTTTTAATGGCCGCGTTATTGATTGGTGGAATTTATTTCAATCAGGGCACGGGTCTGTTTGTGGTTTTAATTTGCCTCTTTTTATTGCCATTCAACATTTACAGCAATCAACTTCAATTAGACATTCAACGTGAATCGCCCACGACCGCCGTGGCTTCGGTAGTTTCTTTTGCCGGGACCTGTGGGAGCGTGGTGTCGATGTTGTTCTTATGGATAGTCGGACTGTTGGACCACTTTCAAACCTTTAACGTGGTTGCGATTGAGGCTACGCTAGTATTTCTAGTAATTTCATTAGGCGCTTACTATGGCAGTCGGTTACGGACGAAATAATTGATGTAATTTAAGTCAGCTGGAATGCTGACTTTTTTTGTAAGGAAAATTAAATCTAAACGTTGACTTAGAGTGTACTCTAAGGAATACCATTAGGTTGTGAGTAGGAAAGGAGTTGGTTAGCATCGCGAACGATTACTATTCCATCGGTGAATTTGCAAAAAAAACGGGACTTTCAACGTATACGCTGCGGTATTATGAGCGGGAAAATTTGATTGTACCGCATCGGGATCAGAAACAACGGCGCTTTTATACGGAACAAGACGTCGGCTGGGTCCATTTCCTCATGCATCTGAAGGGCACCGGCATGTCTATGAATGAGATTCAACAGTACATTACCTGGCGGGCGCAGGGGGATGCGACCATTGAACAACGTAAAGAGTTACTACAAAACGTCCGAGAACGAAGCTTAGCCCAGATTCGGGAAACGCAAAATCATTTGGAGATTCTTTCCCATAAAATCGATTGGTATGACGGTAAATTGGACCATTCGATTCAGGATTCGGAATCTTTTGCGGAGTATTTAAAACAATTTAAAACCGAAAATTAATTGAAGGAGTATGAATATGGCAAACGAAATTAAAAATGAAAATGTCAAAAACGGAGTAATTTTTCCCGTCGGAGAAGATAATCCGTACGGACAATATTTTACCGGGAAGAGCTTTCTGGACACTTTAGTGGCGGACCCCGATCTTGATGCTAGTGTTGGAAATGTGACTTTTGAACCCGGGACGCGGAATAACTGGCACGTCCACTACGGATACCAAATTTTGTTAGTTACAGGTGGTGAAGGTTGGTACCAAGAAGAAGGGAAACCAGCTCGGCACCTTGTTCCTGGAGACGTCGTAGTCACTAAAAAGAACATCAAACACTGGCACGGGGCTACAAAAGACAGTTGGTTCGCCCACATTGCGATTACCAGTGGAAAATCAGAATTTTTAGAACCAGTTTCTGATGCAGAATACGATCAGTTAGGAGAATAATTATGGTGCAAAAACAAACAGCAGGGCACGATAACTTTGGTGATTTTGCCCCGAAATTTGCCGAAATGAACGATGACGTTTTGTTTGGTGAAATTTGGTCGCGGGAACAACAACTTCCTGCCAAGCAACGGAGTTTAATTACGTGCACGAGCCTCATTTCCCAGGGCATCTTTGGCCCGTTGCAGTATCACTTAGAAACGGCGAAAAAGAACGGTGTTACCAAAGAAGAAATGGTGGAAGCCATTACCCAGTTAGCGTTCTACGCGGGTTGGCCCAAGGCGTGGACAGCTATGAGTCTCGCTAAGGAAGTTTATGCAGAGGACTAAAAGAAAGGATGATTGAAATGGCTGAAAAATGGACTGTTGCCCAACTAAAAGAGTTTAGTGAAGCTGATGACATGAAGGTTTCACCGTTTTACAGTGACGGAAAGACTTACGGAACCCCAACCTGGATTTGGTCCGTAGTTACAAACGATAATTTATACGTCCGGGCCTATAACGGCCAAAACTCGTCGTGGTACCAAGCAGCGATGCAGCAAGGAGCTGGTAAGATTCATTTGGCGGGTCAGAACTACGAGGTTAAATTTGAAGGAGTTTCTAATACTCCCGAATTAGACCGCGCCATTAGTGCGGCTTACCAAACTAAGTATGCTAATAGTCCTTATTTGCCACCGATGCTAAAAGAGGGACCGGTTGGAGCAACGGTGAAGATTATTCCTAATAATTAGATAGATTACAGAATTCATTGCTAGTTTTGCTGGCAGTGAATTTTAATTTGGGAGGAAAAATTAATGACTAATCACCATATTTTTAACCGTAACAGTTCGGAATATGCTGAAATTCAAAAAATTAAAAGTGCCAATGAACCTTTAATTCAACGCTTGAATTTAGAACCGCATTCGCCGGCAGAGATCAGAACCTTGCTAACTCAAATTACTGGGAAAGAAATTCCAGCTAGTACGGAAATTAACGTTCCGTTTGAAACCGATTTCGGCAAGAATATTACAATTGGAAAAGATGGATTTATCAATAAGAACGCAATGTTTGTTGACCTAGGTGGAATTTCAATTGGAGATCGTTGTTTAATCGGTCCCAACGTTACCTTAGTTAGTGTTAATCATGCCCAACCAGTGGCAGACAGAAGAAGCCTTGAATTGGATCCAGTTAAAATTGAGGATGACGTTTGGCTGGGTGCCAACGTAACGGTATTACCAGGTGTCACGATTGGAAAAGGAGCAATTATTGGTGCTAATAGCTTGGTTACTAAGGACGTTCCCGCCGGAATGATTGCGGTGGGTAGTCCTGCTAAAGTCATTAAACCGGTTGCTTCTAAATAAACAAAAAAACCGACTATTTTGTAGTCGGTTTTTTATAATTTCACTAATTAGATTGGTTGTCCCGTGGGCCGAACCAAGACTTCGTTGATATCTACGTTTTCTGGTTGACTCATCATGAAGACCGCAATTTCAGCAATGTCTTCGGATTTTAACCAACCATTCTTGTTGGCACTGTTGCCTTCCAGCATTTGTTTTCTGATTTTTTCATCATGAACCGTTGAGTAGAGGTTCGTGTCCACAGCTCCAGGCGAAACAATTCCGGTTTTGATGCCATTTTGATGTTCTTCTTGGCGAAGTCCTTCCATGATGGCTCGGACGGCGTACTTGGAACCGTTGTAAACCGCGGAACCAGGGTAAACCACGTGCCCAGCAACGGAGTCGGTTGCCATAATCAAACCATGACCTTGCTTACGCATGATTGGAGTGGCAGCACTAATCCCGTTGAGTACCCCCATGATGTTGGTATTTAAAATGGCTTGCCATTCAGCCAACTTCTCGGCATCGGCAACCATTCCCTGGGGCATGATCCCGGCGTTGTTGTAGAGCACGTCTAGTTGACCAAATTTTTCCACCGCCAATTTAACTAAACTTTGTACGTCCGCTAGCTTAGTTACATCGGTTAATTGAACAGCGAAATTTTCAGGATGAGCCACCGTATTTAGCATTTCATCTAACTTGGCTTGGTTCCGCGAACCAATTACCACCTTAGCCCCGCGTTCGTTAGCTAACTTTGCGGTAGCGGCACCCATTCCAGATGAGCCACCGGTAATGACAACTACTTTATCTTTAATTGGCATAATTTTTTCCTCCTTTAATCTTTATGATATTAATATAAACCTTCCACTGCACTCTAAGTCAAAGAGAAAGGATTATAGGATCTAGAACGAAAAACTTAAATTAATTCTAGTTTCGACAAGCAATAGAAATAAAAATTCTCCGCTGGTGTAATACTTAATTGCGTTTTAGCGTGGTTAAATTAAGGGTGATTGGTCGTTGATTGCGCCAGAAAATCTAGTAACTGAAACATTGCGGTTTTGTTTTCACTAGGGATCGGCGTGGTATCAATCTCCGTTGGCGTTTGCTGCAAGTCGTTGTGATCCAAGGCATACCGACCGTCATTGACTATCATCTCGTGCACGTTATCCTGGGTGGGTTCCAGGTGAAACTGCAGTCCGATGATATTGTCTCCAATTAAAAAGCCCTGCTGTTGCACTAAATCCGAACTGAACAACAATTCGGCCTGGTCGGGGAGTTCGCAACAATCTTCGTGCCAATGCAAGGCAGTTAGTTGGTGGGGCAGACCCGGAATTTGGTCACTTTGTAAGTAAACGGAAGCCCAGCCCACTTCTTTAGCAGGAGATTTAACCACTTGTTTGCCAAAAACTTTGGTAATTTGTTGAGCGCCAAAGCAGGCTCCAAAGATGGGTTTATGGTCTTTAACTAGTTGCTGAATTAGTTCCCGTTCTTGTTCAATCCACGGAATCCCGTTGTTAGGACTCATGGGACCACCGAGAATTACCAAGAAGTCGGTTTCTGCGGCCGTGGGTAACATCCCAAACATGTACGGGTGATAGACGTATAACTCGTAGTCGTGATTATCTGCCCATTCTTTAATGGTGCCCGGACCTTCATCCGGAGTGTGTTGTAAAACGTTGATGCGCATCATAATTCCCTCTTTTTAGCTCTTAATTTGTGGTAATCATACCATTTTCTAGCAATCAGAAGGAATCACATTGATTAGTTCATTCCAGGACTCGGCGTATAATTAAGTTAGGAAAAGAGCAGTTTAATTTAAGTAAGCGAGTGATAGCATGGTAGTTTTAATTGGATACAGTTGGTTAATTATTCTCAAAAAATTAGGATACTTGATCCAACACGGTCTAACTGGGAGCCGGAGCATGGTGGTGCTTGCCACGTTATTGGTCACGGTGCTGGTGGTCGGCGTGTACTACTGGGCCAGGCACAGCCAACAGCAAAACAGCCAGACGATTGCGCGGATTGTGGGCCGAATCGGGTCGATGATGAAGCGGATGATGGAATGGTTGCCGTTTAAATAAAAGATAGTAATGCAAATTAAAAATTAGCTATGCAGTTAGCATAGCTAATTTTATTTATGGGCAATCCAAGCCCAAATGATTTGAATGATTAGTAAAACAAAGCAAAAGGCCGTTAAAATCCCCCAGGTGATGATTTTTAAAGTGGGTGATTGATTAATGCCAGCTCCATCGGACTGACGGATAAAAATGATAATTGTCAGCCCAATGTAGGCAATTAATTCAACGAAGGAAACGATTTTCCAAGTTCTAGATAAATTTTTCATTTTTGGCTCCTAGATGAAAAAAATTATTAATACATTAATTATATCAAAAACTCACTTAGTTGCCAAAGCTAATTTCCATCTCCGGTGGGACCGGAGCCGTTATAGTTAGCGGTTGATTAGTAAAGGGGGTCTGCATTCGCACCCGCCACGAATGCAGCTGCATCGCCTGCCCAGTCTCTGCCTGCGGATCATACAACGGATCGTTTTGAATCGGATGACCGAGGAACGCGAGGTGCACCCGAATTTGGTGGGTCCTCCCGGTCTCTAGCTGAACCGCGAGCAAGCTTTCCGTCGGGCTACTTTGGAGCACGCGGTAATGGGTGACGGATGCCTGGGCATTTGGTCCGTTGACCCGCCGTTTGCGCTGGTCGGTGGGGTCCAAACCGATGGGCGCCTTGATGATGCCAGCCGGGGCTAGTAGTTGTCCCCGAATCCGGACTAAGTATTCACGTTGGATTTGTTTTTCGCGGATCATCTTGGTAAGAATCGGCACGGCGGCGGGGCTTTTGCCAAAGAGCAGTGCGCCACTGGTTTCCTGGTCTAAACGGTGAATCATGTAGACCGGATGGGGTGCATAGTGGGCTGCTACACCGTTTAATACTGCGCCACTTTCGCTCGGTTGGTTAGCGTGGGTCTTGATCCCGCGTGGTTTATTGACAATGACAAAGTCGGAGTTTTCAAAGAGAATCGGAATCGTGAGGTGCTCGTCTAACAGCGTCTTTGGGAACGGATTGCGAAAATCCTGCGGGAGAAAGGTTAAACTAACCACATCGGAAGCTCGAAGCATCGTATTCATGGGTTGGTAGCGGTGGTTAACCAGCACCCGCTGGTTTCTCCGTAAGTCGCCCACTAACCGTTTGGGCAGTTGCAACTGTTTCTTTAAAAAATCCCGCAGCGCGATTGTCCCGGTCGCTGTTGCAACGGGTAATTCATAGTGCCACTGCATCTTAACTCCTTGTGGTTACGAAAAACCGACCACAAATGTGATCGGTTTTAATGATTGAACTTTAATTATTTTACGATTAAAACGTCTGGCTTAGCGCTCCGAATGACGTAGTTAGTTACAGAACCAACCACTAGTTGTTCCACGGCGGATAAGCCGGTGGCGCCCATGACAATTAAGTCATCCTTGTGGTCTTCTGGGAATTCATGGGCAATAATCCGCTTCGGATTGCCGAACCGCATGTGAATGGAAACATCGGTTAAACCAGCTTTCACGGCTGTTTGTTTCAAAGTTTCCAAAATTTCCTTGGTTTGATCCGTCAACTTGTAAACCGTATCAGCAGAAACTGCGTTACCGTAGTTTCGGTTGAATTGCGTCACTTGGATGACGTTTAAGATGTCTAAGTGGCTGTTATTTTGTTTAGCTAATTCTACGGCGCGGTTCAAAACCGGCATGGTGTCTTCGCCGCCGTCTACAGGAGCTAAAATCCGTTTGTAATTCTCTGTCATTACGATCACCCCGTTATTCTATTTCCTTAACTATATCATTTTTTAGCCTAATTGACACGCACAGGAGGGTCATTTCAACCGAAAAAATAAAAAAGGGTTTGACAAGCAATAACGTCCGTGCTTAAATAATACCAACTCAAAAGAGAGGAATTTACTAATGAAGACTAGAACTTATTCAACTACAAATCGTGCCATTTTAGTCATTGCGTTTGTCTCCTAACCGGAATCTACGCAGGGACGATTTGTTAGTGCTCAGCTAGATTCACCAGGTGACTGTAGCTGAGCGGTTCTTCTAAGTTAATTCGAGAAGAAAGATTTAAAAGCTCGCTACCAGTTACACTGGGGGCGAGCTTTTTGTTTAGGCCGGGAATTCAATTAGTTAGAGGAGGAATTGATGATGCGATATGGAATCATTGGCGCCGGAGCCATGGGTTACCGGTACGGAGTTTTATTACAAGAAAAGGCGGGCGTTCCGGTTGATTTTATTGAAACTTGGGATCCGAACCGCGAACAAGTTCGTGAACAGGGAGGCGTCTACGTGTCTCGTGATCATGAGAATCGGCATCTCGTTCCGATTAACATTTACGCCCCAGAAGAGTACGACGGCCATCCTGATGTGTGGATTGTCTTTAAAAAACAAATGCAATTAGCCACCGAACTGGAACGGGACGCAGCCGCCGGTTTATTTACGGATGACCAGTACGTCTTTTCCGCCATGAACGGATTGGGCCACTTTGAAAAGTTAGCCCAGCATTTCAATCCCGACCAGATGCTCGCCGGAACGGCCATGATTGCGACCGTTTTAAACGGGCCGGGCGACGTGGATTTCATGGGTCCAGAAAACGGGGAAGCGATGCACATGGCTCCGTACAACGACCAAGCCCCGGACGAAACGATGGAAGAAATCTATGCTGACTTTCAACGAGCAACTTTAGGACCAGAGATGAGCAATAACTGGTTAGGAATGTGTTTGACGAAGGTGGCCTTTAACGCCGTTTGTAACACGCTTTGTACCATGTTTGAAATCAACATGGGGCAGTTTGGTGCCTACCCCGGCGCCGCGGAAATGGCCGTGCAACTCTTTAACGAAGCTCATGATGCTGCCGCTCGGGCCGGCATCAAAATGATTGAAAATCGGGGGCAACAGGTCCAAAGCGTGCTGGATTCCTGTGTGAAACTGAAGTACCACTATCCATCGATGTACCAGGACTTTTCGAAGGGTCGGCCCACGGAGGTTGACTACATTAACGGCTACATCGCGCGGTTAGGCCGGAAAAACGATTATCCGTGCCGGACGCACGAATTTGTCACCCACGAAGTTCATTTAGCCGAACAAATGCGGAACTCTAAAAATTAAACAAGCGAGGTCAAAATTATGCCATTTCATTATTCTAACTGTGTTCCTAAAAGCGATAGCAACGCTACCGAGGACATCTTAAAGGCGGCTGCCAATCCAAACGTAATCTCCTTTGCCGGTGGATTACCGGCTCCAGAACTATTCCCAGTTGCCGCTGTAAAAAAGGCCACCGATAAGGTTTTTGATCAATATGGGCAACAAGTTTTACAGTACGCGGGAACGCTGGGCTACCCCAAGCTACGCAAACAGATTGCACAAATCATGCAGGACCGGCAGGTAGATGCTAGCACTGATAACATTGCAATTGCGACGGGTTCCCAACAAGCCATTGATTTGGTGGCCAAAATGTTGATTAATCCGGGAGACGTGGTACTGGTGGAAGATCCCACCTACTTAGCAGCCTTAGACGTTTTTCGTTCCTACGGCGCTGATTTAGTCGGAGTCGCCATGGACGATGATGGCATGCAGATGGACGACTTGGAACAAAAGTTAGCCGCTCATCCAGATGCCAAGTTTATCTACACGGTACCGAACTTCCAAAACCCAACCGGCCGAACCATGACGGTTGCACGACGGGAACGGATGACGAAGATTGCTGATGCGGCTGGAGTTCCCATCGTGGAAGACGACCCGTACGGAGCCATCCGTTACGCAGGTGAGATGTTACCTCCGATCAAGCACTACGACCACACGGGGAACGTGGTTTCCATCAGTTCCTTTTCTAAGATGTTAGCTCCGGGACTCCGGATTGGGTGGTTAACGGCCGAACCGGCTTTCTTAAAGAAATATACGTTACTGAAGCAAAATGCTGATTTGCACACTGACAATTTGACCCAGTACATCATCTCCCAATTCTTGATGGATGAAGATTTGCCAGCGCACATCAAGAAGATTACGGATGTTTACGAACACCGCGCAAAGTTGATGTTAGCTGAGATTGACCGGGAATTTCCGGATGACGTTTACCATAGTCAACCCGAGGGTGGCATGTTCATCTGGGTGGAAGTGCCCGGCAACATTTACAGTGATGAGTTAGCCAAACGGTGCTTGGAAGCCAACGTGGCCGTGGTACCGGGCTCTGCATTTTACTCAGGAAAGGCTCAACCGGGAACCTTCCGGCTGAACTTCTCCAACATGAATGACGATCAAATCAAAGTGGGAATCAAACGGATTGCCCAGGTGTTGAATGATTTAGGTGCTAAATAATGATGCTTGTCCTTCGCTTTCAATGACCGACAATAGTCAGCTTGACGAAAATTCGGTATACTGAAAGGGAAAAGGATGGGATGGCAATGAAAATTAAACGACTTACCTGGTGGACTCTGTTGACATTAGGCTGTTTCTTACTTCTGAACGCCGTGCTGAGTCTAGGGATTTTTCGGAGCAGCGTGGCTTCTTTCTGGCGGTCCGAAATTGCCGCCGTTGTCATGATTTTGTTACCGTTAGCGGTCGCCTGGTTGGGGATCCGCCTGGGTCTCTACGTATTAGCGCTGGTGCAAGCGCTCTACGTGTTGGGCTACTGTAATGCCGTGTACCGTCTAATTCAGCTTCCACACTTAGGATTGCCAGTCCGCTTGGGCGGGCTCGTCTTGGTAGTGGGAGCGCTGGGAGTACTGTTATACTGGTTCCGGTTGGCTTGGCAAGTTCGTCAATCCTTAACCAAGGAACGAGTGCAGCGCTACCTGAAATTTAGAAAATAGCGAGGATTTTCATGAAGATTGAAGAAAATGACTTTGTCACGGAAGCAGAAGCCGGAACGTACGCACACAAAACGGTTACGTCGTCGTTGGCAGATTTAAACGAAGCAACGAGCCAAACGTTGCGGCCGTTGGTTGAATTTGTGGAAGCAGCCGTGAACTCTGATAAGTTAGCTAGTGCCGACTTACAGGTCAGCGATGCGGATATCTTAGTACAACTACAGACATCGATTATTAATCTCCCGTTGGCATACGGGAAGAACATCCACAAGATCATGGTGGGTGATGGTGAAGTCGACGTGAACGTGTACATGATTATTGCGGCTCCAGAGATTAACCGCTCCAAGTTGCGAATTGATGAGTTAATGGCCGCTGAGCAATTGGTAAAGGATCCCGACCAAGCGTTAAATCAGTTTACGGACTGGCTCGAAGCTCAGTTAACCACGCTGGCCGAAAACCAACAGGCCGCCGCGGAAGAAGCAGACTAGCTAAATTAAAGTTAGTTTGCTATAATAAAGGCATGCGACGAGCCGCATAAGCATAGCTTATGATGGGAACCACATTAACTGCCGAATTGCAGGTGGTTTGACTAGGCAGTGATGTGAACACTTACCAAGTCCACTTGGGAAACTAAGTGCCGAACAAAAAAGCACCTCTGATTTTTAAATCAGAGGTGCTTTTTTATTTACTTGTAATTTTAAAATAATCTGTCTGGGTTAAGCCCATGTAGTGGGCGTCCCGGTAGGACCCGGCTGCAAAGAACTGGTCCTTAATTGTCCCTTCAATGTGAAAGCCAAACTTTTGGTAGATGTGCAGTGCTGGCGCGTTAGCGACATCAACGTACAGATAGAGTTTGTGGAGGTTCAACTGGGCAAAGGCTAAGTGGAGCAATTGTTCCATAGCGGCCTGGGCATAACCATGACCGTTTTCGTTATCCAACAGGGCAATTTCAAATTCACCGACGCGGGCAATCGGATCTAAGTCAATGATTTCTACTAGTCCGACACCGTGGTGTGGGGTTTCGGTGGTTTGAATCGTCTGACTGACAATCTGGGGGTCAGTGGTATGCTGTTTTAAAAAGTCACTGACCTCATTTGCACCCAGTAGGGGTGGTTTAAACCAAAACCGTTGGGTGCTGGCTTGTTGAAACAAGGTTTGAATCAAGTCGTAATCAGCGGGTTCCGTGGTGAGGGGCTGTAAAAAGATGGAAGTGGGCATTGCATTTCTCCTATTTGACTAAGTAAACGCGATCGTTAATTAAATCGAAGTGGGGCAGGTACTGATTGAGCTGTTCAATCCCATGGTCATTAACCAACTCGGCGTGTTCCCAAAAGGCCGGGGAATTCGTGGCACCGTCCTTTTCGCCAATCACAATCAGCTGGACCTGATGACCGTCACGGCGGATGGCGGCTAAGAGTTCGTCATCAACCGGCACTCCGTCGGGCGACCAGCTCATGATGATGTAATCGACCTGATCCTTGTATTTTTCGTAGGCCTCCAGAGCGTTGAGCTTTTCAATCGGAGCTACTTGGTGCTTACCAGTTTCGTTTTCCGATTGCCATTCAAGGCTGTCGGTCCCAATCACGTTGGCCTTTTGGTCCAGGAGCCCCTTGGTAATGTAGCCGTTGCCGGCCATCACTTCTAACGCCGGCTTACCGTCTAGATATTGAGCCAGCTGTTGGGTAAAGGACGACGAAATATAGGCCCACATCCCGTAGTGTTCCTCTAAGTAATCCCGAAACGAACGCAGGTCTTTGTCTACCTGGGGCAGTAGATTGGAAATTCGATCCCACTCGCGGTCACCAGCCGGATCGCCCAGCGCATAGCGGTCGTTGACCCGCTGGTACAGACGATCCTGGATGTCATCCGGTAAAGTTAGATTAGGTAAGTCCTGGGGTAACCGGCCAGCTTGCAGGAGCTGATCCGCCATCAAGGCGTGGTTTAGCAGGAACTTCACCTCCGGATAGTGGTCAAAGGCCTTGCGGTCGGTCTGTAACCGTTGAATGTAGTCCGGAGTTTTTTTGACTGGCGGATGATTCTTTTGAAAGTTCTTCAGTAATTTTTTTCGTTTCATTGTTGCTCCTAGGATTAATAGTTTAAATCAAGCTCCTCTTGGGTATCACGACCATCGTCGTGACGGCCCTTTTTTCCGTGCAAAAATCCATCGATTAGTTGGTAAATCTCATACCGATCGTTTCCAGTTAACAGTTGCTCGTTAAAGTAGAGGTCCGTTCCGGAAATGAATAGTTTGGATAAGTCCGTCTTTTCGCTGTCGACTCGTCCACTGAGATAGTCCATCGAAATCCCAAAGTAGGTCGCTAATTTGCGGACCTCTACATACGATGGGTTGCGGATGCCGCGCTCCCAGTTGCCAATTTGGGATGCGGTGTTTTCGTGCCGCTTATCACTTGGAAACATTTCGTTTAGTTCAGTGGCTAGTTCGGCTAGGGTAATGTGTTTTCCGGTCCGTAAGGCCTTCAGTCTTTCTGGGAACATAGCACGACCTCCTTTTTCTTAATATTATACTTCATCCATCCCTAAATGATAGGGGGCTCCGTTTTAAATTAGAGGGTTAAATGGTATGATTAAAGTATAAAAATTACTAAAGAAGGGAGGGATTAGATGCTGTATTTAGGAATTGCGGTTGTAACGTTAATTCTGGGCTTGGTGGTTGGTTATGGTCGTGAAAACCACCAGTTGAATCACCGCCTATCAAAAGCGACTGCCCAAGCCGAGCAAATCGAACAGGAGAACCAGCACCAGATTAAACAAGCGGTGCAGGCCATCCAAACTAAGGTGGAAACGGACGTGGCTGAGCATCAGGACGAGGTCAACGAAGAAATTGACGAGCAAGTCGTTGAAAACCAACTGCGCCAGGAACGAGTTGAATTGCAGGAAAAGAGTTTGCAGAGTTTTGCCAGTCGGTTAGAGAAAAGTGAGCAGAACGTGCAACGGGAGCAAACCGAATTGCAGGAGCTGGAGCAGACCATTGACCAAACGCAGCAACAGGCCGACCAGTTGGTTCAGCAACGCACCGATCTACTTCATGAAAAGAGTGGATTGTTGCCCGAGCAAGCCGAACAGACCGTGTTGAACATGACCCAAACCGCGTTACAACAGGATTATGAACAATCGGTTCGAGATGAACACGAGGAACACGTATTGACGGCCACGAAGGAAGCCCGCCAGTTAATGGTGGAAGCCATTCAAAATGGACCAATCGACGTGCCGCGCGATCACATTGACCGCAACGTGATTATTCCAGATGAGGGGATGCGTAATAAGATTACCGGGAAAAACGAGCAACGATTGCGTCTGTTAGAAACGTTAATCGGAGTGGATTTAATCTTCAATCCTGATAGTCCAGAAACCCTAATCATCAGTACGAACGATCCGATTCGTCGGGAAATTGCTCGAGGCACGATTAACGAATTAATCACGGCGCGGCAACTGAATAACGCGGTGATTGAAAACGTGGTTCGTAGTACCGAACGGCAGGTAATTGAGCAACTTCGTTTGACCGGAGAAGAAACGTGTGCAAACCTCCACTTAGGTTGGGTGCATCCGGATCTGATGAAGCTAATCGGACGCTTGCAGTACCGAACTAGTTACGGGCAAAACGTTTTGCAACACTCGGTCGAAGTAGCCGAACTCTGTGGGATTATGGCTACGGAGCTAGGTGTGAACGTCCGTCTCGCTAAACGGGCTGGTCTGCTCCATGATATTGGAAAAGCGGTTGACCGCGAGGTAAATGGCACCCACGTGGAGTTGGGAGTGCAAATTGCTGAGGCCTATGGAGAAGAAGAGTCCGTGGTGGATGCGATTGCATCATCTCACGGAGACGTCGATTCTGAAACCACGATTTCTGTCCTAGTCCGAGTGGCCGACTCCATGTCGGGAGCGCGGCCGGGCGCGCGGAGTGAATCCGTGGAAGAATATTTGAACCGACTCAAGGGCTTAGAACGAATTGCCAACGCTCATCCAGAAGTAAAGGATAGCTATGCAATTCAAGCCGGTCGGGAAATCCGGATGATGGTTGATCCGAAGGCCAGTGATGATGAGCAAACGGAGCAGTTAGCTCAACAGGTTTGTGCGCAAATCGAAGCTGAACTGACGTATCCCGGTAAAATCAAGGTAACGGCGATTCGTCGGTCGAACGCCGTTCAGTACGTGGGTGGCAAACAAGTCCCACGGAAAAAACACGTTAGTTAAAATCCGTTTCCGCCGGGAACGGATTTTTTTAGTAATGTGACATTTGGAGGAATGCGTGGACCGATTGCGTGGGATTACGTCGTTCTGTTGTCCGCATGTTGAGTTTTAGGGACAGTTCTCGGTATAATAAGTTTTAATGAAGCCCAAACAACTGGAGGAATTATTAGCTGATGATTAAACAAACCAAAGCGTTTCACCTAGCCATTTTAGCCCTGTTCATTGCCATTGTGATTTTACAAAGTTTTGTTCCGTTTCTGGGATACATTCCGGTCGGACCGATTAACATTACAATTGTGCAGATTACCGTAATCATCGCGGCGGTATTGCTAGGACCAAAGGATGGCGCCCTCTTAGGACTGGTGTGGGGACTTTTGTCCTGGGTTCGAGCCTTTGTGGCGCCCACGAGTCCCCTGAGTACGCTGGTGTTTACTAACCCATTGGTTTCGGTGGTCCCGCGGGTTTTAGTGGGCCTCTTTGCCGGGTACGTCTTTTTGTGGCTCACGCGGGCCCACTGGCGCCAAACCTGGGCGTTAATTGTGACCGGGGCCGTGGGTTCGGCGTTAAATACCCTACTGGTAGTGGGCTTAATCGGGATTTTCTATCGCACCCCCGCTGTGGCGCACGCGTATGGAGTTTCTAGCCCCGCTTTACTGGGGAACGTATTGATGACGTTGGTCGGGACGAATGGAATTCCGGAACTAATCCTGTCAGCAATCGTGGTGCCAATCATTGCCACCCCGTTGCTGAAACTCTGGCGCCGGTAATGAAAGGAAAATAGGATGGAAAAGCATACGGGCATTAGGTTCGATCACGTTCAATTTCACTATCCGCATCAGGCTGACCCGGTGTTGCAAGCGATTAACTGGCAGATTCCTACAGGCAGTTGGGTGTCGCTATTGGGTAATAACGGGAGTGGGAAATCGACCCTGTTGAAACTGTTGGTGGGGCTAGAGTGGCCCCAGTCTGGAACAATTACCATCAACGGTCAGCCCGTCCAACCAATCACTCAATCCGTTAATCCGACTGTCGGAATGGTCTTTCAAGATCCCGATAATCAGTTTGTGGGGGCGACCGTAGCCGATGATGTGGCGTTCGGATTGGCGAATCAAGATTTAGATCAGGCTGAGTTACAACAGCGGGTCCGAGAATCGCTCCAGTTAGTCGAGATGGAAACAGCCTTAGACCGAGCTCCGGACCAGCTCTCCGGAGGCCAGAAACAACGAGTGGCCGTTGCCAGCGTGATGGCGCGTCGGCCCGCGGTGTTATTGTTAGATGAAGTTACCAGCATGCTGGATCCGCAGGGACGCCAGGAGTTGATTACGCAACTGCACCAACTACACCGGCAGTTTGGCATCACCGTCATTGAGGTTACCCATCAACCAAACGAGGCGATGCTAGCCGACGAAGTCGTGGTTTTACACGATGGTAAAATTGCCATGCAGGGAAAGCCTACCGCTGTTTTAAGTCAAAGTGAGCAGCTAGCGGACTGGGGACTGCAGGCCCCGTTGCTGTACCGGTTGCGCACTTGGCTAGCAACTCAAGGTTATTTCGTTTCGGAACAACAGGCGGCAACCAGCGCTGATTTGAGGGACGCTTTATGGCAATTGAAATCAAAAATTTAACCCACTGGTATCCAGATCAACCAACGGCGGCCTTGCAATCAATTTCGCTGACCATACCAGATCACGAGATAACCGCTATCGTGGGGAAGACCGGAAGCGGGAAATCGACCCTGATTAAGCATCTCAATGGTCTTTTACAACCAACGACGGGAGAAATTGAAATTGTGGGGCAACGGTTAACCCAGCGTAGTTTGGCGCGGGACTTACAACGAGTTCGTCAGCAAGTCGGCATGGTGTTTCAAAATCCGGCTCAGCAGCTCTTTGCAAAGACGGTGCTGGACGACGTGATGGCGGGACCAGTGGCATTAGGAATGGAACGAGATCAAGCCCAGCAACGAGCACAGACGGCGCTGCAGTTGGTGCATTTTCCTGTGCGGCTACAGAGCCAGGATCCCGTCTTACTTTCCAGTGGACAACAGCGCCGGGCAGCGATTGCTGGTGTTTTAGCCTTAGAACCACAGGTGGTAATTTTTGACGAACCCACAGCCGGATTGGATGCCCAGGGACAACGCGAGTTACTGCATTTATTACGTGACTTGCAAAGTGTGGGACGTACCATCATTATGGTGACCCACGAAATGGACCTTGTGGCCCAGTTAGCTAGTCAGGTAGTAGTGCTTGCGAACGGGCAATTGGCGTTTGCTGGCGCGCCCCGGACGCTATTTCAATCTGAACCGGAGTTGGTGCGATCCACTAATTTAGTACTGCCCGAACCACTGCAGGTGGCACAAACACTGGATACTACTACGCCCAGGTCGGAACTACCGTTGACAGAAACTGAATTACAGCGCTGGCTCTTACGTTACTTAGGAAGGGATGATGACCATGGCTCCACATCGGGATAATTGGGTGCGCCAGTTGACGCCGGGAACGCAATTAATGAGCATCCTCCTGGGACTTTTGGCTGTCTTTTTGAACCAGAAGCTAGGGTTAGCGTTCTTGTTGCTGCTGGGAAGCTTCGGGTTGGTTAAGTTGTCCGGTTTCAGCATGCGACGTTTTCTCCGGCGC
Source organism: Fructilactobacillus cliffordii (assembly GCF_024029355.1). Lineage (NCBI taxonomy): Bacteria > Bacillati > Bacillota > Bacilli > Lactobacillales > Lactobacillaceae > Fructilactobacillus > Fructilactobacillus cliffordii. The sequence continues at coordinate 1,052,192 of NZ_CP097117.1, forward strand.
ATTCGTTTATTCGTCTTCTTTCTGATTTTAACCGCATTCTTTCAATTACTCTTGGTGCATACGGGTCCAATCTTGTGGCAGTGGGGGATTTTGCAGGTGACGGCCGGGAGTTTACGAGTAGCGCTGCTTTTGCTTGCTAAGTTTGGCACGGCCCTGGTGGTACTGAACCTTTTGACGTTAATTGCCAATCCGGTCGCAATGACTGCTGCTTGTGAACGGGGACTGGCCCCGCTTCAAAAGGTGGGCATTCCGGTGGGAGATGTTGCGTTAACCCTCAGCATTGCGTTTCGGTTTGTTCCCACTCTGACCAATGAGTTTCAGACGGTCACCGCGGCACAACAGGCCCGGGGGATTACCTATCGCACTGGTCCGCTGAAACAAAGAACCCAGGCGCTTTTAGCCGTGTTCCTACCGGTGCTCGTGAATAGTTTTCGCCGGGCCGAGGATTTAGCTGCAGCGATGCTCCTCCGGGGCTATGATGGGAAGCATCGATTACCTCAGTACCTGATTCCTCAACGAACGGGCAAGGACTGGTTCACGTTTGGAACGAGCTTATTACTTCTAGTATTAATCGTCGGGATTAATTATTTATAATTAAAAAACAGTTATTTCATCGCGAAATAACTGTTTTTTAATTGCTATTTAATTACTTTAAAGTTGCGGGTGTGATCGGCCTTCACTTCAGGATGCTTTTGCAAGTACTTGGCAATCAGGTTGCTCATCGTAATCGTGTCATACCGAATCACCTTATCTTCACTATACATTGGGTAGTGGCCCCCTCCGACGGCCCGGTAGGTATTTAAGACGATCTTTAATTTCATTTTATTGGTCACCGGTTTGCCGTGGTAGGTCGGATTAATGACGCGTTTCCCAATCGGATTAGAAACCTTAATCGTATAGTCAATTCCAGCGTACATGTCGTAGTTGTAATCACGAATTTTAGGATGGTGATACTTGGGATCAACGATAATTTGGTCGTTTTTAATTGTAAAGTATTCGGCCGTTTTTTCAAGCGCCGCCTTTAAATCAGCTCCCGTAATTTCTAACAATGAGAGGGTGTTGGGGTAGACGTAGTTTGTGATAATGTTGCGCATTGTGATCGGATTTTCAAAACCCCGAGCTTCGTTCGAAAAGAGGGCGGTAGCCGAAACGTCACAGCCCATCGTTTCCATCTGGACCTTTTGAATGAAGTTGACGAAGGCCGAACCGTGGAGCCGAACCTGGAACGGATCGTCGTAGGTCATGCTGCCATCAATGTGAGCCAAGGGAAGGGCTAGCCACTTTTCAACGTTGGCTTCCGTTGCCGTAAAACTGTCGGCCGTTGTGGCATCCGGTTTAGCGTCGCCCGTCTTAATCAATTTTTGGTGACTCTTTTGCACTTGGTAGCGCCCGTTTACGCGTTCGAGGTCGAGTTGAATTCGGCCAACGTAACTGCCCCGGTGTCCTGGCTGGACGTAAGGAATCCCAAATAACTTACCGGCGAGCGCCCGGTGTTGGTGCCCCGTTGCCATCACGTCAATGCCCGGCACTTGTTGCATAATCGCGTAGGCCTCGTTTTCACCATCAATTTTATCGTTTGGTTTTCCGTCACTTAGATCACGTTCAAACCCACCGTGGTAGAGGACCACCACGACGTCTGCTTTTTCCCGCATTTCGGGAACGTACTTCTGGGCCGCTTCTAACGCGGAGATAAATTTTAAATTGTGAATACTCGCCTGGTTTTCCCAGGCATCCACGGATTGAGTGGTAAGCCCTAGGACCGCCACCTTTAAGTCTCCAAAGGTTTTAATGGCATAGGGATCTCCAAACGCGGGGGTTCCGTCAGCGTTTAAAATGTTCGCGGACACGAACTGGCGCTGACTGCCCGCAATGGCATTTTTCAGGTACTCTTGTCCGTAGTTAAACTCGTGATTACCAACCGTCCCAAAGTCATACTCGATGCTATTAAAGGCCGCGTTAATGGCAGTGGGAGCCACCGCTTTTTCGACCTCAGCTTGATAGTAAGCGAGCGGTGATCCTTCCAAAAAGTCACCGTCGTCGAGGGTCAAGTGATACTCACTTTTTTCTTGCTCCCGCTTTAAAATGGTGGCCGCTTTTTCCAGGCCAAAGGGCTGATTAGCGTGGGGCTTAACGTAATTCGTGGGTGCCAAGAAGCCGTGCGTATCGCTAGTGGTTAAGATTGTCAATTTCATGTGCAGCCCTCCATCGGATTGTAGAATGTTTAAATTATAATATTAAAAAGCGTTCGTGTAAATTAAGTAAAGTAATTATTAAGTTTTAAAAAGTGCGTTGAACTCTTGGATTATTATGATAAGATAGAGTTGTCTAATAAATAGTCAATATTTGTCAGACGTACTTTATGTCACATGCTTTGCATGAGGAGGTAGGCTGATAATGTTAAACTTATATGTTGCACCAAGTAGCGCATCTAGTCGGAAGGCTCGGGCTTGGTTAAAAGATCATGACATTCCCTTTAAAGAAAGAAACATTAATTCAAAACCATTAAATGCTGCCGAAGTAAAACACATTTTACGGTTAACTGAAAACGGGAGTGAAGACATCATCTCCACTCGTTCTAACATTTTCAAGAAGCTGCACTTAAACTTGGATGACTTGTCCTTAACTCAATTAGTTGACTTACTGGTTAAGTACCCAGATTTAATCAAGCGGCCGATTATCTTTGATGACAAGCGGCTCGAAGTGGGTTACAACGAAGAAGAAATTCGTCGTTTCTTACCACGCAGTATTCGGCAAGCAGAACTCAAAGAACTAGAAGCAAAATTAAGTTAATAATTACTATGGGCGCCTTGTATAAGGCGTCTTTTTGATTGGAGTAAACTCATGATTAAGTTGATTGCGTTGGATTTAGACAATACCCTCTTAAACTACCAAAAGCAGATTAGTCCCGCAAACGAACGGGAACTGCGGCGCTTACATGAAGCGGGAATGAAGGTCGTACTCTGTACTGGGCGTCCGATTAACGCCATTTGGAATTACATTGAACAACTGGGACTAACAGAACCAGAGGATGCCACCATCACTTTTAACGGAGGGTTGGTGCTTGATAACACCACCCGCAAAGTGTTGGCTCAACGGGGGATGAGCAAGCAAGCCTTACAACCTTTGTACCAATTTGCGCAGGAGCAGGGCGTTCCGTTGGATGTGCTCGATTTTGACCGAGTTTATCCAGTTAATGATCTGGGCAGTTCGATTTATCGCGATAAGTTAAACGGAAAGATCGACTTTGAACCCCGTTCGTTTGTCGATTTACCGGAGCAAGAGTATGCAAAGGGCATCCTTGCCAATACTTCCGCTGAACTAGACCAGTTACAACGAGCTTTACCGGATTCCGTAAAACAACAATATCACATCGTCCGTTCGCAACCCGAAATTTTGGAATTTTTACCACCGAAAGTGGACAAAGCGGTCGGATTAGCAGATCTCTTACACCACTTTGGTTGGGATTTTTCAAACCTGATGGCATTTGGAGATGCAGAAAACGATGCTGGCATGTTAGAGAAAGCAGCTGTGGGAGTCGCAATGGGTAATGCTTCTCCAGAAATTAAACAAATTGCAAACTACATCACGACGACGAATGACGCAGACGGGGTAGCGGTCTTTTTAAGTCAATATTTTCCAAAGGAATAAACGAACTTTTTCGTTGAAAAATATCCTAAAATAACCATAAACCGAAAATCATCCCAAAAAGTGGTTGACTTTATGACTTTTTCCTGTATATTTAGAAAAAACGCAAAGGAGACCCATCATGAAACCAACGATGAATTTTACGAACAACGTCTTATTCTTGAGCTTAATTAACGAAATTATTATTCGTTAGTGAGGTCAAGCATTTTGGACTGACCTCACTCGCTTGAGGCCAGTTTCTTGTTCGCTTACAGATTCATCGCATAACAGCGCTGGTTAGTAACTTAACCGGCGCTGTTTTTGTTTTAAGATAGGAATTCTGACACCATTATGGGAGGGAATCACAAATGAAGAAGGCACGACGAAAGACAACCGAACCCACGCCCACCAATTGGAAGGGTTGGGTATATCAAGTTTCCCAAGGAGTTTCCAATACGATTTTAGCTGTTTTAGGGATGGGGTTATTACTGAGTACCCTCGGAACCATGTTGCATTGGCAACCGCTCAACGAAGCCGGTTTGATTGGACAACGGTTATTAGCTCCTGCATTGGGAATGTCCGTAGCGGTCATGCTCCGAACAACCACGTTGGTTACTGGTGCCACCATGATTGCCTCGACGGTGGGAGCCAACTCGGTGTACTTTACTACCGCTCCGGTTGCCAAAACCATGACGGCGACCAGCTGGGTGGCTCCCCAAGCAGCTGGATCGGCCATCTTAACAATTGGACAGCCAGTGTCGGCCGTGCTAGCTGCAGTGGTTGCTGCTTTAATTGGAAAATGGTTAACGGGTAGAACCCCACTTGATTTGGTGTTGGTTCCGCTTGCGACGGCCTTAACTGGTTGTATTGCTGGACTGGGATTTGCGGCTGTAACCACACCCGCATTGAACTGGATCAGTGAACGGTTGGCAGATACGATGCAAATCAGTCCAATTGTGGGTTCAATGGTAGTGGCCGCCGCTTGGTTCTTGTTCCTGATGACGCCCGCTTCTTCTGCGGCCTTAGCCATCGCCGTGCAGCTTGATCCGAAGTCTGGTGGGGCAGCCATGATTGGGACCACCATCGGGTTCGTCATCTTTACCGCGATGTCGTTTAGAGAAAACGATTGGGGTGGCAACATTGCCCAAACGCTGGTAACGCCGAAGGTGCAATTTCCAAATCTCTTGAAACGACCCCTGTACGCGGTAGGTCCGCTGCTCATCGTAATGGTGCTGGCTCCGATTGCCGTAGTGGGCTTTCATTTTCAGGCACCGTACACGATTGCCGGATTAGGGTTGAACTCCTTGATTGCGCCGCTCTGGTACTGGGCAAATGACAAGACGGGTCTGGTACTGTTACTGGTCTTTGGAGTGTTAATTCCGGCCTGCTTGGGCTTTGCTTACTACCAACTATTGAAGCTACTGGGGAAGACGGCACCAGCCGATCTCCACTTAGAAGAAGTGTAATCCAACTAAAAAAGGACTGGAAAACTTTTTCCAGTCCTTTTCTCATGTTTAATTGAAGAGTTGTTTAAAGTGATCCATAAAGACCTGGAGGTACCGGTCCTTATCCACGGCCACCGCAACTTTAACGTTCGGGTTCGGGTCGTTGAGCCGCGCTTTGTCACCAATTGTCCGAGCGTAGTAAGCATCGTGCTCGGTGGTCACCATCATGTTCATGTCGATTGTGGTTACAAAACTAGGGTCAATGGCAACGCCGACGGCCAGGGGATCATGTAAAGAGCAACCACCGAGTTCAGGGTAGAGGTCCGCGTAGACGTCGATGTAGAAGTCCACAATGTCTGCCATCTTACTTCCCGCTTCGGTAGTCCGCCATTGGCTCGTTTCGTCCTTAGTCAGCAGGGTTCTGAGGGTCACGTCTAAACCAACCATGGTGACGTTTAGGTCACTGGTAAAGAGTTGGTTGGCAGCCACAGGATCTTGTTCCACGTTAGCTTCAGCCACGGGGGTCACGTTCCCCGGTACCGTGAGGGCTCCGCCCATGATGGTGATGTTGCCAATTTTTTTCATGGTTGCTGGGTCTTGTTCCCAAGCAGACGCAAGATTTGTCATTGGACCCGTGGCTACGACGGTCAATTGGTCACCGTATTCTTGGGCAGCGGTTAAGAGAAAATCCACGCCGTCCTGGGTGGCCACTGGTTGGGTGGGAGTTGGGAGCTCCACTTCTCCAATTCCATTTTCACCGTGAATCTGTGAGTTAACGTCAATTCGTTGGTAGTTGTGATCTAACGGATTTTGGTGACCAATGAACACCGGAACGTCATTGGCACCCACGAGGTGTAAAATTTTCAGGGCATTTTGGGCGGCCCGGTCGGCTTCGATGTTCCCAAAGGATGACAGGATTCCAATTAATTCAACTTCAGGATCAGCCACGGCATAAGCAATCGCCATGGCGTCGTCAATCCCCGTATCAACATCTAAAATCATTTTCTGAACACTCATGCGTTAACCTCCACTAAATATCAGTTATTTACTCTTATAATACTGGAAAAAACGAGTTAATACAACTTGAAATTAGTTAAATGCGAACAAAAAGCGGCTATCACTTGATAGTCGCTTTTAGAAGCATCTGTTAGTTAAACATGTATTCCGCGATAATCTTATTGACTTCGGGATTTTCGTGGAGCATGGAGTGTTGGGCTTGTTGCGGGTCACCGTTATAAACGTAGAGCTTGTAACTCTTCACATGGCCACGCACTAATTCTTTCATCTTAACCACATCTCGAACGGGAATCAGACCGTCACTTCCGGTATTGCTGACGTTTCCACAGAAGTTTAGAATCTGCAGGTTCTTAGGCAAGTTCGTGATGTTGGGGTCCTTTAACGGATAGGTGTTCGCCATGGAAACGAAGTGCACGACTTCCGGTTGATCCGCTGTTTTCCGGTACTTAGTCAAGTAGTCATAGATAATTTCGCCTCCAGAGGAGTGTCCGATTAGGTTAACCTTGTTAATCCCGTAGTTCTTCTTCAGGTAGGCCAATAACTGCGGCATGTGGGTTGCTTCGAATGCTGGCTTATTGTTAGTTTGAAAGTTCGCTTGAATGACCGGATTATTTTTCCCGATTTTATTGAACTGCTTAACGGTGCTAACTTTCCCATTGTCCTTGATGTAAACCTGCAGGGCCTTCGTAGCGGCTCCGTTTTTATCCCAGGAAGATACCATGTAATCAGAGGTAATGTAGTTTCCCCCTAATCCGGGAATGAACACCGTGGCGGTCCGGGATTGCTTGACGTGGTAGTTAGATGCCTTTTGGGTGTTATACCACCAGCCACCGAATCCGGTTCCAACGACTAATAAAAAGATGAGAAAAATAAATGTCTTCTTGTGTTTCATGTTAAAATTCCTTTGTAAATAAAATTTAGTGAGGACGGATAAGAATGACCAACGATGTCTATGATATCACAATTATTGGCGGGGGGCCCGTCGGAATGTTCACGGGTTTTTACGCCGGATTACGGGAAGCTAAGGTTCAAATTATTGAAAGTTTGGAACAGCTGGGCGGTCAAGTGATGGCCCAGTATCCCGAAAAGAACATTTTGGATGTGGCCGGCTTTGCTGGGGTTAGCGGCCGGGAGCTCGTGCAGAATCTGGAAGCGCAGTTGTATACAGTGCCAGAGGTCGAACGCCATCTGAATACGAAGGTGACGAACGTGATCAAGCACGAGGATTACTTTGAAATTGAAACGACCCAAGGAACCAGTAAGAGCCGAGCGGTTATTTTGGCTGCTGGCAATGGTGCCTTTCACCCTCGAGAATTGCGGGCAGAAAACGCGGAAGCAGAAACCGGGAAGCACCTGTTTTACGGGATCTCTAATTTAAGTCGTTTTGCTGGCAAAGACGTACTAGTCGCCGGGGGCGGGAATTCTGCCGTCGACATGGCCTTGATGTTAGAACCGGTAGCCCATCAAGTTACCTTGATTCACCGACGCAACGAATTTCGGGGATTGGAAAAGATGGTCCACCAACTGGAGGCATCTTCGGTTCAGATTGTGACGCCTTACCTGATTCAAAAATTGAATGAAGTTGATCACCGGCTCCAGGTGGAAGCAAAACGGATGAAGACGGACGACGATTTCATCACGATGACGGTCGATGACGTGGTGGTTAACTATGGCTTTATTGCTAACAATAAGGACCTGGAGGCCTGGAACGTGCAACCAGAATTGGAACACTCCTTGGTCAAAGTTAATCGCGAGTTAGAAAGTAGCGTACCGTTACTCTTTAGTGTGGGTGATCAGGCCATTTATCCCGGCAAGGATACGCTAATTGCTACGGGCTTCGGGGAAGCACCGCTGGCCGTGAACACGATTATGAAACGCCTTTACCCAGACCGACGGCTTCCAATTCACAGTACGTCGTTGAAACGCTAGAAGGAGTGACCAGCCAGATGTTTACAGACAGTGATTTTAAGGTATTTGACGCATCCACGTTGAACGAACGGATGGAACAAATCCGGACCGTGTTGGATCCTCAATTTGAGGAAGTGGCGCAGGCCTTCTTGCCGATCTTAGCAGCAACGGGCGAAACGTGGTACGCGCACGTTGCCAAACACCGGATGCGAACCACTAATCCACCTGATAATACCTGGGTGGCATTTTCAACGAATCCCCGTGGTTACAAAATGTTGCCCCACTTTGAACTGGGTTGCTGGGCCGACCACTTGTATCTATATTTAGCGGTTGAAAGTAACATGAAACCCAAACACACGAGCACAATCGGTCCCAAGTTACAGGACTTGGCTCCGTTAGTAGCCCAGTTACCGAGTGAATTTGTCCTGAGCGCCAACCATATGGTGGAACAAACTTTACCAATTGCTGACTACGAACAACTAGTTGAGCGATTCCAGCATGTGAAAGCCGCGGAGGTCTTAATTGGGATTCAAATTCAACGAGGGGATTCACGGTTCGGGACCCCACATTTGCTTGCTGATTTAGAACAGACGTTACAAACCTTATTACCGTTATACCAACGATTGCATTAAAAAAACATTCCCAATTACGGGAATGTTTTTTGGTTAGGAACGATTATTTTTCCTGGTTTGAATCCGGATTTTGAATCTGAATTCTACTGGTATCACTGCGAGGTTCGTTAACTTCTGGGGCATCAGTCTTGTAGAGCTTTGTGGTGTCCTTTTTACCGTTGGTATCAAAGAGACTCTTTGACTTATCGCCTAATTGATTTTCGGTTCGTTTTTCATGACTAAGACCGTTTGAGTAGTTAAACTTCGTCGGATCAACCTTTTGGAAGCCATCGGGATGGTAGAACTGCAGTAAATTTTGCTGGTTCAAAGTATCGGATAACGATAGTTCGGTGTTAACCTTCTCTTGAATTTCCTGTAGTTTTTTCTTTAACTTCTTGTCCGGATGGATGACTTTGCCGGTCTTAGAATCATAGATGGTTCCGTCAACCGAAGTGTATTCCGGTGAGACCCAATCCTTATTCCGGAAGGCGACCACCTGATCGTGCTTGGCGGAGAAGAGGTCTGTTCCAAACTGAATGTACTTCTGGGAGTTAATTCCTAAGAGGTGCATCAATGTCGGTAAAACGTCAATTTCACCGCCGTAGGTGTGATCTACGTAGCCATTGTTAATGGATGGTGAGTTAATCATGAACGGGACCCGTTGCAATTGGGCATTATCAAAGTTATTCCACTTCGATTCACTCTTACCCAGTAATGGTGCCAGAGTTGGGTTTTCGGAATTAGACAGTCCGTAGTGGTCTCCGTAAAGGACCACGACCGTATTCTTAGCGAGACCGGTCTTATCGAGGTAGTCATAGAATTCTTTAATTGACTGATCTAGATAATGGGCGGTGACAAAGTAGTTATTAACGGCGCTATCATCTGTATCCGGGGCCTTAATTTTATTATCCTTGATGTCTTGATCATCAAGCTGGTACGGGAAGTGGTTGGTAACCGTGATGTACTTTGCGTAAAACGGCTGTTGTAGGTGTTGCAGGTATTTGATGGAGTCCTTGAATAGCAACTTATCCTTTAGTCCATAACCAGTGGCTTTGTCACCGGTCGTATCGTAATAACTGGCATCAAAGAAGTACTGGTAGCCAAGGTTCTTGTAGGTATTGTTCCGGTTCCAGAAACTAGCCACGTTTCCGTGGAAGACAGCCGAACTGTAACCATCTTGACCAAGAATTGCAGGCGCTCCTTGGAAGGTATTGTCGCTTCCTAACTGGGCAAATAAGGATCCCTGTGGCAAGCCGTAGGTGCTGGTTTCTAGCATATTTTCGGCGTCAGAAGTTTTTCCCTGACCAACTTGGTGGAAAAAGTTATCGAAAGCGTAAGTATGATTACTGTTGTAGATTTGGTTTAAGAACGGAGTGACTTCCTTACCGTTGATTTTTTTGTTAATTAGAAATTGTTGGAAGCTTTCCAGGTGAATGACTACCACGTTTTTACCCTTTAACGTCCCAAACATGTTGGGGTTGGGTTCGGCGTAGTGGGCATCGGTAAACGCCTTCACGTTGTAGATTTCAGCCTTGTTGGCCTGGGAACGGAGCTCGTTTGACTGGTGCGTCTGAAAGGCATCATAAGCCGTAAAGACGTCTAAGCCTAAGTACTTAACCAAGTAATTGCGGTCAAATGCTCGGGTCAATAGTTGAGGACGATCCATGTCCGCTAATGTAATGTTAAAGGTTAGAAACAATGCTCCAATGGAAAAAACCGCAAAGGCAAACCGATTGGAAAGGCTTTGCTTATCAATCTTGATAACCCGAAACAGGAGTAGAAAGATAACAATGATGATGTCTAACCAGTAGAAAACGTCGTGGGGCATCGTGAGCGCCAAAGACGCGCCACTCAGTCCTTGATCGACCTTGGAGTATCCGGTCATCGTGGACACGGTCATAAAATCGGTGAATTCCCTAAAGTAAATCACGTTTAAATAGAGAAGCACGGTGTCAATGATGTCTAGAAGTAGGATAGCTGGATAAAAAAGTTTGGCCGGTTTAAAGTAAAATGCGAGCCCAAAGATTAGGATGGTCGTGGCAATTGGGTTAATGAACAGTAGCAAAAATTGCAACGTTCCCTCGGTTCCCAACGCAAAATCCGCAAAGTAGGCGTAAATGGTTTTTAACCAGAATAAAGCAATTGAGAATACAAAAAAGCCAACTCGAGTATTAACCTTGGCTAGAATCTGTTTTATGAATTTCAAAGGTAAGATTCCCTTCATATTAGTTCGATAACATGCCTTTAATGATAGCAGACTTTGAAATTAAAAAACACTAAGGAAAGTATAAGAATACCGAAGCGTGGGGGAGCGTGATATACTTAATTAAACGAGAAAGAGGATGAATGCATATGGCCAAATTTACATTATACTTAGTGCGCCACGGACAAACGTACTATAACGTCTTCAATAAGTTGCAGGGATGGAGTAATTCACCGTTAACCCAGCAGGGAATTGATGACGCTGTGGCCACCGGCAAACGACTTAAGGACATTAAGTTTAAAGCTGCCTACTGCAGTGATTTAACGCGAGCCCAGAAAACGATGTCGTTACTGTTTGACCAAAACGAAACCTTTAATTCAATTACGCCAATTGTGTCGCCATTTTTCCGGGAGGAATTTTACGGCTACTTTGAAGGCCTGAACATGGACGAAGTTTGGTACCAAGCCGGAGCACCCCACGGAGCCAAAACTTTTGCTGAAATTATTGACCAGTATGATATGAACGTGGCCAAGGATTTCTTAAAACAAGCCGATCCATTTCACATGGCTGAAAACGCAGAGGAATACTGGCATCGCTTGCAACAGGGTTTAGATTTGATTACCAGTAATCCAAACATTGAGGACGGAGACAGCGTGTTGCTCGTGAGTCACGGGAACACATTGTTAAGTTTGGTCGATCGCTTTTCACAACCAGGACAGTTTGACCTCCGCACGCGACCGGCGAATGGTAGCATTACGAAATTAGCCGTCGACGGCGACCAGCTGACGGTAACAGACTATAACAAGTAGGGAGGAATGAGGTTGGTAGATCAAGTAGATCACGCCGCTTTTTACAAGACATGTAATGAAGATAATTACATTTTTCGTATCGGGGAAGTCAGTAAAATGACGAATGTTTCTCCGCGCCAGTTACGCTACTGGGAACAAAAAGGCTACATTCATAGTGAAAGAAACGAAAAGATGGCGTCGCGAGTGTTTAACCACGAAAACTTCATGATGGTTAAACTAATTAAATTTTACCTAGATCAAGATCACTCGCTGAGTACGGCCTTTGAAAAGGCCCAACACCACATGCAGATTGTGCGGTCGACCTACGCCTTCATTTTAAAAATGCACCATGGACTGGTCCAAAAAGACGGACACCAGATGATTGACATGGGTTATTTTAATAAGGAGCATACGAAACGACTCTACGGGTATCTTGATGAAAATCAAGAAATTGTCTACACGGTTAGTGATATCGATGAGGCACCGAAATCAGCAGAATAGTAATGGAAAAAGCAGCCGACCTACATAAGGGAATCGACTGCTTTTTGAGTTGATTGAACAAAAAAAAGAACAGCATCAAAGCTGTTCTTTTTAATTATGAGCGGTCAAGGACTTGAACCCCAATCTCACGGACAAAGAGCCCGTTGCTCTAACAGTTGAGCTAACCGCTCGTTTCATTACTCTTATAGTATAGCATGGGTAGTTTAGTTTGGCTACCCTTTCTAATCGTTTTTTCTTTTTTATGGAAGGTAGCCGTCAAAAAAGATTGACACCTGTTAAAAATGGTGGTTTAATCAATGATATTAAAAACGGAAAGGAACTAGGATGATGAACGAATTGATGCAAAAATTGATGTCCTCCTCTAACTCTACTTGGATTGTGTGACTCTAAGTAAGGTTAGTTTGGGATGCCTGGTTAGAAGTTCACGGAATTACTAGCCAGACCATCAGTTGTTCGAATCCTTCCTACGACTCGTTAAGCAAAGGCCCTGGTTAGTAACTACTACTAACTAGGGCCTTTTTGTTTTTTATGATAACGAATGACAAAGGAGCGAGAAAGAAATGGCAGAACAAAAATTAAAGCGGAGCATTGGACCTTTTACCGCGCTAGCGATGGTAATGGGGACTGTCATCGGGGGCGGAGTTTTCTTCAAGATTGCCAGTGTGACAGCCGCAACCCATTCCGTTAGTTTGACTCTATTGGCTTGGGTGGTTGCCGGGATTTTAACCATTTGTGGGGGATTAACGGTTGCTGAACTAGGAGCCGCCATTCCAGAAACTGGTGGGAGTGTGCAGTACATGCGTCATACCTACGGACCTTTGAGTGGATTCTTGTTGGGTTGGTCGGAAATGCTGATTTACGTCCCCGCTAACATGGCCGCTTTGGCGATTATCTTCGCCACCCAAGTGGTAATTCTATTGCATTTGTCCACATCGCTAGTGGTGCCGATTGCGATTGTGGTTGTGGTGACGATTACCTGTTTAAACCTATTGGGGGCGAAGGTGGGGGGAACAGTCCAATCGTTAACCTTGATTTTTAAACTGATCCCGGTTTTCTTAATTGTGATTGTGGGATTATTCATGCCCGGTCATGTGGATGTAACCTTCTTTCCGGTTACCCCCACGGATCACTCGAACGTGATTACCGCCTTTTCGGGAGGATTATTAGCTACTATGTTCGCCTACGAAGGTTGGATCAACGTGGGAGACATCGCTGGTGAAATGAAGAACCCCAAACGGGATATTCCCAAGGCCGTGGTGCTGGGATTAACCTTTATTATGATCATTTATGTATTGGTAAACTGGGTCTTCTTGAAAAACATGCCGATTAGTCAAATCGCCGGGAACCCGAACACGGCTGCCGAGGTAGCGGGCAAATTGTTTGGAAATCTCGGAGGTAAGTTAGTTACGATTGGAATCTTGGTTTCGGTATTTGGTACCATCAATGGTTACACCATGACGGGAGCGCGAATTCCGTACGCTTTAGCCAAACAAGACTTATTACCGTTTAGTAACCTATTCCAACGCCTAAACCGGGCAGCGGCACCGTTTGTAGCCAGCTTGTTTATCCTGTTGATTGCTATTATCATGATCTTTTTAGGCAGCTTTGATCTGCTGACTGACATGTTAGTGTTTGTAATGTGGATCTTTAACTGTTTGCTATTCCTGGCCGTTTTCATTCTTAGAAAGAAAGAACCGCTTTTGGAACGGCCGTATCGGGTGCTTTGGTACCCGATTGTTCCCGCCATTGCCATTTTAGGTGGTCTCTTCATCGTGGTGACGACGTTGATTAACCAAACGGGATTAGCCTTTGCTGGATTAGGTATTACCGTAATTGGCGTGCCGGTTTACTACCTGCACCGTTACACGACGCGGAAAAAAGCCCAACAATAAACGTCATTAATTAGAAAAGCCTGCCGTTTCTCCCATGAGAAACGGCAGGCTTTTTGTTTATTAGTAAAAATTTACGATGCTGATAAGCTTTGTTACTATCTATTAAAGAAGTCACTGAAGCGCATGATGAGCAGGACCACCACGACCAAAATCGCCGTAATCACAATGGTAATCTGCCAAGCCAAAGGACTATCCATGAACGGCAGTTTGACGTTTTCACCGTAAAATCCAAACACAATGTTGGGGACCGTCAGGACAATCGAGAAGACGGTCAGAAATTTCATGGTCGTATTTAGGTTACTATCTAGCAGGTTTGAGTAGGCACCCGCAACTTGTTGAGCGGCTTGATTCGCCATCTGTGCCATGGAAAGCCCTTGTTGAATTTCGACGATGACGTCATCTAATGCATCGTTATCATCATCAGATAGCGTTTTGCCCAGCTTGCGTTTAAGCATGGTTAACATATCGTTGTTAGCCGACAGTGAAGTTAAAAAGTAAACCAGGTCCGTCTGCAGGTTCAACAACTGGTTAATCGCTGCTTTATTAGTACGCCCACGTAGATTTCGTTGGATGCTGGTCCGAATACTGTTAACGTGATTAATATAATCGAAGTATTGAATCGCGAGTTGGTACATCGTTTTCAGCACAATGTCTAAAGGAGAGGCGTTGTCCCGCTGTAATTGGGGTAGTTTATCGACAACGGAGCGAATCAAGGGGTTCACAAAGTTGGTTTGGTTAGCCGTGAAGGTAAACAAGGTGTTGCCGTGGATAATCAAGCCAATTGGTTCGGCAGCAATATCACCGTTGAATCGTGTTGGTTCGGCTACGTCAAAGATAATTAATAAAATCTGTTCGTCGTCGTAGTATTCCATCCGCGGGCGTTCATGGTGGTCCAACGCGTAATAGAGCATCTCAGTGGTGAGATGGTATTCTTGCTTTAACGTTTTTTTCTCGACGGGGAGACAATCAGTGACCTGTACCCAGTTGATGTTTTGATTAATTTTGTCCGTTTTAATCATGTGATTGCCTCCCTTTTATGCACTATCTTCAATTATAAGCGATTCTTAAGTAAATGTTTACCATCTAGCCCGATTTTCTTAGGATTTACAGTCAAAGTGTAATTAAAAATTAATTTCAATAGGGTATAATGAAGAATACAAAGGAGTGCAGATAACCATGAAACAAAAACCAGAAAAGTCGGAACGAAGCAGTTTGTGGTATCCATTGATTGCTTTTTTAATTGTCGCCGGGGCGTGTTTAGCGCTTTACGGGACCTATAAAGTTCGGCAACACATGAATTATCAACGGATGATTGCTGCGCAAAAGAAATATGATGAAGAAAATAATCCGGTGTTAAAGCACGAACGCAAGTTTATCAAGCAGGTGGCTGATCCATCCGTGAAACTGTACAAGCAGGATCACAAGGTTTTACCGAGCATCGTGATTGCCCAAGCCATTTTGGAATCGAACTGGGGCAAGTCGAAGTTGTATACGGAAGCCAATAACCCGTTTGGGATTAAAGGAACCTATAACGGTGATTACATTATGTATGAAACCGGGGAATACATTAATCACAAACACATTACTGAAAAGGCTCAATTCCGAAAGTATCCTGACTTACAGTCCGCGATTGAAGACCACAACGAAGCGTTGTACGAAAAGTTCTTAAAACGCGACGATAAGATCACTGATTATCGTGAAGAAGCAAAACTATTACAAAAGAATACCTATGCAACCGATCCGGACTATGCCAATAAGTTGATTCGGGTAATTAAGGCCCATGACTTACAAAAGTACGATCAGGAGGCAATGAAGTAAGGAACATTAAATTGAAACATAAAGGAGATTTCAAGTGCTGGCACTACTAGAAAAGCTGTACGGCCCGTTTTTTGATCTACACAATTGGGAAACGGTTTTAACTTCGGGAAATGACTGGTTAATCATCTTTTCCTTGGTAGTTTTAGAGTGTGTGATGTCGGTTGATAATGCAATTGTTCTGGCAACTCAGACCCAGGTGTTACCCACGAAAAAATTACAGGAAGAATCCCTGTTTTACGGACTATGGGGAGCTTATATCTTCCGGTTCCTAGTAATTGGAGCCGGGGTGTATCTGATTCATTTTTGGGAAATTAAGGTCGTTGGTGCGATTTATTTAATCTACCTCTCGGTCAAATATTTTTTTCCACGGCGGTCTAAGTCGGGGAAAAAGCGGACCGTCAGAGTACTTGGTGATCCACACAGTCGCAAGTTTTTTTGGTGGGTCGTTATTCAAATTGAATTTATGGATATCCTGTTTTCGATTGATTCCGTGTTGGCCTCCCTTGCCGTCTCAAACAACCCGGTGGTGGTGTTAATTGGAGGAATGGTTGGAATATTAGCTATGCGAGGGATTGCCGAATTCATTATGAAAATCATGAAACGGATTCCGGAGCTAAAAACGATGGCGTACGTGTTGGTCTTCATGATTGGAGTAAAATTGTTCCTCTCGATTCCAGCAATTGACATTGAAATTCCCGCCACCTGGTTTGGAATCTTTGTGATTGCTGCGATTGTAGTCACGCTTATTATCCATTTTATCCGTCAAAGGAGGAATTCTAATGGCAATGGAGCTCAATCAAGCTAATTTTACTTCGGCAGTCCAAGGTCCGATGACTTTAGTCGATTTCTGGGCCCCTTGGTGCGGACCATGTAAGATGATGGAGCCTGTATTAGCGCAATTAGAACAAGAATTTAGTGGGCGAGTGAAGTTCGCTAAGCTAAATGTTGATCAGAACCAGGAATTAGCCCAGCAGTATCACGTCTTAGGCCTCCCGAGTTATGTATTATTTGTGAATGGAACCGGCGTCGAAAAGGTGACCGGAGTTTATTCTAAGGAAAAACTAGCGCATTACTTAAACCGTAAGTTAGCAGCAAATAAGTAGGAGATGACCATGCAAACAGAGAAACAACCGCGGCTCCTAGAAGCCGTTTTCATTTTGCTGGGAATGCTCGTCGTCATGGGAGTCGGAATCATTGGCTTCCATTTGACCCCCGTCGTTCCCATTTTAACCGTGATTTTTGTTTTGATGATTTGGGGAAAAGTGCGCGGCTTTTCCTGGGATGAGATTCAAGAGGGGATCGTGGTTGGCGTGCGTAACGGGATTATCCCGTTGTTTATTTTTCTATTAATTGGAAGCTTAATTGGAGTTTGGATCATGGCCGGGGTCATTCCGACTCTAATGGTTTACGGTTTCCACATTCTGAGCGTCCAGTGGTTCTTACCCTCGGTCTTTCTGATGTGTGCCTTTGTGGGCTGTTTCATCGGAAGCGCCTTTACGATTATTTCTACGGTTGGGATTGCCTCCATGGGAATTGGAGTCACGATGGGCCTGGATCCCGCGATGATTGCCGGAGCCGTGGTCTCAGGAGCTGTATTTAGTGATAAGATGTCACCGCTGTCCGCCACCACCAATCTGGCATCTGCGATTGCCGGTGATGATTTGTACAGCCACATTAAGAACATGCTATGGTCAACGGTTCCCGCCTTCATAATCTCGTTAATTCTGTTTACGATTTTAGGGAATCATCACCAGACAGCCAGTTTAGCAAAGATTACCCAAACCACTCACATTTTAACCAGTAACTTCCCAGTTTCCGTGTGGATGTTATTGCCGGTGGTCCTGTTGTTAATCTGCGCCTGGACCAAGATTCCTACCATTCCTACTTTATTCATTAACATTACCGTTACCATTATCATAACGTTCTTTACACCCCATCATCTGTCGTTTGCTAAGGTTGCTGACGTGATGGAAAACGGATTTACGATTAAAACGAGTAGTGCCGAAGTGAACCAAATCCTCAATCGGGGAGGAATTAGTTCGATGACCGGAACGATGACGTTGATTATCCTAGCTTTGGCGCTTGGAGGATTGCTGATTAAGTTAGGCATCATTGAAGTTGTAATGACGCGGTTCTCACAACACATTCATTCAGACGGAATGCTAGTGTTAAGCACCGTACTGGCTGCCATCGGGGTCAACCTGTTTATTGGGGAACAATACCTGTCAGTAGTTCTGCCCGGAACGGCCTTTAAAGCCGACTTTAAAAAGTCCTATTTAGCTCCAGAAGCGCTCGGACGAGCGTTAGAAGATGGGGGCGCTGTGATTAACTACCTGATTCCATGGGGAGTAGCTGGGGTATTCGTTGCCAACACGTTGAACGTGCCAACCCTTAGTTACCTTCCGTTTGTCTTTTTTAGTTTACTGTGTCCGGTCTTCTCAGTTCTAAGTGGATTTACGGGAATTGGCCTCAAACGAGCTCAACAATAAATAATTACCATACTATAGTAGAAACGCCTCAGAATGGGGCGTTTTTTTGTACGCAAACAGGGTTTGAAGTTAGTGGATCCGATGCTCATTTAAAACGTTACAAGTCATAACAAGCATTGATTTAAAAAAATATGCAAAAAAATTGTCATTTTTGTCAAATACCTTGACATAATTTTAGTAATAATTGACATATTTCTATGCCAGTCTGATGGGAATCAGCTACCCAAGGAGGTAGTTAAGTAACAAAATATGTCTACAATGTTGCGATGTTACAAAAATCTCATTTTTGGTAACCATTCTGTAATCTTTCTGTAACACTTACCCTTTAGTATAGCTATTGTTGATTGAGACGAGGTAATCGTCCTTCGAATATTCTAGTAACACGACCTGTATTTTACATTTTCTATTTATAAGGAGAGATTTATTTTATGAAGTTAAAAGGTCTTAAGTCCATCGCTGCAGTTGCAGCCGTATCAGCCGGAGTTTTATTAGCTGGTGCTTCTCAAGCTGACGCTTCCACTAAGATCACTGTTCAATCCGGTGATACGCTTTCACAATTAGCTGAAACTTACGGAGTTTCTGTTGATAGTTTACAAAAAGCTAACAACATCAAAGACATTAACCGGATTTACGTTGGTGAAGTTTTCGTTGTTGGTGATAACGGTAACGTTAAGGTTGCTAGTGCAACGAGTGAAGAAGCTAAGACTGCTGCTCCTGCTCAACCAGTTGTAGCCCAAGCTAACGACAACGAACAAGCTGCTGCTAAGCCAGCTGCTCAAGCTAGCCAACCAGTTGCACAACCTGCTGCAGCTCAAACTCAACAAACTAGCCAAGCTGTTGAAAAACCAGCTGCAGCCCAAACTACACAAGCACCAGCTGCAACTGCTTCAAACAACAACGCTGCTGTTGAAAACGATGGCTCATTAGACTCAATTGCTGCCGTTGAATCAGGTGGTTCATACACTGCTCGGAACGGTCAATACATTGGTAAATACCAATTATCTGCTTCATACTTGAACGGTGACTACTCCCCAGCTAACCAAGAACGGGTTGCTCGTCAATACGCTGTTAGTCGTTACGGTTCAGTTGCCAACGCCGTTGCTTTCCGAAACGCCCACAACTACTGGTAAAAAGTTGTTAATTAAATAATGCCCATCTTGATGGGGTGTACCCTAGGATTTAGAGATTCGTCTCTAAGTCCTAGGGTATTTTTTTGGTCTTTTTTACAAGTTTTTAGCTATTTACACCAGTTGATGAAAGCGCTATCTTTAAGTGGGGTTGAGTTAATCCTAGCTTACAAAAATGCTGAAGTTTTTGTAGTGGATTGGTAAGAAAGTCGAGGCAACGTAATGGAAAAATATCTAATGGGAATTGACATTGGGACTTCGAGCACTAAGGGCCTGCTTTTGACCACCACTGGCAAAATCATTAAACAAGCAAAGAGTTCCTATCCAATCAACACTCCTCATGCCGGCTGGGCGGAAGGAAATGCCACGGATTGGCTGGAAGCGGTAACGATGGTGATTCACCAACTCGCTCAAGTAATTGATCCAGACCAGTTAATTGGGATTGGTTTAGATGGGCTCTATGGGGGTTCTGGCGTTCCAGTTGATGAAGCTAATCAAGTTTTAGGCCCTGCTTTAATCTGGATGGATCGCCGGGCAACCCAGCAGGTTCAGGAAGTTTACAATCGTGTAGACCAAACAGAGTTAATGAAAACAACCGGAAATTTAGCTGATCCGTACTATGGCTATCTTAAAATGATGTGGATTAAAGAACATCAACCAGAGCTGTATGCGCAAACGGCCCGGTTTTTACCACCAGAATCATACGTAATTAAAGAGTTCACTGGTTTAGAAAGCATTAACTACTCGGCCGCCGGTAACCTGGCGGGGATTTTTAACATTAATTCGGACCAGTGGGATCCCGCCTTAGCCAGTCAGTTAGGAATTGATTTATCTAAATTGCCGACTAAGTTAGTGGCAAGTACAGAAGTGGCTGGTACGGTTTTACCAGAATGGGCGGAACGATTAGGCGTAAATGCTGGAACTCCCATTTTTAATACGGGAGTAGACGTTGGACCGGCGACGGTCGGAACCGGGGTCTTTGGTCCAGGTTCAGTTACGATTGCGATTGGGACGTCTATGAACGCGGCGCTTGTGACTGAGCAGCCACTGTTGGACCGGAATCTAATCATTTGGCCGTATGCTTACGAACCTCGGAAGAATTACTACAACTTTGCGGGAGCTAATACGGCCGGAGCCATCGTGGCTTGGTTTACGCAGGAATTTGCGACGGAAAACTCAGCACGGTTAGATGAACTGAGTCAAGCAGTTCCAGTTGGAAGTAATGGTTTGACCGTGTTGCCGTTTTTCATGGGCGAGAGAAGCCCCCTGTGGGATTCAACCGTGAGAGGAACTATTCTCGGGATTTCTCTAAGGACCACTGAAATTGATCTGTACAATGCCTTTCAGGAAGCAATTGCCTTTTCGGTACGACAGAGCATTGAACAATTTGGTGATCAAGTGGGCGACGCCATTACGGTGGTTGGCGGTGTCAGTAACTCGACCAAAATGTTGCATTTAATTGCGGACGTTACCGGTAAGACGGTGAAAACCACGCAATCGGGTGGTGAAGCAGACTTAGGCAGTTCCATGTTGGCCGGCGTTGGAGCGCAGGTCTTAGAGCCAGCGACGGCACAGCGGTGGGCGCAAATTGACGAAACGGTTGCTCCTGATAAGGAGAAACATTATTTATATGATCGTTATTACCAAAAGTATCGGGATGCTTATCGGACGGTGAAACCGTATTATGAAAAGTTTAGTGAGTTAGATTAAAAATTATAATTAGGAGGATTAATATCATGGTTGCAATTTTTGCTAGTCCATCGAGATACATTCAAGGAAAAGATGTCTTTTTAAATGCACATGTTTATTTAGATAAATTAGGGAAGCACGTGTTATTGATTAGTTCTGATAACATTATGACTATTGTTGGTAATCAGGTTCGGGATGATTTAGAGCAACACGGCTTCCAGGTTACTTGTCCTGGATTTCATGGTGAGGCTTCGGATGAAGAGATTGAGCGGTTGGTTAAGGCTGGTCAGCAAGCAGACTGTGATTTAATTGTCGGACTAGGGGGCGGTAAAACTGTCGATACGGCGAAAAATGTAGCCAATCAAATGAACGTAAAAGTAGCTTGTTTACCAACCACTGCTTCTACGGATGCCCCTTGCTCAGCTTTATCGGTTATCTATAATGAAGATGGCACGTTTAAAAACTATTCATTTTATGATCAAAATCCTGATTTAGTGTTAGTAGACACCAACGTAATTGCTCATGCACCGGTAAGAACTCTAATTTCGGGGTTAGGGGATGCGATGGCAACTAACGTCGAAGCCCAAGATGTGGCGAAAGACCATGCTAATTCGATGGTTCGTGGATCACAAACTAGCGCGGCACTAGCAATTGCGGAAAAATGTATGGATAATTTGTTTGCATATTCTGCTGCGGCCATTGCCGCTGCTAAGGCTCAATCCGTTACGCCTGCTTTAGAAACGATTACAGAAACGAATACATTGTTAAGCGGATTAGGATTTGAAAGTGCTGGGTTAGCAGCGGCTCACGCAATTTATGATGCTTTTACGGTACTTCCTGGTGAGAGTCAAACCATGCTACATGGTGAAAAGGTAGCTTATGGAACATTGTGTGAACTAGTTTTGGATAATGCTCCTTACGAAAAACTCGATCAGTTCATTGATTATTTCCAAGCGGTGGGACTACCAACTACCCTAAAAGATTTACACATGGATAACTTTACTGAATCTGATTTTCTGGAAGTGGGAAAACAAGCAACGATTCCATCAGAAACCATTCATAACATGCCAATGGATGTTAGCGCTGAAGACGTTGTTGCTGCCATTCTTACGGTTAACCAATATGTATTGGCCAAAGATAAGCATTAAATTAGCTTCATTACAAAAAAACAGCTTTTAATCACCTAGGTAGGTAATTAAAAGCTGTTTTTATTTTATTTAGTTATTTAGTTACGCGAGCTAAGAAATGTTTCTTCTTACCGCGCCGGACAATCACGTACTGACCGTCAAAGTTTGCGGTCGGATCAATCGTAGCATCCACATCCGTGACCTTCGTTCCGTTAACCGTAACGGCGCCGTTTTGCACGTCCTCACGGGCTTGCCGTTTAGAGCTATCCACGCCCATTTCCAGCAAGAGATCAATCACGTTATGGGGACCAGCGGTGATTTCCGTAGTTGGAACGTTGTTAAAGGCTTGACCAACTTCTTCAGTGCTTAATTCTTGCACGTTACCGGTAAAGAGCAGTTTGGCAATCCGTTCTGCGTTTTCAACGGCTTCAGGGCCATGCACGAACTTAGTTACTTCTTCGGCTAACCGGCGTTGCGCAGCCCGTTTCCATGGTTCGTTTTTAACCTGTTCGGTCAACTTGTCAATCTCAGCCTGGTCCAAGAATGTAAAGTATTTCAAGTATTTAACGACATCACGATCATCTTGGTTAAACCAGAACTGGTAAAATTCGTAAGGCGAGGTTTTTGTGGGATCGAGCCAAACCGCACCACCGGCGGATTTTCCGAACTTAGTTCCGTCAGATTTTAACATCAATGGAATCGTAAGTCCGTAGACCTTGGTGTCTAACCCACGTAACTTGTGGATTAAATCAATTCCTGCGGTAATGTTTCCCCACTGATCGGCACCCCCAATTTCTAGTTGCACATCATATTTTTCGTGCAGGTGGAAGAAATCATAGGCCTGCAGGATTTGGTACGTAAATTCCGTAAAGGAAATTCCTTGGGATAAACGGCTAGCGACAACTTCCTTATTCAACATGGTGTTGATGTTAAATAACTTCCCGTAATCCCGCAAAAAGTCGAGTAAGGTCATGTTTTTTGTCCAGTCGTAGTTATTGACGATGTGCGTGTTAGGAGCATTGCCAAACAGTTTTTCCATCTGCGCAGTTAATGCTGCAACGTTTTTTTGAACCTGTTCCTTAGTTTGTAATTGACGTTCAGTTTTACGACCGCTGGGGTCACCGATGGAACCAGTAGCCCCACCAATCACGATGTACGGATGGTGACCAGCCCGGGCAAACCGTTCCATGATCATGAATGGAATTAAGTGGCCGATGTGCATACTATCGCCTGTCGGATCAACCCCACAGTAGAGGGCAATCGGATGTTCGTTGATTGTTTCCGCTAATCCTGCAGCGTCGGTTTGTTGATTAATGGCACCCCGCCACTGCAAATCTTCAATGATATTCATATAAACCTCCTGGGTATTGAAATTAAGTTAGGTAAAGTGTTTGTAATTGTTTACGTTCGGCTGGTCCCATTCCTAATTCATTAGTGAGGAATGAGTCTAATCCACCATATTGTTCGTTAATGGTGTCCAGCGCCGCGTCTAAAAAGTCCATGTTGACAGTATAAAGAGCTCGCAAGCTGCGAATGGCAGTCTCTGAAAAGCCGTTTTTGCGGGCTTTTTCCATCTTTTGGTCAACAAGTGGTTTTACTACTTGGTTAGTCAGAATGTAATCTTGCTTGATGGTATCTAAATCAACCCCTAAAGCATATAACAGAAAGACTGCGGCCATTCCGGTTCGATCTTTTCCCGCTGTACAGTGAAAGAGCACGCCACTATCTGTCTGGTTGTTTTGTAATAAAGCTTGGAAAAAGCGATGGTAGGCTTGATGGCAGCCATCATTTTGGACCATCCGTTTGTAAACGGAGACCATGTGATCGTGGCCGTAGTTCGGATTATCCTCTAACATTTGCCGGAATTCCTCTGGATCCTGGGAGTTGTCGGTTCGGTCTTCGTCAAAAACCGGATTAAAGATGTATTCGATCTGATCATTCTGGTGATCAAGGAAAGCGTCTGGAACGGCCGAACGTTCTTGACCAGAGCGCAAATCAATGTCATAGCGGACGCCATAGGCCTTTAAAAAGTTCAGGTCGGCGGCAGTTAGCGTGCCTAAACTTCCAGAACGCAGTAATTTGTGCCATTTAATGGTTCTGCCGTCGGTAGTTTGATATCCACCCAACTCACGCAGATTTTCGGTTGAATTAAGTTTAATGATGCGTTCGTTTTTCATCTGATTCACGTCCTTTGCTCGATTATCGTAATGTCTTCATTATATCACTGACAGATTCGTGAAATGAAGCATAATAATAGTTTACAAACGGACCTGAGTGCACTAGGCTTATTGTAATGAACAAACGAAGGGGAATGACACTGATGGAAATGACAGAACGCCAATTAATTCAAGAAATTTTAAACACGGTTGATGTAATTTATGACTTTGAAAACGTGGATGAAGATACCAAAGAATATACCCTGTTAATCAAGCGTCAAACGGGAGATGTCCGTGATTTAAACGTCATTAATGACGAAATGAAACACTACTTTAACGAAGCTAACTTTGACTACCAAGAAGAAGTAGAACCAGCTGAGATTGACTGTGACATTCGAGTTCAAATCAAACGTTAACTTGGAAAGTAAAAGGTGGGAAATTATTTCCACCTTTTTTTGTTTGATATTTGGGACCTACCAGCATGTGACTTAGCTTACAAAGGTTTGATGCTATCCTGTGAATAAAGAAAAATTCAGATTATCTGAATATAGGGAAAACCCTGTAAATCGGTTTAATGATTGGAATCACTCAATAGATAGCGAACAATGGACCCAAAATATTTAAAATTTCGCAAAAAAAGTTTGTGAAATCGTTTTCATTTTTGCTAAAATGCGTTATACTTAAAATCGTTAAAAGGAATCGGAAAATGATTCATTGGAGGTTATTAATTATGAGTGCGTTAGCTTTATTAGTCGGGATTATCCCCGTGATTGGTTGGGGGTTCTTCCCCACGGTTTCTTCTAAAATTGGTGGTAAACCAGCTAACCAAATTTTAGGGGCAACCATCGGTGCTTTGATTGTCGGATTTGTGGTCTTCTTGGTAACTGGTTGTGGCTTCCCAACGGGACTTAACTTATTCCTAGGAATCTTATCGGGATGCGGTTGGGGCTTTGGTCAAATCATGGCTTTCAAAGGTTATTCATTGATTGGATCATCCCGGGTAATGCCAATTACCACGGCCTTCCAGTTGATTGTAACAGCTCTCTGGGGTGCCTTTGCTTTAAGTAGTTGGCCTGGAGTTGCTAACAAGGTCATCGGAATGATTGCTTTGGTAGTGATTATCATCGGGGCAACTTTGACCACTTGGAACGAAAACAAGGAAAATACCAATGCTGCTGCTTTACGGAAAGCCATCATTTACCAATTAATTGGTGTGATTGGTTACTGGCTCTATTCCGCCGCTCCTCAAGTAGAAAACTTGAAGTGGGCCGAAGGATTCATTCCACGGACGGTTCCAATGAGTGGATTACAAGCATTTCTTCCCCAAACCATCGGGATGGTATTGATTGCCATAATCTACTGCTTAACGCAAGTCGGTAAAGAAAACGTCTTCAAAGAAGCAACTTCTTACAAACAAATTATTGCCGGATTCTTCTTCGGAATTGCCGCATTAGCTTACTTAGTTGCTGCTCAACCAGTTGAAAAGGGTGGCTTAGGGTTATCCACGGCCTTCGTGCTTTCCCAAGTTAGTGTAGTAATCGCTACGTTAACCGGAATCTACATGTTAGGGCAAAAGAAGACTCACAAGGAAATGGTTGCTACTTTAATCGGATTAGCTCTGATTATCATTGCTGCCGCCGTTACGGCCTTCTTAAACTAATTAACTACCATTAAAATCCTTAAACCAATCTGGTTTAAGGATTTTTTTTGGAACGACAAAAAGTGCTTACGAAATAGGCTCGCTTTGTGCTAAAGTAAGCAACAGTTAGCACAAAGAGGAGGAAGCAAATGCCCAAAAATTGGAAAGAAGAATTATTTTTTACTGGTATGATGGCCGGGTTAATGGTCTTAGGAATGACTTTTTATAATATCGTTAAAACGGATGGTTTTTCAAGCCACGTCTGGTCCGAGGTTCTAGCTGGTTACCCACTGGGTTTATTGGTGGCGGTTCTATTGGATCTTTTGTTAGTGGGACCATTAGTGAAATCCGTAGTTTTCAATTTTCTGATTAAGGATCCCGCGAATACCAGTCCCATTCGGATTGGCATGACCATTTCGGTCCTGATGGTACTGGGGATGGTAACCTGCATGTCCTTGTTTGGACTGCTGATGAGCGCTGATACTCCATCTAACTGGGGCACTGCGTATCTGATGACATGGAGTTTAAACATCATCGTGGCTTTACCCTTACAACTATTGTTGGTGGGTCCAATTTCGCGCTTTGGATTACAAAAGGTACAGCAACAAATGGATTAAGGTGAAATTTAGAAACAAATAAAAAAGACACCCCGACGGATCGAGATGTCTCAGGTAGCGCTCGTAAGCCACTACCGCTATTGGTTTAATTATAATATATAATTATAATTAAATCAATATTTTAAATTGAAGTTAGGGCTTCGTTTAATTTCGTTTGATAATCACTTCCTATTATTTTAAATAGTAGACTATTATTGTTTATACTATTTTTGAAATCATTGCATACAATAGTAGCTTCTTTAATTATTTTTCTTGATTCGGTTTTATTACCATTAAAAGAATTGAAATAAAATACTATAAGCAAGAAATAATCAATTATACTATCAAATTTAATATTGACTGATAAATTAAAATAGTTTACTAGTTTATTACATTGGAGATTACTTGGGTTGTTGTTTTTAAATCTAACGTCAAAAATAGGGCTATTATGAGCAATACAGTTTCTTAGATCTTTGATTAGAAAAATATCGTTAGATAGGGTTTTACAATTAGGATCTAACTGGTAATCATATGTTTTTAAAGATTTTGATATTTTGATTTTAGTTTCTACGTTTAACAAATTTATGAAGATTCCGAATGATCCCATTGTCATTAATTCAAAGTAAGCCCATAGAGGAAGTGGATTAGATGAATCAACGTAATGATTAACATATGGTTTGTTATAATTTTCCATCACTAACTCTTCTAAAATGGCTTTTAATTTTAATTTGCTTTTAATTTTTTTCTTTCGTTTATTACTATTCGAAATATCATTGTATCCATTCAGTTTGTTTTTCATAACGTCTTTTAAGGAGACTCCACCATCAGGTGATGAAGCTATGCAAGATAAAGTGATGTTTTTTATCAATGTTTCATATTTTATAACATGAGTATAAAGTGAACTTTTTAAACGCATATCGAAATTGTAAATAGCTTCTATTTGAGAAAAATTTGAAATATAATTTTCTAATCCTAATCTATAAGCTTTGTAGCCATGAAAATAACCCATTTCCAACAATTCCTTTTTTTCTTTGGAACCGTTTATGGTTATTTTATGATTATCCCTAATATGTTTCATTAATCCATTAGTAGTTTTTCCCTTAATAGTCATATTTTACTCCAAAAAATTTATTTTGATAATTAATTATTAATGATTATACTATCTAAATAATTAGCAATCAATTTGTATATTATAAAAATGCCCCATAGAAATTATATTTCTATGGGGCATTAAATATTTAATGAAGATTAGCGATAATAACGATGTTGTTTCAACAACTGCTCCGAACGTTTGTCATACGGCTCATAACCGAGGTTTTGGGAGTGACGAAAGTACATCAAATTGTAAATTCCGCACCACAAGAAGTTGAAGAAAACGCCCAAGGCGTATGAAGCGGTTGCAAGGTCCGTCTTAGTGATGTAACTGTACAACATGGTGAAGCCAGCCTCGATCCCCAGCATACAGAAAATGTTGTACCAGTCACCCCGGAACCAAGCGGGCAAGATTCCAAAGAACAATGCGGTAAAGGATAAACCGACCTTGTTAATTCGGACCCGTCCGTCCTTACGATAGATTACCGCGTAGTTATCCGGGAGCATGGTCAGCAGTTGTTTTAATTGGTCATCATCTTCATCATTCAGGTTAAATTGATTCATAAACAATCTCCTTTATTTCAGAGTTAATTTAACCACAATTTCAACGTGTGCCGTTTGCGGCAACATGTCGACGGGCTGTAAGTAGTCAACGTTATATTCCTTGGTTAACTGGACCAGGTCCTGAGCCAAGGTAGATTGGTTGCAGGAAACGTAAACAAATTTCTGGGGTCGGGTGGCGAGAATGGTATCAATTAATTTTTGATCCAAGCCGACCCGGGGCGGATCCACCACGAGTGCATCGGGATACCACCCCGCTTGTTCCCATTCGGGCAAGAGTTCTTCGGCTTTTCCGGTAAAGTAGTGGGCGTTTTCAATCCGATTCGTAGCGGCGTTTTGATTGGCATCTTCGACCGCTTCCGGGATTGTTTCCATCCCCCGGACCTCATCCACTTGGTGGGCTAAAGTTAGTCCAATGGTTCCGACTCCCGCGTAGGCGTCGACCAAACGATCAGTTGGGGCTAATTCTAGCGCCTGACCAGCTAGGTCATAGAGCTTGGGGGTCATGATGGAGTTTAATTGTAGGAAAGCACGAGCCGAAAGGGCAAATGATAATCCCTTAATTTTTTCGGTAATTGTCGGACTTCCTGCCAACCGGATGGTTTGTTCTCCCCAAATTAGCGGAGAAGTACCCGGATTGACGTTGTGCATGATTGACGTTACCTCGGGTAGTTCTTCGGCAATCCGCCAGATTAACTGGTGTTGTTTTAAAAGTTTCTTAGAGTGGGTAATAAAGACCAGTTGGACCTGATCGGTGTTTCGAGCTGCCCGCACCACAATCGTCTTTAAAATTCCAGTGTTGGATTCTTCGTCGTAGGTCGGAATCTGGAGGTCTTGCACCATCTGGACCACGGCGCGCATTACCTTCATAGTGAGTGGGTCTTGAACCGCACAGGTTTCCATGTCGACCACTTCGTGCGTTCCTTCTTTGTATAGACCCGCAATCACGCGGCCAGCTTCATCGGTCCGAATTTGAAATTGGGCCTTATTCCGGTATTCATACGGATCCTGCATCCCAATCACGGGGCGGATGTCGTATTTTTCAAAGCCTCGGGGATGAAAGCGACTGAGGGCTTGTTTTACTAAGTCCCGTTTAAACTTTAACTGTTGGGGGTAGTCGAGCACTTCAAGTTCTAAACCACCGACTTCGGTGGCGTAGGCGTCACGAGGAGCAATCCGGAACTGACTTTTTTTATCGATTTGTTGTAACGTTCCCCGAAGGTGGCGCGGTTTAATTTCACTAATGTCAGCCTGGACGACTTCCGTCGGGAGGGCTCCGGGAATGAAGATTAATTTGCGGCGGTAGTAGCCGACCCCTTCGCCGTTAATGCCGAGTCGTTTGATGGTAACGGTCACGCGTTGGTGCAGTTGCACCTGGACGTCGGTGGACCGCTGGTGAGACTGGTTTCGTTGTTTTTTCATTTTTTCTCCTTATGTAACTAATCTGTTTAATTATATCATTTCTAGGTGTGTTCCCGCAGGGGTTGGCTTCTAGTTGGAGTCGCGGAAAAATCAGCGTATAATTAAAAAAGATTTAGGAAAAGAGGAGATTGCTATGCATCAGTTAGAGACACAAGCATTGTGCTATACGATTGATGATCGTAACATCATTAACAACATTAACTGGGCGATTGATCAGGGCGCGGTGGTCACGATTACTGGTCCTTCCGGAAGTGGAAAATCGACCTTTGTGAAGTTGTTGGCGTCGTTGTTAAACCCCACTAGTGGAACGATTACCTTTGCAGGCAAACCGATTACCGAACTAGATCCAATTGCGTATCGACGCGAGGTTTCGTACGCGGTGCAACAGCCAACCTTGTTTGGTGATACCGTCCGAGAAAACCTAGAGTTTCCGTACCAAATTCGCAAGCAACCGTTTGACGAACAGCATGCCATTCAAGCACTGAAGACGGTGGATTTAGGGGAAGCGGACTTAGATCGACAGGTTACGAGCTTGTCGGGGGGAGAAAAACAACGGGTTGCATTACTGCGGAACGTGCTCTTTCCGCCTAAGATTTTAATTACGGATGAGGTTACCACTGGCTTAGATAGTGATAGTAAAGCAAGTGTTCACAAAATGCTTGATTACTTTAACCAGAAATACCAAATGACGGTCATCATGATTACGCACGATGACGAAGAAATTCAAGCGGCCCAACATCTCTACGAAATCAAAGCCGGTCAAATGGAGGAGGTTGCTAAACATGAATAATTTAATTGTTTCCAATACGGCCCTTGCGTTAACGGCGGTCTTCGTGGTCTTTGCCATGTGGATTGGTTACCGGGAACACCTAGGAATTACTAAGGATTTAATTGTTGCTACGATTCGGTGTGTCATCCAGTTATTCGTAGTGGGATATGTATTAAAGTACGTCTTCCAAGTTAACAACTGGTTGCTCACCATGTTGCTAATCTTAATCATCATCTTCAACGGGGCTTATAACGCGCGGGGTCGTAGTGGTGGCTTGCGAAATGCCTTTTGGATTTCATTAACGGCGATTGCCACCAGTACATTAGTGATTTTACTGGTACTGGTGCTTGACGGTGCTTTGAAGTTCATTCCTTCCCAAATTATTCCAGTCTCGGGGATGATTGTTAGTAACTCAATGGTTTCGATGGGCCTCTGTTTCCGGACGATGAATTCGATGTTTAAGGACCGTCGTTCCCAGGTTTTGGAAATGTTAGCGTTGGGAGCAACTCCGATGATAGCTAGTAAAGGGATTATCCGTGATGCCATCAAGACGGGGCTCCAACCCACAATTGATAGTGCTAAAACGGTGGGACTTGTGGCATTACCCGGGATGATGTCTGGGATGATTTTTGCCGGAGCTGATCCAGTGTTGGCCATCAAATACCAGATCATGGTGACGTTCATGCTCTTGGGAATTACCTCAATTAGTTCCATTATTGGGTGCTACTTGGGCTACAAGAGCTTCTTTAATCAACGGGATCAATTAATTCGCTAATGGATATTAAAAAGGAGTAACTCGTTATGAGTTACTCCTTTTTGTGTGTTTGGTGTTTTTCGCGGTAGAGATAGACACCCAGGATGAGGATGATAATCAGAGCCAGGACCACGAAGCGAATTAAGCGGGAAAATCCAATCGGATCCGTCGTGGTAGGGCTGATAATGGGAAATAAGATGAGCGGATAAAAGAGAATCAA
The DNA here is from genome assembly GCF_024029355.1 of Fructilactobacillus cliffordii. Taxonomy (NCBI): domain Bacteria; kingdom Bacillati; phylum Bacillota; class Bacilli; order Lactobacillales; family Lactobacillaceae; genus Fructilactobacillus; species Fructilactobacillus cliffordii. The sequence continues at coordinate 1,083,640 of NZ_CP097117.1, forward strand.
CCACAAGAGCACGGTGAGTACAATCGTAGCCCAGGTCGGTAACCGTAAGAAGAAGCGCATCATAAAGGGACGAGTAACGAGCCAGCCAAAGCCCCAGATGTAGGCCACGGCCAACAGTAAGCCTCCTACGTTGAGTTGCAAGTGAGGAATCAGTAGGACTGGAACACACAGAGCGATTACCAACCAGAAAGTCACTACGCACAGAAAATGCAAAAGTGATTTTGGTTTGAGTTTCTGCGCCTGGGTTAATTGATAAGCCAAAATTTTCGGATTCATCTGAAAGGTAGCCTGACCAGATTTACCCTTTTTTTGTCCGTCTAAGAGCCGATAGAGGATTCCTAGTAGTTCGGATTCAATCTCTGTTTCGTGGACAAAGAGGCTGAAGAACCGGACGTAGAACAGCAGTGATTGATAATAACGCTGGTGGGATTTGTCGAGCTTGGCTTGTAGGTTAGCATTTTGTTGGCTCAATTGATTGTATTTCACGAGCAGACTCCTTTACTAAGTAATTTGGTTCATTATATCATTTCTGAACCCGCTTTGAACGGCTGGCTCAGTTTAAAACTGTAAACAAAAAGCCCCACCTAGGAGGGGCTTTTTGTGGTTATTGATACTTTTGGGCAGTCGCTTCGTCACAGTAGAGGAAGTGGCCGGGTTTTACTTCACGGAGTTCCTCGCCTTCCTTAAACGGATGCGAGTGATCAAACTCTTTAACGTGATGATTGCGTTCTAGTTCTGGATCAGGAACTGGAACCGCTGATAACAGGCTCTGCGTGTAAGGGTGGAGCGGATGGTTATAAACTTCTTCCGTTTCCGCCATCTCGACGATTTTACCCTTGTAAAGCACGGCAATTCGGTCACTGATGTACTTCACCATCGACAAATCGTGGGCGATAAACAGGTAGGTTAATCCTTGTTCTTCCTGAATGTCTTGTAACAGGTTGACCACTTGGGCTTGAATCGAAACATCAAGGGCCGAAATCGGTTCGTCGGCGATGATGAAGTCAGGCTGAACGGCTAACGCCCGGGCAATCCCGATCCGTTGGCGTTGTCCCCCAGAGAATTCGTGGGGATATCGGTTGGCAAATTCAGGGTTTAAGTTAACCTTCTTGAGTAAGTCAGCCACCTGACGATCCCGGTCTTCGCTGTTTTGGGCCAGATGATGAATGTCAATTCCTTCAGCAATGATGTCCTTAACTTTCATCCGTGGATCTAAAGAAGCGTAAGGATCTTGGAAAATCATCTGCATCTGCTTCCGGAAATCCTTGAGGTGTTTGTTTTTTAATTTCGCAATGTTTTCATCGTGAAAGTAAACGTCACCACTGGTTGGATTGTACAGCCGAATGATACTCCGACCGGTGGTCGTTTTTCCGGAACCAGATTCACCCACTAAACCAAGGGTTTCACCTTCGTAGATGTCAAAGGAAATGTCATCCACGGCCTTGACTTCATCCTTTTTACCTTCGTTAAAGTACTGCTTTAAGTGCCGCACCTTTACGATTGGCTTTTGCTCTGAATTAGTCATGTTGTTCTTCACCTCGCAGTTCTTTGTATTTCGCAAACCGCTTTTGAATTGATTCTGGCGGGGTTACCTTGGGAGCGCGGGGATCGAGCAACCAGGTAGCGGCGTAGTGGGTATCCGTCACCTTAAAGAAGGGTGGTTGTAACCGTTCATCGATTTTTAGGGCATATGGATCCCGGGGAGCAAACGCATCCCCCTTGGGGGGATTAATTAAGTTAGCCGGAGTTCCGGGAATGGCTTTCAGCCGTTGACCTTGAATGTCCAGGGTCGGCATTGAGTCGAGGAGTCCCCAAGTGTAGGGATGCCTTGGATCGTAGTAAATTTCGTCCGTCAATCCGTATTCAATAATCTTACCGGCATACATCACGGCCACCCGGTCAGCAATTCCGGCCACCACCCCTAAATCGTGGGTGATGAAGATGATGGAAGTTCCAATCTTCTTTTGCAGGTCCTTTAATAAGCTAATGATTTGGGCTTGCACCGTCACGTCCAACGCCGTGGTTGGTTCGTCGGCAATCAGAATTTCTGGGTTATCGATGATGGCCATCGCAATCACGATCCGTTGTCGTTGCCCACCAGAGAATTGGTGAGGATAGTCCTTGATTCGTTCCTTGGCGTTCGGAATGCCCACCATTTCTAAGACCTCGAGGGCTCTTTTCATGGCTTCTTCCTTTGAGGCATCACCGTGAGTAATCAACGGTTCAGCAACCTGCTTACCAATCGTCATGGTGGGGTCCAATGAGGTCATTGGATCCTGGAAGATCATCGAGATGTCTTTTCCCCGAATCTTATCCATTTCCTTAGGACTTAAATGGAGGAGATCTTGGTCGTGAAACTGGACGGAACCACCAGTAACCTTGGCATTCTTAGCGTACAGTTGAATCACGCTCCGCACGGTTACTGATTTTCCGGAACCAGATTCACCCACGAGAGCGAGGGTTTCCCCTTTTTTCAGGTCAAAACTAACGTCTCGGATGGCGTGGACAGTTCCGTTTAAGGTCGAAAAGTCTACTTGTAAATTTTTCACTTGTAAAATGTTGTCAGTCATCGGTACTCCTCCTTTCTAATCAGATTGTGGGTCAAAGGCGTCCCGCAGGCCGTCCCCAACCAGGTTCGTAGTAATCATAATCAAACTCAGGATTAAAGCAGGAATCCACATTTGGTAAGGCAGGAAGTGGAAGGCTTTTTGTCCGTCGCTCATCAACGTCCCTAAAGAAGCGTTTGGTGCTGGAATCCCAATCCCGATGAAACTTAGGAAGGCTTCAAAGAAGATGGCACTTGGAATCGAGAACATCGTCTGAATGATGATGGTCGAACTCAAGTTAGGAATCAGGTGTTTCCAAGCAATCTTAGTCTTTGATTCACCTAAAGTTTGGGAAGCTAACACGTATTCGTTTTCCTTCAGTTTGAAGACCTGCGCCCGAATCAAACGAGCCATGGTAATCCAACCGGTGAAGGCAATTGCAATCGTGATCGAAGTCAAACCTGGTTTCAACACGATTAACAATAGGATTACAACGATGAGGTCAGGAACAGAAGAAATAATTTCGATGATCCGTTGCATGAAAGTATCAACGCGTTCGCTGGCTAATCCAGAAACAATCCCGTAAGGAACCCCGATGAAGAGGTCCAACAGGGTTGCAACGACGGCTACGATAATTGAGAGCCGCGTTCCATAAAGCACCCGGGCGAAGAGGTCCCGACCTAGGTAGTCGGTTCCAAAGACGTAGTAAGTACCGTGAGGAACGTGAGCTTGTTGATAGGCGTCCACCGTGTGACCAGCGACCGTTTGCATCCCGTTAAAACCAGGAATGTTTAAGTTTCCAATCTTGGGTGGCAAGTTAGCAAATAAAACGTTTTGCGCGTTTGGATCAGTCGGAACAAAGGCTGGTCCAAGGAAGGCGATTAACACGATTAGTAAGAGGATGATTCCAGCAACCATCGCGATTTTGTTGTGGAAGAGACGCCGTTTAACGTCTTGAAAGTAGGTTCGTGAGTCACCAACGACCTCACCAGAAATTGGCAAGTTCGATAAATCATTGCTGACAAATTGGAATTCACTTTCCTGGGGTGGTAAGTTTTGTGCCATTATGCTTTTCCTCCTTTACCAAGTCTAATCCGTGGGTCAATGATTCCGTAAAGGATATCAACAATCAGAATGATGGACACCATCAGGACCGAGTAGAAGATGGTCAAGCCCATGATGGTTGGGTAATCATTGGTTAAAATTGACTGCACAAATTGATTTCCAATCCCAGGAATCGAGAAGATGGATTCAACTACCATGGAACCAGTCATGATGGAAACGGCCATCGGACCAATTACCGTGATGATGGGAATCAAAGAGTTTCGAATGGCATGTTTGATAATCACTTGGCGACTGGTATCCCCCTTAGCTTTGGCAAGTTCGATGTAGTCACTATGGAGCACATCAACCATTTCCGTTCGCATGTACCGCGCGATGCTTGCCAATGGGAAGGCCGCTAAAGCAAGCGTTGGGAGAATGGAGTAACTAAAACCGTGCCAGAGAGCCACGGGGAAGAGTTGCCATTTGTAACCGAGGTAGTATTGTAACAAGATGGCTAACACGAAACTAGGGATGGATAATCCTAAAATCGATACAATTGTAGCCGTTGCATCCACCCAGGAATTTTTCCGGATGGCAGCGATACTTCCGAGGATGATTCCCAGGACCGTTCCAACAATCATGGCTTGTAGCCCTAATTGCATCGAAGGTCCAATGTGGTCTCCAATTAACTGGGTAACGGGTTGGTTATTAAATTGGAACGATGTCCCCAAGTCACCGTGTAAGAGGTTTCCCATGTAGATAAAGTATTGTACGTAGAGTGGTTTATCAAACCCATACTTGTGGTTCATCATGGTTAGTTGGGCTGGAGACATTTTGGCTTGGTTCGTGTACGGCGTCCCCGGCAACCCTTTCATCATGAAGAAGGTGATGGAAGCGATAATCAGTAACGTGAGCAATAGATAAAAAATTCGTTTTAAGATGTACTTCGTCATCGTTTTTAACCTCCTTTATTTTTTGTAAACGGCTGCCATGTCATATTGACCAGTTGGGGTAATGTTAAAGCCGCGCACGTCAGGCTTCGTTAAAGAAGCAGTGGTGTCTTGGTACATTGGGATGATTCCCTGTTCTTGGGTTAAAATGTGTTGCGCGTTTTGCATGTTTTGCCAACGAGCAGTAGGGTTGTTGGCATTAGTAGAAGTAGCGGCCTTTTCTTGTTCGTCAAAGCCTTTGTTCGACCATTTTCCGTTGTTTTGTGGGTTGCCAGTCGTGGCTAAGTCCAAGAAGTTGGTTGGGTCTGGGTAATCAGCACTCCAAGCCGATGTGGCCATATCAAATTCTCCACTAGCTTCCCGTTGGAGTCGGGTCTTAAATGGAACGGAACTGATGGTCATCTTTAGACCGGGTAAGTCCTTTTCCATGTTGTTTTGCAGGTATTCAGCGAGTTTCTTGGTGGTATCAGTGTTATCAGCGGTGAAGGTTAGGTTCAATTCTTTTTGCCCGGTTTCCTTCATTCCTTCTTGCCACAGTTTCTTCGCTAAGGTGGGGTTGTAAGCCGTATACTTACGGTCCGCCATGGCTTGATCGGTCTTGACAAAGTCCTTACCTGTTTGGGGATTCTTACTCATCTTGCTTGGGACCAAACTGTGCGCTGGAATCCCGGTCTTTCCTAAGATGATGTTAGAAAGATCGTTCCGGTTGATAGTTAAAGACATGGCTTGTCGTAACTTGGCGTTTTTCAACGCTGGAATTTTCTTTTGGTTCAACTCTAGGTAGTAAGTTGAGTTTGCAGGATCGGTACTAAAATCCTTACTGTTAGCTAATTGCCGAGCTGTATCCCCATTCAGGTTTTGGTATCGGTCTAAGACGTTGGTATCGTAGAGGTTCAAACCGGTGTTAGGGTCAGAAATGGTGTAGTACTTCACCTTGTTTAATTTCACGTTCTTAGCGTTCCAGTAACTGGTGTTCTTTACGTCAGTCCATTCGGTATCGCCGACCTTCCAGTTCTGCAACTTGTAAGGTCCGTTGAAGACCATGCCCTTGCTGGCTAGTCCGTATTGGTCACCGAGCTTTTCAACCACTTTTTGGTTCAATGGATAGAATTGAGAACTACTCATCAAGGTATCGAAGAACGGAATCGGGTGGTCCAGGTCAATTTGGAGCTTGTAAGGACCAAGTGCCTTAATTCCCAGTTGGTCGGGCTTTTTCTTTCCGGCCGTAATGGCGTCCGCGTTTTTAATTCCACTATAGATGTAGGAATATTGCGAAGCGGTCTTGGGATCCACAATCCGCCGCCAAGCGTACACAAAATCGTTGGCGGTTACGGGATCACCGTTGGACCATTTGGTTTTTTTCAAATCAATCGTGTAACGTTTCCCATCGTTCGTAGGTTTCGCAATTGATTTAGCAACAGCCGGTTCTAGCTTTTGCCCGGTGAAACGATAAAGTCCCTCCATGGTGTTGTTTAAAGACTGGGCCCCGTAGGCATCAGTGTTTAAAGATGAGTCCATGGTGTTGATGGGAGCTTTGGCACTAACTGAGAGCGTCTTTTTGTCACCACCATCAGCGGCATGAGCCGGATTAATTAATCCAGCCAGCGTGAGAGCAGCGGCACCAACGAGCGCAACCGAAATTAGTTTATGGTGCCGAAAAAATTTCATAGTGACTACCTCCAAAAAAAGTTCAAAAACTTAAGTTTTTCTTATTGTACCCCCCATGAAAAGCAAATGTAAACATAAAATATTAATATTCACGTAATTAATGAGGATATTAAGGAATGGTTTGCGAACGCCTGACGGGGAAAGAAAGGCAATGTTTGCTAATTGGCTGGTTTGAATGCTAATGAGGACAATTGTTCACCTAAAATAGACTCAAATCAGAAAATTAAGGGTAATTACTCATCATACAAAAAGCAGTTCCACAATTAGAACTGCTGCAATGTTATTTATTTAATACTGAATGCCGGCGACTGTAACCGAAGTAAACGATTAATCCGAGCACTAACCAGATGAAGAACCGCACCCAAGTTTCCCAGTTCAGACCTGCAATTAACATGAAACAGAAGAGAATTGACATGATGGGCGTGAAGGGAACCAAGGGAGCTTTGAAGCCCCGTTTGGCTTTGGGTTGCGTGTAGCGCATTAACATGATTCCGGCCGCCACCAGAATGAAGGCTGACAGAGTTCCAATATTCACCAGTTCGGACAGGATGTTTAAGTTAATGAATCCCGCAGCTAGGGCCGTGATGATTCCAAAGAACCAGGTAACCACGTAAGGGGTTTGATGCTTCTGGTCGACCTTACTAAAGACCTTCGGGAAAAGACCGTCTCGCGCCATGGAGTAACTAATCCGGGATTGACCGTACAGCATTACCAAGATCACGGTCGTCATTCCCACTACAGCCCCGAGACTTACGACGGCAGCAAGCCACGTCTGTCCGGTTTGGGCAAGGACAGCCAGTACTGGAGCGTTGAGGTACTTAGCAAAAACGGGGTACTTAACCACTCCGGTCATGATCAGAGTCATTATGATGTAGAGAATTGTTGAAATAATTAGTGAGAAAAGAATCCCACGTGGGAGGTTCTTGCTCGGGTTAATGGTTTCTTCAGCACTGGAAGAAACGGAATCAAACCCGATGAAAGAGAAGAACACGATTGAAGCAGCGGGGATAATTCCAGCGGCCGTCCCGTTGTGAATTGAGTACCAACCAAATGGGTTGAATGGTTTCCAGTTGGCAACCTTGACTGACCAAACCGTAAAGAGAATGAAGAGTAAGATCACACCCAGCTTAATGAACACCATAATGGAGTTCAGTCGTTTGGTTTCGTTTATACCCAGTGAGATAACCCAGGTGATGATTAGAACAATCAGAAAGGCCGGGAGGTTAAAGATGGTGTGCACGCCCGGAGTTGTTCCGGCAGCCGCGGTTAAAGCCGTCGGAACCTTAATCCCGATGTTGGCCAAAATGTTAACGAAGTATCCGGACCACCCAACGGCTACGGTAGCCGCAGCAAGGGCATACTCTAGAATCAGATCCCAACCGATGATGAAGGCAATTAACTCACCAAAGGCAATGAAAGAGTAGGTGTAGGCTGAACCCGAAATGGGGGCCATAGAGGCGAACTCTGCGTAACAGAGTCCTGCAAATCCACAACAGATGGCGGCAATTAGAAAGGAAATGGAGAGGGCCGGACCCGCGGTCAGTGCGCCTTTCCCCGTCAGAACGAAAATCCCGGTTCCGATGATGGCCCCAATCCCGAGTAGGGTGAGGTCCTTAGCGGTTAGACTCCGTTTCAACGGGGTTGATTGGTTTAGTAACGTATCAATGTCTTTTTTACGAAAGAGACCGTGCATGATATTTCCTCCTTTACGGTGTAAAAATTAAATTTTTCTAACGATAGCACGAAGAATAATTGGTGTCAACGTAAAATGAACAATTGTTTATGTTACAAAACATTTCATTGGAAAGGCAATGATTGGGCTTATTATATAGAAGAAAAAAGGTTAAATGGTTTGGATGGGAGAAAAAATAACCATAAAAAAACCACGCTACTAATTTAGTAACGTGGTTAAAAATGGTCGCTTAATCTTTTTTATCTTTTTCTTCGTGTTCCTCAATATCGGTATCAATTTCTTCGGCGATAATGGGTTCATCAATTTCTGAAACATCAACGGCTTGGTGTTTCAAGTGTGGGAAAATCATCTTATCAGCCCAACCAGTAATGTTTCCTTGGAAGAGGAAGGCAAAAATGGTTCCCACCCCGTAGTAAGTAAACTGACGAGTGATGATAAAGGCAATCACACCCATAATCGTTGGAGGAATGTAGGAAGCCCACATTGCCCGAGCAGCATGTCCCTTGAAGTACTTAAACCGCAGAATTTGCATCAGATCATCAGCCGGGTGTAACACGAGATTAACCCGCTGATAGATTGAAATTGCAATCGCGATAAAAGCCACTCCGATGAAGTTAATCAAGATGTAGAGGGCGATTAACCACCAGTCACCAGCATGAGCACTGGCAACCGGAATGTTAACGATGGGGCTCATATGGAAGCCAAATAAATCCCCACCCACGAACAAGTTATCAAAGAATTGAATCAGGAAGGAGAACGGCACCATGAAAATTACGTTTCCTAAGGCCCGACCCCAATCCCAGTGACCAACTAGAATCGCATTTAAAACGGTCGTTAAAATCCCGAGGATTAAGAACGCCCAAAATAAGTTCCAGTGAAAGGCGATTCCTAGGTTTGTTTCAGTCGCAGTCCAGTAAGCTGATCCTAAAAAGGAAGGGAGCACTTTTGAACTAGAAACCAGAGTGAGTACGTTTCCCAACGAGTTAATTACCAAAGAGAGGATAAAAAACATGATGGACGTTTTCATGGAAATCGTCCGTGGCGTTTTTTGAGGTTTTTGATAAGCCATGTTTCTCTCCTTTAGTTAAATTATTTCAGGTCAGGGTTAACGGCAACGATGGTCTTACCGGTCTTAGGAGTTGAGTGGTCTAAGACACCTTCAACTTCTTCTAACGAAATTACGTTAGCTTGGAAAGGTTCAACCTTTACGGCACCAGATTCAAGCAATGCAATGGAGTCCACGAAAGCGTGCGGGTTAATCATAGAACCTTTAACCGTTAATTGCTTCTTGAAGATTTCGTAAGTGTTCATTGAGAAGGTTTGACCAGGAGCACCAACCCCGAACATGAATACTTGAGCACCTGGGTTAGTGTGTTCCACGGCTTGTTCTTGAGTTTCTGGTTTACCAACGGCTTCAATCACAAAGTCGTAGTTACCAGGGATGTCTTCCTTGGTTGTGTTAACAACGTGGGTTAAGTTTAATTGTTCTTTTTCTTGAGCCAGTAAGTCATCGTGACGACCAGTCATAGTGATGTCTTGGATTCCGTAAGCGCGCAATAATTGGGCGAATAACTTAGCCATGTAACCATCACCGATGATTAAAGCCTTCATGCTTGGTTGAATGTCTTCCGTGATGTGCATCGTGTGAACACCACAAGAAATTGGTTCCATTGAGCAAGCAGCTTTTAAGGAAATTGCATCTGGAACATGGTAAGTTACTTCTTCAGGAGCAGTGAAGTATTGTTCCAAACCACCGTCGCGAGTAACCCCAACGGCAGAAAGGTTTTCACATTCTTCGTAAAGGCCGATGTGACAGTAGTGACACTTGCCACAGTAGATGTTAGGGTCAACGGCTACCCGGTCGCCTTCCTTAAAGTTTTTAACGTTCTTACCAACGGCACGAACGACACCAGAGTTTTCGTGACCTAAAACAATGGGAGGAACGGCGTCAGCAGAACCTGGAAGTCCGTTGAAGAGGGCGTTGTCAGTACCACAAATCCCTGCGTAAGCAGTTTCTACTAAGACTTCATCGTCTTTAGGAGTAGGAACTTCGCGTTCTTCAATTTCCATTTGTTGCTTGGCAGTCATTACTAAAGCTTTCATCTTGTCAGCCATAATATTTCTCCTTCATAAAGTAAAGTGATAGTTTGAGCATAATTACTAAAATGAAGTAATCCAATTAAATGAGGATATTTATCATTAGCAATCAAACTCAACGTTACACTTTAAAATATAAACCGTTTACATTATTATTTCAAGGGGTTTTGGATAGTTTTTCTAAATTTGCTGAATTTCACAAGTGAAATAGTGATCAAGCTAATTTGCGGGTGCGTAAACTGGCTTATTTTAGCAAAATCAATATTTTGATTAATTCAATTTTTCACAATCTTAATAATGTGCACACTTTTATCGTGTTTGTAAGCGGTTACAGCAACGTGGTATAATCAAGACGAAAACGAGATAGAAATGAGGTCATGAGATGAAAAATGTTGTTGTTGTCGGATCTACCAACGTTGATAAAGTTTTAAACGTAGAAAAATACGCTCTGCCTGGAGAAACGTTGGCCATTAATAGTTACCAACAATCCCACGGTGGTGGTAAAGGAGCGAACCAGGCCATTGCAGCAGCTCGTTCGGGGGCGCAAACTACCTTTATTACGAAACTCGGGAACGATGAAGACGGGCAGAACATGCTGACTGGTTTTCAAAATGATCACATTAACGTGGATCACTTAGTTACAACTGATCAAGCCCAAACGGGAAAAGCATACATAACGGTCGACCAATCCGGCCAAAATTCAATTTACGTTTACGGTGGTGCCAACATGGAGTTGACGGCGGCTGACGTGGAAGCGCACCAGGAAGTAATTGCTCAAGCAGATCGGGTGATTGCCCAACTGGAAATTCCGCTCCCAGCGATTATTGCGGCCTTTAAGATTGCGAAGGCCCATGGGGTGCAAACCATTTTGAATCCAGCTCCAGCCAAGGAATTACCGGAAGAGTTATTGCGCCTAACTGACGTGATTACCCCGAACGAAACGGAAGCCCAGACGTTGACGGGCATTGAAGTTGCTGACGAGGTTTCGATGCTTGATAATGCAATGGTCTTCTTTAGTAAGGGCATTTCGATGGTAATTATTACGGTTGGTTCCAAGGGAGCCTTTTACGCGACTCCACAAGCTCACGGTTTCATTCCGGCCTTTAAGGTTAAGGCAGTGGATACAACGGCCGCTGGGGATACCTTTATTGGGGCGCTCGCTTCGCAACTGGAGATGGACAATAGCAATATCGAAGATGCGATGCTGTACGCCAACCGTGCTTCTTCATTGACGGTGCAGATTGCCGGGGCCCAAAACTCGATTCCAACTCGAGAACAAATTGAGGCTGCCAACCAAAAGACCAATCACTCCAAAGAACAGATTGAACGCCAAAAGGAACAAGCAGCGCAATACGTGGCAGCGCGGATTCCAGACCACATCGTCCTAGGACTTGGTTCTGGAACCACGGCGGCTTACTTTGTGAAGGCGATTCACGATCGGATTGAGAAGGAACACCTGGATATCGAGTGTGTAGCAACTTCGGTCGGGACGCAGCAACTAGCTGAGAAGCTAGGAATGCGGATGTTGGATGTGAACACAATTGATGCGGTTGATGTAACGGTCGATGGCGCCGACGTGGTGGATGACCATCTCGATGGAATTAAAGGGGGCGGAGCAGCGCTCCTGTTTGAAAAATTAGTTGCTAACATGTCGAAACGCAACGTCTGGATTGTGGATGAACGCAAACCACGGCACTCGCTTGAGGGACAAATGTTGCCAGTGGAAGTGATTCCGTTTGGGGGCATGGGGGTCTTCCGTTACCTGCGTGACAATGGTTATCATCCTGCCTTCCGATTCCAGGAAAACGGGGACATTATGGCGACCGATTCTGGTAACTACCTGATTGACATCACGATTCCCAAGGATGCTGACCTACAAGCTCTATCCGAAAACCTTAAGAAACAAACTGGGGTGGTGGAACATGGTCTGTTCTTAAACATCTGTGACGAAATGGTTGTCGGTGGTGACCAGGTCAAGGTGGTTAAGCGTGAGGATTTGAAGCAAGACGAACGGAAATAAATTTGAATAACTTAGTTGACAAAAAAGGGTTCTAGTAATTGAGAAATCACTAGAACCTTTTTGATACTTAATTAGTTTAAACACTCAAATAAATCGAAAAGTACATCAGGATCGTCCCCAGCATCACAAACAGGTGCCAAATAACGTGGCCAAATAGAATCTGCTTAAAACTGTAAATCACGGCTCCGACTGTAAAGGACACGCCACCAGCAAAGAGGAGCCAGAAACTTAGGTGACTGAGGTTCTGCCACAAAGGCCATGCATCAATTAAACAGGCCCGTCCCATAATAATATAGATTACGGTTGAAACCACGGGGAACCGATTGCCATACATGGCCTTGTAGATGATTCCCGCAACTGCCATCAGCCAAATCACAATGAGTGTTGTCCAACCAAGCCAGCCGCCGATGGTAATCAAACAGTAGGGCAGGTAGGTTCCGGCAATTAGAATGTAGATTGCGGAATGATCAAAGACTTGAAAGACATTTTTGGCTGGAGTGAACGAAAGGCTATGGAACAGAGTGGAAGCTAGATAAAATAGCACCAGAATGGAACCGTAGATAGCAAAACAAGTGATTCGGAGAGCCCCGCCTTCTTGAACACCCCGTAGAATCAGCATCACGAGTCCGGCAATACTGAGTGCCACGCCAATCCCGTGGGTGAGGGCACTGAGAATTTCGTTTAAAATATGATAGTCTTGGCTGTTACGAAATTGATTGATCATAGGTAAACTCTCTTCATCTTAATAAAATTAGTTCAGCTTCATCATACCAAAAAAGGAACCGTACGGGCGGTTCCTTTTTAACGAGTAGCTTTATGATATCCAGCGGCTTGGGCCTCTGCTTCAGAACGAAAGGCAATGATATTGCCACTATTAATGTGATAGTTTGATTGGTCGGGAGTATGGTAAACCATGGTCCGACTGTTCCCAATGATAGTTCCAGTTGAATTGGAAGTAGTTGTGGTGTCAACTTGATCTTGTTTTGATGTAGTTTGGTTCGTGGTAGCTGAACTAGTTGATGTAGACGCAGCAGGTAAGGCAGATTGCCTCTTTTTTTATGCATTTTTTTCTTGTGATGATGCTTTTTGGGAGTCTTCTTTTTAACTTGGGACGTCTTTGCCTTGGAAGGATGACTAGTAGCGTGAGCATTCGTGACTAAAGCAGTGACAAGTGTTAAAGCAATGATGGTAACGACACCTACTAGAATCTTAAAACTACGGTGAACAGAACGAATGATGAACAACTCCTTCATTATTTTGGAAATTAATTTAATGATAGCAATTGCTGATTTTAATTTCTACCCTAACTTGTTACAAATCTAAATAAAACGTCACAATTCATTACCAACCAATCTTATGAGTTGGTTTGGCAAGCTTACCAGCTGCTAGGTCGGCACAGGCCTGGTCAATCGTCTGTAACGCCAGATCAAGAGTTTCTTCTGGGATTACCAATGGGGGTTGAAACCGAAGGACGTTGCCCCGCACTGTAATCATGAGGACCCCGAGTTCAAATAAACGAGTGATTAACATGGAAGCGGCTGTTTCATCGGGGTGCTTGGTGATCGAATCTACGACGTCAATTCCTCCGTTTAAACCGTAAATGCGGACGTCACCAATAAAAGGATAACGGTCACGGAGATTCAGAAAGAATTGGCGAGCTTTCTTCCCTAGCTGAGCACTTCGTTCCACTAGGTGTTCAGTTTCAATCACATCGAGAGTGGCGTTGGCAGCAGCCGTAGTGACGGGATTCCCAGCGGTGGTATAAACATTACCGGGAGCAGCAAGTGAGTCAATTACTTCGGCGCGTCCAACTACAGCACTAAGCGGCAATCCGGAAGCAATCGACTTGCCCACGGCAATTAAATCGGGATGCACGTCTGGGAAGTGATCAATGCTCCACATTTTTCCAGTTCGACCCAATCCTTGATTAACTTCATCCACGGCGAATAAGATTCCATGGTCCTGACAGAACTGGTAAACCTGATTGAGGTATCGTTCTGGTGCCTTACAAAAACCACCATCTCCTTGAATGGCTTCAATTTCCACTAGCGCGGTTTCGTCGGCAGGCAGATAGGTTTCAAACGGTTGCTTGAAGGCTGCAAACAGCCGGTCACAGAACTCATCCTCCGTTTCGTAGGAAAGTTTATCCCAATGGCTCGGGAAGGGGATCTTAACTACACCAGGAAGGAGCGGGCCAATCTTACGTGCCATGTTCAAACTAACGCCTGAGGTGGTAATGGAGCCGTAGGTCGAGCCGTGGTAAGCACCAGTGAAGCTCACCACGTTTTGCCGGCCTGTGTAAGCGCGGGCAAACTTGATAATAGCATCGTTTGCATCGGAACCGGAGTTCCCAAACGCCAGTTTTGCTGGTCCACCGATGGGAGCTAAAGCGGTCAGACGTTTAACTAACTTAATCTCTGGTTCCGTTGCAAAGTAAGCAGGGGTGTATTGAATTAACCGCGCCGCTTGGTCCTGGATGGCTTTGACTACGTGCGGATGAGCGTGACCAGTGTTGGTTGACGAAGCGCTGGACAGTAAATCGATGTAATCATTGCCATCGGCATCGGTGAGGATGGCTCCTTTTCCTGATTTAAGGACCACGTCAAAAAATTTAATTCGACTGGCAGGAGCGAGTCCCTGTGTTTCTTGGTGCAATAATGATTCATTCTGTGACATAACAGTTCCTCCTTTGAATTTGATGACCAAATCCTGAAAAAAGCCTCCAGCTAGGTTGACTGGAGGCTTTAGGAGATAAGCTGTTATTGTAAATCTCAATCGTCCTCACAGTCAGTAGCTGTGCGGACGGTATGGTGACCAATTAGGCAAGCATCACTTTATCATCCGCATGGTTCAAAATGACGGATAATAAAATGACCATTGATGATTGTTGATGCTGTGCCATGATTGTCACTCCTTTTCAGTAATTTTTATAAGTATAGAACGGCACTTAGAAGCTGTCAATCACTAATTTTTCCTTTGATGTCACATAACCCGACATTAACCCTAAACAAATGGGAAACGAGTTCTTATACTGACTTTTATACTGAGAAAAAACAAAGAAGGAGAGATTTACAATGGCGGTTAACGTGTTATTTATTTTCTTGTGTTCGATTCTGGTCTTTGTGATGACGCCGGGATTAGCATTTTTTTACGGAGGAATGGTGCCACGGCGTGATATTAATAATACATTAATGGCCGTTTTTATTATGTGTTGTGTGCCCGTGTTACTGTGGGTAATTTGTGGGTACTCACTGTCATTTTCTGGTAACAACTGGAACATCATTGGAAACTTGCATAACTTCTTTTTACATAATTTGAAGTTAAATGCTCCAGCGCCAACCACTGGGGGGAGCATTACCAACATCTCCTTCTTAGTTTTTCAAATGATGTTTGCGTTGATTACGCCAGCTCTGTTTGTGGGAGCAGTTGTCGAACGGATTAACTTCCGCTTCCTGATTCTATTCGTGGTTTTGTGGTCATTATTCGTTTATTACCCATTAGTCCACATCGTTTGGGGTGGTGGATTCCTTCAAAGCCTCGGCGTACTGGATTTTGCCGGGGGACTGGTGGTTCACATTAATGCTGGAGTCACGGCCTTACTGTTAGCCTACTTTCTTGGGCCCCGTTTGATTAAAGAAAAAGGAAGTCCTAAGAGTTTGAGTTGGGTGTTACTGGGTACCACCTTCCTCTGGATTGGTTGGTACGGCTTTAACGCTGGTTCGGCTTTTGCCATCAACGGCATTGCCATGCAAGCGATGTTAACCACGACGGTAGCGACCGCCACTGCCATGTTAGTGTGGGTAATTTTGGACGTCTTTATGAAGCGAAATGCGACGCTGTTTGGGATTTGTTCTGGAGCCATTTGTGGTTTAGTTGCCATTACACCGGCTTGTGGATTCGTTTCGATTGAAAGCGCAATGATCATTGGAGCTATTGCTACGATGGCTAGTTACGGATTCATTACCGTAATCAAACCGAAACTTAAAGTTGATGATACCCTAGATGCTTTTGGATGCCATGGGGTCTCCGGAATCGTTGGGAGTATCTTAACTGGATTGTTTGCTACCAAGGCGATTAACCCAGCTGTCACGCATAATGGTTGGCTGGTCGGCGGTAGCTTCCACCAGTTTGGGATTCAACTAGGAGCCACATTGTTTACGGTTGCCTTTACCATGGTGGTAGTGACCGTGATTATCATGGTGCTCAAACAAGTCATGAGCATGCGGATGCGCCATGAAGAAGAAATTGTGAAAAGGGAAATGGCGGATTTACAATAAATAGACACTGAAGGACCTCACCGATGTGGTTGAGGTCCTTTTTGATTGATTAATAAGCTTTTTGTGTATAAATTGATTTTTAGTTTAATTCTTTATATGAAAATTTCGAAGCTGCGCTTCTTTCTAATGCTTAATTAAATTTTCAAGGCGGATTCCATCATTATTCATCCAAGCATGAGGTCCGCTCATAGGTGATTTACAGATTATTGTAGCAGCGGTAGAAGATGATGGGAATGTATAATCAGTCTTAAAAACGTTATTAACGATGATTTGTTGCTTAATTAGGTCATTAATAAGGTTGGATTGTTTGAATGATGGAGCGGTTTTGCTTGCTAATTTGGAACCTTCGAGAACCGTAGTGTGCTTTGTCTCAAAATCATAGAAAGCTTGAGCATGAGCTCCTCGTATATTTAAATGGAATAAATTAGATTGATCGAAATTTGGAGCTGTTTTATGTGAACCAGCTGAATCTAAATCACGAAGTGAAAGTTTTTTCTGATCATGCCATACCCTTGGACCGCTGTAACTACTTTTGGTAATGATGTTAGCTGCGGTAGAAGCCGAATTAAATTGATAATTGCTGGTGAAACGATGGTTTTTAATAATTCCAGTTTGAATCAACTTTTTCAATAAATCATTCATTGTAAAAGAGGAGGTTGGTTCTAATTCAGTTATACGAGAGCCTGTTAAAACAGTAATGGTTTTATCATGCGGATGGTAAATTCCGGTTGCATTGGCATTACGACTGTTTAGGTAAAGCTTAATTCCATCATCATCTAAGTTAGATATTTCCGACACTTCAGCAGGTTTCGTTTTAACAAAGAGAGGGAAACCCAACGAACGCAAAAGGATGTCGATGTTAATAAAGTTGCTTTTTAAATCATACTTTCTCGATTCGGTTACAAATGATTGATGGGGGGTATTTGCATTAACTAGAAGCATCTGCTTAGTGGTTTCGGCCTTAGAGTACATTAAATTCTCTAAAAATTTAATGTCTGCCTTGGAAAGTTGATGAGTCTGATTGTTAATCATAAAGGCAACTGCAATGGTCCACCAATTTTCTTGTGGATTAGAATGCTGTTTTAAACGATTACCGATGTTTTCAGCTTCGCCGATGTAAGCTTGGGTCGCATTACCGCCGTTAAAAAGGGTATAGACTCCATTCCATGCTAAAGCAGGACATTTATCGATTGCCGTTTTAAGGTCCTGTTTGGGAATGTAATAGGCTTGTAGTGAATCTCGGGTAATCTCAGCGACCCGGAATCAACTGGGATCTCCAGTTGGAAAGAATGTTTGGATTGTAAATGGTTGCATTGTAAACCTCGCTTAGTTAGCTTTTTTACCATTCTAACAATAAACTGGATTGTAATCTGTATGATTTTAATTTTTGATGAATTAACCAAAGCAAAAAGCCACATTACTGTGGCTTTTTTAATATTCAGAGCTTAGCTTGCTATTTCAAAATGTCATCAGTGTTAACATCCTGGAATTATCCATATCAAGGAAGATGGTTACATCACTCAATGATATTTATTGCTAGGATTTTGTTAATGGTTAATAAGATCAGCAAGGCGGATTCCCTTAGCGTTCAACCAGGAGCTGGGTCCACTCATAGGAGCTTTACAGATAAGCGTTGCAGCAGTGGAGGACGATGGGAAAGTGTAATCCTTGGTGAAGAGATTATTAACGATTATTTTTTGCTGCATTAAATTTGTTAATAACTGGGTTTCAGGAAATGCTTTGGCAGTTTTAGGGGCTAGTCGAGTACCTCTAAGTACCGTTGTTTTCTTGTTTTGAAAGTTATAACGAGCATGGGCATCAGCGCCACGATAATAAAGATGGAATAAATTTTGTTGATCAGCATCAAGTTGAATATTTGTGGCGGCATGGCGTGCCTCTAAATCATGCAAAGTTCGATGATTTTGATCATACCAAACTAATGGACCACTATAACTACTTTTGCAAAGAATGTTGGCAGCTGCAGAAGCTGATTTAAATTGGTAATCACGGGTAAATTGATTATTTTGAATAATCCCAGTTTTGGTAAGTTTTTCTAAAAGGGAATTCATAGTAAAGGAAGGTGTGGGAGCGATTGTAGTTACGTGAGACCCGGCTAGAACTGTAATACTTTTATAGTCAGGTTGATAAAATCCAGTAGCGTGAGCATCCCGACGATTTAAATAAACTGGAATTTGTTGGAGGTCGGAACGCTGAGCGCGCTTCTTAGTGGCACTTTTTTGAGTGAAAAGAGATAGATCGAATGATCGAAGTAAGATATCAATGCTATTGAATTTTTCTTTTAGGTCAGATTCACGCGATGGATTAACAATTGATTGGTGAGATAGATTGGAGCTAACGAGGTCGATTTGAACACCCGTTTTTGCTTGATTAGACATTCGGTCTTCCAAAAATTTAAAATCAGATTCTGATAATTGATACGATTGGCGATTGTTTATGAAAGCAACCGCAATTTTCCACCAGGTTTCTTTAGCAGTTGCATGTTGGTTTAAGATTTTAGCAATGTTTGTGCTTGTTCCCACATACGCCTGAATTTTAGCAGTGCCGTTACAAAGTACATAAATGCCACTTTGGGACAAAGCCGGCTGTTGCTTAATTTCTGATTTAAGATTCTGCCTAGGAATGTAATATGCTTTAATTGAAGCTTGAATAATTTCAGCCACGCGAATTCCACTAGGGTCACCGGTTGGAAAGTAAGTTTGAATTGTAAATGGATGCATGTTGTGCCTCACTAATTATTTATTTTGCTTTGTAATAAAAAAATATAAGAAACCACTTTAATTAATTAATTATTTCATACTAATTATAATATAACATGTGTTGTATTATGTGGTTAAATTAGGAAAATAATCATTTTATTGAAACCTGTAATTGTTTTAGTTATGATGGAAAACAAAAAGGATTTATCCCGATTTAAAATCGAAATAAATCCTCTTGTACAGCACTCTATTAGGAATAAATACTAATTAAGTTTTGGAATGCTTAATTAGATTTATTTATCTTCTTTGCGCTTGTATCCAAAGATACCAAGTAGTGAAAGAAGGATTGCTCCGATTAAGCTTAAAATACCGGTTGACTGACTTTCGCCAGTTTGTGGTAAGACTTGCTTTTGTGGTGCTGGAGTAGGTGCCGCTTTCTTTGATGCTGGAACAACTGGAGTAGAAGGTTGTGCAGCAGGTGTTACGGGAGCTGGTTGTGCCGGTGTTGCTGGAGTTTCAGTAGGAGCAGGGTTAGTGGGTGTTGATGGTGTACTTGGTTTAGTTGGTTCTGCTGGCTTAGCAGGGATTTCATTTTTAATGTAATGAATTGGGGTATCCTTACCAATGTTTTCAGGGGAAATTGGATAAGGAGTTCCTGGTACCAACTTATTACCATTACCGTCAACAGGGGTATAACCTGGAATATCAGGAATTAATGGATCATTAATCTTACTTGGATCATTTGGATCATTTGGATAAGTTTCAGGAGTAGTGCCTGGAACATCTGGAACCAAGTGTCCAAGTGGCAAGTAAGTAACGGTGATTTCGGCATTCTGTGTTTCAGGGGTAACTGTAACAGCGCCGACCAGTGGAGTTCTTGTGTAATAACCATTAATCACTGGTGATTTAACTGAATTCCAACTACCACCTTGTGACGTCCATTTTCCGGTTTCGATAATCTTACCGGTTACTTGGTCAAAGGTGATGCTCCGGGTGTATTTAACCGTTTCAGTAACGTCCTTAGAAACTTCTTGGCCGTTAGAGAGCCGGTAGTGGATTGTCCGGGTGATAGTCTTAACCAAGCTAGATTCATCAGTTCCGTTCGGGAACTTTGGTCCGTCCGGATTGTTCGGATCAACCGGTTGACCAGGCTTGCCAGGGTTATCAGGAGTAACCGTGGTGGTCTTGTGCTTCAAAGTAACCTTGAAGGTTGGTTCATCAGTACCGAACTTGTAACCAGGGGTGTAACCGTCATTGACGATTTCGTAACCTTGTTTTTCCAGTTCAGCGATCTTGGTCTTCGTGGAGTAGTCGGAAGTATCGCCAAACTTACCGTTCAGGGTATCACTGGTGATGACCTTGCCGTTTTCGTCTTGGTCAACGTAAACAACGTGGGCCTTTTCGTCATTAGCGTGGTAAGTAACCGTTACATCACTATCGGAATCGTTAGGCGTGGTGGTAGTGGCGCCAACCGACGGTTGGTCAGCCGTGTAACCAGGAATGACAGGGGAAGCGACAGCATCGTAGCTGTTCTTGTCACTCTTCCAATCACCAGTAGCGATAATCTTGCCAGTTACTTGGTCAAAGGTAATGCTGCGGGTGTACTTAACGGATTCAGTAACCGTCTTGGCAGCTTCTTGACCGTTAGCGTAACGGTATTTGATCGTCCGGGTGATGTTCTTAACCAGGCTGGATTCATCAGTGCCGTTCGGGAACTTCGGTCCGTCCGGATTGTTCGGATCAACTGGTTGACCAGGCTTACCAGGGTTATCAGGAGTAACCGTGGTGGTCTTGTGCTTCAAAGTAACCTTGAAGGTTGGTTCATCAGTACCGAACTTGTAACCAGGGGTGTAACCGTCGTTAACGATTTCGTAACCTTGTTTTTCCAGTTCAGCGATCTTGGTCTTCGTGGAGTAGTCGGAAGTATCGCCAAACTTACCGTTCAGGGTATCACTGGTGATGACCTTACCGTTTTCGTCTTGGTCAACGTAAACAACGTGGGCCTTTTCGTCGTTAGCGTGGTAAGTAACCGTTACATCACTATCGGAATCGTTAGGGGTGGTGGTAGCGGCGCCAACCGACGGTTGGTCAGCCGTGTAACCAGGAATGACAGGGGAAGCGACAGCATCGTAGCTGTTCTTGTCACTCTTCCAATCACCAGTAGCGATAATCTTGCCAGTTACTTGGTCAAAGGTAATGCTGCGAGTGTACTTAACGGATTCAGTAACCGTCTTAGCAGCTTCTTGACCGTTAGCGTAACGGTATTTAATCGTCCGGGTGATGTTCTTAACCAGGCTGGATTCATCAGTGCCGTTCGGGAACTTCGGTCCGTCCGGATTGTTCGGATCAACTGGTTGACCAGGCTTACCAGGGTTATCAGGAGTAACCGTGGTGGTCTTGTGCTTCAAAGTAACCTTGAAGGTTGGTTCATCAGTACCGAACTTGTAACCAGGGGTGTAACCGTCGTTAACGATTTCGTAACCTTGTTTTTCCAGTTCAGCGATCTTGGTCTTCGTGGAGTAGTCGGAAGTATCGCCAAACTTACCGTTCAGGGTATCACTGGTGATGACCTTACCGTTTTCGTCTTGGTCAACGTAAACAACGTGGGCCTTTTCGTCGTTAGCGTGGTAAGTAACCGTTACATCACTATCGGAATCGTTAGGGGTGGTGGTAGCGGCGCCAACCGACGGTTGGTCAGCCGTGTAACCAGGAATGACAGGGGAAGCGACAGCATCGTAGCTGTTCTTGTCACTCTTCCAATCACCAGTAGCGATAATCTTGCCAGTTACTTGGTCAAAGGTAATGCTGCGAGTGTACTTAACGGATTCAGTAACCGTCTTAGCAGCTTCTTGACCGTTAGCGTAACGGTATTTAATCGTCCGGGTGATGTTCTTAACCAGGCTGGATTCATCAGTGCCGTTCGGGAACTTCGGTCCGTCCGGATTGTTCGGATCAACTGGTTGACCAGGCTTACCAGGGTTATCAGGAGTAACCGTGGTGGTCTTGTGCTTCAAAGTAACCTTGAAGGTTGGTTCATCAGTACCGAACTTGTAACCAGGGGTGTAACCGTCGTTAACGATTTCGTAACCTTGTTTTTCCAGTTCAGCGATCTTGGTCTTCGTGGAGTAGTCGGAAGTATCGCCAAACTTACCGTTCAGGGTATCACTGGTGATGACCTTACCGTTTTCGTCTTGGTCAACGTAAACAACGTGGGCCTTTTCGTCGTTAGCGTGGTAAGTAACCGTTACATCACTATCGGAATCGTTAGGGGTGGTGGTAGCGGCGCCAACCGACGGTTGGTCAGCCGTGTAACCAGGAATGACAGGGGAAGCGACAGCATCGTAGCTGTTCTTGTCACTCTTCCAATCACCAGTAGCGATAATCTTGCCAGTTACTTGGTCAAAGGTAATGCTGCGGGTGTACTTAACGGATTCAGTAACCGTCTTGGCAGCTTCTTGACCGTTAGCGTAACGGTATTTGATCGTCCGGGTGATGTTCTTAACCAGGCTGGATTCATCAGTGCCGTTCGGGAACTTCGGTCCGTCCGGGTTGTTTGGATCAACTGGTTGACCAGGCTTGCCAGAGTTATCAGGAGTAACCGTGGTAGTCTTGTGCTTTAAGGTAACCTTGAAGGTTGGTTCATCAGTACCGAACTTGTAGCCAGGGGTGTAACCGTCGTTAACGAGTTCGTATCCTTGTTTTTCCAGCTTAGCAATTTGATCCTTGGTGGAGTAGTCAGAAGTATCACCAAACTTACCGTTCAAGGTATCACTGGTGATGACCTTACCACCAGCGTCTTGGTCAACGTATTCAACGTGGGCCTTTTCGTCGTTAGCATGGTAAGTAACCGTTACATCACTATCGGAATCGTTAGGAGTGGTGGTAGCAGCGCCAACCGACGGTTGGTCAGCCGTGTAACCAGGAATGACAGGGGAAGCGACAGCATCGTAGCTGTTCTTGTCACTCTTCCAATCACCAGTAGTGATAATCTTGCCAGTTACTTGGTCAAAGGTAATGCTGCGAGTGTACTTAACGGATTCAGTAACCGTCTTGGCAGCTTCTTGACCGTTAGCGTAACGGTATTTGATTGTCCGGGTGATGTTCTTAACCAGGCTGGATTCATCAGTGCCGTTCGGGAACTTCGGTCCGTCCGGATTGTTTGGATCAACTGGTTGACCAGGCTGACCAGGGTTATCAGGAGTAACCGTGGCCGTCTTGTGCTTCAAGATAACTTTGAAGGTTGGATCTCCTTCTCCGAATTTGTAGCCAGGAGTGTAACCGTCGTTAACGAGTTCGTACCCTTGTTTTTCCAGAGCAGCAATCTTGTCTTTAGTTGAGTAATCCGAAGTATCACCGAACTGACCGTTCAAGGTATCACTGGTGATTACTTTGCCGTCGGCATCTTGATCAATATAATCAACGTGGGCACTTTCATAATTAGCAATGTAAGTTATGTTAATTGTAGCGTCAGTACCCTCTGCGACATTTTGAGAAGAAACACTTGGTTTATCAGGAGTGTAACCGGTAATTTGTGGAGATGGAACATTATAGCTATTGTCTCCGTCTGGAACCCAATCACCCCAAACAACATTGTTGGTCTCTAAGTTTCTAGTTCCTGTCCGATGATAAGTGAACTTAAAGGTCTTATCAGGAGCAGCTTGTGATCCGTCGCTGTACCGGTATTTAATCGTAATGTTAGAAACACCAGAATTATCAGTTACTGTTTCAGTGGTTTTCTTAAAAGTAATGGTGTAAACCAATTGGTTACCATTATTGTAAGAAAGTACGATTCCACCTTGAGGGAAATCACTACTGATTTGTTTGTAACCTTGATCTTGTAGTGCTTTGGTTTCATCATCTGGAGAATAATCAGAGTGTTCGTTAATCTTTCCACTAATTTGGTCAGTGTGTAATTCATTACCTTGATCATCAACGTAGTGGATAACAGCATTTTGATGATCAACTACATAAGGAACCTTTGTTTCTGTACCAGGATCATTAATTGGGACCGTGGTTCCAGGCGTTGTTGTTTTGCTATGATCGTTAGGATCTAACGGAACGTAACCAGGAATATTTGGTAGTGGAGTAGGGTTAGCTTTCGTTGGATCGTTAGGATCAATCGTATATGGAACGTCATGATCACCATTGTCGATTGGATTTCCATTGGAATCAACTGGAACCAGTTTACTTAATTTATTAATCTCAAATTGAATGTTACGAGATTGTGGGGTGTAGATTGGTTGAACAATGTAACGACCATTTGCAGGTTCGTGGGGATTGTTGCTAGGATTACTTACTGACCAACTATATACTTGGGTACTGTCATTGTATTTGTAGCTGGCATCAATATGATAAGTTTTACCAAATTGAGTTCCATCAGGAGCGTAAAGTCTAACATCCATTCCACCATGATCATCGGTTTCAGTATACGTCATGGTTGTTCCATCACGGAAAGGAGTACTCCAAACTTGCCCAACTTTACCAAATTGAGAAATGGTTCCACTAACATTGCTAGGTATTTTACTGATATAGTAATAACCGTCTTTAACTTTGTCAGGTAAACCGGTAACTGAATAATTTTGTCCAGTTAATCCACTAAAATGCGTTTCATAAACAACTTCACCAGTCTTAGCGTCTTTATATTGAACTCGCTGGTCAACAACAGTTGGAATGAAGAAACTGTCATTTCCGACTTTAGTTGAATTTCCGTTGTGGTCTGAAACTGACCAATCGACTCTAAGTCTAATTGAAGAAGATACACCTGCATCAAGTTGGAACGCACCTGAATATCCACCATAGTTAACAAAGTAATATCCATTTATGTTTCTTGATTTTACCCGGTTGGGACGGGTTGCCGTAGCTCCGTCACCACTGATATCATAACTAGCAATTACTTGATTATTTTCATCTAGTTCAAACACATGGATAATTCCACTACCATTACGATCAGTGGAGAAAACAACTCGTTTTACGCCGTGAACCTGATCGTAAGTACCATAAACTTCATCGTATTTAAACGTGTAGTGATTTTCATCAGGATCAACCCAACGACCACCATAATCGGGATCTTGAACTGATAAGGTTAATCCATTTTCACTCTTATTGTTTTGAACGGCTAAAGTGGTGTTGCTAGTTTTAACTTGTTCAGCAGCTTGCTTAGTTTGATCTGGAACTTGTGGTGCCTGATCTGTTTTTGGTTGCTGATTATCAGAATTGTCGACTTTTTGATCAGATTCAGCCTGCTTTTGAGTATCGACTGAGGTATCATTTTGCTTGTCGGTTAGTTGATCATTCTGTTGTTTCTTATCTTGACTGATTGCGTCATTATTTTGCTTTTGAGCTTGATCAACCTTACTATCAGAATCCGCAGTTTTGGCAACTTGATTATCGTTTTTTTGCTCCGTTGACTGTTGGTTATTGGTAGTGGTAGTTTGACTGATTGCCTCATTGTTTTGCTTTTGAGCTTGATCAACCTTACTATCAGAATCCGCAGTTTTAGCAGCTTGATTATCGTTTTTTTGCTTCGTTGACTGTTGGTTACTGGTAGTGGCAGCTTGTTTAGTTGCCTCATCATCCTGTTTTTGAGTTTGTGCAGCACTGTTATCAGTAGTATTCTTAACTACGTCTGCCTGTTTTTGTGTTGCTTGCTCAGCAGAATGCTGATTATCAGTGGTTGTCTGACCTTGTTCGTTTGTAGCCGCGGTCTTAGCTTGATCAGCAGTTGGCGCAGCCTGAGTGGCTTTGCTTGCCTGATCAGTATTTGTTTGCTTGGCATCGCCTCCATTTGTTACCGTCTGATTTGGTGTTGCTTTTTGATTCTCTGTTGCACTAGCCGCAGCTTGCGCAGTACCGGGGTCGGTGCTTGAATTAGCTGTCGCTTGTGTTGACAAAGAATTAGTATCAGCGTGGACGTCATTAACGTTAAATGCGAAAAAGCCGGCGGAAAGTGCGGTTACGGTAATTGCACTAAATAACCATTGTTTTCCAGCTTTATACATTTTATAATGCGTCTTGCTGTCTTTAAACGGCATAAAACTACCTCCTTAAAATTATGTGGAAATATAAATTTGTTATATTATAAATATAACTGACCACACTATATGATTAAATCTGATTTTGTACAACCATAACTTGTACAATCATCGATTACAAAACTTAAAAAGCCCATTATAATAACGAAATTAGCAATCATTTTTAATTTAATTAATTTTAAAGTAGTCAATAAAAAAGGACCGATTCCGACATTTAGTCAGAATCAGTCCTTGATGGTGAAGGTTAAATTAGGAATAGATAAGTAAAAAGCCACGACTCCGTGGCTTTTTTACTTAGGTTTTAAATATTTAGAATGATTTTACCATCTTAAGATGGCAGCAACTTCAGCACCGTCTGGCATGTCTGCGGCAGGTAAGACAGTAACATCACCATCTAAACCTAAAACAGTTAATGCCAACGTGTTCAATTCGTTAGCTGCCCGCGCACCTTTACTAGTAATAACGTCAACCGTTTCGCCGTTGTCGCTGCTTTCAACGTAAGCATCTTCAGCGATGATCAAGTTGGCAATCCGGTCTTCTAATACAGATTGTTCAATGTCGTCTAATCCACTAGTAGCTTTCTTAGCACCTAACATTTCACTGTACTTAGCTTTAACAGCTTGTTTGCCGGCTGCCACAAATTGGTCGTGAATCTTTTGGGCAACTGCTTGCACATTTTCGCCAGCGTTCTTAACGGCAGCATCAATTTCAACGGACTTGTCAGTTACCAAGTATGGGTTGTGAGAAGCCTTCTTAAACCGGCCAGCGTCTTCAGCGTTAGCAACCAAGACTAATGGGTTGTGGTCAACGTCTGAGTAACGTTTTTGCACGTACTTATCGACTTGTTCAAAGTATTCGTGTGTATCCCATTCTGGACCGTTCTTTTTGGGATCCTTGATGGTGTTAGTTTCGGTCTTGTCACTATCAAATGGGTCGGCCGGAACGTTGTCTGGGTCAGTAACGTCTAAGTCATTGACGGAGTAAAGCTTGTAAGAATCACGTTGCAAGAACAACATGTCGAAGTCCGGCGCGAATTCTAATTGTTTAATGATTGGCAAAACAGGGAGCTTGTCGCTGATGGAGAATTCTGGTTGGGGAGCGTAGTTCAAGTTGTAAGCAACTAAACCATCGTTCGTAATGTATAGAATCAAACCTTCAGCAATGGTGGTGTTATCTTTCAACGTTTTGAGGTAGTTGTTGATTTCGAATTCGTAAGCTTTCCATAATTCTGGCTTGTAGAGTTTTTGGAAAGCTTCCCGAGCGGATTTAACCAAACTATCCATTTGGATGTGGTCTAAGCGAGTGTTGTCTTCCTTAGGATCCAAAGGCATCGTAATCGTAACGATAGGACCTGATTGTTGTTCCAAGTCTAATAAGTTTTTAATTTTATCTTTTTGATCATGTCTTGCCATAGTAAACTCCTCCAATTGGTAGTATATCTTTATACTAACGCAAAAAATGGGTTTGGAGCAATTGAAAGCGCTTGATATTTAAAGATTAAGCAACGGGTGATAATTTATAAAAATTTCAGGTAACACATTGGCAAGCTAAAACGTTACTAATAGATGTAAGGGTTGGCCAACCACTTATCACTATTGAAAACACAGAGGAGAATTAATTATGAAAAAAAGTTGGTTAAAAACGACGGCAACGTACACGATGGTAGGCGCGGGACATGAAAAGGGGATGCGACGTGGGTTCGCAAATCTAACGGAAGATCTGACCGCGGACCAGGTGACCGAGTTTGGCAATATTTTAGCAGAACTGACCGGAGATACAGTGGAAAAAGTAGTGTTAAATGACACTAAGGTAATTGCGGCTTAAACAGGGGGAAACTACATGAAACTTTTAGAATTGGTCTTCAAATCAGAACAACACAAAGTGCGGACGTTATAACTAAATTATGCTAACCAAAATTTAGAAGCAGCCCAGGTGGAAGATCTGATGAAACGGATTGCGGCACTGGAAATGTTTAAAAAGGATGGCGTGAATCTTTACGCCACCCCAGTTGCCGCCCGATACGCTGAAAACAATAAATATCCGATTTTTGGTGCCATTAAGTAAATGGCATAATTAAAAAATGAAAAGGCAATCTACCTTAGCCAAGGTAGGTTGCTTTTTGAATATGCTGTAAAAAAGCCTAATAATCTTATCACTGTCAAAAAGCGTAAGTTAGCAGGTTTGCAGACCGTGCAAAAGGCGCTATTACAGGAATTGTTCCCACGTAGAGTGGAACGAAATCCGTGCATTAGGTTCACTTACTTTGACAGTAATTGGCATAAGCAAAAATTGGCTAAATTAATCACGCATAATACAACTAGGAATAAGGAATTAAAGATTAAAACCGTTGAATCAATTTCCAATCGACGAGGGTTAATCAAACAGACCGATCAATTTAATCAGTACTCGGTTGCCAGTAAAAATTTATCTAATTATTACATTCTGCAGCCCGGTTATTTTGCGTACAACCCGTCTAGAATTAACGTTGGATCGATTGCGTATAAACGTAATGATCAGACTAGCTTAGTTTCGCCATTATATGTTTCGTTCTATACCGCTGCGGAAATTAATGATGATTACCTTCTGGAATGGTTTAAAACGGATGATTTTAAGTTACAAAGACAAAGACTGTCTGAAGGAAGTGTCCGGGAGTTATTATCATTTAATCAACTTGCCGAAATGAAATTAAAGTTTGCTAGTTACTCCGAACAAGCTAAAATAGCTCGGCTGCTAGAGCTAGTTAATCAGAAAATTAAATTAAATGAACAAAAAATCGCTAAATTAATCACTTTAAATAAGTCACTTTTACACAAAATGCTTTTGTAATTAGAGGAAATTCCTAGATAATGTTATTTGTGTGTTTAATTGCACCAAATAGATGTGTTAGGAGATTAAGATGCGAAGAAAACAACAACAACAGTTACTTTATGAATATTTTTCTGAATGGATTGATTTGTACAAGCGGGATGCGGTTCGTGACGTGACGTTAAATAAATATAAGGTTAGCTTAAAATGGGTACGCCGGATTGCGCCTACGCTGTATTTAAAGGATTTATCCAAGCGTACTTACCAAGAAATTATCAATGAATATGCCATTACGCATGAACACCAAACCACTTTGGATTTTCACCATCAAATTAAAGGAGCAATTTTGGACGCTGTGGATGAAGGCCTAATCCCCACCAATCCGACTAGAAATGCAGTTGTAAAGGGAAAAGTCCCGCGAAATAAGAAACCCAAATTTTTAAACGAAGCGGAGTTAAAAAAACTAATTCATCAGTTGGATCTCGGCAACGAAATTAATTGGGATTGGTTTTTGTTATTGATCATTAAGACGGGACTCCGATTTTCAGAAGCCCTTGCCGTTACCCCGGACGATTTTGATTTTAAAGACCAGATGCTCCGCATTAATAAAACTTGGGATTATAAATCACTACACGGTGGCTTTCAAAAAACCAAAAATGAATCATCCATTCGCAGCATTCGGATTGATTGGCGGTTAGCCATGCAGTTTTCCCAATTAATTACTGTTATTCCTAAAGATCAACCAATATTCATTTCGGACAAACGAGTTTTCAATTCCACGGTTAACCAACACCTGAGAATGTTGTGCAAGAAAGCCGATATTCCAATTATTACCATCCACGGATTACGCCATACCCATGCGTCATTACTGTTGTTTGGCAACGTTTCAATTGCTACGGTTGCTCAGCGATTGGGTCATTCCAGCATTACTACCACGCAGGAAACTTATATTCATATCATCCGGGAATTGGAAGCAAAGGATGGTGAAAGAATCATGGATGAAATGGCCAAGCTGGTCTGAATGAAATTATCCCATTTTTTGAGTTTCGGTAGTTTGTTTTCGGTCTTTCAAGCCGGTTTTTTAACTTTTTCTGGTTCTAATTAGTATGAAAGTGAGTTAATTAGATCCATCAATTACAGTCAATTAAGGACCGGGACAACCATTGGTGTGGCACTACTTTGAAAGGATGAAGTAGTTCTGACTTACGCTTTTTGACAGTGATAACTTGATTGATTTTTTCAAACAAGGTACCAATCTTTTCTTGTTCAGAAAAGGAAGGCATAGTAAGTGCAATTTTTTCTAACGCACCTTTATTTAATTTTGCTCGTCCCGCACCCGTGAGGTAGGACTTAATGTCAACGTTTTTTAAACTATTGCCAATGAACGAGTGATGGGCAATTTGTTCCTTGGGTGCCAAGATATGGGCATGGTTATTCACCCAAATTTTGCCAGTAACGAGCTGGATGGGATAATCATTTAGGTCGCTAGCTCCATCTTCTGCAATCAAAATGAGTTTCCCCTTGTGAGTAAAGCCAGTAACATAATCCTGGATACCATTAGCACCATAATAGGGCGTGTCTCCAGCTCTCCGGCGATTTTTGGTGATGGGAACCCTTAATTTATCCAAGTTGATGGTGACATTGTTTAATTTTTGGCGTTGCCAATTTTCAGAAAAGTCATGAAATCGAATTTCTGGAAATAAATCTGTTTTTTCTTCATTTAGCTCCATTTTTTACTCCATTTCTTTTTGAAAATACATAATTGATAAACGTAGTCCACGATGATAATTAGTGCTGGAATAAAATTATTATCAGCAAATGTAGCGACTAATTTATTGTTTAAATTATAATTATTGTTACTACATAAAGCAAGAGATTACTGGGATCCTTACGTAGTCATTAATCAGGTAAAGAGCAGGAGTATAAACAGGATTAAAATTTGGTATGCGTTGATTAAAAATAAATGATGGATATAAAAAAAGAAAAGGTTTCATAGATTCTTTAAGCTTAAATAAATTTCATAATCAAAAGAAAAAGCAATTTACCGATTAACTTAGGTAAATTGCTTTTTGGCTATTTATGTTTAGATATTTAATTTTAAGGCGAAAAAAGATTAGCAATGAAAATGATGGACTACTTAAGCGATAGTAAGTTAGATTTCTAAACTTATCCTCGCCATTATTTCAATACCTTTTTCAGTAATTCCAGTGTTTTTTGTGCTTCTGGATTGGTCCCAACTAGCTCATCCATCATCATTTTAATCTCAGCAGTTAATTCTGCTTCCTGCTGGTCTAATTCATGCATATCATCAACGAGCTTTTGCACATCGACCGGTGGTTCTTCTTCAAAGGTATCAACGTAGCGAGGAATGTTGAGGTTGTAATCATTTTCTACAATTTCGTCCATCGAAGCTACGTGGGCATATTTATCGACGTCTTCACGATCTAAATAGGTTTTGACAATCTTATCAATATCTTGTTTACGTAACTTATTGCTGTTCTTGGCCTTTTCAAATCCCTTGGAGGCATCAATAAGAAGTTAAAATTTGAGCCATGATTTCAGAAACCTCACGGGGAGTGTAGAATTCTCCGGCTTTTTCTCCGGAATTAGCGGCAAACATTCCAATCAGATATCCGTACAGATCACCGAGTACGTCAGAGTCTTCTTCCAGTTCAATTGAACCCATTAGGTTAATCATGTTGGTGATGGTGGCCGTCCTGGCTTGGGGATTATTTCCGAGGCGAGTTGAAGTTAAATCCATGTCAGCAAAAATGCCAGCGAAGACTGTTTTAGCTTTGGGAGCAATTCCTTGATTGAAACGAGTTAAAGCATCTGACATCATCATGACGTTAAAGTTATCCGTATTAATGGCCTGTTACCAGTCAGAAAATAAATCACCCGGTTGAATTACATAACCAAGGTTGTCTTGCATATATTTGGCTACTTGTTGTTTATCCTTTTGCCAAATTTCAGCCCAGCTGGTTCCTTGATAAATGGATTGGACCCAATTTTGAGCTTTATCAGAGAGATATTTATAGAACGTAATTACAAAAATGTAGTTTTTGTATTCGGATGGTTCGATTTTCCCACGTGTTTCATTTAACGTTTTCCATACGAGGGATTTTTTATTTTCGCTTAATACCATAATTTTCCTTCATTTCTGTTCTCTAATTAACTAATTGGGGAGTTATTTAATAATTATAGCAGATGCTAAATGATATTTATTTAATTGTATTAATTTTATTCTTTAATTCGTAATTATTATTACTATAAAAATGAGGAGAGAATTATTTGGAAACTACAACCACGCAACAAGGATTTGACTTTTTGCTGGAGGGTGATCATGAGGTCGTCATATATGGAGTGCTGAAGCGGTTGAATGTTCGGCCTTTTCACACTTACTATCATGATTTAGTTCAAGAAGGTCGGTTGGCATTTGTTAGTGCGTATGAAAAATATCTGCACGAACGGAGTAATCAAAAGCAGATGTTGGGTTACATTTATCAGTCGGTCAAATGGAAATTGTTGGATGTGTTACGCAAACAACAACGTGACACCACGAAAATCGTAGAGGGGTTAGAGGACCTTCTGAGCAGCCTTTAATTTAACGACCAGTCCTCGGATGATGAGGAGACTAAAATTTGCCTAGAACTAGTTTTAAGTCATCTAACGGGTCAAGAACAACGTTTAATGCACCTGTTATACATAGAATGGAAAACGATGCCTGTGGTTGCATCTGAACTATAAGTATCGCGGAAAACGCTATATCAATGGCGGAAACGTATCCAGCAAAAATTAACTTCAATTCTAGGGAATACAGTTACGAGCTAAAACGTTACTAATAGATGTAAGGGTTGGCCAATCACTTATCACTAAATTAAAAACACAGAGTAGAATGGAAAAAAAGTTGGTTAAAAACGACCGCAACGTACACGATGGTAGGAGTAGGACATGAAAAGGGATTACGTCGAGGGTTTTCGAATTTAACTCTTGATCTGACTACTGACCAAGTGACAGAATTCGGTAGCATTTTAGCGGAACTAACTGGTGACACGGTGGAAAAGGTAGTATTGAACGACACTAATGTAATCGCTGAATAACAGGAGGAAAATACATGAAAATTTTAGAATTAGTATTTAAGACAGAACAACACAAGGTCCGGACGTTACAACTAAACTATGCGAATCAAAATTTGGAAGCGGATAAGGTCCAGGATTTGATGAAACGGATTTCTGATTTAGATATGTTTAAGAATGATGGCATTAATCTTTATGCCACTCCGGTTGCGGCGAGATATGCAGAAAATAGTAAGTATCCGATTTTTGGAGATGTTAAACAAGTAGCATAGTTTAAAATGAATAAGAAGCCTACGAAATTAATTTCGTGGGCTTTTTAATGTTAAAATATAACTATTTAATTGTAATAAACTTAATGGAATAATAAAGAAAGGATTTAATTACTTGGTTAACGATAAAATATATTTATTAGTTATTGGAAATGGTTTTGATTTACAGTGTGGTTTGAAAACTAGTTTTGCTAGTTACTTAAATAAAGTTTTAGAAACAGCTCGTAAGGAAATTGATGATATAGACAAGACATTTAGTGATTTAAAACAATTTAATGATATTGATTTAGGAGTAGTTAGTACTGATAAAAATAATAAGAATTATTTTATTGGACAGATAAGAAATCATATTTCGATAGAATTATATGGTAAAACGACTACAAATTATTTTGATTCCTTTTATGATAATCTAAAGAATTTTGATAAATCTTTTTTCAAAATGTATTTTATATTTTTAAAGTTTAACAATAAAGAAAGTAGAAATTGGGCTGATGTAGAAAAAGAACTAAGTACATTAATTACTACCGGTTTTTTCGTTGATCTGTTTAATACGATCTGTATTATTAAAGATGCTATTACTAATTATAGTGAAGATGACATAGAGAAAAAAATTGGTTCAAATAAGAGCGTTTTGATATATGTGTATTTGTTAATCAACATATGTGGTTATAAAATTAAAGAAAATTCTGCCAATTATTTTATTAATTTTTTAATGGGTGAACTTAATAAATTTGAACATAATTTAGGAACGTATATTGAAGATCAGATAAATTCTAAAAAAGAATATTATGTATCTGAATCTAATAAGTTAATTAATAAATTTAATATTGTAAATGATTTTAATGTTTTAAATTTTAACTACACTAATCCTTTTAAATACAAAGATTATAATACTAAAACAGTTAGTAATATTCATGGTAATACCGATAATCCAATCATTGGCGTAGATACATCTGCCATTAAAAAAGCAAGTAATGATAATGTTAATGATTTGAATTTTAATGAATTTACAAAAACTTATCGAATTATGTCCAATACCGAAAATCACAAAGACATTTTACCAAATCCAGAAAACATTGATACAATTTATTTTTATGGGCATTCTTTATCCCATGCTGACTATTCTTATTTTCAATCAATTTTTGATTATTATAATTTATATGACTCCAAGTTAAATCTGGTTTTTTATTATTCTGTTTATGCTCCAGAAAGAGAATCACAAATTGTTAACCAGGATATTAATAATATTTGGAATCTAATTAATGAATATGGTGAATCAATGGGCAATGCTAAGGGTAAAAATTTGTTGCATAAATTAAATTTAGAAAACAGAATTAAAATTAAAGAAGTTGAAATTTAATAGTAAAAAGTCCCACGAAATTAATTTTTCGTGGGACTTTTACGTATTTTGTTGAAAATGATTTGATTAATGTAAACTAGCAAAGAAATCTTGGACAGCTTGTTCAAACTGAGCCCGATCAAAGAAACCGAGTTTTTCTTCATTTTCAACTTGTTTAATAAGTTGATGAAATTCTGGATTGTCGTTCAAATCAGTGCTAGGCCGGTAAACCGCAAACAATTTCATGATTTGATTACCGCTGTAACCTTGATCATCTGCCCAGCGTCTAATTCGTAGTTCCTGAAGTTCACCCCGAATTGCCTTTCTAGCTTGCTTCAAGCTCTCTGTGTCAAAATGTTCTTGGTAATCACCATCATCAATCTTATCCATAATGGCGCTAATTTCAGTTTGACTCTGTTCGTCTAACGGTGTGATGTGATTTTCAACGGCCTTCCGATTAGCTTCTGTTTGATCATCCATGTAGGCATTTAAAAGATCAACTAACCGATCATAGTCAATGATTTCTTGACTTTGTTGTTGCAAACGTAATTTTAAGTTAGTCAAATCAATTCGATCTTCGGGTGCTAATTTCTCGTTGACGTCATTCCAACGAGCTTGGAGAGCACTAAAGTCATTATCTGAATTTAACTTTAGACTAACTGATTTGCCTGTTTTTACGCCATCTTCATTATAAACTTCAGCTGGGGTTCCTAGCTGATAGCCTTGTTGCATTAATTGCTGTACTGGTCCATTTACTTCAGCAGCTAATTGCGAGAATTCTTTTTGTTCCTTGGCTGATCTTGGAATTTGGGAAAAATCTGATCCAGCAATTTCTTCTAGTCGTTCTAGTTTCGGATTTATTTTTTCGATCTGCTGCGAATATTTACTTGCCAAAATATCATCATTAAGTAAAGCTTGGTCATCTTTAGTAGAAGTGTGTTTTTCTGCGTCCGCAATCGTATCGTTACCACCCAGCGTGTAAATTACGAGCGCATTTTTAACGTGGTCTTCCATATCAGCACCACGACGGTAAAATCTGACTTTTCCGTATGGTTTAGCATTCTTGTTAATGACCCGGTTGGTCCGCGACATGGCTTGGATTAATAGACCCTCTTTCAAAATCTTATCCATATAAATCACGTTTACATATTTGGAATCAAATCCGGTAAGTAATTGATCAGAAACAATGACTAGATCTAAACGATCTTCATCAGCTTTACGATCATAAGGTTTTTTGTGAGCGAGCCGACGCGTAATATCACTAACATAATCCTGTTCTGGATGCTTACTTTCTAGGAAATCTTGGGTATCAAAGGTTTTCTGATAGTTTTTCATTGCTTGTTTTAATTCGGCTTGTAAGTCAGAAGAACCACTGCCATTGGTTTCATCACGAGAGAAGGTCATCGCCATTCGTAGTTCCGGAGCTAGTTTTTGGAACAGGTGGTAATATGCCACCACCGCTTGTTTTCCGGAAACAGCGAGCATTGCATGAAATTGGTTGGGTTGTCGTTGACCAGCTTCTAGGGGACCATCGGCATTTTCGTGCCAGTGAGCAACAATGTCTTGAACCACGGCCTCACGATAAGCAGTGCTAGTGTAAGCGGCTTTTTCTAGTTCAGCATCGCTGTAATCGGGATGTTCTTGCTTTTCAATGTCAGTTTCATAGTAGGTTACGTCGAAGCCCAGCACGTTTCCATCACCGATAGCGTCTTTAATGGTGTATTGGTGTAAACGAGGGCCAAAGATATCATGAGTGGAAACATCACGGCTAGTTTTAATGTCATGGATTTCATCACTGTAGAAGTTAGGGGTACCAGTGAATCCAAACCAGGTAGTATTCGGAAGAGCGGCCTTAATTTCTTTTACGGCGTCACCACTGGCAGAACGATGGGCTTCGTCCATGAGGATTACCATTCGTTCAGCTGATTTTAAATCACTTTTAACAGCACGGTGCAAACCCTGAACTGTGATTAGATAAATATGTGAACCATTATTTTTCAAACGAAGGGCCCGCTTTAATTCGTGCCCTTTAACTTTTTTAATGTGGTTTTTGAATTGTTGGTAGGCAAAACTTCTAAAGTTATTGAGCGTTTGATCCACTAGATCAACCCGATCAACGATGAAAAGGACGTTGCGGACCTTAGGCATCGAAGCCAGAAGCTGGGCAACTTTAAACGAAGTAACGGTTTTTCCAGAACCAGTGGTATGCCAAACGTAACCACCTTCACGTTCAATGAATTGATCGTTATCCATCTTTTTCATACGTTCCAAAATGGCTCGGGTTGCTTGAATTTGGTAAGAACGCATGACCATTAAGTTTCCGTTTTCGGCATCTGGGATCATGTTAACTGTGACTAACCGATGTAAAGCTGGGATTCCCATTACTTGATGGATGAATTCCATGGTGTCAGTTACGTCTTTTCCGTTATTATCACGCCATCCGAAGACAAAGTCTTGGTTGTAGTCAGAAGGGCTTTTTGGACGTGCAAAGTAGTGAGCGGAATGTTGGGAAAGGATGAATTGAACCTGAACAAAACTCATCAAGCCCGTATACATACCATCGTCATCGTATTTTTTTAACTGTTCAAAGGCATTCCATTGATTTTGCAGCGATTCGTCTTTTTCTTCGATGTGCGCTACGGGGAGACCGTTGATTAATAATAAGACGTCAATGCGTCGTTCTCTGCTTAACGTGTTGGCTAGATGTTTAAACGTGATCTGAT
The DNA here is from genome assembly GCF_024029355.1 of Fructilactobacillus cliffordii. Lineage (NCBI taxonomy): Bacteria > Bacillati > Bacillota > Bacilli > Lactobacillales > Lactobacillaceae > Fructilactobacillus > Fructilactobacillus cliffordii. Next base: position 1,120,895 of record NZ_CP097117.1, read on the forward strand.
TAACGACTTCATATTCAGATCGGCCGCCGGCAACTTCATCACCATAGAAAATTTCCATTTCGATGTGAGAGCCGTCGTCTCGAGTTAAAGGTAGGGTTCCAATTCCACCGGCTCCCGCAATGACAAGCTGAGCATCACAAGGCGTTTTATTTTTCTCAAGCTCTAACTTTAACTGATTAAATTCTTCATCAGAAAGGGGATTACCATCTAGTTTAGCTCGATTGTTGCGATTTAAGATATCGCGCCAGTGCTGATATAAGATATCGTCTGGTTTGTTGGAAAACTCGGGACGATAGGTCCATCCTTCATCTTCCAATTTTTTGATTACTGCTTTTTCGAATTGATCTTCCGCCATGTAAATATTCCTTTTAGAATTGTGGGATTAGTATTTGATCTACTTCTAATTTTAGCATAATTATTTTCACTTCCAATGCTTGGGAAAAGCGTAAGTTGGGTGATTTAATAAAAAAGCAATTTAAAGGAAAAACTAAAGCTGAAATGAAAGGTAATCATTCGAATTATTTAAATACGGATTACTTAAACGGAGGACTTCCCCAAAAGGTATCAAGTTTTCCTGACGTCAATGAAGAAGATGTTTTAATATTATGGGATGGATCACAAGCAGGAAAAGTATATCATGGGTTCAAAGGATCATTGGGTACGACGCTAAAGGCATATAAACCAAAATATAGTGGTGATTTCTTGTTTCAATCCTTAATAAGGAATCAGATGAAAATATATGAACAGTATAGGACTCCTAACATCCCACATGTAATAAAAGATTTCACATCCAAATTTATTATTTATGGTCCACAGAAATAGAACAAGAAGAAATTGGTTTATTATTCAAAAAAATTGATGATCTACTTACTGTCAATCAGCATAAATTAGAACAGATAAAATTGCTGAAAAAGGCGTTACTACAGCAATTATTCCCTCAAAAAGATGAAATAAATCCTCAAATTAGATTTACTGATTTTCACGATGATTGGGAACCCCGTAAAATAGATTCAATTTTTAAAATAACTAGAGGACAAGTATTGTCTTCCAAAAAAATAAAATTAAAAAAAGATTTTACTTATAAGTATCCGGTTTATTCATCTCAAACAAAAAATGATGGGTTAATGGGATATTACAATGAATATTTATTTAAAAATGGAATAACATGGACAACAGATGGTGCTAATGCTGGAACTGTAAAATATAGACATGGAAAATTTTATAGTACTAATGTTAATGGTGTTTTATTAGAAAAATATTTAATCCCAAATAAAATGATTTCAGAATCATTAAATTTAATTGCTTATAAATTTGTTTCTAAGGTCGGTAATCCTAAACTTATGAACAATACAATGGCTAATATCAGAATAGATATTACGTTAAATTTAGAAGAACAAGAAAAAATCAGTAATATTTTTAATAAAATAGATGCAAGCATAAAGATAAATAAGAAAAAGATAAATAAAATTCAAAACTTTAAAAAATCACTTCTCCAAAATATGTTTATATAAAAGAAACCACCAAAATTCGTAAAAATTTTGGTGGTTTTTAACTAAACTAATTTTGACATCTGATACATAATTTTTTCACTATCTTTAGCTTCTAACTCGCGAATAACATGGATATAAGTTTCTTGGGTAGTGGTCATACTTGAATGCCCTAATCTTTGGGCTACTGTCGCAATTGAAACATCTCCAAATAACAGAAGTGAAGCATGAGTATGACGTAACCCGTGAACAGTAATCACTGGTATTTTTGCTTTTACGCATAATGTTTTTAAATAGTGATTTACCGTAGAATTGAATATTCGTTTTTCACGAACATCAAACAACATTAGATTTTCATCACCAGATTAAAAGTTCGATCCTAGATGCAGTTGATGAAGGGTTGATACCAATTAATCCAACTAGAAATGCTGTAATTAAGGGAAAAACTCCACGGAAAAAGAAAATTAAATTTTTAAATGAGGCAGAACTGCAAAAATTAATTCATCGATTAGATTTAGGCAATGAAATTAATTGGGATTGGTTTTTAATGTTAGTCCTTAAAACTGGCCTTCGGTTTTCTGAAGCTTTAGCGGTAACTCCCAACGATTTCGACTTTCAAAGTCAGATGCTTCGAGTTAATAAAACATGGGACTATAAATCATTTCATGGTAGTTTTCAAAAGACCAAAAATGAATCATCAGTACGTAGTATTCGAATTGATTGGCAATTAGCAATGCAATTATCACAACTGATTAAAGATTTACCAAAAGATAAGCCTATTTTTGTTACTGAAAAACGAATATTCAATTCTACGGTAAATCACTATTTAAAAACATTATGCGTAAAAGCAAAAATACCAGTGATTACTGTTCACGGGTTACGTCATACTCATGCTTCACTTCTGTTATTTGGAGATGTTTCAATTGCGACAGTAGCCCAAAGATTAGGGCATTCAAGTATGACCACTACCCAAGAAACTTATATCCATGTTATTCGCGAGTTAGAAGCTAAAGATAGTGAAAAAATTATGTATCAGATGTCAAAATTAGTTTAGTTAAAAACCACCAAAATTTTTACGAATTTTGGTGGTTTCTTTTATATAAACATATTTTGGAGAAGTGATTTTTTAAAGTTTTGAATTTTATTTATCTTTTTCTTATTTATCTTTATGCTTGCATCTATTTTATTAAAAATATTACTGATTTTTTCTTGTTCTTCTAAATTTAACGTAATATCTATTCTGATATTAGCCATTGTATTGTTCATAAGTTTAGGATTACCGACCTTAGAAACAAATTTATAAGCAATTAAATTTAATGATTCTGAAATCATTTTATTTGGGATTAAATATTTTTCTAATAAAACACCATTAACATTAGTACTATAAAATTTTCCATGTCTATATTTTACAGTTCCAGCATTAGCACCATCTGTTGTCCATGTTATTCCATTTTTAAATAAATATTCATTGTAATATCCCATTAACCCATCATTTTTTGTTTGAGATGAATAAACCGGATACTTATAAGTAAAATCTTTTTTTAATTTTATTTTTTTGGAAGACAATACTTGTCCTCTAGTTATTTTAAAAATTGAATCTATTTTACGGGGTTCCCAATCATCGTGAAAATCAGTAAATCTAATTTGAGGATTTATTTCATCTTTTTGAGGGAATAATTGCTGTAGTAACGCCTTTTTCAGCAATTTTATCTGTTCTAATTTATGCTGATTGACAGCAAGTAGGTTCATCAATTTTTTTTAAAAGTGTTCCTATTTTATCTTGCTCTTTCAATTTAGGAGCTCTTAATGATGAATTTTTCAAATTTTGAAATCCACTGTCTGCTATGATCATGTGGCATATAGTTAATATTTTGTATTATATAATATAAAAAGTGTAAATTATCATTTTGTGATTTTAAAGTTAACAATTTCATTGCTGAACTCTTTATTTTAAATGGAAATTCGATTAAATATGAACCTGTTGTAAAGTCATCAAATATTATTACAGGATCATCTGGACTAGCTTGTTTAATTCCAAAATTTTCATTTGAGTAACCCAAAATAAAGCTTTTTCCAGCTGTTAATACTGGTATTTTATATTGATCATCATAATTAGTACTTTTAACAATATATTTTGCTGGTTGTTCATATTTAATAACATCCTTTAATTTTCGCTTTTCCCAATCATCAGAAAAGCCTTTAAATCGGATCTCTGGAAACTTTTTCTCCGCCTTTTCCGCCATTATTTCAACACCTTCTTCAGTAATTCCAGTGTCTTTTGTGCTTCTGGAGTGGTGCCAACTAGGTCATCCATCATCGTTTTGATTTCACTAGTTAGTTCTTCTTCTTGTTGGTCTAGTTCGTGCATGTCATCAACGAGCTTTTGCACATCAACCGGTGGTTCTTCTTCAAAGGTATCTACGTAGCGGGGGATGTTGAGGTTATAGTCATTTTCTACAATTTCATCCATCGAAGCCACGTGGGCATACTTATCGACGTCTTTATGATCTAAATAAGTATTGATGATTTTATCGATATCTTGTTTACGTAACTTATTGCTGTTTTTGGCCTTTTCAAATCCCTTGGATGCATCAATAAAGAGTACGTCATCATTTTCCCGATTTTTCTCGAGAATTAAAATAACGGTTGGAATCCCCGTATTGGTAAAGATTTTTTCTGGTAAGCCAATTACTGCTGAAATATTATGATTCTTTAACAGGTTTTTCCGTATTTTCCCTTCAGCAGCACCCCGGAAAAGGACTCCGTGCGGTAACACGATTGCCATTCGTCCATCTTGTTTCAAATGATACAGGCAGTGCAGAAGGAAAGCATAATCAGCTTTTGATTTTGGGGCCACACCCATTTTAAAACGTGGATCGTTTTCCCGATCTTGGTTATCCCATCGGAGTGAGTAGGGTGGATTAGCCATTACCGCGTCAAACATTCGGGGAGCATCCACACCATCGACCACACCATCTGGCCAATCGCTATTTAAAGTATCAGCATTGCGTAGATGAATGTCGTTGTATTCCACTCCATGCATCATTAGGTTCATGCGGGCCAAGTTATAGGTGGTGGTGATTAATTCTTGACCATAGTATTTAATGGCGCCTTGTTTTCCGGCATTGTGCATGTAGTTTGCAGTTGTTAAAAGCAGGGAACCAGATCCCATTGCTGGATCGTATAGGCTGTAATTTTCAACGTCTTCACGCCCCGAGGTTAAAATTTGGGCCATGATTTCAGACACTTGGTGGGGCGTGTAGAATTCACCGGCTTTAGCACCAGAGTTCGCCGCAAACATTCCGATTAGATATTCATACAGATCACCGAGCACGTCGGAATCTTCGTCTAACTCGATTTCGCTCATCAAGTTAATCATGTCGGTAATGGTGGCAGTCCGAGCTTGCGTGTTGTTTCCAAGTCGGGTGGAAGTTAAATCCATATCATCAAAGATTCCAGCAAAGGCCGTCTTGGCTTTGGGAGCAATCCCTTGGTTGAAGTGAGCCATGGCATCAGACATCATCATGACGTTAAATTTATCTGTGTTAATAGCTTTTTGCCAGTCAGAAAATAAATCTCCGGGTTGAATCACATAACCGAGATTGTCTTGCATATATGCAGCTGCTTGTTGTTGATCTTGTTGCCAGATTTCAGCCCAACTAGTTCCTTGAGAAATGGATTGGACCCAATTCTGAGCTTTATCAGAGAGGTATTTGTAGAACATGATTCCGAAGATGTAGTTTTTGTATTCGGATGGTTCAATTTTTCCTCGTGTTTCATTTAAAGTTTTCCACACGAGGGCTTCTTTTTTTGCGCTTAAGGCCATTTATTTGACTCCTTCTCTATTGATTAGTTAATGTTAACTTTTAATTATAACAAAACTAATGCTTTAACACATCGTTAGTAAAAAGAAGCAAATAAAAAAGACCAGCGACATTAGTAGCTGATCTTGCTTAAGTTTAACTATTTAATCCTTCAAATACTTCGCATCTTCCTCCGGATCTTGCGACGTCAGAATTTTCGGTCCACCTTCCGTAATTGCCAGGGTATGTTCGTATTGAGCGGAGAGGGAACCGTCTTCGGTAACGTAGTAGGTCCAGTCGTCCTTGGCGTCGAAGCGATCCTTAATCTTCCAGGTTCCGAGTGTTACCATCGGTTCGATGGTAATCGTCATACCGGGACGGAGGCGTAAGCCACGGCCTTTTTCCCCGTAAGCGGGAACGGCTGGTTCTTCGTGAATCGTGGGTTGGATTCCGTGCCCAATCAGTTCGCGGACGTCGCCCATATGGTTTTCGTCTTCCACGTAGTGTTGGATGGCGTAACCAATGTCACCGAGCCGATTGCCGACCTGGGCTTGGGCAATTCCCTTGTAAAGGGCTTCCTTGGTCACGTCCATCAGTTTTTGCGCTTCTGGACTAATCTTACCGACCGCATAGGTCCAGCAGGAGTCACTTTCAAAGCCGTCCTTGTTCACACACATGTCGACCTTGACGATGTCTCCGGATTTCAACTTCAAGCCCTTACGGGGAATCCCGTGAGCCACTTCGTCGTTGATGGAGATACAAGTCCCAAACTTGTAGCCATCAAAGCCTTTTTCGGACGGCGTAGCGCCATGTTCCGTGATGTACTTATCGGCGAATTCTTCGATTTCCCAGGTGTCTAGCCCGGGTTTAATTAACTTTTGCAGGCCCTTATGTACGCCAGCTAAAACAGCGCCGGATTCGGCCATTTTTTTGATTTCACGATCTGATTTTAAGGTAATCAATGTTAGTTTCTCCTTTGGTGCTCATTCGATTGTGACAAAGGTCACTACATTTAATCATAGCACTAATTCCGTAGAAACGGCACCCCAGGCTATTGATGCTTCTGCTTCAGCGTGTTTTTAATCACCGGGAAGAGTCCTTTGATAAACCGTTTTTCGCGCTTCCAGCTGGTCAGGTAGCTGACGTAGTACTGCCCGGCAAAGAAGATGATGAGGCTGATGATAATCAGTAAGATGATGCCGATGGTTCCCAGTTCCATTTTTTCGTTAAGTAATTCGTAAGTAGAACAAACCCCGTTTAAAAAGCCGGCGTAGGCGACGAAGTACCAGGCCAGCCCTTTATTGTAGAAACTGTAGAAGCTCTTAAAGTCCTCCTTGTTGTTGACGAGGTCCTTGATCTGAGCCCGCCCCGCTGTCTTTTTTAAGCGGTGAAAGATTAGTGGGGGAATGATCCATTCTAGTAAGCTGATGGGTTTGGGTTTGTGACCCTTAACTTGATATTTAGCAAATAATGAATTGGACTCCATTAGCTCCATCCGTCCTTGATACATCGGAAAGATAAACAGCAGCCAATCTCCGACAAAGCCTAAAAATCCAATGATAATTTCCATGAATGTGCCTCCTTAAATTAGTTCCCTTGCTATTAAATACCTAATTGTCCTAAATTACAATTGCCTGCCGGTGAACGTGGCAGGAATCCGGTTTGCTATGGTATCATAGGAAGTAATGTTTCCAGTAGAATTAAAATAAAAAGGTGATTTTTTGAATAAAAAACGATTTAATAAATGGGACCTGATTGTCCTGATTATTGGAGTTTCGGCAGCCGTCTTTGGCTTCTTTTACATGAACTATAATAACGGGCAAAGCACGGGGGGTAAGATGCACAAACCGATGCAGTCCCCGATTATCTTTGTTTCTGACCAGAACCGGACGTCTGCTGCTGCCCAACACCTGGTAACAACGGCCAGTCGTTCCGGTGGCTCCGTCGCCATGCACATTGATGTGTTGGCCAACGGAGACATTCAGTACAATAAAAACGGGAACGTGAAGGCTAAACAGCCGATTATCGAAGTCAACTTCAGCGACCGGACGAAAACCACGCACGAACAGGCCAAGTCATTAAACAAGATTCTCCGGCATTTAAACCACAAGTATGATTACGAACAGTACGATGCAATTGGATTTGGGTCCGGGAGTTTAACGGTCTTTACCAACGCCACTCGTTATGGCGCTGCTAAAAACGGGATGCGGTTGCAACACTTCATCTCAGTTGCCGGTCCGTACCAAGGGGTGAAACTCAACGTTCCACCACTGAAGCAGGGACAGGCTGGGAATCAAAACCAGACTCCCGTAAACCGGCAAAACGGGGTGCGGAATAATAACCAGCGTCCTAATGACCCGCAGCATCCGGTGCAACCAACCCCGGAAATGATGCAGCGGCAACAAATCTTGGACCGGCAACAAGCCATTAACGACCGGCATCCAAGCTATGCTGAATTAAAACGGTTGTCGAAGAAGTTAGACCCGCACACGCAGGTATTAAACATCTACGGGGTAGTTGACAATAAAAGTAATTCTGACGGACTCGTGCCGGCTTCATCAGCCACAGCGTTGAAGAACCTAGTTCCGTCTAAAAACTACGAATCCCTGCGGCTCACTGGTCCCATGGCGGAACACAGTCAGATTATTGATAATCAGATTTCAGAACGAATCATCAACCGCTTCTTATTTAACGAATAGTAACTAAAAAAGCTCTGACAATTGCTGTCAGAGCTTTTTGTTTACCAAATTTGGACTCGTTTGGCTGGTTCGAGGTACATCCCGTCACCAGGTTGCACGTTAAAGGTCATGTAGAAGTCATCAAGGTTCTTGACTTGGACCGTAGCTCGTAATGGACCAGGAGCGTGCACGTCGACCGTGAGGAGCAGGTTTTGGTACTCAGGCGTTGCTTTCATCCGCCAGATCCGCGCCCAGTTCGTAAAGAACTCGTAGAGATCGGCGTCTGCTTCTTCCTTCGTAGCGGCTTCCGCACAGCTTAAGCCACCGGCATCGGCGATGTTTTCAGAAACGGTCAGCTTCCCGTTTACTTTCCCACCGGCGTACGGAAGACCGTCGAATTCAGCAATCATCTGTTGGGCCAATTCTTCAAAGTGTTCGTGGTCGGCTTTCGTCCACCAGTTATTCATGTTTCCAAATTCATCAAAGAGGGAACCGTTGTTATCAAAAGCGTGCGAGATTTCGTGTGCGATGACGGATCCAATCCCCCCGTAGTTAGCACTTGCCGATTGATCCAGGCTATAGAATGGCGCCTGCAGAATGGCAGCGGGGAAGACGATGATGTTTTTGAACGGGTGGTAGTAGGCGTTCACGGTGTTGGCGCTCATTTCCCACTTTTCCCGTTCGACCGGTTGGTTCCACTTGGAGAAGGTTTCTTTGGTTTCTAAGTAGTCAAAGTGGAGCAGGTTCGGTAATAAGCCGGCTGCTTCGTCAACGTGGAACTGTTGGTAAATCGGATCGAGTTGTTCGGGGTAACCCACTTGAATTCCTAAACTCTTGAGCTTCTTGATGGCCATCTGCTTGGTATCGTCACCCAACCACTCGTTGTTTGCGAGGCGTTGTTCGTAGATCTCAATCATCTTTTCGACCATATGGTGGACGTCAGCCTTCGCCTTGGGACCAAAGTACTTCTTCCCATAGTAGTCACCCACGACGTGTTTAAAGGTCCCAGAGGCCAAGTAAAAGGCGGCTTTTTCGGGTTTAGCGGCTTCCTTCTTTCCCGAGAGGGCCCGGCTAAATTGACCACCGACCTGACGGAATTCTTCCGAGAGGGAGCCGGCGAGGCCGTTCACCGTTTTAACCAGCATCCAGGCCTTGAACTTCGCAAAGTTATCCGGGGTCAGCAGGTCGTTCAGATGCTTAAAGAATTCGGGTTCCGTCACGATGATTTTTTCTGGAACGGCTCCGACCAGACCTTTGACCGCTTGTTTGAGGTCCAGCGCGTTCGTTGAAGCGGCTAATTCATCCGTGGTGTAGGGATTGTAGGTCTTGCTAATGTCCGCGGCTTCTTCGGCCGATTTTACGTGGGGCGCGATTTGGGCGTCAAAGTCCTTCGCGTCCGCGACCAGTTTTTGCGCTTGGTTAGCTGAGTAGCCAGCCAGCGTTAAGAGCTGTTCACTCATCTTGGTGAAGATTGGCATTAACTGGTCGTAGGCCGGGTTATCGTCTTCGTAGTAGGTTTTGTCCGGTAAAAAGAGACTGGGACTGCCGGCAAAGAGGGCGTTGACCTGCGCGTTTTTCATGTCCGCGTCAATGTCAAAGTCTAACGGAGCGGGGAACCCATTTAAAATCCAGTCGGCTAGACGGTTGTTCAGGTCCGCGTAGTCCGTGAGCTTTTCAATTTGATCTAGGCGAAGTTGTAAGGGTGTAGCTCCATCCTGGTCCCGGCGCTTGAAGTCCATTGCTAATTGATAAAACTTCACGTATTCCTGGAGTTCGGGGGTGTTCGCTGGCAAGTTTCCTTCCGCTAATGCAGCGGAATCGTGCATTAAGGTTTTTTCAATGCCATCGACGAGGTCCATGAAACCACCCACGGAGGAGTGGTCCCCCGGAATGGTCGCCTGTTTGACCCAGGCGCCGTTCACGGCCGCGTAGAGATCGTCTTTGATTTCCGCTTGGTTAACGGGAAAATCAGCTTGTGCCATAAAAAGTCCTTCTTTCTTTAGGTAGGTTATGGGCTATCTTATCAAAAAACGGCGGTTAAGGACAACTTAACCACCGTTTTTCGGATTTATTTACTTTTTCAAGTCTTCGATCGAGTTAATGTTCTTCATGTACTTCGGAACGGCTAAGCCGACCTTGGCACCGGGACAGTTAACTCCCACGACTTCAACCTGGTTCTTGAACTTCTGGTATAACGGACCAGAAGTAACGGGAAGCCAAGCCGCCGTCGTGACGTCTGCCGAACCTCGCGCAATCGAAGCCCATTCTGGTTGAGCTTCCATCGCGGAGATGGTGACCTTGTAACCCTTATCGCGCAGGATTTGGGCCGTTACGTTGGTTGAGGCAATCGCGTCATCCCAAGTAACGTACGTCATTCGAACTTGTTTACCGTGTCCATCTGGCACGCCTTCAGTCCATTTAGCGACTTCCTTCGGATGGTCCTTAATGAACTTCTTGGCGGTCTTTTGTGGATCCGCACCCTTAAAGTTGGCGTACATGACGTCACCCATCATGTTGGAATTCCATTTGAACTGTTGGAAGAACTTATAGGCACCTGGGTTATCCTTTTGGAAGCCCTTACGAGCCACCGTGTTAATCTGTTCGGATTTTCCGTAGACTCCCTTGGGATCCTTCAAGAACTTAATCGGGTATTTTTTAAACATCCAGTGCGGTTGCCAGGCGGTCACCACAATGGGTTGTTTGTACTTAATTGACTTTTCCAGTTGGCTACACATCGCAGCGGTGGAACTGGTTTGTAATTGCCAGTTTTGTTGCTTTAAACCGTAAGCAGGGATGGCCTTTTGCGTCGAAGCCATGATTCCGGCTCCGGCATCGATCCCAGTGATGGTTTCATGAACCTGGGGACCAACCGGTTTGTTGGCATCATACTTCTTCGGTGTAACGCTGCAGGCCGAGAGCATGATGGTTAAGCAACTCACTCCGATGAAGCCGAGGAAGAGTTTTAACTTTTTGTTTTTCATCTAACCGCTCCCTTCCTTATTTGTTGTGGGATTGGTTGCTACCACTAACCCCTTCGGATAAGCGGTCCAGGATAATTGCGAGAATAACGATGGCAATTCCGGCAGCAAAACCAGCCCCAGCATCGTTGCGACCAACGGCAAAGTAAACCAGTGAACCAAGTCCGAGCGTCCCAATCATGGAAGCAATCACTACCATGGAGAGGGCTAACATCATTCCTTGGTTAATTCCTGAAATGATGGTGGTCCGGGCTAATGGTAATTCCACCTTGAACAGTTTTTGCCATGGGGTACAACCAAAGGAAACCGCTGCTTCTTCAAGGTCAGCGGGAACTTGTTGGATCCCGAGGCAGGTCGTGCTAACGATTGGTGGTAACGAGAAGATCACAGAGGCAACCACTCCGGGTACCATTCCAATTCCGAATAAGGCCACAGCTGGGATCAAGTACACGAAGGCAGGCATGGTTTGCATGAAGGACAGGATGGGACGCACGATGACGTTCACCGTGTGGCTCTTAGCCATCCAGATTCCCAGTGGCACCCCAATGACGATGATAATTAAACTGGTTGCTAACACCAACGTCAACGTTTGGGTCATTTCGTGCCAGTAACCTTGGTTCCAGATTAAGCCGAGTCCTAGTGCTTCAAAAATCATGAAGCCCCAGTGCTTGGTTTTTCTAAGGATAAACCAGGTTAACAGTAAAATTAAAATGATAAAGAGCCATGCCGGAAAGAGGTCTAAGACCCATTGGATGGCATCTAAAATTGCACCAATTCCTGCGGTTAAGGCGTTAAAGAAGCCGGCAAACCCGGTTAACCAAGTTACAAACGCGTTAATCCACTTGGCGAGGGGAATGGCAGGAATTCCGCTTAAAATTGTCAGAAAACTACTCATGATCAGCGCCTCCTTCGTCATCAGTATCAGAGCCAGACATTGCTTCTAGAATAGTACTCCGGAGGATGATTCCTTCGAGGCGCCCATCCTTATCAACCACTGCGTATGGCAGTGGGGACTTCGAAATCTTGTCGAATAGTTCCGCGATCGGTGTGTCAGGACTAGTCTTTGGCAGGCCGGCGTTTACGATCTGCTTCATGTCCCGTTGATTATTTTCAATCAGTTTAATCACGTCATCGGCATCAACCAGACCAACTAAGCGTTGTTGATCATCCACAGCAAAGATACTGGAGATGTGATCTTCTTTCATGCGCCGCAGAGCCAGTTTTGGTCCATCCTTTTCGATGTTGATGGTGTTCGGGTGGATCATGACGTTTCCGGCCGTTAAAATCTTTGAACGGTCCACGTTTTGAATGAACTTCTTGACGTAGTCGTTCTTTGGATGAGTTAACAGGTCTTCTGGAGTGTCGATTTGTACCACGTCCCCGTCGTGCATCATCAAAATTCGATCCCCAATCCGCAGTGCTTCGTTTAAATCGTGGCTAATGAAGATGATGGTCTTGTGCAACTTGTGTTGCAGGTCAATCAGTTCGTCTTGCATGTCGCGTCGGTTTAACGGGTCCAAAGCAGAGAATGCTTCGTCCATGAGTAAGATATCAGGATCATTAGTGATGGCCCGGGCTAATCCCACCCGTTGCTGCATCCCACCGGATAGTTCGCTGGGCAGTTGGTTATCGTAACCCTTCAAGCCGACCATTTCTAGGGATTCGTGGGCTTTCTTTTCTCGTTCTTCCTTGTCAATTCCTTGGACTTCTAAACCAAAGGCAGCATTTTCTAACACCGTCCGGTCGGGTAAGAGGGCAAAGCCTTGAAAGACCATACTCATTTTCTTCCGTCGCAGTTCCAGCAAGCCCTTTTTGTCGAGTTGCATGATGTTTTCACCATCAACGTAGATGGTACCGAGCGTTGGTTCGATGAGTCGGTTGAACATCCGGAGCATCGTTGACTTTCCAGAACCAGAAAGTCCCATGATCACAAAAATTTCATTGTCATTAATGGTGAAATTAGCGTTATCCACCCCGACGGTACTGCCGGTTTTGGCGAGAATTTCCGCCTTGCTTTTTCCTTCAGATAAAAGCTCTTGTGCTTTATTGATGTGCGGACCAAATATTTTGGTTAAATGATCCACTTTGATCTTTTCTCGATTTTCTGTCACAGAACTTCTCCTTTCGTATCTAGGGCAAAATTTAAATAAAAATAAACAACCCCTCTATCTAACATAACAAGTTCTTGTTTGGCTTGTCAAATAAAGACCGGTTCAAAACGGCGAGATAGGGGGATTTTATTAGCATTTTACGGATGAAATTAGTTCATAATGAGCAGAAAATTCGGATTTTTGGAAAGGCTTACATGGTCTTTACATGAAGTAATCCAGCATAATTCCGACGAAGTAGTGAATGAACATCGTCAAGATTCCGACAATCACATTTCGGATGATGGCAATTTTGACCAAGCCGTTTCCGAGTTTGGCACTCAAAAATCCAGTTAAAGCCACGGCAATGATGACGGCGATAATTGTTCCTTCCCACTTGATTGGTCCGGGCAGGAGGGTCATGGCCAGTAACGGCAGGGTTCCCCCAGCCGCGGCCGAAATTAAGGAAGAAAAGGCCGCGGACCAGGGACTCATGTACTGCCCGATTTTTAGGTCATATTTGACAGAAACTAGGGTCTGCAGTGGATTCTTTTTCAATAGGTCATCAGCAATTTCGGTGGCCGTAGCGGTTGAAATGCCCCGCCCTTGGTAATAATCAATCACATCCTGGCGTTCGCCAGCATAATCAGTTTCTAAGAGGCGTTTTTCTTCCGCTACAGCCGATACTTCCGTATCCCGTTGGGAACTAACCGAGGCGTATTCACCTCCAGCCATTGAAAAGGCACAGGCTAATAGGTCGGATAATCCGGCAATGAAGATGGTAAAGGGATTGGTGGTGGCAACTCCGACTGAGAACAAGACGCCGACAACGGTTAAAATCCCGTCGTTGGAACCTAACACCCCGGCCCGTAAATTATTGAGTTTTTCATCCATTGATTGTTTTTGTTTGGTTTTCTTTTTCATGATTGAAAACTCCCTTCTAATCCACTAATCCCACGAGGGCCCCGATCAGGTAGGTGACGGACATCGTCACGACTCCCGAGATTACGTTTCGGAGTACGGCTTTAAATCGGTTTGCCTTACTCAAAATTGCGGCGAGGTAACCAGTGATGGCAAGGGCGATAATCACAGCTACGAAAGTCGTCATGATGTGCCAGTTGGCGGGCCCGACGAAGATGGAAATCAACGGAAGGAGTGAGCCCAGCGGGAAGGAAATCAGGGAAGCAATTGCCGCCGCGTAGGGACTGGTAAACTTACTCGGGTCAAAGGCGTAACGTTCCCGAACCACGGTCGTCAGGGCGTCGTCGTTCATCATTTCACTAGTGGCTTTGTGCGCGAGGGCTTGATTCATGCCCGTTTGTCGATATTTATTTTCGACGTAATTGAACTGGGCCTGATAGTCATTGTCCAGCGCCATTTTAACGGTGGCAATTGCCTGCCGTTCGGAATCTTTTTGACTGTTCACTGACACGTATTCTCCCATCGACATGGAAACCGTTCCGGCCAACATCCCGGCTAATCCAGAAATCAGGATGGCCCAATTACTGGTTGATGCTCCAGCGACCCCGAGCACGATGCCGGCGATGGATAGAATACCGTCGTTAGCTCCCATCACGCTAGCCCGGAGGACGTTAATCTTTTGGGCGAGTGAAAATTTTTTCTTTTGCTTTTCCATATATACTTCAATCCTTTATAAAGTTTATAATTTTATAACAAATATATTTTAACTCGTTTGGCTGGATTAGTAAAGGGTTAAATTAAAAAGCCTTGCGCAGCAATGCGCAAGGCTTTTTCGGACGGTGCTTATAGAATTCTTCTGTTAGTGGGGTATAAGACCAGGTTTAACTTATGATCCTGGTATTGACCTAGGTAAACTTGTTTTAAGGTGACGTGTTGTTCGTTTAGTAGTTGGTCGATGTCTTCTGGAGCTAAGTTGAAACGTTTCATAGCCGGTAAATCGACCTGACCGTCGGTAATCAACGGATAGTTTTGGGACTCGTCATCGTCAAAGGTAGTGATGGTTAACTGGCCGTTTTGTTCCAGTGTGGCATTTTTGACGTTACTGAAATCGTTGACCCCGTTACTTCGGAGTTTAAAAGATAACTCGTTGGCGTTAATCCCATTCTTGAGGGCCCGCTTGACGT
Source organism: Fructilactobacillus cliffordii (assembly GCF_024029355.1). Classification (NCBI taxonomy): domain Bacteria; kingdom Bacillati; phylum Bacillota; class Bacilli; order Lactobacillales; family Lactobacillaceae; genus Fructilactobacillus; species Fructilactobacillus cliffordii. Next base: position 1,136,033 of record NZ_CP097117.1, read on the forward strand.
TCACCTTTCCGTTGTCAATCAGGACTTGTGGCGACCCGTTGATAATGGTATCCAATATATTACTCTGACTGGTTAGATACTTAATCGCAAAGACGATGATTGACCAGATCAACAGGATGGCCACGAACTGGAGCACGGTAATCTGGGAATTATAGATGACTCCTCCGATAATTCCCCCCAAAATATAGTTTTGGAGCTGGTCGAGGGCGTTCGATGGGGCTAGGTTTCCTTTCCCGGATAGGTTAATCTGTAGAACAATCATGATTAATCCGACGATGAACTTGAGGGCCACCGAGCCGTAGTCAATCCCGTTGCTACTATTGTTGCCCCAGAACTTAAACTCACCCTTATCAACGTACTTGGGTTTGTTCACCAACTTGGTTTCTTGAATACTGTAGTTGGTTTTGTCGTTGTTCATGTGGACTAGGTAGAAGTGCTTGCCTAGTTTAATGGTCATTCCATCACTTAAAACATTGCTACTGGAATAGACCTGGTTGATTGGCACGTGTTTCTGTTTTGCTAGTGTTTTTAAAACTTGAACAGTTTGTCCGGTCTGACTATCGCTGCTTCGTTGGTTATTAAAGCGGCTGACCTGCAGGACAATCACCAAGGCGCCCACAAGTGAAACCAGAATAAAGAGGTTTCGGAAGCGGAAGTCATTTTGGTTCCGGTAGTAAAAGTAACCGGTGATTACCATGATGGCGGCCACGAAGACGATTAAGCCGATGTAAAAGTAGTTGACAGCACTGAAATTGTTAATCAGGTACTGGTAAGAATAAAGATTCAAAACGTTCACCCCTGCAATTAAATTTAATTCAATTATACTGATACTTTAAACTAATTGTGGGGTAAAAAAAAGCCCATTGCGAATTGCAACGGACAAATTAATTATTTTTGTTCTGCTTTTTCTTTAGCTTGACATTCGGAACAAATTCCGTGAATTTCCACGTTTGTAACCTTTGGATCAAAGCCTTTTTCCTTCGCTAAGTCCATGAAGTGTTCGTTAATCTTGTCAAACTCCGGATCATCAATGTCGATAATCTTGTTGCACCGGTCGCAGGTTGCGTGCAGGTGCGGGTGATCAAAGAAGTCGTACCGGTAACCACCATCGGAACTCGGCATTTCAATGATGAGGTTTAACTTCTTGAATAAACGGAGGTTGTTGTAAACCGTAGCCATGCTAAGGTTCGGGAACGTCTTTTCCAAGATGTGGAAAATCGTTTCGACGGACGGATGGTCATCCGTTTCAATCATGTATTTCAAAATAATTTGTCGTTGGGGCGTAATGCGAACGTTGTTCTCCTTTAAACGTTCCATTGCCTGATCATAACGCTTGTCTGTCATTTTAATGACACCTCTTTCTGAAAAATAAAATGGAAAACCACGAAACTTAATTATATCATAGTTTTTTACTAGACCAGATTTCAAGTAATAACATTTATAAATCGTTCGGTGTTTGCCAAAAATGTTGTAGTTGTTGCCGTAACTCATCCTGATTGTGGACAAGATGGACGGTCCGCCAATCTGCCGGGAACCACTGGCGGTAACGCGGTTCCGTAAACCGGCGGTCTAATAGTAAAATCACTCCTCGATCCTGGACACTCCGAATGACCCGGCCGGCAGCCTGAAACACATGATTTAAACCCGGAAGCTGGTAGGCAAAGGCGAAACCTTGCCCGTTTTGCTGGTCAAAATAATCACGAATCAAGTCGGTTTCGGAGTTTAGTCCCGGTAGCCCGACGCCAACGATGGCAGTCCCAATCAGCCGGTCACCGACTAAATCGATGCCTTCCGAAAAGATTCCGCCTAATAGGGCAAAACCGAGGACGGGGTTCGTTTTCGGTCGTTGAAAGGCCGCTAAAAATTGATCGCGGTCAGCCGGAGTCATGTTTGGAGTTTGTTTTTGGACCGCTTGCTCTGGAAATCGGTCGCGATAAGCCTGATAAATCTGGTCCAGATATGCGTTGGAGGGGGCAAAAACTAAATAGTTGCCGCGTTTACTCGTGACTAAGTTGTGAATACTGGCGACAATTGCTGCTAAACTATTGGTTCTTTGATTATAAGTTGTATTAATGTAAGTTGCAATCAATATAGTTTGGGAATTAGAAGAAAATGGAGATGGCAGCTGATATTTTAAGCCATCCGGTTCGTTTCCTAAGACCCGTTGATAATATGGTAGAGGTGATAACGTGGCCGAAAAGAGAACGGATCCGCGCCCTAGTTCGAGTTGTTCTTTAATGAACGGACTGGCATCCATGCAGAAGAGGCGGACGGTGATTTTCCCATCCTGCAGTATCACGCGGAAGCGAAAATTAGTCCCAAAGAGTTCGTTAATCTTGCTGTAGGTTAAGCAGGCAAAGAAAAACAGCCGAACGGCTTCGACTTTCGGACCGGTCGGCTGTTTGGCCAACCACTGTCGGATTCGCTCGCTGAGTTTACCGACGGCTTGGGTGAACGATTCGTCTGAATCGGCTAAATCCAGTTCGGTTTGGTGCGGTGGCAATTCATCCTGGAGCCGCTGAAACTGCTGTGACATGGCTTGCAGGCGTTTTCGCAGGGATCGGTTGGCCATGTTGCGTGGTAAGTCATTCAGGAGGGCTTCACAGTCCACTTGGCTTAAGCTGGTTGAGTACATTTCCCGAGCCCGGTCTACTAGGTTATGCGCCTCGTCAACTAAAAAGAAGTTCGCCCGATTTTCCACCGCAAAGAAGCGTTGGAGGTGAACTACCGGATCAAACAAGTAGTTGTAGTCGCCGATGATGACATCGCAAAACAAGCTGACGTCTAAGGAAAATTCAAACGGATCCAGGGTATACTGCCGGGCGTAGCTTTGAATGAGGTCCTTTGAGAGGTGCCGTCCTTCCGTGAGGATTGCTTTGAGGGCGGGTTTTAAACGGTCGTAGTAGCCCTGAAAGTAGGGATTATTCTCTGGTTCGACGTCAACTTCTTCCGGAAACTGAATCTGGTCCTTCGCCGTCAGGGTAATGCTTTGAATCCGTAAGCCACGCTCGCGGAGTTGCGCCAAGGCCGCTTCCGCGACCCGGCGCGTGCTTTGCTTGGCCGTGAAGTAAAAGACCCGCTCGACCCGGTCAGTGGCGAAGGCCTTGACCGCTGGAAAGAGGGTCGAGATCGTTTTTCCGGTTCCGGTGGGTGCTTCTAATAAAAGATGTTTCCCCAGGACGGCCGATTTATAGACAACCGCGGCAAGTTCACGCTGCCCTTTGCGATATGTAGGGAAGGGAAAGGTCACCTGAGCTGCCGTTTGGACCCGGTCGCGAGCTAAACTTTCCTGTAGGGCAAGCCAGTCTTCATATTCAGTGATGACTTGCTCAAAGAAGGCCAAAGCTGCCGTTCGTGTAATTGTTTGGTGTTCCGTGGTTTGGACCTCGTCGGGAGTTTGGACATAGGTCAGCGTGAGCCTAACCTGGTCGATATTTGGCTGCTCCCGCATTAACAAGGCCGCGTAGAGTTTCACTTGGCCCCAGTATAGGATGAGCTGATTTTCGGGTAAGAAATCCCACTCGACGTCCGAGGTTTTGATCTCTTCGATTTCAACCTGATCATCCTGCATGATTAATCCGTCGGCCCGGCCGTGAATCAATACCGGTCGCCCGTTGAGTTCGACTTCCGTTTGCAGGGGAGCTTCTGCTTGGTAAGTTTTACCCCGATGGTGTTGAAGGCGTTTGTGAATCCGGGTACCGGCCTGGGGCGTGTTAAAACTACTCAAGGAACTATTTAAATCACCACTACGGAGAATAAACCCGACTAGTTCTCGTACCCCAATTTTTCGCACCGTTACCTCCCGTTTGCAAAGAAAAAAGCAACCACCGCTCGGGGTGGATTGCTCGCTGTTACTTTTGCTTTATTCCTTAATCCAGCGATTCAACTGGTCCTGGTGGCGACCAAGATACCGGACCGCTTCGTTGATTAAGTCCTGTTTTTCGGCGTTACCGTCTTCTGGTTCGATGTGGTAATAGTTACAAATGAATCCCTGCGCGATGTTTTCGTAGCGTTCCTTGCGACCGTAGCCACCATCGTTAAAGAGTCCGTCTAAACCAGTGACATCGTCTTTGGCAGCCTGGTAGAGCTGCGCAGCTAGATTGCTATCCTTGGCCAAAACCGACTTGGCGTAGGTTATCAGAAATTCGTTCATGTCAGTCACGATTTTTTCTCGTTCCTGCCGTTCTAGTTTCTTTTTCGACATTTAAAAATCACCTCAGCCCTCATTATAAAACAAAAATAGTTCTAAACATACCGTTAAAACTTACTAGCAACTAAGTTTTGCTAATTCTTAATCTTTCGAACCCCGGTCAGACGCTGTTAGTTTGGGGGGTAGATGTGATAAGATTGGGACTGACGATAGTAAATAGGAGTTCGAATTATGAAGAAAATTTTAGCCATCCACACGGGGGGCACGATTTCGATGTCCCTAGATGATCAGGGCAGTGTGGTCCAAAATGAAAAAAATCCCATCGACAATAATGCCGGCTTGGGATTGGATGACATTGAAGTGGAAAATGACGAGTTATTGAATTTGCCATCACCGCAGATGACACCGGCCACGATGTTACAGGTTAAAAATCGGATTCAGCAAGCAATTTCCGACGGGATTGATGGGGTCGTGGTGACCCACGGGACCGATACCTTGGAAGAAACGGCTTATTTTCTAGATTTAACCCTGCCGAACACGATTCCCGTGGTCGTAACGGGAGCGATGCGATCTTCCAACGAAATTGGGGCCGACGGGGTGTTTAACTTTAAGAGCGCGATTCAGGTGGCGGCTTCCGATGCGGCCCGCAACAAGGGCGTCCTGGTGGTCTTTAACACCGGGATTTATTCAGCGCGGTACGTGACCAAGACTCATACGACCAGCGTGGATACTTTTAAGGACCCAATTTATGGAACCCTGGGAACGGTTGATCACGATCAGGTGATTTTTGCGCAACAATTAATTGGCAGTGAGTATACTGAAATTAACCACGTGGTAGGCGGCGTGTACATGGTGAAGGCCTACGCGGGCATGACCGGGACCATCTTTGAAGCAATTCAGGCAGCCCAGCCGACGGGCGTCGTGATTGAAGCAATGGGAGCGGGAAATCTCCCGAAGGCCACTTTGCCAGCGGTGCAAAGTTTACTGGACGCTGGCATTCCAGTGGTGTTAGTTTCGCGGTGCTTTAGCGGATATGCCCAACCAATTTATGCCTACACCGGGGGTGGGATTGAGCTGCAGTCCATGGGACTGGTTTTTTGCGAACAACTCAACGGACCGAAAGCCCGAATTAAACTAATCGTTGGATTAAGCTGTGGAAAAAGCGGTTATGCTTTACAGGAGTACATGTCCAACGCGCTTTCGTAACAACGAGGTGAGATGATGGATAATTATCAAACAGAAGAAATTGAAAAGACCCTGCGGCTAGCCAAACAGCAGCAGACCCTGGTCAACGTGTTACAAAATAGTTCCTCGATTTTTTATACCGGTCGGGTGATTGCGATGGATGACGAAGGAACCATTTTAACCACCTACACCGAAAATGGGTTGACCAACGGGTTAGTGTATTTGACCTATCCAGACATTTTTGACGTCGACTTTGATAGCGACGATTTGGTGCGGATGGAGGCCCGGATTCAAACGGCCCAGCAGTTACACCTGTTTGGCACCCAGGCTAGCAGTATGAAGGTCAACGACCGGGTTGATTTATTGACCCAGGTGCTAGGCAATGCTTACGTGTACGGTCAGGCACTGTTGTTAATTAAGCAAAATGGCCAGATGCTCGAGGGCTTCATCCAAATGCTGGATGATGAACAACTGACGGTGTTGAGCTTCGACAAGTTTGATAACAGCCGGATTGAGTCCGTGCGCTTAAACAAAACTGCCATTCGGTCGGTCGAATTTTTAGGCCAGGAATTACAGCTACTGTCGCGTTCCAGAGCACAGTTGCAAGCGCCGCATCGGGAACCGGTCGTGGAAACGGGGGCCTTACCGATCTTCGCCAGCTTACACCGGGCCGCTGAAACCGGGCACCGGTTACTGTTAGTGCCGAAGGTTAATCCAGATCTCTTCTTCATCGGTCAGGTAAAGGCAGTTAACGCCGAAGTTGCCATCTTAGCCGTCGTTGATATGAACGGCCAGTTTGGGGGTTATGAGTTAATTCGTTTGAAGGAGATCAAGAAGTTGCAGTTAAAGAGTGACTACCTTCGTTTGATTAATCATTTAGTTTCGTTAAACCTCGCCCAAGGGACCTACCGGCAGCCGATTTTAAACGACGACCGCAGCTTTGATCGGACCGTGGACTTAATCTACACGACGGTGCGGCAGGCGGTCTATTTCCGGCGCTTCTTGCGCTTTAAGACCGAAAAAGGGAAGGCTTACCTCGGGATACCGTACCAATTGGAGGGCGGTAAGGTCACGTTCCGGTACTTAAATCGAGATGACCCGACCCGGACGAAGCGGAAAACGCTTGAACTTGGTAAGATTGATGAATTAGCGTTTGGCTATTTAGATGCCGAACTAACCCAACGCCGTGTTCGTGGAGACCACTAAAAAAGTCAGCTGCCTGAGTTAATTCAGGTAGCTGACTTTTTTAGTTCGCTTAGAATTCTTGATACGTGGCGGGATCCTGGTCATGGGTGCGACCATCAAGTTTGGTTAAGCCGTTGATGGTGTCCATGTCTGCCGGGGTGATTGAAAAGTCAAACACTTGCAGGTTATTTAGCTGGTTCCGGTCGCTAGACGACTTCGGAATCGGAAGCGTGTTTAATTGGATTTCCCACCGCAGGATTAACTGAACGACGTCCTTGCTATATTTGCGCGCTAGTTCAATCAAGATCGGGTCGTTGAGCATGGTGCTGGCCCGTCCCAATGGACTCCAATCTTCAGTAAGAATGCCGTGTTGATCGTCATACTGACGCTGTTTTAACTGGTTGAAGTACGGATGCAATTCAATTTGGTTGAGTTGGGGCAATACTCCAGTTTCGCGTTTCAAGCGGTCTAAATGGTCTGGCAGGAAGTTGCAGACTCCGATGGCCCGGACTAGCCCAAACCTTTGGGCGTCAATCAGAGCTTGCCAAGCTTCCACGTAGTGATCATCCTTCGGGTTCGGCCAGTGCAGTAAGTACAGGTCGAAATAATCTAACTGACTGCGGTAGAGTGATTCCTGAATGGTCTGAATCGCATCGTCATAGTGATAGTAACGTCCTGGTAACTTCGAGGTTACCAGCAAGTCGGAGCGACTGACGTCTGCGTCGCGGATGCCTCGGCCGAGTGCTCCTTCGTTTTCGTAGTTGTAAGCACTATCAAGCAGACGGTAGCCGTTGTTAATGGCTGCTGTGATGGAACGAGCACCGGCAGCGCCCTTTAGTTTGTAGGTTCCAAAGCCGATTTTCGGTAGTTGCATGCCGTTGGCTAACTGATAATATTCCACGATGAGGACTCCTTTGCTAATTATTCATTACGATTTACGGGGCTATCCTAACACATTTTTGGCCGTTAGCTTCTGATTCACGATTGTAACGAATCCAGATTGAGCTGTAATAACCGGGTGATTTCTTGGACCAGGGCAGTCTGATCCGGTTCGGTTTGGCTGGTAACGAGGTCGTTAATCAGTCCATCAATTCCGTGGCAGATGAAACGAACCGCGGCACTCGGGGGTAACTCTAGTTTTTCGATAAACTGTTCGTAGGTAAAGTCAAACAATTTTTGGCGGAATTGGTAGGGACCCTGATCAGCAAACAAGAGGCGGAAGAACCGCCGATGCTCCCAGAAGAAAGCGACCCAAATCGCGGTCTTTTTCGCCACGTCATGGGGATCGGTGACGTTGGTGCAGGTAATTCGCAGTTCGTCTAAATAGTCGGTTAGAAAATCATCCATTAATGCGTACTTATCGGCGTAGTGACTGTAAAACGTTTTGCGGCCAATGTCAGCCTGGTCACAAATTTGCGTGACGCTAATTTGCTCTAAACTACTGGTGCTTTGCAAGAGGTGTTCAAGACTGGCGTGAATCGCCTGTTTGGTTTTGCGCACACGGCGGTCAGTTTGATTCATGTTCATACCCACTTTCTTCAATCTGTTTCTTAAGTAACAAAAGACCGAGTTTGACCCTTGCCGGTTGGTCTTTTCAAAGATATGATACACTTGTTACCTAACATACGCAAAGGCAAGAAAGGAAGCAATGACAATGAAAACAATTTTAGTGACGGGTGCTAGTTCCGGAATGGGATATCGAATCGCGCACAACTTGGCAGCGGCGGGCTACCAGGTCTTTGGAGCAGCGCGCCACGTGGATCGGATGGAACCGTTAAAGACGGTCGGGGTGATTCCGCTGCAACTAGACGTGACGGATGAGGCCTCCCGGACGGCAGCTGTGCACCAGTTAATCCAACGGGCACATCGGATTGACGCGGTCGTGAATGCAGCTGGATACGGGTCGTTTGGAGCCCAGGAAACGGTAACCGATGCGGAAGCCAAGCAACAGTTTGAGGTAAACGTGTTCGGATTGATGGCATTGACGCGACTTGTTCTGCCGTACATGCGCAAGCAACAGTCTGGCCGTATCATCAACATTTCGTCGATGGCGGGGCGATTTAGTAGCCCGATGGCCGGCTGGTACTTTGCATCTAAACATGCCTTAGAAACGCTGAGCGATTCGTTACGAATGGAAGTCCGTCGCTTTGGGATTAAGGTCATTTTGATTGAACCTGGCGTGGTGAAGAGTCGCTGGGAAGCGATTGCGATGCAACACCTACAACAATCAGCAGCGGGTACGGCATACGAAGCGCAAGCCCGGGCCATGCAACGCAATATGGATCACACCTATGCTTCTAAACACGCTTCTCATCCCGAATTAATTGCGCGGACGGTCCAAAAGGCGTTAGAATCAAAGCATCCTCGTGCTCGGTATCTAATTGGGTACCTAGCCAAGCCAACCGTCTGGGGCACCCAGTTCTTACCAACGGCGCTCAAGGATTGGTTAATCCCGAAGTTTATGTAAGGAGTGTTAATTATGAAAATTCCGACCCAGATGAAAGCTTTCCGCTTTAACCGTTACGGCGATCCGGCTGAAAACCAACGCATTCCCGTACCGGAAATCGGTGCGGATGAAGTACTGGTATACATTCACAATGCGGGGCTAAATCCGGTGGATTATAAGGTGCAAGCGGGAAAGATGAAAATGATTTTCCCGTTCCACTTACCATTGACGATGGGCAATGAGTTTGCCGGAGAGATCGCGCAAGTCGGCAGTAACGTGCAGGATTTTCAGGTAGGTGATCAGGTGTATGGTCGTCCGGATAACCAACATACCGGAACGTTAGCCGACTACATTGCGCTTGATAAAAATGAGACTGCCCGTTTTCCCGCGGAGCTAGACTTTCAATCGGCCAGTGGAGTCCCATTAACCGGATTGACAAGCTACCAAGCCCTGGTGGAACTTGGTCACATCCAGCCCGGGCAAAAGGTTTTCATTCAAGCTGGAGCTGGGGGAATTGGGACGATGGCGATTCAAATTGCGAAGGCCTTGGGCGCCTACGTTACCACCACAGCTAGTCCCCAGCAGACCGCTTTGGTGCGGTCGTTAGGAGCTGATCAGGTGATTAACTATCACGAAACTTATTTTGCCGATGTGCTGTTTCACTATGACCTGGTCTTTGATACTTTAGGTGGTCAATATCTCAAGGATAGCTTTAAGATTTTAAAGCCGGGGGGCCATCTGGTAACTATCAACGGGTTACCGACCTATGAATTTGGGCAGCAGCATCACTTAGGGATGGCGAAGTCCCTGTTGTTCGCGGCTGCGAGTGCGCCGTTGCAACGCCTAGCGAAAAAGTATCACGTGCACTATGATTTCTTGATTATGCATCCCAGCGGCGCCCAACTGCAAATCTTGAGTCAAATGATTGCGAACGAAAAGCTACTTCCTATCATTGACCAGATTTATGACTTTGGCGAAGCGCAAGCTGCCTATGATTATTTAGAAAGTGGGCACGCGCACGGCAAGGTAATTGTGAACGTGAACCATTAATACAAAAAAGCCGATTCAATTCTGAATCGACTTTTTTGTTTACTTATTGTGAATTAAAAAGGATTGAATTAACTTTTGCTCATCGGGAGTGGGTTGGGACCACATGCTTTTAATGTCGTGGTACCGTTCCACCGTCATGTGCAAAGCCACGGCCATTTGGTTATCATCCAGGTTATGTTTTTCTTCGTACTTGATTATTTCGGTTGCGAGTTGACTGAATTCTTCGTCAATGTATGCCATTGAGAAACCTCCTTGCTAGTTTGTGATTAGTATAGCATTTTTTCTTGGTTAGCTTGTGGGAAATAAGGTTGTAGCAATTTGATCGGCCACGCCGAAGTTATGATCATGTGCCAACGGGTGTGGGAGAGCCGTGGTCATCCATTCTTTACCACTTAATGGGAGACCCCAGACAAATAACGTGGAGTTTAGCTGACCGTCCGCTTTAATGGCCTGATAGGTCGTAAACTGTACGTCAATTGCGCCACTGGTGTAGGTAGTTCCGTCTGCTAGTGGATAACGGGCGGGGCGCACTAGGCCTTGTTCTGCGAGGTTTTGTAGGATGGGACTATCCGAATGGGCCAAATTAGTGACCGGAACGCGAGCTTCTAAGACAGCATCGACGGCGACCGGTTCCTGGGGATAGAAGTGTGAGAAAGCCATGAAGTGCCCCTGGGCGCCAACTACGCGAAGTTGGGGTCCTAAGATGGTGACAATTCCTGCCCGCATGAGCGCCGCTAATTGTTGGTATCGAATGAGCGGGGGACCGGCAGTCAGAAAACCACTGGTAGCATTGAACTGTTTCAAAAAGGAGTGAACGTAGTCATCTGGGGCAAACTTGCCGGTGACCACGAGGTGCTGTAAGAAGGGCCGGAGCTCGATGACCAGGGACAGGGCGCCGGTCAGCGGTGCGTGCTTGGATCCCAAGGCAGCATCGACCATAATTTGGTCCATCCACTGTAACAACGTCTGTTGGTAAGCAGCGGTGGTGGTAATCTTGGTGCCAGCCACCGGATTTAATACCTGCTCCCAGTTGAGGCGTTCGTCGGCTTGAATTGGAGAGTCAGTGAGAAATTGGTTTCGGTCAGCGGCGGCCACAAAGCCCTGCGTAAAGGCTTGAAGGTCAACGTCGGGATAACGATCCGCTAGTAAAAGCTGGTAGTACCGAAGTTCAATTTCAGCCCGTAAGAGTTCAATGAATTTTGGTCCGGGCAACTGACCTTGAACGAGGTTTTGGGTGACCGTTTCATCATTCAAAAAGTAAAAATGGGGTTGTTCACCCATTTGTTCTTGGTTAATTGGTTTGGGATAGTAAGGAACGCCTCGGCGCGAACTCGTGATAATCTTGGGTTCTCGTCCGGACGGCTGGTATTCCAACTGACCATTAGCTTGGCGGACGAATTGCCCGCCCCGACTGCTGGTTAATCGAGCCAGGTAGTCAAAAAACGATAGTCCTAGCCCGCAGATTAAGATGGGTTCATGGGGTTGAATTGCGTCAAAGTCAGCGGTAGTGGGTAACGTGGGGGCCACGTAGGTAAGCTGGTGCTGGTCCGCGTAATCCCGCAGGGACGTTTCATCGCGACTAAGCTGGTTGGGCGTGTTCCCGGTGCTAAGGACGACCTGATCCACGACGACATGTTGGTGGTCAGCCGTTTTGAGTGTCGTTTGCTGATCCGTTGGAATGGCCGTGACTACGTTGGTGTGATATCTGGTGACGGTTAGATTAGCCGGTAATTTTGCTTCAATTTGCGCGGTGACCCACTGGGCATAGGCACCAAATAAGGCTCGCGGCGCGTAGTCATTGGGTTGCAGGTGATGGCAAACGTCCACCAGTTCCGTGGGTAATCCGGTCTGATTAATGAAGTCCGTGGCTTCAGCCAGTTGGGTCCACTGGTAAAACGTGGGTCCGGTGACTTCGTCTGACCGGTAGTCGTTGAACAGGGTGACCAGTTGTGCCGGTGAATTCATGATGAGGTGGAGATCCTGCCGTGGATCCCACACGTTGCCACCGGTGGGGGCGGCATCAAACCACTCAACCTGGACCGTCTGTTCGGTGGGTAGGTGGCGTTTCAGGCTGTCAAGAAGCAGGATGCCCCGGGGTCCCGCTCCGATGATTCCAATTTTCATAACTAGGTGACTTCCTTTCTGCTTCTTACTTTACCATAGTGGTATTAACTTCTCACATATGTTTATAATGAAGCAGAACGAGAGGATGATGAAGATGATTCCAGAGAACATGGAAGAGGTCCAAAAGCGGCTCGCCGACCGCCAAGCGCACGGGGAGCAGATTACGGAAGACCAACTGATTTACGAAACCGTTTGTGACTTGTTGCAGGCTTACCTAATTAATGCTGAAGAAGGGCACTATGATTCGGTCAAACCAGTTGACGACCAGACCCTGGAGTTTGTTAGCGTGATGGGGAAACACCTCGGTAATTACACGGCCAAGGGCACGAGTTTAGTGGCAGATTTTAAACAAGATTCGTTTCAGATGCTCCTGGATTTAGAAGCGGCGGCCCAACGAATCGCGGGTGGTCGCTAACGCCGGGTTGCAAACCAGGGTTAAAATCAGTACAATAGGGCTGTAAAGCGTCCCTAGTGTAACGGATAGCACATGAGATTTCGGTCCTCATGATCTCGGTTCGACTCCGAGGGGACGCATTTTACGAATAACAAAGGGGAGCGGTTACCGCTCCTTTTTAGTTTAAAACGGAGGGACAACGAATATGGCATTACCGACGGAACAACAAATTATTGAACAGGCCCAAACAACGGTTACACGGCTACGGAAAAAACTGGCTTACTACCGGACGCTTTCGGCGATTAGTAACATTACCCGGATTATCCTGTCTGCTTCGATCCCACTGCTGGTGTCGATGGCCTCGCATAACATTAAGATTTTAGCAATTGTTTCATTGACTGGGGTCGCAATGAGTATCATCCAGGGGATTGATTCTTTCTTTGATTTGTCGGGGAAGGTTTCTGAGCTCAAGCAATCCATTTTGTCGACCAATAAGGAAATCCTCTTATTAACGTCGCACAATGACCCTTATGATGCGGACAGCGAAGCTAAAAATGTCCAACGATTTATGGGTAATTTGGCTGAAACCCTTGATAGCATTGTCGATAACATCGAAAATTAACCAAAAAAATCCTGAATCATATTGATTCAGGATTTTTTACTGGTTTAATTAGTCTTTCTTTAATTCAGATTGACTTAACCACTTGTGGTTAGTGTACTTTTGACCACCATTAGTTGGAGTGAAGTTGACTGCGTAAGCAGGGCCGGAGCAAACTTTCACGATCTTACCCTTGGCGTTCTTCATGCCGTCCATGTGATCAGCGTTGATGGTCACCTTGGTACCTTTGCATAATTTCTTGCCTTTTTCAGCCTTTAATTCAGACTTAACCACGTACTTGTGGTTCTTAACTTCTTTGTTAGTCTTGCTGTCCTTGAAGTCAACTACGTACAACGGAGAGTCGTAAACGCCAGCAACGGTCGCCTTAGCGCCCTTCATTCCCATCATGTGGTCGGCAGTAATGGTTACCTTTTCTCCGACCTTATACTTTGGATGCTTAGCCTTCTTTAAATCAGTTGGTAACTGAGCGTCATGATTCATTTCCATCTTCATGTTATCGCCCATGTTCATTTGATCGTCAGACTTCTTGTCCATTTTCTTACTGCTCATGGTTTTGTCGCTAGCGGCGTGAACCGTGCTGGGAATAAAGCCCGTGGCGGTCGAAAGACCCAAACCAGCTAAGGCAGCAACTGTAAATAACTTCCGTTTTAACATCAGTAACAGCTCCTTCAAACTATCCAATTTAATATTCAACAATTTAATTGTATATCTTGTAGTTGGGAAATGCCATAAATTAGTTTGAAAATGGTCTATAAATTTTTAAAGCGAACGTTGACAAAAAATATAGGATTTAGTATGCTAATTTTACCTAAACGGAGTACCAGAGGCAGAGTTAGACCAGGAATTGTTCGGAAACTGCAAAGAACAACGGCTCGACTGGGAAGGCAGTTAGGGATTAACGACAGATGAATACTTTTTCTTAGCGTTAAGAAAATGAGGCCGATTGTGAGAGCAAGCGGTAAAATAAGGTGGAACAGTGATCAGACGCCCTTGTACGAATGTACAGGGGCGTCTTTTTTAGTTAGAGAGGAATAAATGATATGACTGATTGGCAAGCACAAGACCCAGAAATTTGGCAGGCGGTTCAAGCAGAAGCAGACCGGCAGGAACACGTGATTGAATTGATTGCGTCAGAAAACATTGCCTCGCAGGCAGTCCGAGCGGTCCAAAGTTCGGTTCTAACCAATAAGTACGCCGTGGGTTATCCCGAGAATCGGGTGTATACCGGAAACGAAGCAATTGATCGCATTGATAACTTAGCGCGACAACGGGCCCAGAACCTCTTTGGCGCTGAATACGCGAACGTCTTTCCACATTCGGGAACCCAAGCGAACCAGGCGGTATACGCGGCTTTGCTGGAACCGGGGGATCGCATCTTGGCGATGAGTGAACACGCTGGGGGACACTTTACCCACGGTCAATCACATAATTTTTCGGGGCAGCTGTACGACGCCCAGTTTTACGGTGTGGATCCGGCAACGGAACTATTGGATTACGATCAGATTGAACGGCAAGCGCGGGAGTGGCAGCCGAAGTTAATCATCGCCGGGGCTTCTGCATACAGTCAGTTGATTGACTGGGAACGGATGCGCGCGATTGCTGATGAAGTGGGTGCCTACCTGATGGTCGACATGGCTCACATTGCCGGTCTGGTTGCCGGTGGGGTGTTGCCGAGTCCGGTACCGGTAGCCGACGTTGTAACCTCGACCACGCACAAAACCCTCCGGGGCCCCCGGGGCGGAATGATTTTATCCAAGCAGGAATATGCTGAGCGGCTTAACGACGCGGTCTTCCCGCGTTCTCAAAGTGGAACGTTGGAACAAATTGTGGCTGCCAAGGCAATTGCGTACCGCGAAGCCCAACAACCGGAGTTTCGACAGTACGCGCAACAAGTGGTTAACAACGCGCAGTTGATGGCGCAGATTTTGAATGAAACGCCTAACGTGCGGGTGGTGACCGGAGGCACGGTAAACCACGAACTAACCCTGGATGTTCAAGCCACCGGCATGACGGGGGAAGAGGCTGCTAACTTGCTCTACTCGGTTGGAATTGCGACTAACAAGGAATTGTTGCCGTTAGAAACCGGGAACGTAATGGAAGGGATTCGGATTGGAACGCCCACGATTACCAGCCGCAATTTTACGGAGGATGCCGTGCAAACCGTAGCTGAGTTAATCGGAACCGTCTTAAATCATCCCCAGGACGAAGCCGTCCTGACGACCGCTCGGCAGGAAGTCCAACGGCTGACCCAACAATTTCCCGCCACTCGTTAAGTGAAATAGTTGCATTTTTGCCACAATCCGCTATGATAGGAAGTTATTTCCATTTAATTTAAAAAAGGAGGATTGTAATGCAAGAACAAGAACAGACACCAAAAAAGTTTCAATTTCGCAGTTTTATTAAGTTGATTCGCGATACCCATCCGAAGTACTGGCAACTGTGGTTGGGACTCGGCTTCGGGCTAATTGCAACCTTGGCGCAGTTACTCGTACCGAAGTTTGCGCAGACGCTGGTTAATAACTTTAAAACTGGTGTGAACGTTTGGCTGTTAGTCGGCATCATTGTGCTATTTATTGGCAGTGCAGTGATTAACGCGGTTTCTGGCGGGTTACTGGGTTCGTTTGGAGAACGAGTGGTCGCTGATTTGCGTCGGCGGCTCTGGAATAAGCTAATTCACCTGCGGGTTCCCTACTTTGACAACGTGAAGGTGGGCCAGTTGACCTCCCGGTTGGTGAACGATTCGGACCAAATTAAGGATTTATTGGCGACGTCGTTTCCCAACGCGGTGACCTCGATTTTTCAATTAGTGGGAGCTTTTCTGTTCATGATTGTCATGGACTGGAAAATGACTTTGATTATGTTAATCGCGGTACCGTTAGTCTTCACCCTAATGCGGCCGTTGATGAACCGGACGATGAAGGTAGGACGCGCACAACAAAAGACGTTAGCCGACTTTAGTGGTCAGGTTGATGATACCCTGAGTGAGATTCGGTTGGTTAAGGCCTCGAACGCCGAAAGCTACGAAAAAGAGAGTGGTGGAAAATTGATTCACCGGCTCTACCGGATTGGGCTCAAGGAAGCCATCTATGAGTCGATTACATATCCTTTGATGGGGACCACCATGATGGCCCTGATTGTGGGAATTTTGGCCTACGGGGCGCACCGGGTCGCCACCGGCACGATGACGATGGGGACAATGTTCGCCTTTCTGATGTACCTCTTCCAAGTCATTTCCCCCGTTTCGATTCTCGGTCAATTCTCGGTTCGGTTATCAAAAGCGAGTGGGGCCACGGAACACCTGCAGGCCATTTTGCAGGAACCAGAGGAAGTCTTTGATCAGGAAGAAACTCCCCGGATTCAGAACCAACCTTTGGCCTTGCAACACGTTGATTTTGCCTACGGAGACGGACAACCGGTTTTAGAGGACGTCAACGTGGAAGCGCAGCCGAACACCACGATTGCTTTTGTGGGCCCGTCTGGAAGTGGGAAGACCACGATTTTGAACCTGATTGAACGGTACTACCAGCCGACCGGCGGGAAAATCACAGTTGGCGAGCAGGACATTAACCAGTTGGACCTCGCGGCATGGCGGAAGGCAATTGGGTTCGTGAGTCAAGACTCCGCAATTGTGGCCGGCACGATTCGGCATAACTTAACCTACGGGCTAGACGAATCGTATTCAGATGAGGAACTGTGGCACGTTCTGAAGCTAGCCTATGCGGACGGCTTTGTGCGGGAAATGGACCACCAGCTGGATACGGAAGTGGGCGAACGCGGAATCAAGGTCAGTGGGGGACAGCGGCAACGACTGGCAATTGCTCGGGCCTTTCTGCGGGATCCAGAGCTGTTGATGCTCGATGAAGCGACGGCTAGTTTGGATTCGGAATCAGAAGCCATGATTCAAAAAGCCCTGCAACAACTGATGCAAGGCCGAACCACGCTGATTATCGCGCACCGGTTGAGCACGATTGTGGATGCGGATGAAATTTACTTCATTGATGATGGCCACGTTAGCGGCCACGGAACGCATGAACAATTATTAGAGACGTTGCCGAAGTACCGGGAATACGTGAAGATACAGTTTAAGGAATAGTGTGAAAACGCAAAAAACTGGTGCTTGACCATGATGGTCAGGAACCAGTTTTTTAATGAGATTGTTCTAATTGTAATAAAAAGCGTTTCCGGTCCAAGCCCCCGGCATAACCGGTTAGTTGACCGTTCTTGCCGAGCACCCGGTGACAGGGAATCAGCAGGCTAATCGGATTACGTCCAATCGCGTTACCAACTGCCCGGGCCGATTTAGTCGGGACGGCTGCTGCCAGTTCACTGTAAGTGGTCGTGGCGCCATAAGGAACCCGTTGCAATGCAGTGAGGACTCGCTTTTGGAAGGGCATGACCGCTGGCTTCACGGGCACTAGTTGGGGATCAGGATTTTGCCCGGCAAAGTACTGGTCGAGCCAATTTTCCGCTAGCCGAATGGGTTCAGTGAGCTGATTCGGAATGTGGTCCAGTTGATAGTGAGCAGCGTAGTGCTGTTGCCCGTGAAACCACAAACCTACGAGCGCGTTTTCATTGCTCACTAGTAAGATGGGTCCCAGTGGCGATTGATAAACCTGTTGGGATAACATTATTTTTCTTGCGCAGGAACGTCTTCGGTGATTTGGACAATTAAATCAACCGCCTTTTCCATCGTCTGCAACGAAATGTATTCAAAGCGACCGTGCATGTTTTCCGGACCAGCAAAGATGTTGGGCGTTGGAATCCCTAGGAAGGAAATCTTGGATCCATCGGTTCCGCCCCGAACGGGGAAGATGTTGGGTTGAATGTCCAGTTTGTGCATGGCGTCCTTAACCAGGTTGACTGGCGTCAGGTCCTTTTCTAAGATTTCACCCATATTGTAGTACTGGTCCTTCATGTCGAGGTCGACGCGGTTAGCCCCATATTTAGCATTCATTTGTTGGGTAATCTTTTCCAGTAATGCCTTGCGTTTTTCAAAGTTATCCTTGTCAAAGTCCCGGATAATGTATTCTAGTTTGGCTTCGTCACAAGTTCCGTTCATGGAGATTAGGAAGAAGAATCCTTCCCGGCCGCTGGTGGTTTCAGGACGATCAGTAGCGGGTAATTGGTTGTGGAATTCGATGGCGAGTTGAGAAGCATTGACCATCACGTCCTTAGCGTCACCGGGGTGCACGTCGGTTCCGTGAAAGGTGACCGTGGCAGCGGCCGCGTTAAAGGTTTCGTATTCCAAGTCGCCGAGCGGACCACCGTCCACCGTGTAGGCGTAGTCGGCACCAAAGTCTTTGACGTCGAAGTGATCGGCTCCAGTTCCAATTTCTTCGTCGGGACCAAAACCAACGACAATCTTACCGTGCTTGATTTCTGGGTGGTTAACCAGGAATTGCATGGCCGTCATGATTTCAGCGACTCCGGCCTTGTCGTCGGCTCCGAGGAGGGTTTCTCCGTCGGTGGTGATTAAGGTGTCACCGTTGTACTTGGTTAAGCTAGGGAACACGGCGGGATCAAGTTGGTATTTGCCGTCGTCATCCAGGTTGATTATTCCCTGGCCATCGTAGTTTTCGACCACTTGGGGTTGGATGTTAACGGAGTTAAAGTCAGCCGTGTCCACGTGAGAAATAAAGCCCACTACGGGACGCGGAGTGTCGTCTGTTGTTGGTAAGTCGGCAAAGACGTAGCCAGTCGCTTTGTTAGTCCGGACGTTGCTGAGGCCAATCTCTTTGAGTTCAGCGGCCAGTTTCTTTAAAAATTCAACTTCCTTTTCATCGGACGGAACCGTTGTGGAGTCGGGATTCGATCGGGTATTTTGCTTCACGTAGCCTAAAAAGCGATCCAACAGTTGGGTTTGTAAGTTCTTTTCCATGGTAATGACCTCCAGTTATTTATCTCTTATCTTAATATAAATCTGGCGGCAGGGGAATTAATTGGGTTCTGCCCGCGGCTTCGTTATAATGAAGCTAACTAGATAACTACTAAAGGAGTAATATCATGGACATTACCATTACACTAAACGATGGGCAACTAAATATTCAGGCACCATTTAAAATGGATACGGATGAAGGAAAACAAGCATTTGGGAACTTTTGGCAACAATTCATTACCCAACAAATTCGTCGCATTTTGGATGAAATTGGCGATCATGAGTTTTCTAAGATTGTGGAAGCTTCTGATAACGTGCAACTGGGTGCTTTGCCCGCTTCACTAGAGTTAGTGATTAAGCTGGAAGCTCAACCGGACGAACAAGATGCCAGTCAAATACACCTGGTTGTGAAGGGGGTCGAAGTATCGCCGGAACTGGACGATGCTAAGTTCCTGTTCTTCTTGAGTTATGTGGATTCGGCAGTTAAGGCGATGAAGTAAATAAAATTTAAGCTTACTAAGCTCGATATCGAATTACAACTTTATAGTGAACTTTATTTTATGATGCTTGATTCAATTATTTTGGGGTATGTATGGAGAAACAAGATAAAAAATCAATTGTTGAAAAATCATTAAATTATTGGAATGGTCTAAGTGATATTGGGAAAATATTTTTAGCTTTGTTTCTAGTTAATTTCCCACTTATTGTTATTTTTTTGTATATCCATGGATTGCATTATTTTTTTAATGATAAACTAGGATTTAAATTTGGTAATGGTACAACTGATGGATGGCTTGGAATGATTGGTGCGTATTTTGGAGCGATTATTGCTATTGGAGGAATTTATTGGCAAGTTACGATTCAAAATAGAGAACAGACAAAATCATTAGAAAAACAGTTATCAGTTGAAAGAAAAAATAGTTTTGATTCTTCTATTGCTGTTGAAAATTATAAAAATTATATTTCATTGGCAAACAAGATAAGTAATTTATGTGGCGAATTAATATATTTGAAGCAGCATTTAAAAACAAAAAAGAGTTCATCCGACATTAAAAGATACAATGACTGGGATAATTATTTTGAAGGTACTATTATTAAAATAATAGCTAGCTTTGATGATGTTAATAAATTTTATTCTTTTAAAGGGAAAAGCATAAATAAAAATATCATTTTAAAATATGAAAAAGATTTTTTTGATTTACTTACCAAAATAAAAAAAGATAGATCCATCATCGAAAATATTTTTGTTGATATAGATAGGATGGAAGAATATGAAAATCCAGAAGAAATAATTGATAGGGAAGTTTCAAATTTGGAAAAATTAGAAAATTTAATTATTCATACTGCGGTCGATTTGATTAAATAATATATATATTTAATTTGATCGTTAACTAATATATACCACGTTTTATTATGGAGCTTTTAATGAAAGTAAAACCGTTAAATAAAAAAATATTAAAACTATTTTTTCTAAAATTTCATTATTTCTTGGTATTATAACAGGAATTTTGGTTTTTATAGATCTATCAAAAAAATGTAGATTATTGATGATTTCTATTTTGTTTTTTATTGCTTTACTTTATTACTTAAAGTTATTAATTTGTGCTAACGTAAAAAATAAAGTAAAAATAAATTATGGTGGAAGCGTTATTGAAATACGAGAAGGTGATATTTTAAAAGAGTTTGATAATGATGATTCTTTCAGAGTATTTGCCTTTAATGAATATTTTGATACTGAAGTTGATGATAAAATAATTGCTGAAAAAACTTTAAATGGTAAAATACTGAAATATCTTAATGAAACTGATGAAATTAATCATAGAATGGAAGAAGATTCAAATTTAAATGAAAATATAAAAAATAAGAATGTCAAAAGGAAATATGGTAAAAAAACACAGTATAATTTAGGAACTATTTTTAAATACAAGAACATGTTTTTTACCGCTATGACGCATTTCGATAATCAAAATCGTGCTTATTTATCTATTCAAGATTATATTAGATTCCTCATAAATTTTTGGGATGAAATAAATAAATACTATGCTAATAAAACGGTAGTAATTCCTCTATTAGGATCTGGAATAACTAGAATTGATAATTATTCTTATAGCGATGAACAAATTTTAAAACTAATATTATTAACTTTTAAGATAAGAAGAATAAAATTCAAAATGCCAGCAAAATTGGTTATACTTTTAAATAGCCATACTAATAAAAGGATTAATTATTTTACTTTGGAGGATGATTTTAATGGTTTATAGAAATAAAGTGTATGTTGCTTTCGGTGGCGATGAAGATATTAGATATTACGATATTATGAAAGCTTGGAATAAAAATCAGAATCATAATTTTGAATTTAATAATGCACATGAATTGCATCAGGCAAGAGATTCTAGCACTGAGGAAAGTATAAAAAGAAGTCTTAAAGATCGATTAAATAATTCAAAGGCTTTCATTTTGTTATTAGGTAAAAATACTAGATTCTTATACAAATTTGTTCGTTGGGAAATTGAAATGGCTCTTAAACTAGAAATCCAAATTATAGTTGTTAATCTGAATGGAAGTAAAGGTGTTGACTATAATTTATTACCACCGATTCTTCGCAATGAAAGTTTTTCAACAGTTCCATTTAAAGAATCAGATATCATTGAAGAGCTTAGAAAAATTTAGACGTAATTTTTTTAGCTTAACTATATAATTCTAGTGTCTATTTTTATAACTAAAAAAGGCAGATGCACTCGCATCTGCCTTTTTCATTTGAGCTATTTAATTACCGATCATTCGGCGTCAAAACCACTTTCTTGTTGTAGTGCATGTTGGTGTTTTCTGGGAAGTAAACTCCGTACCAAAGAATGAACGTGTAAATCGTGAAGATCTTTTGCATGCTGGATTTACCGTTGGCGTGTTGTTCCAAGATGTAATCCAATTGGTCAACGTTAAAGAAGCGTTGGGCAATGTCTGAATGGAATGCTTCCACAATCCGTTCGTGGTACTTCGGATCGTTAATCCATTGCGCGATTGGAGATGGGAAACCGAGCTTTTCCTTGTCAGCCACGACTTCTGGAACTTGGGAAGCAGCTGCTTTTCTAAAGGAAGCCTTGGTTACTGGTTTGCCGTCTTTAAAGGTAATCCGGGTCTTCGTTGGCATCGTAGCGGCAAAGTTAGCCACCACTTTATCAACCAATGGGGTCCGAACTTCGAGACTGTTGGCCATGCTCATCCGGTCCGCCTTGTGGAGGATATCGAATGGCAACCAGGTGTTAATATCAAAGTATTGTTCTTGGGTCACTTCGTCTTTACCTTGCACTTCGTCAAAGATGTGCTTGGAGTATTCGGCCGTATCGCGGTTGAGTTTTGGATTTTTCAAAACCTTAGCACGGTCGACTTCATCAAAGACGTAGTTCACCCGGTAGTAACGACGCCAAAGTGGTTCTGCCCCCCGGATTAAGAAGCGACGACCGTGGAAACGAGGAAACTTAGCGGCAATGTTACCCAAGCCACTCCGAACAAATTGCGGAACCCATTTTTGGTAACGTTCGAAGGTAAAGGCTTCGAGGTAAGTATTGTAACCCCCGAAGAATTCGTCGGCTCCTTCACCAGATAGGGTAACCGGAACGTCTTTCCGGGCTCCCTGAGAGAGGTAGAAGAGTTGTGGAGCCGATGGGTTCGACAACGGTTCGTCCATGTAGTACATCATGGTTGGCAGGAAGTCGAAGTAGTCGTCTCCGGTCATGGTAATCGGCGTGTTTTCCTGCTTGATTTCCTTGGCAAACTTGGTCGACCAAGCTAATTCACTGAACTTCGAGTCGTTAAATCCGAGTGAGAAGGAGTGAATTGGTTGTAATTTAGCCGCTTCGTTAAAGACGTAGCTGGAGTCCACTCCACTGGAAAGGAAGCTACCGACCGGAACGTCGGCAATCATGTGGGCTTTGACGGAGTCATCCACTAATTTTTCAATTTGTTTGGCATCGCCGTCAATTGTTTGACCGTTGTCAATGTGGTCGTAGTTGTACTTGTAGTACGTGTCAGTCGTTACGTTGCCATCTTTGTAGATGAAGTATTGACCCGGCATCACCTTGTAAACGTTTTTGAACATCGTTTCCTTCGATGGAATGAATTCAAAACTGAGGTGGACGGCCAATAGGTCTTCGTTAAATTCACGCTTGAAGTTCGGGTTGCCCAAGAATGCTTTGATTTCTGAGCCCCACATGAAGTTGGTACCGTCATCGTAGTAGTACAACGGCTTAATTCCAAAGTGGTCTCGAGCGCCAAAGACTTGGTGTTTCTTTTCGTCGTAGATGACGAAGGCAAACATCCCACGCAACTTGCTGAGTAACTTCTTTGGTCCCCAAGCTTCGTAACCACGAATCAAGACTTCGGAGTCACAGTCCGTCTTGAAGGTTTGGCCTTCGTTGATCAGTTCTTGTTGTAAATCCTTGTAGTTGTAAATTTCACCATTAAAGGTTAATGCGAGTGAGTTGTTGTCACCATACATTGGTTGCGCCCCGTGGGCTAAGTCAATGATGGAGAGCCGGCGAAACCCGAGTGAGACATCTTCGTTTTGGAAGTAGCCACTGTCATCAGGTCCTCGGTGTTTAATTTTATTAGCCATGTTTTCGATTGATTCTTTCGGAATCCCAGCTTGGTTAATGTAACCGCAAAATCCACACATAGTTAAATCTCCTTTTCCTTATAAATTAAAAATCTAATATTAATTGTACGTAATTTAGTTTATTTTACCAGTCAAACCTCTGTTACAGATGTCTAATTAACGGTTACATCCTTAGTTACACGAGGGTTACACGGATGTCGACCGTTTAACCGTGAGGCGTTTAAGCGGAAAAATAATCGTCATCAAGACACCAGCTGTGGTGGTAATTGCTAGCAAAAGCAGGCCCATCCAGTTCGCCGTTTGGTGCATGAAAGCCAACGAATGATACACGTAGCCGTTTAGTAAGTAGCCGGTGGCAAACAAGATGAGCAACAAAATCGGGGTTACTAGGACTAATTTCCACAGAAAGGGCCGGTTCGTGGTAATCGTTTGCCAGCGTTGCTCACACAGAATAATGATGACGAGGGTGAGCACTAGCGGTGGTACGATTAATAGCTTTGTGACCGTAAACGGCAGAACTAACAGCACAAGTGCCAATCCCGTCAACAGCACGTTGCAGTAATAAGCATACTTACTAAAGTAGCCCCAGCGTTTGTAGCGAATTAACCGGTTTCGATAAGGGGAAGCTGAATGATTCTGTTCCTGGGGTTGCTCATCCAGAAATTCGGCCACAGAAACATGGTACAGAGTAGCCAGAGAACGAAGATCGTCTAGGCTAGCGGTACTGCGACCGTTTTCCCAACTAGACACGGTTTTACGCGACACGTTCAGTTGTTGGGCCACCTCCGCCTGAGTCAACTGGCGGTCTTGACGAATCGTTTTTAATCGGTCGGCGAGTTCCATCTCTGGCGCCTCCTTTCTTAATCCATGTCAGAAAAAAAGCTTACTGAAAATTTCCAGTAAGCAAATTACAGTTAAAAACAGAATTATTTAGTCGGTTTTGGTTTGTTATCTAAGCCGGTCCGAACGATGGCAACGTCACAGCTAGCGTGCGTGTTGACGAAGCTAGCCACCGAACCTTCTAACAGGCGCGAAACAGCGTTTTTACCAGTGGCTCCCATGATGATCAAGTCAACGGCGTAGTCATGAGGGAAGTCGTAGGTAATAACGTTCCGAGGACTTCCAAACCGCAGGTGCATGTGAATGTTTTTGATGCCAGTTTGTTTTTTAACCCGTTGAATCAGGTTTTTTAAATAGTCAATTTCATCGTTTACCATATCAGTGATGGCATCGCCGTCGACCACCCCGTAGGAAAAGCCGAAGCTCGTGGTGTTTAAGACGTTTAAAACGTCTAACCGGGCGTCGTTACGAATGGCAACTTCAGCGGCCTTCATGAGAGCTTCTTCGGATTGTTTGGATCCATCGACTGGAACTAAAATGTTTTTGTATTCGTTATACATGGTATTTTCCCCCTAGTTACGAACTGGTAACACGGATGTTGCTTGCGCAAGCACGTGACCAGTCATTTTCTTTTCTAATTGATTTAGCCAAAATCCGTCGGGTAAATCGAGCTTTTGATCCAGAGCAAACACGGTTAGATGATAATCGTGGGGTTGGTCTGGAGGGGTAGGACCGATGTAATGACGGTTTAATTGTTCGTCCGTCACGTGTAAAAGGCCCCCCGCAAGACTATTATTACCCAAGGTCATGGGAATCGTTCCGGATTGACTGGCATCAGTGGGAAGCTCCGTCAAACTCGAATCGAGGTTCGCAGCGACCCAGTGAATGTATGCAAACCCACACACCGGAATTGAATCCGGGTCGATGAGGGTCAGTGCTAGCGAGGCCGCATTTTCAGGCACATCATGAAACTCGATGGGGAAAGAAACAACGGGATGCTGGTCAATTTTGTCACTTGCATCAGCATGCTTAGTAAATTGATCCGGCAGGAATCCAGCTTGTAATGGTACGTTAATCTTCATTGTTAAACGCCTCCCTTGACTTCATTATAACTTAAATTAAGCTAAATGAAAAAATAATCAGGGGCAAATTAAACCGCTTATTTGGTAAAGGTCAGCACGTAGAAGTTTTGCCCGTTCTGGGTAATTGTGTAGTTATTGTACCCAGCGGCTAACCATTGCGACTGCGTGGCCCGGGCCCAATTCTTGGCGTCTTCCACCGAACTAAACGTCCTAGACTGACTAAAGTTATCGGTAGCGGGTTCATTGGTCGTCGTAACGGATTTACTAGGCGTGTTAGAACTGGTTGTTTCGGAGCCCTGCTTATTATCACTACTATTATTCGTAGGGGCACTAGTTTGTGAGTCATTCTTCGCTTGATTGCCGGTATCAGCAACGTTAGTCTCGTTCTGAGCTGTTTGCGGTTGATCAGACTGGGTTGACTGCTGCTCGGTTGGAGTTGTTTTGTCCTTTGATTTAGTGGTGGATTTTGAAGCCACCTTGGCACTGCGCGGTTGCTTGGCAGGGGTCGTTTGTGGTTTCGTAGTTTTACTGATGGCAAATCGCAGTCCAAAGGCGAGAGCTAAGACCACTACGACTAGTAACATAATCCAGGGCCAAATTAATGGCTCCTTGCGCTGTTTTGCTTGCTTAGATTCTCCAAAATTGTAACGTTGATATCTTGAGTTTGGATCTGGTTTTTGCATTAAGCGTTCCTCCGTCCATTTCAAGTGAACTTAAATAATGGCATGAGAAGCGATTTCTCATGCCATTATTATACTAGATTTAGTTAGGTTTTACTTTATCGTTAACCAGCTTGGCGTGCGCCATTTCTTCGGTGTTTTGGTAACTATTAACTCCCCAGTAGTAGAAGAGCAGCGAAGCGATGATAATGACTACGAAGTCAAATGGATAGTGAATCCAGTTTTGCCCGTGAAACGGAGTCGATCCAATGTAAGAGAAGAACGACATGAAGGCTAGATAAACTAACATCCATAAACTTCCGTTGAACTTTTTCTTGGAATCTTTCCAGTTCAGCTTGCCTTCGTAGAAGAAGTAGAACGGTAATCCCAGGGCAATTACGAGGATTACTTCGACTGTCGTTGGCCACATGGCCCAGTAGATGGCTAAACTAGCCAAAACAAAGGCAAACGGGGCAATGATGTCCGCGATGTTAATCCGAACGGGACGTTTGAACTCAGGTGCGTGCTTTCGCAGAGCAACCAGAGTTACCGGACCAGTTAGGTAAGCAATCAGCGTTGATGTAGAAATCACACTGGCTAAGATTGCCCAGTTTTTAAAGACGGAAACCAGGATACAACTAATAACAAAGTTCGCAACCATGGCAATTCGAGGGGTTCCCCATTTTTTATCCATCTTTCCTAAAAACTTTGGTAGGTGACCGGTTTGGGTCATGGCAGCTAACGTTCGGCTGGTTGAGGCCACAAATGAAACACCAGTTCCAAATGGGGAAACAAAGGCATCCAAGTACAGCAGGATTACCAACCAGTGAATGTTTAACATGATGGCTAAGTCGGCAAATGGTGATTCGAAGTTAATTCCGTGCCAACCAACCTTAGCTAACATCGAAGGTTTAATGGCTCCGATGAAAGTAAATTGCAGCATTACGTAGATAATGATACTGATTAAGAGGGCAATTACAATTCCTCGCCAAATGTTTTTCTTGGGGTTGGTAATTTCGTCCCCCACGTTAATTACCGTTTGGAAGGCATTGTAAGAGAAGATGATTCCAGAAACCGTGGTAGCGGCAAAGATTGGAGCCGTTCCATATGGTAAGAAACCACCGAAGTTGGCGTTGGTGAAGTTACCGATGTGGAAACCAGAGATCAGTAACATGATGATGGTAACTGACGGAACCACCAGTTTGAAAATCGAGGTTAAACTAGTAAACCGAGTTAATAGGTTCACAGACCAGTAGTTTAATAACGTAAAGATCAAGATGAACACGAAAACGGCGAATAATCCAATGGTTGTAACCGTTCCGTTGGCAACGAAGCCGTGAGTCCAGCTTGCCCAACTCCAGGGCCAGGAACTCATGTACTGCACGGCAGCCACGGCTTCAATGGGAAGCAAGGTTACCAAGGATACCCAATTGGCCCACGAGGCGATGAATCCAAGCAATGGTCCGTGGGTATAACCGGCATACTTACTCATTCCCCCACTTTCCGGGAACATGGTACCCAGTTCAATGTAAACGTAGGCAATGGAACCAATCACGATGGCTCCGATGATCCATGAAATAATGGCAGCAGGGCCAGAAATCTTGGCCGCTTCCCAAGATCCAAAGAGCCATCCAGAACCGATGATCGAACTTAGTGCCAGCATTACGACACTAAATAAAGACATCTTGGTCTTTTTGACTTTCGTTGTATTTTTTTCCATAAAGTTTAACTAAATTCCTTTCTTAAAAACGAACTTTTAATTTGATTAGGATTCTTTAATTTTAATCAGGTTTCCGGCTGGATCATTAATCAACAGCGAATGTTCCTGATGCTTAGTCAGTTGCCGATCAAGGGAACCAGCAACGATATCAATAAAGTAGTTGGCGAAGTGCGCTTCAATCGTTGCTAAAGAATCCTTTACGAGGATGCTTAGGGTCGTAGAACCAACGGTTGGGTTGGCCGGTTGTAGGCCGGTAGCAGTTGGTAACTGACATACCAACGTCTGCTTCCCTAACTGAAACAAAAGCTTGGTTTCAGTTTCGGCTAGCACCGGCAGATCTAGAACTTCGTGATAAAAACCACGGGCAGCTTCTAGGTCATCAACCGTGATTACCACTTGATCGACGTCTTTTACGCGCAAAGATTTCAACTCCTTTCAAAAAGATACGTACCAGTATAACATTAATATTGATTGACTCCAAATCCAGCTAGATGATATTGTAGTAGTTATGGATTAAAACACGGAATATGAGGGAGATTAATGGCACTTTTAGAAGTATCTAATTTGAGTATGAGTTTTGCGGATAAGCAACTATATTCAAACGCCAACTTTCAGTTAAATAAAGGAGAACACATGGGAGTGGTCGGCCAAAACGGAGTGGGAAAATCCACGCTGATTAAGATTTTGACTGGCAAAGAACTCCCGGTGACTGGTTCCGTTCAGTGGCAAAAGGGAACCAAGATTGGGTATCTCGACCAGTACGTGGACATTCCCAAGGGGATGACCTTGATTGATTTTCTGCACACGGCCTTTGCTGACTTATACGAGATGAACGATCGGATGATTGAACTGTACACGAAGTACGCAGAAACCATGGATGACAGTTTAATGGAGAAAGCAACCCGTTTGTCCGGACAATTAGACGCCCAAGGTTTTTACGAAGTGGAAACTAAGATTGAACAGGTGATTAGCGGGCTGGGACTAGATGATATCGGCCGTGACCACGAAATTGCTGAGATGAGTGGGGGTCAACGCTCGAAGATTATTTTGGCCAAGTTGATTCTGGAACATCCGGATGTATTATTGCTGGATGAACCGACGAACTACTTGGATACAGCTCACATTAAATGGCTCGAGGATTACCTAAATTCATTTGACGGCGCCGCGCTCATCATTTCTCACGATTATGATTTCTTAGAACCAGTCACGAACTGCATCATTAACCTGGCGTTTGGCAAGATTACTAAGTACCGGGGCGACTTCAAGTCAGCGATGCGGCAACGGGCTGAAAAGGAAAAGACCCAACAACGCGAATACGAGAAGCAGCAGGTTGAGATTGACAAGGCTAAGAAGTTCATTCAAAAGAACAAGGCCGGGAGTCGGTCAACGATGGCGAAGTCCCGGGAAAAGATGTTGGATCGGATGGACGTCATTGAACCACCAAAGAGTAACATTAAGGCCGAGTTTGCGTTTCCGTATGCTGAAACGGGATCACAAAATGCGCTGGTCGTGAACCAACTCTCAGTCGGGTACGAGCAACCATTGTTGGCTCCAGTGACTTTCTCAGTTGATACGGACCAAAAGGTGGTTTTACAGGGATTTAACGGGGTCGGGAAGTCAACTTTGATTAAGAGCATTTTGGGTCTAATCCCAGCATTAGACGGAGAAGCAGACTTTTCGCCATCAGCTAAGGTTAGTTACTTTAGCCAAGATTTAGTTTGGGATGATCCGGACTTAAAACCGATGCAATTGATTCAAAACAAGTACCCGAAATTGACCCAAAAGGAAATTCGGACCAAGTTAGCGCAAGCAGGGTTAGACGCTGCGAACGCCTTTAAACCGATTGGAACGTTATCCGGGGGTGAACAGGTCAAGGTTAAATTGGCTTTGCTGGAATTTGAACCCAGCAACTTCTTGATTCTAGACGAACCATCCAATCACTTGGATGACGAAACCAAGGAATCACTGAAACAGGCGATTAAGCGCTTCCCAGGCAATGCCATTGTGGTGAGTCATGAGGAGAGTTTTGCTGAGGGTCTGGCCGACAAAGTAATTGATGTAGAAAAACTTAGTTTAAGCTAAACCGAATAAATGGAAAAGCGAACCCACAAATAGTTCGCTTTTTTTTAGAACTGGTTTCGCTTCAAGTTGCATTCTGGGGAAGAATTCGGTAACATAGTACCAATTTAAGCAAATTCTGAACTGAGGAGGAATAAAATGTTAACTCGAGCTGAGATTCAAAGATTCCCCAAAGCCGAACTTCATTGCCACCTAGATGGTTCGATTCGCCCTCATACTCTGCGCCAGATTGCCCGAAGCCAGGGAATGGCGGTGGATTCCAACCTCATGGAACTGACCCGCAAAATGGTGGCGCCCAAAAAGTGTGAGAACTTAGAGGAGTACCTAGAGATCTTTGATTTTGTCTTGCCCTTTTTACAAACCGTTCCAGCCTTACAACGCGCTGCTTATGACGTGATGGAACAGGCTCATCAAGATGGCGTAGTGTATTTGGAACTGCGGTTTGCCCCCGTCCTTTCGACCCAGGGACAACTGACGATTCCGGAAACGGTGCAAGCCGTGGCCGCCGGAATGGACGAAGCCTACCGGACCTATGGCATCAGAGGTAATCTGATTGTGTGCGGAATGCGAACGGAAGATGGCACCGCCGTGCACCACGATTTTCAATCTCTTGAGGAAGTTCAAGACCAAGTGGCGGGGATTGACCTCGCGGGTCCCGAAGTAGACGGGTTTGTCCCGGAATATGAACAGGACCTGCAAGAAGCCGTGGCCGACTTAGACGTGCAACTGACCTTACATGCCGGCGAATGTGGCTGTGCTCACAATGTGGTCGAAGCGATTCAAGCGGGGAGCCAACGGATTGGGCACGGGATTGCCGCTAACGGAGATGCTGAAGCCGAACGCCTGTTAAAGGAACGTCAGATCTGCATCGAAGGGTGTCCCACCAGTAACTGTCAAACTGGATCATTGGAACGCATCGAGGATTATCCGTTACAACGGTGGTTAAGCCAGGGGCAAGCGTTGTGCATTAACACTGACAACCGGACCGTTTCTGACACCACGTTAACTGAGGAATACTTCCAACTAGCACACCACGACGGCTTGACCAAGGACCAATTGAGATTGTGTAACCAAAACGCCGTGCGGAATTCCTTTGCTGATGAAGTCACCAAAGCATCGTTATTACAGGAAATTACCAACTTTGAAGTAGAATAATTTTTCATTCGTGCAATTTTGATTGCATAGTAAAAAGCCTAGCAAATTTACTTCTGCTAGGCTTTTTAGTGTGGAACGTTAAATTAAAATTGGTTATTTTCCACGTCACGAATAAAACTAGCTAAGTGATCGTAGTAAACGGGGGCGTTGTCAATCATGTGGTGGTGTCCACCGTTGGGAGTGGAAGCAAAGCGGGCGTTTGGAATCATCTGCGCCATCCGTTTTCCAGTTTCTAACGGCATGGTTTCGTGTTCCCCAAAGGTAACCAAGGTTGGAACTTTAATGTCCTGTAAGTGGTCCGTGAAGTTCCAATCCTTCAATTTTCCGGTAATCACGAATTCATTGTCACCTTGAAAGGCGTTGTAAAGCGGGACGCTCATTGTGTCTACAAGGTGGGCGATGGCAGGCGGCTGTTTCCGATCTACGTATTGCTCGTTTAATCGAGTTACCAGTGCCTGGTAACGGTCGTTATCGTAGTTGTTTTCTGCTTCACACTTTTGCATGTAAGCTAATTCATCGGGGGTTAAGGCTTCCTTACGAATTTGGGCCAGATGGTCGGTGTAGTCGCTAATCCGATCCACCATCGAAGAAATGATAGCACCCTTCAGGTGGTCACCGTACTTAGCAGCATACAGTTGCACGAGGGCACCACCCCAGGACTGACCAATCAGGTAGAAGTTGTCGAGACCGAGTTTTTGCCGCACTTCTTCTACTTCGTCGACGTAGTATTCGTATGTTTCAATGTTATTTGCTACCGCTGGATCGTCCCAGTCAGGGGTGTCTGAGTACCACGAGCCTAGTTGGTCGTACATGTGGACTTGGACGTTTAAGCCCTGTTTCTGTAATTGTTGGGCTGTATCTTCCCAGTATTCGTGGGTTCCACCGGGGCCACCGTGGAGAGCGAGCAAATGAATGTCGCCGGTTCCTTGAGTGTTGGTCCATAAGTGATAGCCGTTCTCAAGGGTAATGATTTTTGTTCCTGTTTTCATCTTTTCCACCTACTTAATTAGTTTAACTGTATGATACCACGATTAGAGCTGGGATCCACACCGAGCAGTTTCTCGGAGTATCCAAACGCGCTTAAAGTGTGTAAGATGGTAATTAGATTGAAAGTAAAAGAGCAAAGTTGAGGTAAGAATGGAATATTTAGGAAGCATTTGGATTGTACTAGTGGCTGCGTTGTCATTTGGTTACGGAGCCAGTCGGATTGGACTCCCCAGCGTGGTCGGACAGATTATTGCCGGAATCATCATTGGACCGGCGTTACTGAACTGGGTTAAGTTGAACGAAATCCTGTCGGTTAGTGCCGACCTCGGGATTATTTTACTGATGTTTTTAGCCGGATTGGAATGTGACTTCAATCAAGTTAAAAAATACTTGAAATCCGCCACGGGGATTGCCATCTGTGGGGTAGTATTACCGATGTTGGTCTTCTTTGGATTAGGGATGCTGCTTAAGCAGGGGATGGTCGAAGCGTTGTTCTGGGGTGTGATTTTTTCAGCGACCTCCGTTTCGATTAGTGTGGCCGTGTTGCAGGAATATGGTAAGTTACAATCGGTTGCTGGAGCTGTGATTCTGGGAGCCGCGGTGGTGGATGACATCATCTCGATCGTGTTGCTGAGCTTGTTTACTAGTTTCTTTACGGGTAGCGGCAGCATTGCCATGGTGATTGGACTTCAAATCCTTTACCTGATTTTCCTCTTCGTGATGGTGAAATGGGTGGTTCCTGAAATCATTAAAATTGGGATGTACTTTCACGATGATATTGCGTTGGCCATCATTGGAATCGTGTTGTGCTTTTCCTTAGCCGAATTGGCCGAGGTCTGCCATCTAAGTTCAGTGTTAGGAGCGTTCTTTGCCGGAATCGCCGTTGGCTTTACGCCAGCTCGGGACACAATTGAACACAGTACCAACATCATCGGCTATGCCTTGCTAATTCCAATCTTTTTTGTATCCGTGGGGTTAGAATTAAAGTTGGTCACTAGTTGGAACGGATTCTTGATTGTGATCTTATTGACAGTCGTGGCTCTGTTAACCAAGTGGGTCGGGTGTGGTCTCGGGGCGCGGGCCTTTGGATTTAACTGGAAGGATAGTAACGTGATCGGAGCTGGAATGGTTTCACGGGGTGAAATGGCTCTGATTGTGGCGCAGGTCGGACTTAGCAGTCACCTATTATCCAACCACCTGTACTCGGAAATTATTTTCGTAATCATCTTAACCACCATTTTGTCACCAATTATGTTAAAGTGGGGGCTTAAAAAATAAATTAGAAACCGGGAGGAATTGTGATGAAATCACGCCAACCACAGCAGCATTACATCATCGTACTAACTGGTCCGGCGGGAGCCGGGAAGACGACCGTGCAAAATTATTTAGCGACGGAGTATGGCATTCCCAAGATTATCACGCACACTACCAGACTGCCCCGGGCGCACGAACAAGCAGGGGTTCATTACTACTTTGAAACACCAGAGAGTTTTAACCAGTTGGACCTCTTGGAATCCGTGCAATATGCTGGTCATCAGTATGGGTCATCGAAAGAGGCGCTCGACCGGGCGTGGCAACAAAATCCATTGGCTTCCATCGTACTTGATACCAAGGGAGCCTTGACATATCGGCAACGGCTCGGCGAACAAGCCGTAATTATTTACCTGGCCGTGCCGGAAACGGCGGAGTTACACCGGCGAATGTTAAAACGGGGCGATTCCCCGGCTGCCGTGCAAGCACGGCTACATAGCGCTGAAACCCAGCGCGATCTGGAGTTGCCGGCAGAGCTGAAAGACGAGGGGATATATCTGCCCAACCGAGAATGGAAACAGACCACCGCGCAACTCCAACAAATTATTGAAAAATTAAACAACGGTTAAGCAATTTTTAAATGCGCTTTGCGATACTAGATTGTAAAGGAGCTGAAGTTATGAATCGCATTCCACCATTTATCACGCCATTCGCGATTTTCGCCATTTGCTTGGCGTTAGGCGCAACGAATGTGGTGACGAACAAGGTGACCCACACCCAGGAAGGGGCGAAGGTTACCAACCAAAAGACCACTGATGGTAATCAGAGTAATTCGAACAAGCAGAATCAGTCGAATGACACTACCAAAACGGATCAGAATAACACTGACAACACCACGAATAATGATAATCAGAAGACTGATCAAAAACAAAATAATACCGATCAGACGGATAACAAGCAAAATGATGATACCAAGAATAATTCGGAAACGAACAACGATACCACTAAGCAGAATCAAGCTAATACCACGAACGACACCCAAAAGAATGAATCGGGCACAAGTGGCTCTAATTCTGATAACAAACAAAGTTCAGGGAGTACGGGTAGCCCCACTTCTGATCAACCAACAAGTTCGTCCTCAACTAGCAACAATCAGAGCCAGGAAGGGGGTAATTAAGCATGTTTAGCTTTTTAGATGTGATTAATTCGTGGCTGGGTTACATCAACATTGAACCGAAAACCAAGGGTCGGATTTATGACGTCCTGTCGTTTTTAGGGGAACTCTACATGGCTTATATTACCTACCGGTTCTTAGCAAATGGTTTTTGGGCGCGCGGGTTACTCCTTCTAGTGGTGACGGTCGTGTTGGCCTACTTCTTGTACCTGAACACGATTTATTACTTTACTAATCGGACCTCTAAGATTGACGTAACTCCTTGGATTTACAAGATCTTGCACATTAAACCACAGCCGCAGACACAAGGCCCTAAGGTTCGCAACATCCCGGCGAATGGGATTTACGATAAGCGTAAAACGATGCCCGGTAAGTTAACTAGTAACGCACCAGAACAACAGTTTATTAACCAATTAGCTGCTGAGTTGTTACAACAAGGCCTGCTGAAAGATAACTATGAAGGTTTAAGCGATTGGGAGTTGAAGCAACGCTTGCAACACGAACCACGGGTGGATGCCATTGGTCAGGGAACCCTCTTACCGTACTTTGCCATGAAGGCCGAAAACGGTCACCACGTGGTGTATGCAGGACTCAACGAAGCCCATGCGCAACCAGTTGGAACTGTGACTCAAGTTGGGTTGCAGAGCATTGACCAAGTCGACGCTAATCACGTCCAAATCTTTTTAGCCGCGGCGTACTTAACCGGCGGAAAATTTAAGCAGTTAGGGCGACGGGGTGTTCTGGAACAGTCAGCTGATTATCAAATTGAACTAGAGATTGCCTCGAAGGCCACCAATTAAGCAAAGACCACTCTCAAATTGGGTGGTTTTTTTTGCGTTGGAAGCGCTTAAATCATCTATAATAGAGAAAAGAAGATGAGGAGGACAACGTTATGACAAAGTGTGTGTTAGGAATTGACTTGGGAACCAGTGCGGTGAAAGTCTCCGCCGTCGACCGGACCGGAAACATTATTGCTCAAGAGTCATTTGACTATCCACTAAGTCAACCCCAATCAGGTTACAGTGAACAAAATCCCAACGACTGGGTAATGTCTACCACGGTCGCCATTGTCCGTTTGATTTTGGATGATCACATTGACCCCAATGACATTGCCGGGGTCAGCTACTCGGGGCAAATGCACGGCTTAGTGCTTCTGGACCAGGATTACCACGTCCTGCGACCCGCCATTTTGTGGAACGATACCCGGACCACGGCGGAACGCGAGGAAATTGAACGAATCATGGGCGACGAGTTCGTCCGGATTACGGGAAACCGACCGCTCGAAGGCTTCACGTTACCAAAACTCTTGTGGGTAAAAAAGCACGAACCAGAACTGTGGCAGCAAACAGCCGTCTTTTTAACGCCAAAGGACTACGTGCGTTACCGGATGACGGGGCAACTGGGGATTGATTATTCCGATGCAACCGGAACCACGTTGTTAGACATCCATACGAACGAATGGAGTACGGAGATTTGTGACCGGTTGGGCATTCCAGAGAACATTCTTTCCCCCTTGCTACATTCTGATGACCAAACGGGGACGATTACCGCTGAATACGCGGAATTCTCGGGATTGAGTCAAGCAACCAAGGTCTTTGCTGGCGGAGCCGATAATGCCTGTGGTGCCCTTGGAGCTGGAATTCTCCGTCCTGAAGTAGTGCTTTCTAGCATTGGGACTTCCGGAGTGATCTTGAAGTATGAAGATCAACCAACGGATGCCTACCATGGGCACGTCCAAATGGAAGACCACGTGGTTAACGATGCCTACTACTCGATGGGGGTAACGCTCGCGGCTGGTTATTCTTTGAGTTGGTTTAAAAAGACCTTTGGATCAGACGTTACCTTTGACCAGATGGTGGCAGGAGCAGCAGAATCGGGGATTGGTGCCAAGGGACTACTCTTTACGCCGTACATCGTCGGGGAACGGACTCCATACGCGGATGCAAACGTACGGGGCAGTTTCATTGGGGTCGATGCCACCCAAAACCGGGGCGACTTTACTCGTGCTGTGATTGAAGGAGTCACCTTTAGCTTCCGGGACTTGCTCGAAATTTACCGGCAAGCCGGCGCTCAGTTCCAACAAGTAGTGGCCATTGGTGGGGGAGCAAAGAATCCACTCTGGTTACAGATTCAGGCAGACGTCTTTAACGTGCCCGTGCAAAAACTGGCCAACGAACAGGGACCCGGCTTGGGGGCAGCCATGATTGCCGCGGTCGGACTTGGTTGGTATCCTGATTACCAAGCCTGTTCGGATCAGTTTGTGCACGTCGACAAGGTTTATCAACCAATTCCAGCGAACGTCGAACGTTACAACCAGATTTACCAGCTGTATCACGAAGTTTACCCACAAACAAAGTCATTAACCCACGCACTGCAAGCCTTAAAATAAACTAACTAAAAAAGCCGTTCAGAATTAATTTTCTGAGCGGTTTTTTGCGTAAATGCTAATTTAATTTTGCCATTTCTTCTCGAACCTTGGCACTATCGTCCGTATCGGTGGAGAAGATGATCTTATCACCTAACCGCAGGATGGTATCCCCAGTTGGTTGAATGATTTGGTTGCCCCGGAAAATCCGGTTAACGGTAATGCCTTCGTCAAACGGCAGGTCTTTAATCCGCGTCCCGACAAACTTCCGGTTTTGCAGGTTAACTTCGTGCAGTTCAATGCTGTTGGATTTAATCATGTTGAAAGTTGATGGCACTTCGATCATTTCCCGCAGCATGGCGATGTTAATGGCAAAAGTGTTGTAAACTTCCACCCCGAGATCAGTGAGTTCCTTTTCGTGTTTGTTCAAAACATTGCGATCTTCAAAGCGGGCAATGACTCGTTTGACCCCATACTGCTTGGCAGCCTTGGCCAACTTGTAGTTAGTTTCAGAATCAAAGTAAGCAAAGACGGCGATGTCACAGTCGAAGTCTTCTTGGTCAATCAACTGTTGAATGTCCAAGCTCGGCAGGAGGTGAACGTTGGCTTCACTGTTGAAGGCTTTAAAGTTCTTTTCCTTATCCGTGTAGACATTGACGTCGTACCAGCTTTTCTCCAACTGTTGGGCAACGGGCATGGTGGTGATGTTGACTCCAAAGATATTGACCTTTAACTTGTGGTAAATATCAGCCTTCGGATTGAAGAAGTGGTTGAACGCCAGGGGTCCGATCAAACAGGTGATGATGGCGGCTAGCAGGAATGCTCCGGATTGTTGACTGGTTAGGACCTTCAAGTTGTTGGCTACGCTCAAGATGGCTAGCACCATGGTTAAGGTGGTCATTGGTAGTGCCATCCCAGCAATCGAGTTTTGGCGGTTAAAGCGAAGTCGAAAGATGGGGTAGAGCCCCATCTTGGCAATTAAGTAGCCCAATAAAATCAAGGGAATTAACAAGAGCGCCTTGGGATCCCCCAGGATTTTTTTAAGGTCGAGACCAACTCCACTCATAATGAAGAAGATGGGAATGAAGAACCCGTACCCAATGGAATCTAGTTTGTCCTTGGTTGATTCAGAGGGTTTCAAGAGTTTGTAAACCATTCCACCGACAAAGGCCCCCAGGACGGCTTCGGAACCAACCGTCACGGCCACCACGGAGAGCAGGGCAATGATGAAGAAGGCCAGCCGGATGTCGATTTGTGTAGTTGATTTATTGATTTTATCGAAGTAATCAAAGAAATTGTGGAACCGCATCAAAATCAAGGCGGCGACTGCAAAGAGAATTAAAATTAGCCACAGTGATTTGGAATCAGACCCAAAGATGGAAGCATAAATGGTTAAGCCAAAGACTGGCACGATTTCTCCGAGCGCCGAGATTAGCAGAATAGTCTGTCCAAAGGGAGTACTGAGCGCGCTGCGTTCCTTGAGGGCCGCCAGCACGATTCCTAACGAAATGGTCATAAACAGAATGGAAGCGAGCCAGACGTCGCTGAACATTCCGGTCACTTTGGTTAGGTAACCAAGGGCAAAGGAAAGGACCACAATCGTCAAGTATCCGTAGATGGAGAGCCGGACCGGTGAATACTTGGAAACCTGTTGCCGGGCCTTTTGCTCTAGTTGACTGGGATTTTTGTTCTTCGGTCGAAAGAGATCAAAGTCGATTTCGATTCCACTCAGAAACAGCAGAATAATTACCCCAATGCTCGACAGGGACGATAAAATAGCGTCGTGCGGATTAATCCAGTTCAAAAGACTGGGACCAAGAATAATTCCGACCAGGATTTCTACGACGGACGTCGGTAACGCAGAAATCTTGAAGCGGCTGAGCAGCAAGGGAATTAACAGGGCCGCCAGTAAGATAATCACTAAGGACAGTTGGTTCATAAGTTCCTCCGTTTGGTTGTGAAATTAAAAGATTCACAGTTAGTTATAGAAGATTTTACCTGATTTGTCTATGAGAATGTTAAGAAAAAATAAAAAGCGGCTTGCTCCGCTCCAAAACGGGAGCAGCAAACCGCTTTTTAAAGCCTTAGATTTAAAGGTTTACTTCTTTATCAGATTTTCCGGTGGTTAACAGGGATAAGCTAGCGTCCATGGCGAATTGAACCATGTTCTTAACGGCGACCTTCGTGTAGAAGGCGATGTGCGGCGTAATTAAAACGTTATCGCGTTTCATCAAGTCCTTAAGCCGAGCGTCTGGAATCTTATCAAAGCTACCGAAGTTTGTG
Source organism: Fructilactobacillus cliffordii (assembly GCF_024029355.1). Classification (NCBI taxonomy): domain Bacteria; kingdom Bacillati; phylum Bacillota; class Bacilli; order Lactobacillales; family Lactobacillaceae; genus Fructilactobacillus; species Fructilactobacillus cliffordii. The sequence continues at coordinate 1,175,268 of NZ_CP097117.1, forward strand.
TTAAAGATGCCCACTTCGTCTTCGTAAACGTCCAGCGCAGCCCCGGCAATCTTACCGCTGTCTAAACCACGAATTAAAGCATCGGTATCGATTAAGGAACCCCGAGCGGCGTTGATAATCCGGATGCCGGGCTTCATTTGACCGATGGTTTCATCGTTAATCATGTGGTCATTTTCCTTTAGAGCCGGAGCATGGAGCGTCAAAATGTCGGAGTTTGCGTATAACTCTGCTGGCGTATCGACGTAAATGCCTTCCTTTTGTAGTTCAGGGTTGGGAAATGGATCGTAAGCAATGACCTTAGCACCAAATCCCTTCACAATCTTAACCACTTCGCGACCAATCCGACCAGTGGCGTAAACCCCGACCGTTTGTTGATTCATTTCTTCGGCAATGTCTGGAGCCCAAGTTAAGTCCCCATGCCGCATTTTATCTTCAAATTTTTTTGTATTTCTGAGGAGCCGCATCATTTCAGTCACAGCTAGTTCAGCAATTGCAGATGGAGAATAAGCCGGAACGTTAGTAACGTGAATGTCATTGGCCTTGGCAGCGTCAGCATCGACGTTATCAACTCCCACGTTTCGTAAGGAGAGGGCGTGGATGCCATATTGACCTAATTGGTCTAATACCGCCTTGGTGTAAGGCTTTTGTTGGTAAGCAACGACCCCGTCAAAGCCTTCTGCTTCTTTGACCGTGTCTTCATCGAGGAGCTTGGATTCACTTTTGACCTCAACGTCTGGGTGTTGTGCTTCCCAGTCCTTTAAATATGGTGCTTCATCGTCACGAATTCCGTAAGCAATAATCTTCATGATTAATTTCCTCCTTTGCTTTTACGCCCTCATTATAGCATTTTATCCACTAATAATTTCAAGGATTCGCTTTAGGAATTTTGCGTTGGTAGGCCCAGCCATTTGAGCCAACTTGGGGTAAAGAAACGTTCCAAGTTGTGGGTCAGCACCAAGGTTTCGGGTTGCGGATAATCATGTTTCAAGATGTCACAAACGGTGGCGTAAAAGGCGAAGGCGTGGAAATGGAGCTCTTGGTAATTAAATTGAAAGGTAATTGCGATGATGCCCCGTTCCTGCATCACGCTAATGACGTGGATGATTTGGGTAGTAAAATACTGGGTGGCAATCTCTGCGAGCTGGTCGTAGTGAGAACCATCGGTCCGAAAGAGGAGTAGTTGTTTCAGCTTTGAATTTTCATAGAGGACGCTTATGACTTGATCGAGGTTTAAAACGGTTTCCTGCCACGCGGAAGCGGCATTTTGCCACGTAAGTTGGTCTAAACCGTGTTGCAGTTGGTGTTCGTAATCAGTCGTGAGTTGTTTGAACAATGGTTCAATTAGCTCATCCAGTAGTTCGGCTTTAGAATTAAAGTATTGATAAAAGGCACCGGTAGTGCGGTGGGCTTTGCGACAAATTTCTCTAAGGGTCGTTTGTTCGTAGCCATGCTCTAAAAAGGCCGCTAAGCCCGCGTGTAACAGTAGATCATGAGTAGATTGTTTAGTCATCATGGGAAAGCTCCTAGCCAAATGGTTGCGATTATTTAGATAACAGTGTTATATTATTAAACGAAATTAAAATGATGGTATTTAATCCATTGATAATGCTAGTTATATTATAGGGGGAAAACGGGGAAATGGCAAAATTACGACGAGTTGCACTAGTTTTGATAACACTGTTGTGTACGGTGGGACTAGCTGCTTGTAGTACGAGTAAAAAGCAAACACAGCAACAGACTCATCCCAAGCAAATCAAGGTAGTCGCTTCCACCAACATTTACGGGCAGATGGCCCAAGCCGTGGTAGGAAAACATGGTCAGGTGAAATCATTAGTAAATAGTGGGGTAGATCCGCATGACTTTAACCCCAGCACGCAGGATGCCAATCAGATTAGTGACGCCAACATTATCATTCAAAACGGAATCGGTTACGATGATTGGATGAACAAGCTAGATCAAAATGCCAGCGATGCAGCGGTCAAGCTGAACGTTGGTAAGTTGATGAACAAAAAGGATGGAGACAATGAACACCTGTGGTACGATCCGCAAACCGCACCAAAAGTCGTTAACCAGTTGGTCAAAGAAGCCAGCAAATTGCAACCGAACCACAAACAAGAATTTACGAAGAACGGACAGAACTACATTAATCGCCTGCAAAAGGTGAACCAGCTAGCAGCTACTAGCCGACAGAACCTCAAAGAGCACCAATTAAATCGGAAGGTCGATGTGAGTGAACCGGTCTTTGATTATGCCCTACAGGCGATGGGTTATGAAGTCAATAACCGGAGCTTTGAAAATGCAACCCAAAAGGAAGTAGATCCTTCCCCTGCTAGCATTAAAGCGATGAAAAAAGATATTACAGACCACCGGATTGCTTTCTTTGTTGATAACACCCAAACCGATAGCAAGACGGTCAGTCAAATGGTGAAGTTAGCTAAGCAACACGACGTGCCGGTAGTGAAGGTAACGGAAACCATTCCGAAGAATCAGAAATACGTGGAGTGGATTACCCAAACGTACCAAGAAGTTTTAAACGTGCAACAACGCGAGTTGCAGGATAAATAAAGAAAATTAACGCTTTATTAGTGGTCGAAATGGATAGAATGTGCTACATTTAAGGCATAAAAAAGGAGGGTTTCATTATGAAAAACGTACTTTTAGGACTTAGTTTAGCTGCCAACGTGGCATTAGGATACGTTGTATTAAAAGACACGGATGCTTTGGAAGATTTAACTGAAAAGTTTGATGAATTAAGTGGTAAGGCTGCTGAAAAATTTGATAGCTTTACTGACGAAGCAGAAGGAAAAGCCAAACAGGTCGAAGGCGCTCTGACGGATGACCCAAAGGCCAAGTTGGAAGGCGACTTCGAAAGTGGCAAAGGCGCTGTGAAAGAAAAAGTTCAAGACGCCAAAGATGCTTTAACTGACTAATCAAAAAGAAGGACGTGCAGCGTTGACTGCCGTCCTTTTTGTGTGGTTTAAATTAGCGTTGGGCGTACCACGATAGGCCCATAATTGATAAAAAGATGAGCACCAATGCGATGACCACCAGTAAATTCCGAATTTTCATTGATAAGGCCTCCCTAATCCTTAGTGTAGCATGTTACTAAAGTTAGATAACTTAGTTGACACTAATTCTGAATCTTGATAGGATGGTTCTCAGACTGTTTAAGAAAAAGTTTATAAATTGCATGAAAAAATGTCTCGACGCCAAACCGACCTGATTTGAAACGGAGACATTTTTCTTTTAGAAAGGTGTTGAATATGGCAAAAGAAGCACAAACGAACCAGGAACAAGATTTAAACCGGGGACTAACTTCGCGGCATGTCCAGATGATTGCCATCGGAGGCGCGATTGGAACTGGACTGTTCTTAGGTTCTGGAGAGGGAATTAAGTCGGCAGGACCGGCTTTAATCCTCGCGTACTTAATTACCGGAATTTTCTCATACCTCATGATGCGAGCGGTCGGAGAATTGTTATTATCCAACCTGAAGTTTCATTCCTTCATCGATTTTGTCCGCCAGTATCTAGGCGAAAAATGGGAGTTTGCAATTGGCTGGGCCTACTGGCTGAGTTGGGCTAGTTTGGCGATGGCCGATTTAACGGCATCCGGGATTTACATGCACTTCTGGTTCCCCCAGCTCCCGCAGTGGATTATGCCGTTAATTGTGGTAACAATCTTAGTGATTTTTAACCTGATCAACGTGGCGTGGTTTGGAGAACTGGAATCAGCATTTTCGAGCATTAAAATTTTTGCCATCCTAGCTCTGATTGTGGCCGGGATTGGGATGATTGCGGTTGGGTTCCACACTCACGGGACGACCGCTTCCTTAGCCAACTTGTTTGACCACGGGGGCTTCTTTGCTACTGGATTCTTGGGCTTTATCATGGCCTTTCCCATCGTAATCTTTGCCTTTACCGGAATTGAAATGGTGGGGTTAACCGCCGGGGAAACCCGCAATCCGCAAAAGGACATCCCGAAAGCGATTAACTCTGTGCCAATGCGAATCGGATTGTTCTACGTCGGTTCCATGGTCGTGATTATGTCGGTCTACCCTTGGAATCAAATTAACCCCAGCCAGTCACCGTTTGTGCAAATCTTCTCGGGATTGGGCATTAGGTATGCAGCTGACATTATCAACTTCGTGGTCTTGACGTCTGCCTTGTCAGCCGCCAATTCTGCCATCTTTTCGACGTCTAGAACCCTGTACATTTTGGGAAAGAACGGCCAAGCCCCGAAGTCATTTAGTAAGCTTTCACGGCACAACGTTCCGTACGTTGGCATTTTATTCTCATCGATTCTCTTCTTAGGGATCGTGCTGTTAAACTACTTCTATCCTAGCAAGATCTTCCTGCTGATTACCGGAGTGGCCACGATGAGTTTTATCTTCGTGTGGATTATCATCATGATCACCCACATTCAATATAAGCGGACAAACGCCAATCCGGCGGACCACTTCAAGATGCCGTGGTTCCCAGGCTCTAGCTACGCTACAATTTTATTTTATCTTGTGGTCTTGGTAGTGCTGTTGGTAAACGGCCAAACCCGGATTTCGGTGGTTGCGACCGTAATCTTCTTTGCAGCTATGATCGTTGGGTACGTCTTGTTTGATCGCAACAAGAAACGGAAACTAAACTAAATTTGAGTCGCAAAAGCGGATAATCTTGAGATTGTTCGCTTTTTTTGTTGCAGTTTGATATTATACGATATATAATATACAACGAAAACAAATAAGAACGAGGTGGACTCATGAACTTTCAACTATTAAAACAAAAAACTTTACGCAACTTTGCCGGGAACTGGGGAGCAGCCATTTTAATCGGGTTACCGTTTGTAATTGTGACCTACTTTACTGCCACGACGGGGATCTTATATGCTATTTTAGGAAGCTTTACCACGGTAGGGATGGTGCTAACCTTCAGCGAATGGTTTGACTTTGAACGAGTTCCAGAATATCCTTTAACGGCTACTTTTCGTAATATGCTTGCGACACCACGGCCGTGGGGACCATTTTTACTCTGCATTGTTGTTGAGATTTATACTTTATTGTGGTCGTTACTACTGATTGTGCCAGGAATCGTGAAAGGATTGGCTTATTCACAAGCACTTTTCATCTACCGGGATCACGTGTTGCGGGGGGAAAATGCTCCAGACATTAACGAGGTCATCACGGAGAGTCGAACCATGATGGATGGTCACAAGTTAGAACTCTTCTGGTTAAATCTATCCTTTATCGGATGGGTAATTTTGTCCTTTCTGACATTTGGAATTGGTTTTTTCTGGCTGGTTCCGTACTACGTGGGGACGATGGTGAACTATCACGAAGCATTAGTTGCAGGTGGAGATGTTATCTAAACCAAGCAAAAAGCCAGTCACTGAGTAAATGTCAGTCACTGGCTTTTCTGTGTCATCAATTAAAGTTGATCAAGCGCCGTTTCAATCGGAGTTTGTCCGCCTTCCATCGTAATTACTTGATGGTCTGTGTGGTGATTCTGCAGACTAGCTGCTAACACGGCTGCCACGTCGGGAATCGGATTGCTAGCGGCGTTGTGAGTTGGATTAAGGGTCACTAAGCCTGTCCCTGGTTCTTCCGTTAACGAACTGGGTTGTAAAATGGTGTAGTTCAAGTTCGTCCGGTGGCTCAAATAGTCGTCAGCCATGAACTTAGCAGCTTGGTAGGCTTGTAAACTAGCGTAGTGTTCGTTGTTAAGCCAACTATCGATGTCTAAAGCGCCAAACGAACTGAGCATAATGTAGCGGTCGACGTGCGCGTTTTCGGCAGCAATCATCGTTTTGATGGCTCCAAAGCTATCGACGTTGACCAAATCGTGGCCCCGCGAGCCAGCGACAAAGTAAATCGCATCAAAGCCGGTTTCCAGATTAGTAAGTTCTGGTAAACCGATGATCCCCAGTTCCAACTTTTCAACCGTTACGTGGTCCAGTGCAGCCAGGGCTTGGGCTGCTTCCTTTTCTGGATGGCCGACGGCAATTGTAATTTCGTTTGCTGGATTCTGGAGCAAGTCGTGCGTTAAGGCGTTTCCCACTCGTCCGGAACCACCAATAATCATAATTTTCATAATAGAACTCTCCTTTTCTGCCATTCTAAAGGGTCATTATAACTACTTAATCGCTTTTTTTCGAATGGTTTGCTTATGAAACCTGGTTGCTTGTGTTTAAGTGGCAGGTCTAGTAATATTAATTACTAAAAGTAAGTAGAAAGGATGGAAACAAGATGCAAAATCGTGTAACAGAGATTTTAGGCACTCGTTATCCCTTGATTCAAGCACCCATGAACTGGCTGACGGATGCGCGATTAGTCGCAGCTGTCACCAATGCGGGCGGATTAGGGACGTTTGGTCCCAATGCGGGACGAGATTCATTAGCACAGAACGGCATGGAAATCATGGAACACCAAATTAAAATGGCCCAGAAACTCACCAACGGACCGATTGCGATGACCTTGGGATTGAATCCACAGGGAGAAGACCAATCGTACGCGCAGCAAGTGTTAGAGCGTTCGTTAGCCCTTGGGATTCGTTATTTTTTGGTGGGTGGTGAACCGGATGAAACCATTTATCACGAGGTCAAGGAGGCGGGCGCCACGTTGATTGCCCGTAGCTATAATCCGACACCCGCTGAAGCCCAACGGCAGGTCGAACTGGGCGCGGACCTAATCGTTGCGACTGGATACGACGAAGGGGGCGTGATTCCGACCCATGGGAACGGGACCTTTACTACGGTGCCACGGATTGCGGATGCCGTTTCGATTCCGGTGTTAGCGGCCGGTGGCATTAACGACGTCCGTGGCGTGCGGGCTGCCATGGCACTGGGAGCTGAAGGGGTCTTTGTCGGCAGTCGCTTTTTAGTGACACAGGAAGCCCGGACGGCCCCGGTTACCAAACAAAAGATTATGGCTAGTACCGCTGAAGATCTGTTGCTGGTGGCACCTAACCAACGTTCACTTCGCAATCGGCGGATGGAAGAACTCGCCAATCAATTTCGGGAGGGGGACCACACGACCTTCCACAAAACACGGGAACTCGGGGGCGTCCGACCAGCCATGTTGCACGGTGAACTGGAAGCCGGTGAAGTTACCGTCAACACTGGTTTGGATTTGATTCAAACGGAACCGACTGTTGCCGAATTAATTAATGATTTAATGCAAGATTTCCATTAAAAAAGGAGCGACCATGGTCGCTCCTTTTTTGTCTGTTATTTAGTTGCTTGACGCGGGCGCATCACCTTGAAGTAGTACACCGGAATTCCGATGGCTACGATGCTCAGGGAAACAAGAACCCCGATGGGATCAGACGTAATTTCAGAAATGATTACAAAGAGGGAACCCAAGATGGCCACAATCGGCGTGAAGGGAAACAGCGGGACGGAGAAGACCCGGACTTGGTTCGGGTTCCGTTTCCGCAGTAAGAAGACACCGACAAAGGCCATCACGTAGAAACAGTACACTGTGAAGATACAAAGTTCAGAAATCCGGTCGGGATTGGTGAAGCAAATCATCAAGCCGGCAATAATTAACGTGGCGATGATGGCAAAGACTGGAGTCCGCGTTTTCGGATTCAGGTAGGACAGCCACTTTGAACCCGGTAATTGCTTTTCTTCGGCCATCGCGTACATAATCCGGGGGAACGTCATGATTTTTCCGTTCATACATCCAATGATGGAGATGATGATTCCGATACTAAGCGCTTTTCCACCCCAAACCCCAAAATCTTGGTTGGCAATGTAAGGAATGGCGGTCGTACCCAGTTCGTGAATCTTAGCGGGACCAATGCTCTTGAGGACCCCGTAGGAAACCAGCAGGTAAATGACCATGACCAGCATGATTCCTAAAGAAATGGCGCGTGGCAGCATCTTCTTTGGATTTTTAATTTCTCCCCCCAGGTTGGCCACTAAAATCCAACCGTCAAAGGCAAACAGAGTGGCCAACATGGCAACTCCAAAACCACCGGCCGTGGTGTGTAAGTCACCCACGCTTTGCGAAAAGGCATCGGCGTGACCAAAGAAGAGTCCAAAAATAATTAAAGCTGCCACTGGGACCAACTTACAGATCGTGGTGATGATGGCAAAAGCACCACCGTACCGGTTGGGGAAGATGTTTAAAATTCCCACCAGGATGATTGAACCTAGTGCAATTGGCAGGGTCCAGAATGATGGCAAGTGGAAGAAGTCCAGGACCAGGATGGCGAGGTACGAACCAAGCGCTGCAATCATGGCTGGTCCGTAGACGATAATCTGCATCCACCCGGACAAAAAGCCCCAGAATTTATTGTAGATGGCTTCCATGTATGCATAGAGACCCCCGGTACTAGGAATCTGGGAGGCAATTTCTGCAATTGTCAGTCCGGCAGCCAAGGTTAGGAGGCCTCCGGCAAGCCAGGCGAAAAGGGCGGCCTTGGCAGAGCCTGCGTCGTTAATGATGGCAGCTTGGCGGACGAAGATTCCGACCCCGATGATGGTCCCCACCACGAGGGCAAGTGCTGACCAGAGGCCTAGCGACCGGTTTAACGAAACATCCGCTTGTGAAGTTTGTTTTTTCATGATGATTCCTCCTTAAAACGGTCGAAACCGAACAAAAAACGCCCCTAACCTAATTGTTAGGGACGTTGTGACGCGCGGTTCCACCCAAATTCTTCCAAATGATTGGAAGCACTTTTAGTTGATTAACGTTCATGAGGCTTAAAGCGGCTAAAGGGCTCGTCTGATCCACTTCCCAGCTCCGTGGATTCTCTGTACAGACGTTTGTTCCAATTTCATCTTTAAGCAATGACATTATTGTATACAGAACCTGAACAGTTGTCAACAATTAATGTTAATTAATTAGCTAATTTCATATTTTTGGAAGCGTTCGGCGGCACTAGCGGGTAAGGAAACCGTTAGTTTGGTGCCGTCAGCTTGATATTCCGTTTGTTGGACGTCGAATTCCTGATTAAAGGTTGAAACGAGATCCCCAGCTTGAAATGGGAAGAGGTAGGTCTTTTGCACGTAGTCAGAAAACAGCTGGGCGCTAATCATGGCTACTAATTCATCAATTGAAGCGGGGTCCAGTGCTGACATAATCAGGTTTTCGCCCGCTCGTTCTGGGAAACGACTGCCGGTCCGATCGGCTTTGTTGAAGGCCGTAATCATCGGTAGGTTGGGCACCCCAATTTCTTGGAGGGTTCGTTGCGTGGTTTCCATCATCAGTTCTTGGTTAGGGTCGGAATAGTCGACTACTTGGACCAAAAGGTCGGCCGTAGCGGCTTCTTTTAACGTGGACTTGAAAGCTTCCACCAGTTGATGGGGGAGTTCACTAACAAAGCCGACCGTATCACTGAGTAGAAGTTGCTTGTTCCCGGGTAATTCGAGTTTCCGGACGCTGGTATCCAAGGTGGCAAATAACATGTCCTTTACAAAGACCTGCTTGTCCTCGTTTTCACCATATCGTTTGACCAGTTCGTTCATAATCGTGGACTTACCGGCGTTGGTGTAACCGACCAGAGCCACGGTTTTGATCCGGTTTTCCTTGCGGCGTTGACTCTGGGTTTCATAGGAACGCCCGAGTTCCTTGAGTTCGTGGCGGACATGGCTAATCTGGTGTTCAATGGTCCGGCGGTTTAATTCAAGCTTGGTTTCTCCGGCTCCCCGGTTAGCTAAGCCACCCCCCGCGGCCTGTTGGTCCAGGCGTTGACTGGCACTGGTACGTAAGCGGGGTAGTTGGTAGCGCAACTTGGCGAGTTGGACCTGCAACTGGGCTTCTTTAGTGTGGGCCCGGTTAGCAAAAATTTCTAGGATGAGGCCGGTCCGGTCGATCACCGTGGCCTTGGTAGCATTTTCAATGTTGCGGATCTGACTGGGACTAAGTTCATCGTTTGCGACAATTGTTTCAGCATCCGTACTGCGCACGAGGTCGGCTAGTTCCTCAATCTTGCCCTTCCCAAAGTAGGTACCAGCGTCTGGATGATCCAGTTTTTGCACGAGGGTGGCAATGCTTTGCATGTGGTTCGCGACCACCAACTGCTCTAACTCATCCATTGAATAGTCAAAGTTGGGGTGATTAACGTTCAGTCCAATCGTAATGACCGGGGTTGGTGTTGGTTCCATTAATTCTCCTTGTGGTTGTAGTAGTCGACGGTAAAGGTTCCATCTTCGTAAATGACCTTGGTGATGCTGCCGTTTAAAATGGAATCCCGAATGTCAATGTCACTAAACTTGCTGACGACACTCTTAATCAGAGTTCCGTGGGCGACAATCAAGATGTTTTGACCGGGTTCGGCTTTGGCAACGATTTCGTCTAGTCCGGGTTGTAAACGAGCCCAGAATTGTTGATCGTTTTCAGCTTCTTCGTAAGGATCGGCAGCGGCAATTAAATCTCGGGTTTTTTCAATTCCAAAGGTTTCAATTAACTCGGGGTAGGAGTAGCAGCCAGTTCGTCCCCCGACAATGCTCCAAGTTTGGCCGGTATCGTTGCCTTCAAAGTAGCCAAAGTTTTCTTCTCGAAGCGCTGGCTTTTGGACGGGTTCGGTGAGCGGTGCCGGATTGGCTTCTAAAATAATATGGGCGGTTCGACTAGCTCGTTTGGTGTCACTACTGTACGCTTGGTCAAAAGTGATCTGACTGAGGGTGTTCGCGGCTGTAACCGCGTCTTGCACTCCTTTATCAGTTAAATCAGAATCAGCCCACCCCTGAATGCGGTGGTAATGATTTAGTTGGGTTTGTCCATGACGAACAAAATACAGGTTGATTCCAGTCATGGGAAATTCCTCCTTCTACGGCATAATTTAGCTTCAGTTTACCATACTTACCGGTTGTTTCATCGTGTTTAGTGGCTAGATATGGTAGAATGGTTCATCGATTAAACTAACGGAGGTGCACGATGGCGACAGAAGACACCAAGATTAAACAAGCAGAACAAGCCCACCTCGACTACGTGCGGGGCAAGATTAAAATTGCAGAAGAAACAACGGCCGAAACGATTACGAAGGCCAAGCAGAGTCAAAAGGATTTAGAGGATCATTTCTATGATGATGTTCGCTTAAAGACCAGTACTTACGAAGGCCAAATGGAAACCGGAGTCTCCGTCCGGCAGCAACAACAAATGTTGGAACAACGGCAAAACCGGTGGCAGTCGGCAACGCGGGACATGGAGACGTTGCAAAAGTTAGACCAAAACGCCTACTTTGCCCGGATTGACCTGAAGGAAGAGGGTGAAGCACAGCCCGAAAAGATTTACATTGGGTTGTCTTCCTTTGTCAATCCGAATGATAGCGACGAGTACCTTATTTACGACTGGCGAGCCCCCATTAGTAGCGTGTACTACGACAGTGGTGTCGGAGAAATGACTTACAATGCACCGAGCGGTCCACAACGGGTGGATGTCACCTTAAAACGCGAGCTCCAGATTAAGAATGGCAAGCTGACCCAGGTTTTTGATACCGACGAAGCGGTTGGCGACCGGGTGTTACTGGAAAACTTACAACACCAGTCAGACACTAAGATGAAGAGCATCGTAACCACGATTCAAAAGGAACAGAACGCGATTATCCGGGACACCAGTTCGGATCTCCTGTTTGTGCAAGGGGTCGCTGGATCCGGGAAAACGGCGGCAGTTCTGCAACGGGTGGCCTACCTGTTGTACCGGTACCGGGGCAATCTAACGCCGGGTCAGGTAATTCTTTTTTCGCCGAACCAACTCTTTAACGACTATATCAACCAGGTGCTGCCTGAATTAGGCGAACAAAACATGGTGCAGATGACCTACTACCAGTTTATGCGGCGACGGGTGCCCCGACTCACGGTGGAGACTTTGGAACAACGTTTTGACGAAAGCTTGACTGACGAAACCCAAAACGTGACGACGTTGAAAAATAGTCTGACCTTGTTTGCAGCCGAAGGGAAGTATGCAGATTCCTTAAACCAAACGGGAGCGGCCTTTCGGAACATCATGTTTCAAGGCAAGGTCTTTATTTCTAAGGAACAAATTAATGAAATTTATTGCAGTTTTAACCCAAATTACCGGCTGCGAAATCGATTAGAGGCTACTAAGGAAAAGCTGCTGCAGATTTTGAAGCAACGGATGGGCATGGAAATGAAGAAACGCTGGGTGGAAGAAGCCGTGGAAGGACTCAGTAGCGAGCAGATTGAGATGCTACACGCCAACGCTGGTCGGCAACGGACGGATGACGATCGTGATGCTCGCTTCTTAGCGCGCCAGGTGGTCAAGGCGGCTTTTGCCAAGGTTCACCAACAGATTAAACGGAATCGGTTCTTTAATATTAACCAGCAGTTCGTTAACTTTTTGCGTCAGGTTCCGGAACTGGTCAACCTGTCCGATTGGCACGTAACGTTGTCCGAATGGCAGACCAGCGTCCGTGCCACGGTGAAACGATTCCAAAATGGCAAAATCAGCATTGCGGACGTTTCCATCTACCTCTACTTGTTTGACCTGGTAACGGGGAAGCGGCCGGACCTCAAGATGCGCTACCTCTTTATTGATGAAGTGCAGGATTACACGCCGTTTCAACTAGCCTACTTGCAGTGGAACTACCCGCGGGCAAAGTTTACGGTCCTGGGGGATTTAAACCAGGCCATCTTTACCCGAGACAGCAGTCAAACGTTGATGGCAGACTTGCGGCAGCTCTTTAATCCCGACAAGATTCGGGTTATCAAGCTATTGAAGTCCTACCGATCAACGGCCCAGATTACGGACTTTACCAAGCAATTAATTCCCGATGGTCAAGACATCGAAGCCTACGCGCGTCAGGGTGAGATACCGGTGCTTGCCATAACTAAGAACCACGAGCAAGCGGTCCAGAGATTAGTCCAAACGATTACTACCAATCAAAAGGCTGAAGAAACCACCGCGGTGATTGGCAAGACGCTCGCTGAATGTCGCCAAATTGCTGCTGATTTAAAGGACCGTGGGGTCTCCGCGACGCTGATTCAAACGGAAAATCAACGTCTGGCGAAGGGGGTTGTGATTGTTCCAGCCTACCTCGCCAAGGGGCTTGAATTTGATGCCGTGGTGATGTGGGACGGTTCCAAGGATAGCTATCCGACAGATCAGGATGACAAGCTGGTTTACACCATTTGTACCCGGGCCATGCACCGCTTGGAAATCATCTCCATCGGCGAGCCGTCACCCCTCTTTGCAGCGGTGAACCCGACCGATTACCAATTGGTAAAGGAGTAAGCAATGGAAAACTTTGACGCGTATGATAAGGCCACCTGGGCCCAGTTCTACCCGACCACGCTGCAACCGATTGACGCGACGACGCTAGACCAGTTAAAGGCCTTTAACGACCAAATTTCGATTACGGACGTGCAACAGGTTTACATGCCCCTGATTCAATTACTGCGAGGGGCCTTTGACTCCTATCACCAGTGGCAGCAGCGCAAGAGTGACTTTTTGCACCAGACTTCCCAGACGATTCCATTTATCATCGGGATTTCCGGGAGTGTCGCAGTGGGAAAGTCGACCACGGCGCGCGTGCTGCAGTACCTGTTGACCCATCTACTCCCGAACCGCAAGACCCAGTTAGTGACAACCGATGGATTTTTGTATTCGAACAAAATCCTTACGGAACAAGGGCTTTTAGACCGGAAAGGGTTTCCGGAGAGCTATGACATGGCCCGCTTAATTGACTTCCTGCTCCGGGTCAAGGCGGGGGAACCGATAGTAACAGCTCCAGTTTATTCCCACCAGACCTACGACATCGTTCCGGATCAAGTGACGCGAATTGAACGCCCTGATTTTTTGATTATTGAAGGGATTAATACGTTGCAAATTCCCGCTGAGGAACATCTCTACGTCAGTGACTTTACTGATTTTTCGATTTACATTGACGCGGACCCGGGTTTGATTGAAAGTTGGTACCTAACCCGGTTTCAAAAGTTACTGCGGACGGCTTTTACCGATCCGGAGAACTATTTTTACCGTTACACAAAGTATTCAGAGGATGAGGCGCTGGCGATTGCCAAACAAACGTGGCGCGAGATTAATCTCCCGAACCTTAACGAGTACATTTTGCCCACCCGGGACCGGGCTAATTTGATTATTCATAAAGGGGCACAGCACATGATTGAGCGCTTGTACCTGCGTAAATACTAACCAAACACCACCTCCATTTTCGGGGTGGTTTTTTTTTGACGGGCAAAATGGTTGCAAAATTTACAGTTGTAGATTAAGATTAACAATGAAATTTACAAATGTAGACGAAACGGGGTGACTAGATGGCAACGGAAACGAACCAAATTGACATTACACCGGCCGAGTGGAAGGTGATGCGGTTAATCTGGTCGTTGGGTTCGAGTTCGACAACGGATATCATTACGGAGTTTCAACGGCAATCGGATTGGAAGACGTCAACGATTAAGACCTTATTACGACGGTTGTGCGACAAAAATTTGTTAACCACCACTAAAGACGGGCGGCAATTTATGTACCATCCGCAGGTAAGCGAGCAACTAGCGATGAACGAGACGGCGGAAGCACTGTTTACTCAATTGTGTGAGATGCACAAAGGCCAGGTGCTGCTAGATCTCGTCCAAAAGTCAGAAATCAGTCGGGGAGATATTCAGGCGTTGCAAGCTGCTTTAGCGAAGAAGTTGCTAACGGCCCCTGAAGAAGTTGATTGTAATTGTTTACCAGATCGAATGGCAAACTGCCAAGAACATGGAAAGGAGTAAGTTATGAAACCAGACGAAAATAAGAATGAGATGCACGGCATGCCCATGGATCATGATTCGATGAACATGAAGGGCATGGATATGAAATCTGATGGAAAAGACATGCACGGCATGCAGATGAACTACGGTTCCATGAACATGGGGGGCATGAACATGAGTCACGGCTCGATGGAAATGGACATGGGTGGCGGCCACATGATGAACATGGGGAACTTTAAGCGTCGCTTTTGGATTTCACTAATCCTAGCGATTCCGATTCTTTTATTATCTCCCTTCATGGGAATTGTTCTACCCTTCCAAATTACGTTCCCCGGCTCCAACTGGGTCGTCATGATTTTATCAACGATTCTGTTCTTCTACGGAGGAGAACCATTCTTCTCCGGAGCTAAAGGGGAATTAAAGTCCCATGCCCCCGCCATGATGACGTTGATTACGATGGGAATTTCCGTGGCATACCTCTACAGTCTCTATTCCTTCGTGATTAAGACTTTTATCAATCCCAATGCACACGTGATGGACTTTTTCTGGGAACTAGCCAGTTTAATTGTCATCATGTTACTAGGCCATTGGATTGAAATGAGTGCGGTGATGAACGCTGGAAACGCTTTGCAAAAGATGGCGGCGTTACTGCCGGATTCCGCACACTTAGTAACAGCAGAAGGTCAAACTAAGGACGTTCCTGTAGGGCAACTACAAAAGAAACAAATTGTAGTCGTGCAACCCGGAGAAAAGATTCCTACTGATGGAGTGGTCGTTTCGGGAGCCAGTGATGTGAACGAAGCGTTAGTGACCGGGGAAGCCAAGGCCGTAGCTAAAAACAAAGGCAGCAAGGTGATTGGTGGTTCCGTCAATGGTGACGGTAGTTTACGAGTAAAGGTAACGGCCACGAGTAGTGACGGTTATCTGTCCCAGGTAATTAACCTGGTCCAACAAGCCCAAAAGGAAAAATCCAAGGCCGAAACGTTAGCCAACAAGGTAGCTCGGTGGTTATTCTATGCCGCCCTCAGCATTGGGATTTTAGCCCTGGTAATTTGGACCATCATTAGCGGTTTTAGTGTCGGACTCCAACGGATGGTGACGGTTTTAGTGATTGCTTGTCCGCATGCCTTAGGACTGGCGGTGCCGTTGGTAATTGCCCGGAGTACGTCGATTGCCGCCCAAAACGGATTATTGATTAGAAACCGGCAGGCAATTGAAGAGGTTAACAAACTCGACTACGTCTTCATGGATAAAACGGGAACCTTGACGCAAGGGGTCTTTCAGTTAAATGACTTGGTTAGTACCAGTGACCTTTCCAAAACAGACCTGTTAAATCTGTTTGCCGACGTGCAGGCTAACTCAAGCCACCCGTTGGCCGTAGGCGTGGTGAATGAAGCCAAAAAGCAAGGTCTAACGATTGATCCAGCCACGGACATGCAGGCCATTCAAGGGGTCGGAGTTACCGGAACCGTCAATGGCAAGTTTTACCAAATCGTATCCGCTAAGTACTTGGATCAACACCAGATTGCTTACGATCACGATCAGTTTGCCAAACTAGCCGGCGCTGGGAACTCGATTAGCTACCTGGTTCAGGATGGAAACGTGCTCGGTTTGACGGCCCAAGGCGATGTCCTTCGTCCCGAATCCAAGCGATTGATTAGTCAGTTACAACGGATGCACATCAAACCAGTGATGTTAACGGGTGATAACGACCTTTCAGCCAAACGAGTGGCGCACGAACTTGGCGACATTGAGTACCACGCTGAACTCCTTCCGGCTGACAAGGAAAAGGTCGTAGCAAAGACGGAAGCCGCTGGCAACCACGTGATGATGGTAGGGGATGGAATCAACGATGCTCCGAGCTTGTCGCGAGCTAACATCGGGGTCGCCATTGGGGCCGGAACCGACGTGGCAATTGACTCTGCTGACGTGGTCTTGGTGCGCAGTGACCCAGAAGATATCATTAACTTCTTGAACTTAGCGAAGGCTACCAACCGCAAGATGGTGGAAAATCTCTGGTGGGGAGCTGGCTACAACATCATTGCGATGCCACTGGCTGCCGGAATTTTAGCTCCAATTGGGATTATTCTTTCTCCAGCAGTGGGAGCCATTATCATGTCACTATCAACGGTGATTGTGGCGGTCAATGCGTTAACGTTACACTTGAAAAAAGAAGATTAGTAAATAAAAAACAGGTGTCCTTCCATTGGAAGGACACCTGTTTTTAGTTAAAACTATTCAGTTTCAGTATCTTTGTGTTTGATTGCGACGTTCTTTAAATCGAGGTCGCCACCGTCGGTATTAATTTCACTGTAATCAATCTTGGCGTTCTTAATTTGGACGTCACCGGAGCTACTGTCGATTTTAACCCGGTGGTAGTTAGCTTGTTTCTTGCTGTCCATGGTGACATCTCCGGAACCGCTATTAAAGATTAGGTTTTTGGCGGCTAAATCATGGGTCTCAATCTCACCACTTCCAGAATTAACCTTGACCTGATTGAGGTTGGTTTGGGATAAAGCTACGTCACCGGAGCTACTGTCAATTTTAACTGGTTTGACGGTATCCACTTTGTGTAACGTTACATCGCCACTACCAGATTTAATTGCAAGTTCAGTGGGGTTAGAGCTCAGCAAACGAACATCTCCACTGGCAGACTTAATGTCCGTTTTCCCCAGTTGGCTGTCGTTGCTAGTCACGTCTCCATTAGCGGTATTAATCGTGGTTTGGTTTAACTTTGCCTTATTTAATGTTACATTTCCTCCGTTACTGTTAATCTGGAGATTTTTAACTTTAGCAGATGTGTTGTAGGTAACGTCACTGGCATTAATTTTGACAGTGTTAGGATTTGTGATCTTCGGAATTGTGACCACGACTTTGGTTTTCAGTTTGTGATTGTGCTTTAATTGCTCCCACAGTTGCTGATCCTTAAACGTGACGTCAATGTGATCACCGTTCTTGATTACGTTTGGTTTTTGTTTGCCATCAAAGTTGGATGTAACGGTAAATTCGTTCCCCGTTTTGACGGTCACTTGAGCGGGAACGTTGATTTTTAGTGTGTCTAATTGGGCGGTGTTTTTCACTTTTTGCGTTGGTTGGGTGGCGGCTAATGATTGGTTTGGCGTGGTAACGGTCGCAAAGGTACCCACAGCGAGACTTGCAACGGCCAGACCCATGATTTTTTTAAACATGGAAAACTTCCTTTCTCGGCTTTCCTTTAAATTTAGCACGCTTTTTTTTACTTCACAAGCAAGAAATGATGGGGAAGTCTTTTATTTCCGCCCGGCTTTTTCTATACTGGTACGAGAAACCCAAAACATGGGTCTTCAATCATAAAAAAACAAAAGGAGAAATGGCATGGCAAAAAGAAACAATGGCGTGGAAAAAATGAAACGCTTCAGATTTTCTGATCTGGTACGAGGAACGTATTCACCCATGATGCGGTTTTCCCTGTTATCAGTTTCTCTGGTGCTAGCAAGCGCCCTCTCAGTGTCAGCTGCGGTGCCACAGTGGCAGAAAGCCTTTCCAGGTCATTCATATTCTGCAATTGAGATTATTGCAACGATGCCCGCGTTAGCGGTAATTATTATGTTGCTCTTGAGTAATTGGGTGGCCAAGTACATGAAGCCGAAACGAACTGTGATTGTGGGTCTAATGATTAGTGGATTATTTGGGATGATTCCGCTAGTTGCCACGAATTACTACGTGGTGTTATTGTCCCGGTTCTGTTTTGGAATTGGATTAGGGTTAATTAACGGCTTAGCCGTAAGTTTAATCGGAACCTTCTTTGAAGGGAAGCTCAAGAATCGTCTGATGGGTTATCGGAGTGGGTTTGAAATGTTAGGGAATGCCATTTGTTCCTACATTGCCGGAGCCCTGTTGGTAGACTATGGTTGGCACAGCTCCTTTTTGGTGTATGCCATTGCCTTTCCGGTTGCAATTCTCTTCTACTACTTTGTGCCTGAACCAAAGGAAGAACCCAAAATGGAAGTCGACAAGCGATCTCCACGGTTGAATCCAGACGTCATCTTTTGGACGATGCTCTTGGCCGCTTACCAGGTCACGTACGTGGGAGCTACGGTGCGCTTATCTTCCTTTATTGAACACGCTAACTTAGGGACGATTGCTCAATCGGCAATGATTATTAGTATTGCACCGTTCTTTGGCTTGATGGGGGGAATCTTGTTCGGGAATGCATTGGCGACCTTCCGGAAATTTATGCTTCCACTGGCCCTGATTGCGACGGGGCTTAGCCAGTTAGTCGTGGGAATGGCACACGGATTTTTTACGGCCGCTCTAGGAATGTTTTTAATTACCATGTTAGACACAATGGTAGTAACGTACATTTTGAACGTAGCTTCTGAGATCTCACCGAAGGGAACGTTGAACGTTACGACCTCGATTCTCTTAATCGGAAGTAACATCGGGATTTTCTTAGCTCCCATCGTGCTCGGTGGAATTAACCAAGTCTTTAGTTCTGATAGCCCACGTTTAGCTTTCTGGGTTTCCGGAATTGCTTTGCTCGTGATGGGAGCCATCGGAATCTACGACTTACTCTTCATTCGCCACAAACTATTCCGTTAATTAAAACTCATTAATTTCCCATGGCCAGCTGGTGATGGGAAATTTTTTCATTTGCAAGAAAAGCGAGGCTGAACATGCAAGCTCAATTTCAAAATCAAACGGAGCAACCCCTCTCCGTAAAAAAAGTCTTGACCAACGCGGGGGTGAGTAAACGGCTCTATCAGGCGACTAAGCGTCAACAGGACAGTTTTGCAGTTGCGAAAACAGTGATTGCGCCGACCCGCTTAATTGCCCCAGGGGAAACCCTGACCGTGACATTTCCTCCAGAAACCAGCGATCCAGAGGTACCCGTTAGTAATGAACCACTGGCAATCATTTTTGAAGATGATAACTGGCTGGTGATTAACAAACCGGCGGGTCTCACTAGCGTGCCTGGTCCCAGTAACCGAAATGATACCCTGGTGAATCGGGTTAAGGGCCACCTCGAACGAGCGGGGGCGACTGACTTACGTCCCCACGTGATTACCCGTCTTGACCGCTTTACCAGTGGAGTGGTACTGGTGGCTAAAAACCGGATGGCAACCGGATTTGCCAATCAAATGTTAGCTCGGCACCAGCTTCAAAAGGAATACCAAGCGGTTGTAGTAGGACACCTTGACCAGGAACATGGCCTAATCGACCTGCCAATTGGCCAGGTTGGAACGGAATTTGCCCGGCAAGTAATATCTGCGGGACAAAGCGCGCAGACGGAGTACTGGGTGGAACGAAAACTTCCGGAAGCCACTCGATTGCGAGTGCACCTTCATACCGGACGGACCCACCAGATCCGGGTTCACTTTAATCACCTAGGGCATCCCTTGCTGGGGGATCAGCTCTACGGCGGGCCTTTAGACCAAGGAATTACGCGACAGGCGTTACACGCCAGCCAACTAACCTTTTCTGATCCCTTTAGTCAGCAACTTTTTGAATTTAAAGCGCCGTTGCCGGCTGATATGCTAAAATATGAATGAGAATAAAGGAGGATTGACCGTGGAAGATGGAATCAAGCTCGGGGGAGCGGCATTTGCTAACTTAATGTTTACGCTCAAGACCCCGGTTACCCAAAAGAACCACAAGGATTATAAGTTCATGAAGTATGAAATGACTGAAATTGCCCCAGACATCTGGGCGATGCCGGTATACATGCAGGATGACGATGATTTTTCGTTATTCTTCATTGTGACGAAAATTGAGACTGGGGAAACTGTGATGGCATTTGCCACTGGTTCTGAAGATGACAAGGGAGAATTTGCTCTTAGTCAACCGATGAACACGGGGGTCGGGTTAAACCAACTAAACGAACATGACCACGATCGGGCCGAAAACGTCCTTCATTTCTTAAATCAGATTTCGAAAGCCAACGAAGGTGATTGGCGGATGGTTCAAGCCTAATGACGCAAAGGAGCGAGACAAATGGCACAAATTTATTTAGCAAGTCCCTTTTTTAGTGATGAACAAGTTGCTCGAATTGAAAAGATTGAGGCTGCTTTAACGCAAAATCCGACGGTGAAGGACTTCTTTTCACCCCGAAAAAATGAAGATACGGACCAAGAAGCATATACGAAACCGTGGGCCACGGCCATTTACCAGATCGACGTGGCTAACATTGAGGCCGCAGAGGTGATGGTTGCGATTATTGATTTTGAAGGGGAATACGTTGATAGTGGGACGGCCTTTGAAATTGGTTATGCCGTGCAAAAAGGCATGCCGGTTATCGTTTTTCATGAAAAAACGGGAACGGTGAATCTGATGATTGGGGAAAGTCTCCACGCCTACCTAAAGACGCCCGACGAAGTGGCTCAGTATGACTTCCACAGGATGCCAACCATTGAATATGACGGAAAATTTATTTAATCAATCAACTTAAAAATTAACTATTTTAATCAACTGAAGTCGAATGATGAAGGAGACTTTTGATGCACGAACACGAAGAACAATTAACGGGACGCCGTTTTTTGGCGGTGACGTTGCTAAATGCGACGATTACGTTGTTGGAATTTCTGGGGGGATTACTGTCCGGGAGTTTATCGTTATTGTCGGATGCGGCACATAACTTGGGCGATTCACTTTCGATTATCTTTAGTTACGGGGCTCACGTTCTGAGTAAGCGCAAGCAGACCCGGGTCAATACCTATGGGTTTAAGCGCGCTGAAATTCTCTCGGCCTTGTTTAATTCATTATTTTTGGTAATCCTGTCGGTGCTCTTGCTGGTTGAGGCGGGAACTAGACTTTTCCATCCGGAAAAAATTGCCAGTGGCGTGATGATTTGGGTGGCGGTGATTAGTGCAGCTGCCAACCTACTCTCAACGGTGTTATTGAACCGGGGTGCTCAGCACAATCTGAACTTGAAGGCGACTTATTTGCACTTACTGAGTGATGCCTTGGCGTCCGTCGGCATTATTATCGGTGGCTTGGTCATCATGGTGACCGGTTGGTACTGGATTGATCCTCTTATTACAATCTTAGTAGCGGTGTACATTATCTATGAAAGTTGGCCGGTGATTAAAAAGACGGTGCAAATTTTAATGGAATGTGCTCCCCAATTGGATTATACGGGGATTAACCGGGATCTGCTGGCGATTAACGGCGTCAAAAAGGTTCACCACGTGCACGCTCTGATGGTGGACGAAAATAGCATTGTATTTTCGGCCCACGTCAATATGAACAACATGGATCTGAATGAGGTACAGGCGATTTACGCGCAGATTAATCAGATTTTAAAAACTAAATACCACGTTGATCACGTGACGATTCAACCAGAAACCACCCATGGCGCGGATGAATCCTTCTTTTACGATCGTGGTTATGACATTTAAACAGCGGGCTCTGGCGGGGTCGGCTGTTTTTTGTAACCGGAATTTAACGTTAGTGCAATCGCTTTCATGTTATGCTAAACCGTACGGAAAAAAAGAAAGTGGGTTTTAGCTAATGGAAACAAGTGAAACGCTGCAAGCGCAACCGTTATTTTTAACTCCGGTTTTACAACCGAAGATTTGGGGTGGCGATGCTTTACATAAATATTATCCGGATTTACCGACAGCAGGCATGGGGGAATCTTGGGCAGCCTCTACATATGGTCAGTTTCAATCCAAGGTGGCAACGGGACCTTGTGCTGGACAGACGTTGCAAACTGTGTGGGACGAACACCCAGAACTATTTGCACATCCAGCGGGAGCAGAGTTTCCGCTGCTGGTTAAATTGCTGGACGCTCACGAAAACTTGTCGATTCAGGTGCACCCTGACGACCAAACAGCCCGCTCTTTATTTCACGAACCAAACGGAAAGACAGAATGCTGGTACATCTTAGACGTGCAACCGGGTGCGCGGGCTTATTACGGGCATCGGGCGCAAACCCAGGCGGAGCTGGAGCAAGCAATTGCAGAACACCGCTTGGATGACTACTTGGTTACTCGTCCGGTTCACCCGGGAGAAATTATTTACGTTCCGGGGGGAACCTTGCATGCCCTCGGGGCCGGTATCGTAGCGCTTGAGGTGGAACAAAACTCCGATAATACGCTTCGTTTTTATGACTTTGACCGAGTCGACAAACGGACCGGGGAAAAACGGCCATTGCAGATTGAGGAAGCGTTAGCAACCACTCGGTTTCCGACCCAAGCACCAGCATCGGAGACCACGACTCCTCGTTCTGATCCGCAGCAACCGGGCCGAACGGAGATCTTGCGTTCGCAGTATTTCCAAGTGGCTGAACTGGATATTGATCAGCAATTAGCACTACAACCACAGACCCAGTGGTCGATTAACGTAGTGATTGCAGGACAGGGTCACCTAACCGTGGGTGATCAAGTTTACCCAATTCACATCGGGCAGACGTTTGTCTTGCCGGTTGGGCTCCCAGCCGCCCAACTCACAGGCAGTCTAAAAATCGTTCAAGCAACCGTTTAAAGCTGACCAAAACAAAAAAGCAATCTCAAACCGAGATTGCTTTTTTTAATTGGAACCTTATAGCGTAGCAAATGGATCGAGCTTGTTAGTTTCTTCCACGTACCATTCACGCCAGTCCGTGGTCGGGTTCCCGTTGTCAAAGAAGGTTTGGGGTAACTGACTCAGGAGCTTGTGGTAATCATCGCGGTTAAACCTAGCGGAAAAGGCACAAATCTCCTCGGGAACTTGATTACTAACGTCCATGATGGTCCGGTTAATGTCAGCAATGACGTGGTTAAAGTCAAAGGAAGCCATTACATCTAGTTCTTCGTTGGTTAATAATGAAAAGTAAAAGGGAACAAAATCATTGAGGGCCTTGGCTTTCGCCGTGTCACTCAATTCAGAAAATGATAAATTATCGCTCATGCTAATCCTCCTGTGCTATACGCGCGTAGTATCGTTCCTTATTATAACGATAACCAGGAAATCCGTAAAATCATTTTCCGCTGCTAGTTTTAAAATCTAGCTAAATATAGTAGAGTAAGCAGGGAAGGAAAGCGATACAAGTAAAAGTGGTGAGTGTGATGGGCAAGCATGAAAATCGTTCGAAAAAAAAGCAGGCCTACAGCAATAAGGTAGTCCAAACCTGCTTACTAGCCGGCAAAATTTTAATTGAAAACGGCTCCGAATTAAATCGAGTTTCCGATACGATTAAACGAATTGCTGACAACGCAGGGTTAAAAGACTTAAACGCCTACGTTACCATCACAGGACTCATGATTTCTGCAAACGATGAAGCGGGGGCCCAGATTAAAGAAATTGAAAAACGAGACTTTGATTTGCGCCGGATTGCGGCCGTCAACAAGCTGTCCCGTCGATTTGCAGAAAAAAAGCTGACCATTAACCAGTTTTACCGCTTGTTACTAAAGGTGGAACATATCGGTCTATACTATCCGTTTTGGCTATTGATGGTCGCGGCGGCAGTGCTCTCGGGAGCCATCACAGTGGTCTTTAACAACGATATTCCCGATTTTTTCATTACTAGCTTGGTGGGAATGTTTGGCTGGCTCATCTTTCGGGAGGTTAGCACCCGGGTGCACGCGAGTTTCATTAGTGAGTTCGTAGCCGCTATGTCAATTGGTGCGATGGCCATTTACGCGGTGAAATTCGGTCTCGGACAGAGTGTTGATAACATCATCATTGGAGCGGTTATGCCACTAGTTCCCGGCGTGCCGATTACGAATGCCGTGCGGGATTTGATTTCTGGAAACTTGATTAGTGGGCCAGCTCGAGGAATTGAAGCTTTAATTTGCGCTTGTGCCCTCGGGTTTGGCGTGTCGTTAGCACTAATTTGGTTAGGGTAGGTGAATTAAAATGCTCCATTTTTTCATTGTAATCGTGGGCGTTTACATTGCCACCATTGGCTTTGCCTTGTTAATCAACGTTTCACCGCGGGCGCTCAACCTTGGTGGGGTGGTTGCGGTATCCGGGTACCTCGTTTATCTAGCTTATTCCACCTTTGTTGGTGGTTACGTGGGTGGAAACGTTTTTGGGGCCTTTTCCATCGGGATTTTTGGAATGATGGCCGCTCGGTACAAAAAAATGCCGGTGATTGTGTTCAATACCCCCGCGTTAGTGCCGCTAGTTCCCGGCGGCCAGGCCTATCAGGTTATGAAATACGTCGCGATGAATCAGCCCCACATGGCTTTTTACTATTTAACTCAAGTGGTGATGATTGCGGGTTCGATTGCGATGGGATTTTTGCTTTCTGAACTTTTTATTCAACTATTTTATTACACCAGACGTCAGATACTAAGAAAGCTGGACCACATGTGAGTGGTTCAGCTTTTTTAATTGTTATTTTATTTTTAAAGGTGAAATTCGATGCCGAGCCAGAAACTGGTTAGCAGAATCACGAGCACCAGGCTGGTAATCACCATGTATAAAGAATCATGTTCGCGGTAAAACGAGTAAATCGAAACGACCACCCGGAGCACCGGCGTGAGAATGAGGGCAAAAATCCCAGTCATCATCACGGCGTACGGTTTCCCGGTCACCAGTCCTTGCAATAATTCGAAGAAGTTCTTGACGTGGTAGTGGGTGGCGACGCCTAGACTGCCGCTCATTAGGTAGAGCAGGAGACCGATAATCATAATGGTGGCGGCCACAATTACTCCCCAACGGAGGATTTTTCCGATGGTTTGTTCAACGGCTTGCATTTCGTTAGTAGCAGGTTTGCTGGTTTTCATTAGATGGTCACCCCAAATCCTTTAAGAATCATTTGTAATCCGAGGTACAAGAGAATCGGAATGAAGATAATCCGCATCAAGCGGGTTGGCATAATTTGCATGACCCGGGAACCGATGGCCGCCCCGACGATGATTCCCAGGGCAAGAGGTACTGCAATCTGGGGCAGAATTGAACCGTTGAAGAAGTAGATGGTAGCACTGGCGGCTGCCGTGACTCCCATCATCAGGTTACTGGTTGAACTGGACGGCTTGAGCGGCATCTTCATGAAGGTATCCATGGCGATGACTTTAAAAGCCCCCGAACCGATGCCGAGTAATCCGCTGGCAACGCCTGCCCCAAACATAATTCCAAAGCCGGTCGGGACGTTCGTGACCCCATAGTCAATTTCTTTGTGAAGGTTTTTATCGTAGTACGAACCATTGAGTCGGAGGTCCTTAGCAATCTTGTCATCGGTATGGGTGATTTGATCACTATTTTTTCCCCACAGTTTGCGGACCATGTTGGCTCCAGAAAAGAACAACAGGAAACCGAACAGAATGTAGAGAAAAATGGGATTCAACACACCGGTTAAGAGCGCTCCCACGATGGCCCCGACTGACGTGGCAATTTCCAAAAACATGGCCACCCGAAGGTTTAAGACGTTATCGCGCAGATAGGCAATCGTCGCCCCGGAACTGGTGGCAATCACCGCAATCAGGCTCGCCCCAATCGCATACTTGATGTCTAGTCCCATTCCGAGGGTTAGAACGGGGGTGATAATCATCCCACCTCCGATTCCAAGGATGGCGCCGAGGATGCCGACTAAGACGCCGACGCCTAGCATGATCACAATACTATTGAGCATGGTAATTCTCCTTTAGCATAAATATAATTTATTGTAACGCAAAAAACGTTTCGCCGCAGAGGACTTGGGTTCAATTCTGGGTTAGCTAGTGGAATATGCTATACTAGCACTACTGAATTAATGCGGAGGGAAAGAGAAAAATGATAATTAAAAGAGATCCAAGTCGTCCCTATAAGCTGGTGATTTCAGGGTTAATTACCCTGATCTTAGCAATTGCGATCAAGCTTAACTGGGGCTTTATTAACTTTTTAGATACGATTGGAGTGGGCGTGGTCCAACACTGGAGCTCGAACTTTTGGACGAGTTTCTTTACAATCGTGAGTTTCATTGCCAGTCCTAAGATGGACGTGGTGTGGATGATTCTGTTGGCCTTTATTCTCTGGGGCTGCCGGGCACGAATTCCGGCGTTGTTCTCGCTGTGTTTGTTAGTCGGAGGAGACGCACTGGGCTTTATCGTAAAGCACTTGGTGGGTCGTGCTCGTCCGGCCTTACATTTAGCCAAGGACACAGGCTACAGCTTCCCAAGTGGGCACGTCTTAGGAACAATGCTGGTCTTAAGCATCATCTGGATTATTTTAGTGCCCATGATTAACGAGAAAAATAGTATGTGGATCGTGCGGACTATCTTAGTAATTTGGTTAATCCTGGTTATGATTTCCCGGGTTTATCTGAACGCACACTTCCCTACTGATGTGGTGGGTGCGGCTACTTTGGCCTACTTCTGGCTACAAATTGCAGAATACCTGTACGTTCGGTATGCGCCCCGCTTAGCGCAAGCAAAATTTTTTCAGCGTAGTAATTATTAATCATTAAAATGAATCCCCTTAGTTAGCTCATCATTCTAGTTAACTGAGGGGATTTTTTTAGTCCAACTGCTCTCTTTGTGAGATGACGTATTTGAGAAAGTGGGTGCTGGCGAGGGAGAGTCCCGCCGGATTTTGGTAGGCAATGTCAATGTCTTGCGCCACCTCTGGCTCCGTGTGGGCCGTCTTAATGTTGAAATCAGAGTTTCCAACCATTAACTCGGAAACGAGACTCACTCCCAGACCGGCTTCTACCATCGCCATCACGGTGTAATCGTCTTGAATCTGGTCCTTAATCTCCGGATTAATGCCGATTTTTTCAAACGCGGCCCGGACGTCACTGTGTGAGCCCTCGGGAATTAAGATGATGTTGTTTGAATGGGCTTTGAGGTCAGCGAGGCTGACCACTTCCTGATCAGCCAGGGGATGATCCGGATCCATAACCGCGACCAACCGCTCCCGTTTGAGCGGAGTGGTGAACAGTCCCTGAGTGAGAGTTTGCTTGATAAAGCCAAGATCGACCTTCCCGCGCTTGATGTCTGCAAGGATTTCATCGTAATCGCCCTGCTGATACAGGGTGAAATGCACGTGAGGATGTTGAGCTTCAAACCCCTTAATCAATCCCGGGAGCCAGTACCGCGAAGTACTGTTACTGGCCCCAATGCGGACGGTTCCCGTTTCTAAGCCGTTGATTTGGTCGGCGATTGTGTGGGTGGTTTCATACTGGCGTAACAGTTGCTGGAATTCGGGGTACAGTTTTTGGCCCGCGGGCGTCAACTTGATGCCCCGCCGGGAACGTTGCAACAGGCGCACGTTAAATTCGGTCTCTAGACTTGCCACGGTTTGACTGACGGATGACTGGGTGTAGCCCAGCTCGTGGGCGGCGCGCGTGAAACTCCCGGTTTCGATAATCTTTTGGAAGACGGCAAAGCGATTCATTATATCAGTTCTCCTAATGTTTCTATTAAAAAGATTAATTTTACTTATTTAAGTCTAGCCGGTAAGATAAGAAACATCAATTAAAACTTAGATAGCGACGAAAGGAGCAAGCCATGCGAAATCGGATTTTTAAACAAGAATCAGTTACTAATTACATGAAGGCCGATGCTCGGTTAAAACGGACGCTCGGCGCATGGGACCTGGTCGCGCTGGGCATTGGGGCCGTGATTGGAACCGGAATCTTTATTTTGCCAGGCCACGAAGCGGCGCAACACGCCGGCCCGGCGGTAGCAATTGCCTTTTTACTGGCAGCCTTATTGTCGGGAGTCGTGGGCATGGCATATGCCGAATTTTCCTCCGCCATGCCGATTGCGGGGTCAGCCTACTCGTTTGGAACGGTGGTTTACGGTGAAATCGTCGGTTGGATTATCGGTTGGGCGCTAATCTTGGAGTACTTCTTGGCGGTTTCTGCCGAAGCGACTGGGTTTGCCGCCTACTTTAACAATAACCTGTTGGCGCCCCTCGGGGTGAAATTACCCACCGCATTGCAGGCTGGTCCACTCGAAGGAGGAATGGTGAACGTGACTGCTGTCCTGATTATTTTGGTGATTGCCTTGATTATCGCGAAGGGCGCAGACCTCTCGAAGAAGGTTGAAAACACCGCTGTGGTGGTAAAAGTGGCCATTATTATTATTTTCATTGGGATCGGGGTCTTTTACATTAAGTCCGGTAACTACGTGCCGTTTTATCCCAAGCAATTTCGCGGAGCACCCTTCGGACTTGGGGGAATTTCAACTGCGGCTGCCACCGTCTTCTTTGCCTTCATCGGGTTTGACGCGTTGGCTGCCAACTCGGCGGAAACGATTAACCCGAAACGCAACGTGGTGCGCGGGATTTTGGGGACCGTGTTAATTGCAGTAGTCCTTTACGTGGCCTTTTCGTTGGTCTTGGTTGGAATGGTGCACTATACGCAACTAAACGTTGACGATCCGGCTGCTTATGCGCTACACGTTGTTCACCTAGATGGTTGGAACAAGTTGATCACAATTGGAGCGTTGTTTGGAATCTTTACCGCCATGGTAACCATGTTCTTCGGGGGCTCTCGGTTGGTCTATGCGCTGGGTCGTGATGGCCTGCTTTCGAAGAAAATGGGGCAGGTGGATGAAAAGACCAAGGTGCCTCGGAATGCCGTGGTAATCGCGTTGGTCGTCCAAGCCTTCTTTGCCGGAGTAGTACCACTGGAACAACTGGCATCCTTGATTAACGCCGGAACGTTGCTGGCCTTTGCCTGCATCTCCTTTGGCATTATTCCGCTACGAAAGCGCAAAGACATCCCGAACGATGGGTTTAAGATGCCGTGGTACCCGGTCCTTCCAATTCTGGCCGGCTTGTGTAGCATCTATTTCATCATCATGCTACCTAATGCCACCAAGCTGGCGGTCGGATTGTGGATTGTGATTGGTTTAATCGTGTATTTTACCTATGGATTGTGGCATTCGAAGTTGCAACAACGAGATCAATCTGAATAAAGTGTTTAATTTAGCTAACCAAAAAACGCTCTTCCGCATTAAACCGGAAGAGCGTTTTTTGGTTTTAATTAATCTGCAATGCGAGCCCCGAGGGCATTTTGAAAGTGTTGCAAGGCAAATTCTTGGTTTTCAGGCGAAAAGCCGGCGGTTGCCTTAGGATGAATCACCAGTTGGTAACCCAGATTGTAGGCGCTGACCGCAGTGTGCAGCAGGCAGATGTCACTAGCAACTCCGGTTAAATGGAGTTCGGTGATGCCACGGGCCCGCAGCTGCAAGTCTAAATCGGTCCCAGCAAAGGAACTGTACCGCGTTTTGTCCATTTCCCACACGTTGGGGTCGGCTTGGTGTTCGTTGTACCAGGGTTGGAGCTGCCCGTAAAACTCCCGGCCCCAAGTATCTTTGAGGTTGTGAGGGGGAAAGAGCTTGGATTCTGGATGGTAGGGATCGTCTTGTTGGTGTAAATCAGTGGGGAGAATGACAACATCGCCTCTTTCAGCGAATTGATTGGCAAGATTGATAATTGTGGGTTCAGCCGCTTGCGCTGTTTTACCCAGGGTTAATGCTCCGTCATCTGCAACAAAATCGTTGGTATAGTCAATAATCAGTAAAGCCTGCTTGGTGGTCATCATAAACACTCCTTTAGCAATTTTGCTTTAGTATAACAGAGCCAGGACCCAGTTGATGTTAGGACGATTTGCAATTCCGCACAGAAACCCATATACTGGGAAGGAATTGAATAACTTAGAATCTAAGAAGAGGAGCAATTTTCATCAGTACAGCTAGGGAGGGGACCACTCCGAAGAAATAGTTGGAAAGGGAACGTTGCCGAAACTAGCCGGGTGGAACCGGGCTGGTTGGGCCTTGGTTGAAGAAATCAAGGACTGTCGCACTTGATGCGGAGCGCTTTAACGGACTAACCCGAATATCAAAGTGGGGACTCTTCTGGATTAGGAAGGGTCCCTTTTTAGTTGTTGACCAAGGGGATTAGACATATAAGAGGAGGAAAAAAGAATGGCAGAAGAAAAGGTAACTCAGCACGTGAAGCGGGGCTTAAAGTCCCGGCACGTGTCGATGATTGCCCTCGGTGGCTGTATCGGAACTGGTTTGTTTGTTGCCAGTGGAGGAGCCATCAGTAAGGCTGGTCCGGGAGGCGCCCTGGTTGCCTACATTTTAATGGGAATCATGGTGTACTTCTTGATGACTAGTTTGGGAGAAATGGCCACGAACTTGCCGGTTTCTGGGTCGTTTTCAACCTATGCGGCGAAGTACGTGGATCCCGCATTGGGGTTTGCGATGGGCTGGAACTACTGGTTTAACTGGGCGATTACCGTGGCGGTGGACGTTTCGACCGTTTCGTTGGTCATGGCGTTTTGGTTCCCACATTTTCCGGCCTGGATTTGGAGTGCGATTGCGTTAACGCTAATCTTTGTGATTAACGCGTTAGCCGTGTCGGCCTTTGGAGAAACCGAGTTTTGGATGTCGTTGATCAAGGTGATTACCATCATCATCTTCCTCATCGTGGGATTCTTAACCATCTTTGGGATTATGGGCGGGCACGCCACCGGCTTGAGTAACTTTACCTATAAAGATGCGCCGTTTGTGCACGGAATTCCGGGAATCATCAGCGTGTTCGTGGTCGCCGGGTTCTCGTTTCAGGGAACTGAACTGGTTGGGATTACGTCTGGAGAAGCTGATGATCCGCGCAAGAGTGTGCCCAAGGCCATTCACGAAGTTTTCTGGCGGATTATTCTCTTTTACTTCCTCGCGATCTTCGTGATTGCGGCGGTAATTCCGTACACGAGTCCAGATCTGCTAGGTTCATCTGCGAGTGACGTTTCGATCAGTCCCTTTACAATTGTGTTTGAACGGGCCGGATTGGCGGCAGCGGCCAGTGTCATGAATGCGGTTATTTTAACCTCCGTGATTTCATCGGCCAACTCTGGGATGTACGCTTCGACCCGGATGCTCTATTCCATGGCGGACGAGGGTTACGCCCCGAAAATGTTTGGTAAGGTTTCCAAGCGCGGGATTCCTTTCTTAGCCTTGTTGGCTACGACCGCTGTAGCGTTATTAACCTTCTTAACTAGTTTCATGGGTCCGCAGATTTACCTGTGGTTAGTCGCTGCTTCCGGATTAACTGGGTTCATTGCCTGGTTCGGGATTGCACTTTCCCACTATCGCTTCCGGCGGGCCTTTATTGCCCAGGGACACCATCTCGACGAACTGAAGTATCACGCGACCTGGTTCCCATTTGGACCGATTCTCTGTTTGATTTTGTGTATCGTGGTAATCTTTGGCCAAGACGTGGGTGCCTTCGTTCACGGTCAATGGTTCCAAATTGCGGTAACGTACATCAGCGTGCCGCTGGTTTTGGCGCTCTACATTGGTTACAAATTGGTTAAGCATACGCATTTGATTCCATTGGACCAGGTTGACGTTGCTCCGGCTGACTTAAGTCAGGAAAACAAAGACCAGGATTAATGCTACAATGGAAGGTGCTTTGTAAATCAGTGTCAATGGAGGATGCACCATGATTGTTTTATCGGGACCAATTGGAGCGGGGAAGACGACGTTAACCACGCTGTTAGCGGAGCATTTGAACGCGCCCGCTTTTTATGAATCAGTGGATGATAATGAGATTCTGCCGTTGTTTTATCAGGATCCGCAAAAGTACGCCTTTTTGTTGCAGATCTACTTTTTAAACAAACGACTGGATGCGATTAAGGAGGCCAACGCTAACCAGTACAGCGTGATGGACCGGTCCTTATTTGAAGACTCGTTGTTGTTTCATTTAAACGCGGATTTAGGTCGTTCCACCAAGACGGAAGTAGAAACGTACGACTCGTTACTGGCCAATATGTTGGATCCGGTGTCTCCCGATGATTATCAAAAGATTCCTGATCTTTTAATCTACTTGCACGTTTCCTTTGAAACGATGTTAGCCCGGATTAAAAAACGGGGTCGTAGTTACGAACAGATTGAGCACGATGCGAGTCTGTATGATTACTATCGAGAACTTAATCGGCGTTACGATCAGTGGTTTGCTCAGTATGACCTATCGCCCAAGCTAGAAATTGACGGTGATCAACTGGAGTTTGTGGATAATCCACAAGCCCGGGAGCAAATTTTTCGGCTGGTGGATCAAAAAATTGCCCAAATTTTGGGGTAAGTATTGTATAATAAAGAAAATGAAAACTGATAGCGTAGTTTTAGTAGAACCACAGAGAGATGACGGTGGGTGGAAGTCATCGTTCGAAATTTCCGCTACGTTTTAAGGGCAGTTAATCCTGCACGGTGATACCGTTACCATCAAATTGAGGGCTTGGCTATTGATTAGTCAGGAACTTGGGTGGTACCGCGAACAAAGACCTTCGTCCCAATTGTGGGACGGGGTCTTTTTTCATGCAGAAAAAGAGCGAAGCATACGAGGAGATTATTAATATGTTAGACATTAAGTTAATTCGGCAAAAACCAGATTGGATTAAGGAAAAGCTGGCCACCCGGGGTGTGAGTCCAGAAACGATTGATCAATTATTGGAATTAGACCAACAACGACGGGATTTAATTGTGCAAACCGAACAGTTAAAGGCCGAACGAAATGAGGTTTCGGACCAAATTTCGCAATTAAAACGCAACAAAGAGGATGCCGAAGCACCCATCAAACGGATGCGGGAAGTCGGCGCTGAAATCAAACAGTTAGACCAGGACTTAGAAAAGGTAGAAGCCGAACAACATGATGTAGCTGCCCACCTGCCTAACATTCCGAACGATCAAGTTCCAGTTAGCTTAACTGAGGATGGGGCTGTCGAATTACGTAAAGTTGGAAATCCTCGTCAATTTGACTTTACGCCCAAGGCTCATTGGGAAATCGGGGAAGAGCTCGATATTTTGGACTTTCAACGTAGTTCCAAGGTAGCGGGCAGCCGGTTTGTTTACTACCTCGGGGCCGGAGCCATGTTAGAACGGGCTGTGTATAACTTCTACCTGGATGAAAATGATAAAGCTGGCTACACAGAAGTTTTACCACCATACATGGTGAACTCGGATTCGATGTACGGAACCGGACAATTTCCGAAGTTCTTGGAAACCAAGGCCGGGTTTGAAATTGCGGGCAGTGATTTAACCATGATTCCGACGGCCGAAGTTCCCTTAGTAAACTTCTATCGTGATGAAGTGATTCCTGCAGATAAACTACCAGTGAAGTTTACGGCCTTAACTCCTGCCTTTCGTTCTGAAGCTGGAAGTGCCGGACGGGATACCAAGGGCTTAATCCGGTTGCACCAGTTTAACAAGGTCGAAATGGTGCAATTCACAAAGCCCGAAGATTCCTGGGATGCCCTGGAAAACATTACGCACCAAGCAGAAAGCTCATTACAAAAATTGGGCCTGCCGTACCATGTCATTACGTTAACTTCGAGTGACATGAGTTTTACGGCTGCCATGACCCACGATTTGGAAGTCTGGATGCCAGCCCAAAACTGTTATCGAGAAATTTCAAGTTGTTCGAACACCACTGATTTCCAGGCCCGGCGTGCTCACATTCAGTACCGAGATGAAAACGGAAAATTACAGTACGTCCACACTCTGAACGGTTCTGGGCTAGCCGTGGGTCGGACGGTTGCTGCCATTTTGGAAAATTACCAAAACGAAGACGGTTCGGTCACGATTCCGGACGCCTTGCAACCATACATGCACGGCATGAAGAAAATTACCAAACAACAACTCTTTTAAACAGGGGAGCGTCGAGAACGGCGCTCTTTTTGTTTACCGAAAATTCGGGATTATCGCTGCTTTGCTGCTATGAAAAAGTGATCAATGCTGTAACGTTCCGTAAAACACGAACGTTTTCAAATTTAATGTTGCTTTCATTAGTTAAATTATGCTAAAATGAGTTTATTATTAACTTGAGGAGGAGCGTAATGAAGGTCAACAGGTTACTAAAGTTCGGATTATTAGCGTTGGTCCTGCTAATGGTCGGAGGTGGTTTGAGTGGTTGTAGGAAACACTCGAACGCCGAAAATTACCAACCCAAGAAGCTCGTGGTGGAATTTAACCCATCTTCTAATGCCGGTAAGATGGAAGCCCGGGCGAAACCACTGGAAAAAATGCTAGAGCAACAACTCCACATTCCCGTCAAAGTGGTAGTTTCCACGAGTGGGAGTTCGATGGTGGAAGCCTTGGGTTCTAAAACGGCCGACGTGGCCTTTTTAGCCCCGACTGCTTATGCCTTAGGGCACGCTAACTACGGGGTTAAGGCCATTTTGCAGGCGACCCGGTATAAATACGGTCCTGATTCAACAGAAGCCGTGACTAACATCCCCACGAACACGTATTTAGGTGAGATCGTGGTTCGGAAGAACGGAAAGGTCAAAAACCTCAACGATTTGAATGGAAAGAAGATCGCGATTCAAGATACGACTTCGACCGCGGGTTACATTTTCCCAGCGGTGGAGCTAGAAGAACACGGGATTAACATTCACAAAAACGGGATTAAGACCTTCACGGTGAAGGGAGCCGACCAAGGGGTCTTATCCGTTTACAACGGTAACGCTGACGCCGCCTTCGTTTTCCAAGGGGCGCGTAAGATTGCCGCCAAGGATGATCCCAACGTGATGAAGGATACTTCGGTTTTGTACAAAACCAAGCCCATTCCGAACGATACGATTTCTGTACGTCGGGATATGAGTCCGAAGTGGGATAAGAAAATTGCCAATGCCTTTCAAACAATTGCTAAATCGAAAAAGGGACACAAGATTATTTACGAAATCTATAGTCACCAAGGCTACGTTCCGGTTAAGGATAGCGACTTTAACATTGTGCGGACGTACCTACGCAAAGTTGGACGACTAGATGAATAAGGGGAGATAGACTAGTGGCTGCAAAAACGGTATTAGAACTCAAACACGTGAATAAGGTATACCCGAATGGGGTCAAGGGATTAGACGACATTAACTTTACGGTCCACGAGGGTGAATTCGTGGCCGTGGTCGGACTGTCAGGGGCCGGGAAGAGTACGTTATTTAACTCGATTAACCGGATGATTGATGTGACTGACGGTCAGGTATTAGTTGACGGAACGGACATTACGAAGGTCAACGGCAAGGAACTACGCCGGATGCGTCGAAAAATCGGTATGATCTTCCAAAGCTTTAACCTGGTTGACCGCACCACGGTGCAAAAGAACGTACTGGCCGGCCGAACCGGTTACTACCCAACCTGGAAAACCTTACTGGGGATTTACTCTAAGGAAGACAAACAACAAGCAGTGGCCCAACTGGAAAAAGTAAACATGGTCAAGAAACTGTACCGGCGGGCCGACCAACTGTCTGGCGGACAAAAGCAACGGGTAGCAATTGCGCGGACCTTGATGCAAAATCCCACGCTAGTGCTGGCCGATGAACCGGTGGCTTCTTTGGACCCGAAAACCAGTAAGGGTGTGATGGACGACCTTTACAACCTCAAGAAACACGAACACATTACCGTATTAGTGAACCTGCACTCGATGGAACTGGCGTTGAAGTACGCGGATCGGATTATCGGGCTCCGGGATGGAAAACTGGTTTACAACAAGCCAATTGCCGAATCGAACGAAGCTGACCTGCGGGATGTTTACGAACACGGGAGGGATAACTAATGAAACCGGAAGTACCGCAACAATCGTTTGTCAGCCGCTTTCACGTGGTGGGGATTGCGATTACATTGGTAATCCTCATTTTGATGTATTACTCCGCCATCATTACCGGCGTGGACGTGAACGCTTTCTTTGAAAATGCCGACCAATTTGGGGTCGTGCTGGGGCAAATGAAGCACCCAGACTGGCCATACTTAACTAAAATCACAGGAACGTTAGCCCAGACCCTCCAAATGGCAATCTTGGGGACGACGATTGGGACGATTTTTGCCCTGCCGTTTTCCTTCTTAGCTGCCCGCAACATCGTAAAAAATCCGGTGGGTCGGTGGCTGATTCGTTTGATCTTATCCTTGATTCGGACGTTACCAACCTTGCTGTTGGCTGCTTTATTCGTAGCCGTGTTTGGGATTGGACCAATGACCGGGGTGATTACCCTGGCATTCTTCTCCTTTGGGATGATTGCCAAGTTATTTTACGACATCATCGAAACGATTGACATGGGACCGGTGCGGGCCTTACGGGCCACCGGGGCCACCATGCTGCAAACGATTCGGGTGGCGATTATTCCCCAGATTGCTGGGCAGTTCATGAGTGATTTCATGTACACCTTGGAAATTAACGTGCGGTCCTCAACCGTATTAGGTTACTTAGGGGCCGGGGGAATTGGTTTGTACTTACAACAAACCCTCGATCAATTCGATTACCCGCGGACAGCCGTGATTATTCTGGCAATTTTTGCCGTTGTTCTAGTCATCGACGCAATTAGTAATTACGTAAGGAAGCGACTTCAATAATGAATAAAATAAAAACAACCGCATTCGAACGCTTGAAGTGGCTCATCGTAGCCGCCCTGATTATCATCATTTACATCTGGTCCATTAACGGGATTCCCTTTACCGGAATTCAAAAATCAGCTAGCAGCGTTAGCACGGCCATCTTCAAGGGGATTATCCATCCGGAGTGGTCCTACGTCTATAACGGAAGCGGGGAAGATCTGGTTTCACAACTGGTGATTACCTTGGCGATTGCCTTTTTGGGAACCATCATCTCGGCCTTTCTGAGTGTGCCGTTGGCCTTCTTGGCAGCACAAACTACCAAGAACTTCTTTCACCCGCGGTCTACGATTGGGAAGGTGATTTTAACCGCCATCCGGGCTTTCCCAGAAGTGGTCTTAGCCATTCTCTTCATTAAAATGGTGGGACCCGGGTCCTTTGCCGGGGTGCTGGCTATCGGGGTGCACTCGGTTGGGATGCTGGGGAAGCTCTTCTCCGAAGCCATCGAAGAAATGGACCGGAGTGCTGAAACAGCCATCATTGCTGCCGGAGGGACGAAAATCCAAACCTTTCGGATTGCTACCCTGCCGACCATTTTGCCGGCGTTAATGTCTTACACTTTGTATCGGTTTGAGATTTCCGTTCGGTCGGCTTCCATCCTAGGACTGGTAGGAGCCGGAGGAATCGGGACGCCAATGATGTTTGCATTGCAAACCCGGGACTGGTCCAAAACGGGGATCATTCTCTTGGGAATCGTGGTCATGGTCATTGTGATCGATACCTGTTCTTCGGCAATTAGAAAACGATTAGGTTAAGCAAAAAGTCATCCGCTCAGCGGATGACTTTTTTGTTTTCCCAAAATATTTTTGAAGCTAACGCAAAAATAGTTCAGTTATTACTGGAAATAACAACGACAATGTGGTTTAATTGACCTATAATTCCGTTATAAACGAACTATATGGAGGCGCACATGGAAAAGGTATGGATTATCATGGGTTCGAAATCAGACTGGGCAACGATGAAAAACGCGGCAGCGGTTTTAACTGAGCTGCAGGTTCCGTACGCCGTCCATATTATTTCAGCACACCGGACGCCCGCTCGCTTAGCAACCATGGCTGAACAGGCAGAAGCAAACAATGTGCAGGTTGTAATTGCCGGAGCCGGTGGGGCCGCCCATTTACCGGGAATGTTTGCCGCTAACACGGTCATCCCCGTGATTGGGGTGCCGGTTGAAAGTCACAGCCTGCACGGCATGGATTCGCTGCTGAGCATTGCGCAGATGCCAGCTGGAGTTTCCGTGGCGACGATGGCCATTGGGGTGCCAGGAGCAAAAAACGCCGGTCATTTGGTTGCCCAAATCTTAGGCTTACAGGATCCGGAGCAGCAACAACGAGTGCGTGATTACCGGCGTAAAGCCGCTGAACGAGTAGTGGAAAGTGAGGCGGAACTCGATGACTAAGTCCGTAACTTTACCACCAGCCACCTTAGGAATCATCGGGGGTGGTCAACTGGGTCGCATGATGGCGGAAGCGGCCAAGCCCCTCGGCTACCGGGTGGTAGTGGTTGATCCGCAACCGGATGCCCCGGCAGGTCAAGTGGCTGACCAACAACTGGTGGCTGCTTACGATGACCGCGCGGCCTTAGCTCAACTCGCCCAACAATGTGACGTGCTGACCTACGAATTTGAAAACGTTGATGCCGAAACGTTAGCAGAAGTTAGCACGCCGGCCCAATTACCTCAGGGCGTTGAGATTTTAAACATCACGTCTGATCGACTCCTAGAAAAGCAGTTCATTGAATGGCAGGGGATTCCGGTGACCGACTTTCAGGCGGTAGATCACCTGGACGATTTAGCCGCGGCGGTGGCTAAACTAGGAACGCCCGCCATTTTAAAGACCCGTCACGGTGGCTACGACGGTCACGGACAGTGGAACGTGCCCAATCCGGCAGCGGTGGAACAGTTACTGCAAACGGTTGATCCTAAGGTGGGGCCTTTCTTGCTAGAAAAGCAGCTGATGTTTAGCGAAGAAGTTAGCATGATGGTCACCAGAGCCGCTGATGGTCAGATTACCACCTGGCCGTTAGCCCACAACGTTCATCAGGATCACATTCTGAAGGTGACTCAGGTTAACGCGGATGATGACCCGCGATTGACGGAGGCGGCGGAAGCAGCGGCTGCAAAGATTGCTGCTGGCTTACAACTCCGCGGGGTTTTAGGGGTGGAAATGTTCGTGGTTGATCACCAGATTGTGGTGAACGAACTGGCCCCTCGTCCCCACAACTCCGGTCACTACACAATTGAAGGGTGTAATATTTCCCAATTTGAAGGCCACGTGCGCAGCATCATGGGACTGCCAATTGAAAAACCCCGGTTAATTGAACCAGAAGCCACCATGATTAACTTGTTAGGCGATCAATTAACCCAGGCGCAACAATCGTTACCGGATTATCCGGAGTGGCACTTTCACGATTACCAAAAGGATCAGATTAAACCACACCGCAAGATGGCGCACATCACCGTCTTGGGACACGCTAACCAGCAGCGTTTATTAGAATGGGAGCAGACTCATCATGAAAATAACTAAACCAGGTCAAAAAATTGCCGAAGGAAAAACCAAGGTTGTCTATGCCACGGAGGACCCAAACCTCGTGTGGCTGCACAGTAAGGACCAGGTGACCGCGTTAAACGGGAAAAAGCATGACGACTTTGCTAACAAGGGCGCCCTGGCTAATCAGATTAGTACCTTATTATTTCAATATTTAAACGACCAGGGATTTCAGATTCATTTTGTGGAACAAATTAATGCTACGGACGACGTGGTCCAAAAACTAACCATGTTACCGGTCGAAGTGGTGGTCCGTAACCGGGCCGCCGGTCACTTTGTGATTCGGTTTGGCGCCGAAAACTTACAACCGCTGAATCCACCGGTCCAGGAGTTTTATTACAAGTCCGATCAACAAGACGATCCGATGATTAATCCGTCGCAACTAGAGGCGCTGCAGATTGCGACGCCGGAAGAAAGCCAAGCAATGGAAGCTCAAGCACGGGCATTAACCAAAGCGCTGACGAACCTGTTTGCACAGAGTGGCATGCAGCTCGTGGACATTAAGTATGAGTTTGGCCGTAACCAACAGGGCGAGTTAATCCTCGGAGATGAATTATCTCCAGATAACATGCGCATCATTGACCAAGCAACCGGGCAATCCCTCGATAAGGATGTGTACCGGCACGACAACGGTGACTTACAGCATGGGTACCAAACGGTGTTAGACCGGCTGACGGCCCAGTTAGGAGAAGCATAATGTATCTAGGTAAAGTATATGTATCGTACAAACCATCTGTTTTAGATCCGCAGGGGACCGTGATTCAGAACAAACTAGGGCAACTCGGTTTTGCAGACGTGGATTCTGTGAAACAGGGAAAGTACTTTGAAATCAAGCTAAAGGCGGACACGAAACAGGCCGCTGCCACGCAACTAGAAGAATTAACGCAGGCGTTACTAATTAACCCAAACACCGAAACCTATCGGTATGACTTAGAGGAGGTCTCAGCATGAAAGCGGCCGTAGTGCAATTTCCGGGTTCAAACTGTGATGTTGACCTGGTCAAAGCCCTCAAGCAGTTTGATGTCGCTGTTGACGTGGTCTCACACCAACAAACCGATGTTTTCGATTATGACGCGCTGTTCTTACCCGGGGGATTTTCCTTTGGCGACTACCTCCGTTCGGGAGCAATCGCTCGTTTCTCACCCATCATGACGACCGTGAAACAGGCCGCGGCTGCCGGGAAAACGGTGGTTGGCATCTGCAACGGCTTTCAGATTTTGACCGAAGCCGGTTTGTTACCCGGCCAACTGATGCAAAATGAAACGCCGGGCTTTATCTGTGATCAAGTCGGCATCGAGATTGAAAATCCAGCAACCCGGTTCACCAAGGCTTACGATCGAACGGAAATTACGTTGCCAGTGGCCCACGGAGAGGGTCGTTACTATGCTGACGAAGCGACCGTCGCACAATTAAACGCTCAGCATCAGGTAGTCTTGCGCTACCAAACCAACGTGAACGGCTCAAGTGATCGCATCGCCGGCATCATGAACGAAGCGGGCAACGTCTTTGGACTGATGCCGCATCCTGAACGAGCGGTGGAAAGTTTACTCGGCAATGCCGACGGACAGGGTTTCTTTCGGAGCTTATTAGTTCCAGTCAACGTCCACTAACAGTCAAAGTGATTTCAAAAGGAGAGTAGCATGTCACAGGTGCCAACGGAAATGCAGGCGGAACCGACCCCCGCAGAAATTAAGCAGAGTCGGGTTTACCAACAGTGGGGCTTAACCCAGGCTGAATATGAACAAATTTGTCAACATTTAGACCGGTTACCGAACTACACGGAAACCGGTTTATTTGCCGCCATGTGGTCGGAACACTGTTCTTATAAGAAATCAAAACCAGTTTTAAAACGGTTTTGGTCGCAAAATGACCGGGTCATTCAGGGACCCGGTGAAGGAGCGGGCGTGATCGACATTGGCGATGGTCAAGCGGTGGTCTTTAAGGCCGAATCGCACAACCATCCCTCCGCAGTTGAGCCGTATGAAGGGGCCGCAACGGGAGTCGGTGGGATTCTTCGGGATATTTTCTCGATGGGAGCCCAACCGATTGCCGTGCTAGATAGCCTTCGGTTTGGCGAAGTTAACGACAATTACACCAAGCACCTGGTTGACCAGGTCATTGCCGGCATCGCTGGCTACGGCAACGCGATTGGGATACCGACGGTCGGCGGAGAAATTGCCTTTGATGATGTTTACAAGGGCAATCCCTTGGTGAACGTTATGGCGGTTGGCACCCTCGACCAAGCCGATCTTCACGTTGGCAAGGCGCGCGGAACTGGAAACAAAATTTTGTACGTCGGCGCTGCCACCGGTCGGGATGGAATTCACGGGGCCACGTTTGCTTCCAGTGACTTTGAAAGTGAAACCGAACAGGACCGTTCGGCCGTCCAGGTTGGAGATCCCTTCTTAGAAAAACTGGTAATGGACGCCACGATTCAAGCCGTTCGGCAATTTGGTAGCGACGTGGTCGGAATCCAAGACATGGGGGCCGCTGGTTTGGTCTCTTCGTCAGCAGAAATGGCTGGTAAGGCCGGCAACGGAGTTCACTTAAACCTGGATCGGGTGCCCCAACGAGAAACCAACATGACGCCGTACGAACTGATGCTATCTGAATCCCAGGAACGGATGCTACTGGTGGTAAAACCGGAGGCCTTAGAACGGGTTGCTAAGCTCTTTACTGACGCCGGGCTGTCCGCCGTTGAAATTGGAACGGTGACGGACGATGGCCGCTACCAACTCCAGTTTCATGGGCAAACCGTGACGGACGTTGAGGTTAACTACCTGGTGACCCCGCCGAAACAACACCAAGCAGAACGGGTACCCCACCGGTTAGAAACGGAGGACCGGACGCAGTACCAACCTCAGATTGAGGATTCCAGTGCCACGTTAATGCAGTTGTTGGGGCAAAGTACGATTGCTTCTAAAGCGGGTCTCTTTCGCCACTTCGACAGCATGGTGCGAACCGATACGGTAATTAGACCCGGTGGTGACGCCGCTTTGGTCCGGGTCACTGGGACCAACAAGGGACTCGCATTAACCACGGACATTAGCGGTCGGTACACGTATCTTGATCCAGAAATCGGCGGGGCGCGCGCCGTGGTCGAGGCTTCCCAAAACATCACGGTAACCGGAGCAACGCCGATTGGGATTACGGATTGTTTAAACTTTGGCGACCCCGATGATCCAGAGGTTTACTACGAACTGGACCATGCGAGCCGGGGCATTAATTCCCTGGCCCAGCGGCTGAACACCCCGATTATTTCCGGAAACGTTTCCCTTTACAACGAAATGGACGGGCAACCGATTTACCCAACTCCGATGGTGGGAATGGTTGGTTTGCTACAAGATGTGCATCAGGCCACCACGAGCTTTGTAAAGCAGGCCGGAGACCTAGTCTATCTGATTGGCACTCCGGGACCAGACTTTAACGGTTCTGAACTGCAAAAACTGCAAACGGGAACAATTCACGGGCGGTTACGGCCGGCGGACGCGGACCAGGCCGCTGATTTACAGGCATTGGTTCGGGACCAAATTTTAGCTGGAAACATCAATGCGGCGCACGACGTTGCTGAAGGAGGCCTAGCGGTTACCTTAGCAGAAATGACGTTTACGACGCCGTTCAGTCTGGATGTTCAAGTTAACTGTCCGGTAGCATGGACGTTTGCCGAAACGCCATCCGTATTTGCCGTAACGGTGCCGGTTGCTCGCCAGGCCGAATTTGAACAAGAAGCTCGGAACCGGGCGCAGTACCTGGGCCGGGTAACGGATAATGCAGCATTTCGCCTGCAGGCCACGGATCAAACCATTCGCTTAGACAAAGCAGCAATGCAACAGCACGATCAGGAGGCCTTAACATGGCAATTGAACCACTAACATCAGATCGATCTTTAAACGAAGAGTGTGGGATTTTTGGCGTATGGAACGTTGAAAATGCCGCGCAACTAACCTTTTACGGGTTACACGCCTTACAACACCGGGGGCAAGAAGGCGCTGGGATTGTCAGTAACGACCACGGACACCTGTGGCAGGAACGGGGCCTCGGATTACTGAGCA
Source organism: Fructilactobacillus cliffordii (assembly GCF_024029355.1). Classification (NCBI taxonomy): domain Bacteria; kingdom Bacillati; phylum Bacillota; class Bacilli; order Lactobacillales; family Lactobacillaceae; genus Fructilactobacillus; species Fructilactobacillus cliffordii. The sequence goes on from NZ_CP097117.1 coordinate 1,218,799, forward strand.
CCGTTTTTGCCGACCCCGAGAAGTTACAACGACTCCACGGGACGGCCGCTTTAGGGCACGTCCGCTACGCCACGGCCGGCGCTAGTGGCGTGGAAAACATTCAACCATTGATGGTAAACTTCAGCGACATGCAACTGGCGCTGGCTCACAACGGCAATTTAACCAACGCGAAGACGTTGCGGAAACAATTAGAAGCTGAGGGAGCAATTTTTCAATCTTCTTCTGATACAGAGATTCTGCTCCATTTGATTCGCCGCTCCCCAAAAGCAACTTTCGTGGAACAACTCAAGGACGCGTTAAACCAAGTTCGGGGTGGCTTTGCCTTTCTCTTGATGACTCCCGATGCGATCTATGCTGCCCTGGATCCACATGGCTACCGACCGTTTGTGATTGGCCAGCTACCCAACGGTTCTTACGTGGCCACTAGTGAAACGGCCGCTTTGAACGCCGTGTCGGCGAAATTTATTCGCGACGTGCAGCCAGGCGAACTGATCACGCTCAACGACGAGGGCTTGAAGATTGACCACTACACCAACGACACGACTTTAAACATTGATGCAATGGAATACATCTACTTTGCCCGGCCTGACTCAGATATCTACGGCGTGAATGTTCACGAGGCCCGGCAACGGATGGGCGAACGCTTAGCTCAAGAAGCACCTGCTGAAGCAGACATCGTGATTGCGGTGCCGAACTCTTCACTGTCGGCAGCGATGGGGTATGCCAAGGCCTCTGGGTTACCCTACGAAATGGGCTTGGTGAAGAACCAGTACATTGCTCGAACTTTCATCGAACCGACCCAGAGTCGCCGGGAACGGGCCGTGCGGATGAAGCTAAGTCCGATTAAAGCGGTCTTACAGGGTAAACGAGTGGTACTGGTGGACGACTCAATTGTGCGGGGGACGACCTCTAAGTACATCATCCAAATCCTAAGAGAGGCGGGGGCCAAGGAGGTCCACGTTCGGATTGGTTCTCCCGCCTTTAAATACCCCACCTTCTATGGGATTGACATGCAGACCAGTAGGGAACTGTTGGCGGCCAACCGTAGTTTAGCAGAAATGCGAGAACTGATTGGGGCTGACTCGCTGGCCTTTCTTTCGGTTGCTGGGCTCAAACAGGCGATTAACGTGCCAAACACTGGCAAGGGTTCGGGGTTAACCACGGCGTACTTTGACGGTCATTATCCGTCACCGATCTACGATTACGAACCAGAACTAGCTGGCCAGATTGCAGCGGGAACGGTGACCTTTGATCCGGAAGTCAAGCCAGCGAAAGGAGATCAATAATGGAAGATGCTGCTTATCAACGCGCCGGAGTGGACATTGCAGCGGGCAATGCCGCCGTCCAACGGATGAAGGCGGACGTCGAAGCAACTTACACGCCCAACGTATTGAGTGGACTTGGCAATTTTGGAGCGGTATTGGCAGTCCCAAGCGGCTACGAACAGCCGGTCTTAGTTAGTGGAACCGACGGCGTGGGCACCAAGCTCTTGTTAGCGATTGCCGCCAATCAGCACGACACCATTGGTCAAGACCTGGTGGCAATGGTAATGAATGATATTGTAGCTGAGGGAGCCGCCCCGCTCTTTTTAGAGGACTACCTAGCCGTGGATAAGATGCGTCCAGAGGTCGTGAGTGAAATCGTGAAGGGTGTGGCGCAGGCTACCAAAACGGTTGGAGCCGCGCTAATTGGCGGTGAATCCGCCGAACTACCTGGTCTGTATGCTGAGCATCATTACGACTTAGCGGCCTTTGGGGTTGGAATTGTCGAACGCGACCAGCTCTTAAACGGAGTTCGCGATGCTCAAGCAGGAGACCAACTGATTGGTTTGTCCTCAACTGGGATTCATTCCAATGGCTACTCGTTAGTTCGGGCGGTGTTAGGGATTAAGCGCCCGGAGGACTTTCATCAGTTAGCTCCCGAATTGCAACAAACGTTACTAACGCCGACCAAGTTGTACTATCCGGTGGTAAAACCCTTGTTAGACCAACACCAAGTGGTCAGCATGGCTCACATTACGGGCGGTGGGATGATTGAGAACCTCCCGCGGAGCTTTGCTGCTGACCAGTTGCAGGCGCAAATTGCCTGGGGAAGTTGGGAGATTCTGCCGATTTTTCATCAGTTGCAACAAGCGGGTGATCTGACGACGGCAGAAATGCTGACGACGTTTAACCTGGGAATCGGGATGATTATGGTGGTCCATCCCGATCAGGTCGAAACCGCACTTGACACCTTGCGGGCCACGGGAGAACAGCCGGTGGTGCTCGGGGAATTAGTTGAGAAGCAAAATGCGAGTGCTCCGAGCGTCACGTTTACAGGAGGACAACCATGGAACAAATAACGAGGCTAGCAATCATGGCCTCTGGAAACGGGACGAATTTAAGTGCCATCGTGGACTGGTTCCAACGGGTTTCGGTGGCGGCTCAAATCGTGCGGGTGATTGTGGATCAACCACAAGCCCCCGTGATTCAACGGGCCGAACACGCTGGTTTGCCGGTCACGGTCGTGGATTATCACGACTATCCGAAGAAAGCGGATGCGGAGGCCGTGATTTTACGCCAACTTGCTGCGGATCACGTTGACGCGGTGGTGCTCGCCGGCTTCATGCGGATTCTATCACCACAGTTTGTGGCCCGGTATCCGCGCCACATCGTGAACTTGCATCCGGCGCTGTTACCCAGTTTTCCAGGTCGTCACGGGATTGAAGATGCCTATCAGTACGGCGTAAAGATTACCGGCGTCACCGTGCACTTCGTCAACGATGGTGTGGATAGTGGTGAAATCATTGCCCAGTCACCAGTGGCCGTGTACGCAGACGATACCGTGGCGAGTCTGGCCACCCGGATTCACGAAACGGAACACCAATTGTATCCCAAGACGTTAATCGAGTTAATCAACCAAGGAGAATTAAACCATGAAACGAGCCTTAATTAGTGTGTCTGATAAAACAAACGTAGTGACCTTTGCCCAAAGGCTAGTTGCCGCTGATTATGAAGTGGTATCGACTGGAGGAACTTACAAGACGTTGGCCGCGGCGGGGGTTCCCGTTACACCAATTGAAAAAGTGACTAATTTTCCCGAAATGTTGGACGGCCGGGTGAAAACCTTACATCCCAACGTCCACGCTGGTTTATTGGCCAAGCGGGATAACGAAGCGCACATGCAACAACTAGCAGATCATCAGATCACGCCGATTGACGTGGTGGCGGTGAACCTCTATCCCTTCAAACAAACGATTACGCAACCGGACGTTAGCGAAGCGGATGCAATTGAGCAAATTGACATTGGTGGACCCAGCATGTTGCGGTCAGGAGCGAAAAACTTTGCTTCGGTTCTGACGGTGGTGGATCCGGATGATTACGGACGGGTCTTAGACGCCATCCAAACTGACCACAACACCATTGAACTGCGTAAAGAACTGGCTGCCAAGGTCTTTCGCCACACCGCTGCGTACGATGCCGTGATTGCTCAGTACCTAAGCAAACCGGACTTTACCGAAAAAATCACTAACAGTTACGACCTGTTTGAACCGCTCCGGTACGGGGAAAACTCCCAACAAGCGGCCGCTGCTTACAAAGATGCCGTTCCGGAAGCTTATTCCGTCTTAAATGCCGACATCATGCACGGCAAGCAATTATCCTACAACAACATCCGGGATGCGGATGCAGCGCTACGGATGATTGCCGAATTTAAGGAACCCACGGTGGTAACCGTCAAGCACATGAACCCCGCTGGAATTGGGAAAGCGGATACGATTGAAGCAGCTTGGGATAAAGCTTTTGAAGGCGATAGCATCTCTATCTTTGGGGGAATTGTGGCCTTGAACCGCAAGGTGGACTTTGCGACGGCACACAAGATGCACCAGATTTTCTTGGAAATCATCATTGCTCCCGATTATGACGACGATGCCTACGCGGAATTAGCCCAAAAGAAGAACCTACGGATTTTGAAACTGCCGTTCACGAACCAGATTCCCCAACGGATTGAAACCACTTCTGTGTTAGGCGGAGCGGTCATGCAGGAACGGGACTTAGACGTGGAAACGGTGGCTGATTTAGAGGTGGTTTCAAAGCACCAACCAACTCCCGAACAATTAAAGGCTATGGTCTTTGCCCAAACGGTCGTGAAGTACGCAAAGTCTAACGCCATCGTGGTCGCTACGGCGGATCAAACCCTGGGGATTGGGGCCGGACAACCGAACCGGATTGATTCGGTTAAGATTGCGATTAAACACGCGCAGACTAAATCCAACTACGATCAAGCGGTTTTGGCTTCCGATGCCTTCTTCCCGATGGACGACTCGGTCAGTTTTGCAGCTGAACACGGGATTACAGCCGTGGTGGAACCCGGCGGTTCGATTAAGGACCAGGATTCGATTGATAAGGCCAACGAACTCGGGGTTGCCCTCGTCTTCACCGGTAAACGGCACTTTAAGCACTAGGAGGATCAGATGGCAAACGTACTAGTAGTTGGTGGTGGCGCCCGCGAACACGCCATTGCGCAAACCTTTTTACGTAGTCCGCAAGTGGAGCAGGTCTTGCTTGCACCCGGCAACGAGTTAATGGAACAGACGACCAACTTGACTTGTTTACCGATTGCGTTGACTGATTTTATTGGATTAAAGGCCGCTGTTTCCGAGCACCACGTGGACTTGACCTTTGTCGGTAGTGAAGAACCGCTGGTTGCCGGAATTGTTGATGCCTTTCAAGCGGATGGACTCCCGATTTTTGGGCCCACCCAAGCGGCAGCTCAACTAGAGGGCTCCAAGGATTTTATGAAACAACTTCTCCACAATTATCAGATTCCTACGGCGCAGTCTGAGACCGTAACCAACCTGGAACAAGCCCAAGCAGTGGTTGCTGATTTCGGCTTTCCGGTGGTAGTCAAAACCGATGGCTTGGCCGCTGGTAAGGGAGTAACGATTCACCAGACGAAAACCGAGGCCGTGCAGTGGTTGACGGAGTTTTACCAGCATCATCCTGCTGCTAAGTTGGTGCTTGAGGAATACCTAACCGGATTTGAATATTCCTTTTTCACGTTCGTGGGCTCACAGCAAATCATTCACGCACCGGTCGCTCACGATTACAAACGACGTAATGCGGGTGATCAGGGTCCCAATACCGGAGGAATGGGCGCTTACAGTCCGGTTTCTAAGGTAACGCCGACAATTGTTCAGCAAACGATTACTGAACTAGTTCAACCCACGTTAGACGCGTTAGCGGCAGAAGGCCGACTCTTTACCGGAGTTCTGTATACCGGAGCAATGTTGACTAAGGATGGTCCCAAGGTGATTGAGTTTAACGTCCGGCTTGGTGATCCAGAGACCCAGGTGATCTTACCTCAACTGCAGAGCGATTTTTATCAATTTGTGCAGGATTTGCTAGCCGGTCGTCCCGTTCAACCGAAGTGGCAAACGGGACAAACCTATTTAGGTGTGGTGCTGACCAATCCGGATTATCCCCAGGCTAATCAGACCTGGTACCAGCTGCCCCAGTTACCGACGGACGTCACCATTGACTACGCTAACGGAGTGGTCCGGGACGGAAAATTGATGAGTAACGGTGGTCGAATCGTGACGGTTGTAACGCACGCGGCGGATTTGCAGCAGGTCCACCAGCAGCTGTATCAAAAATTGAATGCGTTGCAAACAGAGTTGACTTTTCGACCGGATATCGGTCAGAATGTAACCAAGTAAAATTAGGAAGAGCGACTGAGTCCTGGTCGTAGAGGAGAATGCCCCATGAAAAGTGATATTGAAATTGCTCAGGCAGCGGAACCATGGCCAATTGAAAAGGTGGCAGCGGCGGCTGTCTTTCAACCAGAGGAAGTGTTACCGTACGGCCGGGAAAAGGCCAAGATTGAACGAAAAGAACCGGTGGACCGTGATCAATTTGGTAAGCTTGTGCTAGTCACTTCGATTAATCCAACGCCGGCTGGCGAAGGAAAGTCGACGGTGGCGGTTGGATTAGCGGATGCGATGCAACAAGCGGGGCAGCAAACTATGTTAGCGCTCCGGGAACCGTCCTTAGGCCCTGTGATGGGAATGAAGGGTGGTGCTACCGGGGGTGGTTACTCCCAAGTCATCCCGATGGACGACATTAACCTGCACTTTACGGGCGATTTTCACGCCCTAACCGTGGCCCAGAATACGTTGGTGTCCTTGATTGATAACAGCATCTATCAGGGCAATCCGTTAAACCTAGATCCGCGGCAAATCATTGTAAAACGGGTCTTAGACGTTAACGACCGGGATTTACGCCACATCGTGATTGGACTGGGTGGTCGGACCAGTGGAGTACCACGGGAAGGGAGCTTTGAAATCACGGCCGCTTCCGAAATGATGGCGATTTTAACCCTGTCGACTGACCTAGCGGATTTGAAACGACGAATTAACCGGATCGTGGTGGGCTACACTTACGATCGCCAACCAGTCACGGTAGCCGAACTGGGAGTCGGGGGCGCCTTAGCGACCCTATTAAAGGACGCCATCTTACCGAACCTCGTGCAAACGATTGCGCACACCCCGGCCTTGATCCACGGGGGACCCTTTGCCAACATCGCACAGGGAACCAACTCGATTCAGGCCACGCAGTTAGCGCTGCAACAAGCTGACTATACCGTTACGGAAGCCGGCTTCGGTGCCGACCTCGGAGGGGAAAAATTCCTGGACGTTAAGACGCCGTTACTGGGCAAGCATCCGGATGCGATCGTGGTGGTAGCCACGGTCCGGGCGCTCAAAATGCACGGTGGGCTGGCGAAGGATCAGCTCGATCACGAAGACCTAGATGCTCTGCACAAGGGGCTCGCTAACCTCGGCCGGCACCTCCACAGCATGAAACGTTATGGGATTCCCGTGGTGGTAGCTGTGAACCGGTTTACCAACGATACGGAGGCCGAACTCCAGATGGCTGTGGATTATTCCAATGAACACGACGTTCCTGCTTACCCAGCCGATGTCTGGGGTCAAGGTGGAAATGGAGCACGAGAATTAGCAGCAGGGGTCATTGCTGCTGCGGATCAACCTGCGAACTTCACACCGCTTTACGAACCCACGGACGACGTGGAAACCAAGTTGAACCGGATTGTCACCCAAATTTATGGGGGCCAAGGAGTTGAATTGGAACCCAAGGCGCAGAAGCAACTACGTCAGTTAGTCGACCAGGGCTGGGATCACTTGCCGGTGATTGTGGCGAAGACTCAGTACTCGCTAACGGACGATGCCAAACGCTTGGGAGCACCGACCGATTTTAAGATTCACATTCGGGAGTTTGTGCCAAAACTAGGGGCGGGCTTCATCGTGGCGATGGCCGGGAGCATCCTGACGATGCCCGGTTTGCCGAAACATCCGGCGGCCGAAAAGATTGAAATTACGGACGACGGAACGATTAGTGGTCTGTACTAGAAACGAAAAAAGAACGTTGCTTTTTTGAAAAAGTAACGTTCTTTTTTTACTGTTCGGGTAGTTGCAGCCGTACGCTTGCGGGCTGTAACTGGTAATTAATTGCTTGTCGGTTCCGGTTGGTCATCATAAAGTCGGTGGCATAGAGAACCACGGCGAGGCGCCGGTCTTTCGGTAAATGGTAGTAAACCGGTTGAAAATCTAAATGCAGTTGAGAGAATTTTCCGGGAGCAATCGGTTCCGTCACGGCCGGACTGGTCCGATTTTGCAGGTTGAGATGGACCCGGGAAATAATTTTGTGGTCGCTCGGAAACTTTTCCAGTTGGAACTCGCGGATGTCATCTCGATACCATTGGTACCCTAAGGGCAGGCCACGAGGAGCTGAAACGGTTGGGGCGGGTTGTAAACGGCGGGCTTCCCCCACGTCCAAGAGGACTGCGCTCAACATTCCCACTGGTTGATCACTGCTGACGGCGACGTCGATGGTGACGGTTCCGTTGATGGTGAGCTCGTAATCAAGGTTTAACAGAGCCACCGTTCGTTGCGGATCCAACTCCTGGTCATCCAAACTAAGCAGTTTTTGTTCCCACTGCTCGGGGTGGGTGCTAAAGGTGTGGAATTGGTCTGCAGAGTAGGATTGCGTCCAGTGCTGGCGATTAAACTGTAACACGTGTTCCGTGGGAGCCTTTGTGAGCCAGTTGGGTTGAGCGTGCCAGGTTTCGGGAGTGACGTTGTCTTGCACAATTACTGCGGGCACCGCCACGTCCACCCCGTTTTCCACGCCGGCCAGCTTGTTGCTGAGCCACAGGTTCACGAGGTCGGAGTAGTCAAAGGACGGAAAGGCGTTTAGGTACATGTGTTGGCCCTGGTGCAAGATCAATTTTTTGCTAATTGGAAGCGCTTGAATGTCTTGCCAAAAGTGCCCGGCGTTCTTGAGCTTCACGTTCCAGTCGTTTAAACCGTGAACTAATAGCACGTCGGCTTGCACCTGTTGGTCGTGGTTGCGGTAGTTGCGGTCGTCCCAGAACTGGTTGTAGTTACCGGTCTGACGCTCTTGACCCGTCTGCAGGGACTGGAGTTGCTGGGTAAAAGCTGCCTTGGTTCGGAACTCATCTCCAGCTCGAAGACTACGCGAGAAGGTTTCGCCGGCCAGCACATCGGCATCCTCTCCTTGAAAACCACCGGGGGCCACGACCAATCCGTTTTCGCGGTAGTAATCGTACCAGGACGAAATGGCGGCCTCGGGAATGATGGTTTTTAGACCAGGAACTCCGGTAGTTGCAGCAGCAATTGCTAACGTGCCTAGGTAAGAACGGCCGGTCATTCCGACGGAGCCGTTACACCAGTCGGCTTTGATGGTGATGCCGTCGGTCCGGTTGGTGAAGGCGCGGCGGTCGCCGTGGAGCCACTCAATTACCGCGATGGTGCTGGCTGTTTGGTACTGATCACCACAAGTTTGCAGTCCATCCGAATCAATCGTCCCAATCCCAGCCGCATAAACGCTGGCAAAGCCTCGAGGTAACAAGAAATCGTTGAGGGTGTAGCCCGGATGGGGTTCGTGAGTTAAGGTGGCGTCGTCAGCCTGACCGTTGACATCATGGGCTTGTCCTGACGCTAAGGGAGCGGTTGGTTGGGGTTGAAACTGACTAGCTGGTTTAGGTTGCAAGTCCACGTTCACGTCGTGGGTGAGTTGTTCACCCAACTTTTCGTTAATACCCTGGTCGTATGGAGAAGCCGTGTAGACCGCTGGAACCGGCGTTAAGGCGTCGGGACGGGTGATTTCGACTTTCAGCAGGTCGTTTTGGCCGTCGCCATCGGAATCAAAATCAGTTTCCACAAACACGGTTTCGTAGTGAAATTCCCGGACGTTAAAAACTGCTTGGGCCTTGCCGTTGAAGTACAGCGGGTGTTGGTGGTCAAAATGAGCTTGAGTAAAGTAGCCCTGGGCCGCCAACTGATCGAGATAGGTTAAAACCTGGGGAGTGTGAGTGGTGAGCAGCTGATACCAGGCGCGCTCTAAGGAATCGGCATCCGTAACTTCAGGTAAGGGTGCAAGGCCTAACTTTTGCCAGCTGGCCTGGGGCGTTTCTGCTTTAAAATCGGGACCGACCTGAAAACCCAGTAACTGGAGGCCGATGAGAGTGAAAATCTCAGTCGTCAGGGGTTGGTCATCGGTGAAGAATTGAGCCAGGGTAGTGGTTGGAGTGACCAGGTACTGGTTGAAATGATCTAATAAGGAGATCCGACTGTTGTTGTGCCAGTGTATCTTTTGTAAGTAAGCCCAGAGCATCTCCTTGAGTGGTGCCGGGGCAACAGCAAAGCCGACGTCGGCCAGTTCTTGCTGGATCTGGGCAAGTGGAACGTTCGTAAGTTGGGCAAATTGGTTGATTTTCATGGCTGATTCTCCTTTGGCACCGGCTGAAGCCTAAAACAGATTTAATTTCATCGGGTTAGGAATAGTGTAGAATAATTAGAAGTGAGATGGAAGTTTAATTCAAGCAAATGGGAGTAATGGAAGAATGGTAAATTTAATTGATGCAGTGCAACCAAACGTCATTAAAACCCAGTTATCGGATATTTATGGGTTTAGTGAACAATTGGCGCAGATTCCGGACCTCGTGTCGTTAACCATCGGGGAACCGGACTTTCCAACCCCGGAACACGTCAAAAAAGCGGGAATGGCAGCTATTGCAGCTGACGAAAGTCACTATACCGCCACTTGGGGCCGGATTGGGACTAGGACAGCAGCTGCCAACTACCTAAAACAACGCTACGACGTTGACTATGACCCGGCAACGCAGGTCGTCATCACGAACGGGGTTACAGAAGCGATGTATGCCACGCTGGCGACCTTCGTGGGGAAGGGCGACGAGGTCTTACTACCGACACCTGCTTTTCCAGTGTATGATTCGCTGGTGGAACTCAACGGAGGGAAGCTGGTGGAAATTGATACCCAACCCGATGAGTTTCTGTTAACGCCGGAGCGGTTGCGGGCTACGTTACAGGAACATCCGCACGCTAAGGTGTTGATTGTGAACTTTCCGTCTAACCCAACTGGACGCAGTTATTCGGCAGACCAAATTCAGGCACTAGCAAAGGTAATTTCCCAAACAAACTTGGTGGTGGTTAGTGACGAAATTTACAGTGAATTAACCTATACCGGGCGACACGTTTCGCTCGCCAAGTATTTACCGGACCAAACCATTTTGTTTAACGGGTTGTCCAAATCCCACGCGATGACTGGTTGGCGGATTGGGGTGGCCGCTGGGCCGGCCCCGGTCATGACCGAAATTGCAAAGGTTCGCGAATTAATGTCTACTTCAGTGATGACGGCAGCCCAGGTGGCCGCCGAAGAAGCTTTTGGCAACGGAATGGATGATGCCGCTCCGATGCGTGCGGAATACGAACGCCGACGGGACTACGTGTACAACGAATTTACGCGCTTGGGCTTTGCCTGTGAGAAACCGCAAGGGGCTTTTTATCTCTTTGCTAAGATTCCGGAACGGTTTCATTTGAACAGTGCGGCCTTTTGTCAGGACGTGGCAAAGACGGTGAAAGTCGGCATGATTCCTGGTTCAAGTTTTGGCGCCGGGGGCGAAGGCTACGTGCGAATTAGCTATGCCACCAGCATGAGTAACTTAGAAGAAGCTATTCGGCGACTGCAAGTTTATTCTGATGAACATTAACGAATGACATAAAAAAGAAGCGTTTCGCAGTTGCGAAGCGCTTCTTTTAGTAACTAGTTTAAGCTAAACCAGTTTCTTTCATTCCTTTTTCGGCAATTTCTTTTAAAGTCTTAGCGGAAGCAGCCATTTTAGCTTGTTCTTCTTCACTAAGTTGAACTTCAAGAACATCGGCAATTCCGTGCGCGTTAACCACGGCTGGTGAACCAATGTAAATGTCGTTCAAGCCGTATTGACCGTCCATTGGAGCACCAACGGGGAGAACAGCATTTTCGTTCCGGAGAATGGCACGAGAAATCCGCATTAGGGAAGTTCCGACTCCGTAGAAAGTAGCACCCTTCTTGTTGATGATTTGGTAAGCTTTGTTCCGAGTATCATCCTCTAATTCTAAGAGGGTGTCTTTGGAAACACCACGATCAGCAGCGTATTTTACTAACGGAACGTTACCAACGGAAGCTTCGTCGATGTCAGCAAATTCGGAGTCACCGTGTTCACCTAAAATGTAAGCATCAACACTAGCGGGGTCAATGTCAAACTTTTTGGCAACTGCCACCCGGAACCGGCTGGTATCTAAAGAAGTACCGGAACCAAAAACCTTTTCCTTTGGAAAACCAGAAATCTTTTGGGTAGCGTAAGTCAAGATGTCAACTGGGTTAGCGGCTACTAAGAAGATGCCGTCGAAACCGGAGTTAACCACTGGTTTAACGATGGAAGATAAAATCTTTAAGTTCTTGTTAACCAAGTCGAGACGAGTTTCACCCGGTTTTTGGGGAGCACCGGCTGTGATAACCACCAGGTCAGCATCCTTACAATCTGGGTAGTCACCGGAGTAAATGTTTTTGGCAGCCGTAAATGGAATGGCATCTTCCAAGTCCATTGCGTCTCCTTCGGTCCGGTCCTTGTTAATATCAACAATGACAAATTCTTCAGCTAATGCTTGTTGTACCATGGCAAAGGCGTATGATGAACCCACGGCTCCGTCTCCAACCAAAACAACTTTTTGGTGTTTCTTAGTCATAACTGTCATCCTTTCAGTGGTAATAATATTAAGATACAGCTAAATTATAACATTGAAAGTGTTACTTTTCACATACAATTGCAACCGTTTTCGTAAGTACAGCTGGTAAATTTTAATTAGTAAGGAAGAAATGTTTCCAGTAAAATTTGGTCTGAAAAAAGTTCGTGAAAAGTATTGACGGTTTTTCAATCTGATGCTATGATTTAATAGTTGTCAAAACGATGTAACTGTTTTGCTTCTCATTTATGGAAGATTAGCTCAGTTGGGAGAGCGTCTGCCTTACAAGCAGAGGGTCACAGGTTCGAGCCCTGTATCTTCCATTACATGAGCCGTTAGCTCAGCCGGTAGAGCATCTGACTTTTAATCAGAGGGTCGGCAGTTCGAACCTGCCACGGCTCATTTGTAAATGTAAAAATAATAACATGCGGACGTGGCGGAATTGGCAGACGCGCTAGATTTAGGTTCTAGTGTCTTAGCGACGTGGGGGTTCGAGTCCCTTCGTCCGCATCCATTATTTTTGCCGACTTAGCTCAGTTGGCTAGAGCGCGTCACTAGTAATGATGAGGTCGGAGGTTCGAGTCCTCTAGTCGGCATTATGCGGAAGTAGTTCAGTGGTAGAACGCCACCTTGCCATGGTGGAGGTCGCGGGTTCGAATCCCGTCTTCCGCTTTTTTCTATGTTTATGCCGGGGTGGCGGAATTGGCAGACGCACAGGACTTAAAATCCTGCGGTCAGTAATGACCGTACCGGTTCGATCCCGGTCCTCGGCATTTATGCACCTATAGCGCAATTGGATAGAGTGTCTGACTACGAATCAGAAGGTTGCAGGTTCGACTCCTGCTAGGTGCATTTGTTCGGGAAGTAGCTCAGCTTGGTAGAGCACCTGGTTTGGGACCAGGGGGTCGCAGGTTCGAATCCTGTCTTCCCGATTAACTTATTTAAATTAAAAGTATTGGCTAAAGTTAGCCAATACTTTTTTGTATAGTTAATGGTTTGAAAAGGTCCTTTGCTTGTTATTTGCTGTGGATATTATATAATTAAAGTCAACATTAGTCAGAGACGAGATGAACGATATGACACATCACAGCATGTCAGATACAATCGAAGAATATTTAAAGCAATTGTTACTTAGTGCGGATACGGCAGAAGTGGAAATCAGACGTTCAGATATTGCCGACCACTTTGACGTTGTTCCCTCTCAGATTAATTACGTGATTAAAACGCGGTTTACGCTGCGAGACGGCTACGTTGTGCAGAGTAAGCGGGGTGGCGGTGGTTACATTCGGATTGAACAGATTGATCTAGCGAGTGACACGGACGTGTTTGACCAGTTAGTGGCTTCCATTGGAACCCGAATTACCCAAAAAGACGAAGAAGATATTTTGACCACCCTTTATAACAACGGGTTACTTTCAACCCGCGAAGTTAACATGATCTCTTCCATCTTAACTCATGAAGCAATTGCAATTACTGATGCTGAAACAGAAGAAAAAGTGCGAGCAAACGTGCTAACGGCGCTGTTAAGCCGATTACGGTACGAATGCTAACCGAAAGGAGATTTACTTTATGGCAGATTCATTGACTCCGAGTGCCAAACGAGTATTAAACATCGCGCAGGATCAAGCTCGTAGCTTTAAGCATCAAGCAGTGGGGACCGAACACCTCCTGCTGGCGCTGACGCTAGAAAAAACCGGAATTGCCTACGAAACCTTAACGCAGTTGTCCATCACGGATCAAGATGTATTTGAAGAAATTGAACAACGGCTTGGCTACGGTAATCTGGATGCAGAGGATACTACGTACTTAAGTTACTCACCGAAAATGCGTGAAATCATTGCCTTGGCCGCTCGGATTGCCCAACAATACGGCAGCCTAAAGGTCGGACCTGAACACCTGCTGTTGGCTTTAACGACTGACGAAAAGGGAGTTGCTGCCCGAATCATGGCTGGCTTAGGTACCACTCCAGAAGAAGTTCGCAAGATTACGATTCGTAAGATGGGAGTGCCAGATCAGGGCGTGGGCGCTGCGCGTGAACAACAAACTGATGAAAGCCAAACCCCTACGTTGGATTCGTTGGCAAAGGATCTCACTAAGACAGCTCGCGATGGTCAACTGGATCCGATTATCGGTCGGAACCGGGAAATCAGACGGGCCATTCAGGTCTTGAGTCGGCGAACGAAAAATAACCCCGTTTTAATTGGAGAACCAGGGGTCGGAAAGACCGCGATTGCGGAAGGCCTGGCTCAAAAAATTGTTCAAAAGAAGGTTCCGGAGGACATGTTGAACAAGCGGATTATGATGCTGGACATGGGATCCTTAGTGGCTGGAACCAAGTACCGGGGTGAATTTGAAAACCGCTTGAAGAAAGTGATTAACGAAATTCAAACCAGCGGGAACGTAATCCTGTTTGTGGACGAACTGCACACCTTGATTGGGGCTGGTGGAGCTGAAGGAGCGATTGATGCTTCGAATATCTTAAAACCAGCGTTAGCCCGGGGTGAACTCCAAATGATGGGGGCCACTACCTTAGATGAATATCAAAAACACATTGAGTCGGATGCAGCGTTAGAACGCCGCTTTGCCACGATTCAAGTCAACGAGCCATCGGTACAAGAGGCGAAAGAAATCCTGCGTGGGTTACGGCCGAAGTATGAGGAACATCACCACGTTAAAATTACGGATGGCGCAATTGATGCTGCCGTGGACCTGTCTAACCGGTACATTAGTGACCGCTTTTTGCCGGATAAAGCTATCGACCTGATGGATGAAGCAGCTGCTAAAGTTCGTATTGACGAACTGCAGGGCACGAGCCCGGTTTTGAAGAAACAACAAGAACTAGAAGAAGCTCGGCGCGATAAAGATCAAGCCATTGAAGATCAACGCTTTGACGATGCCGTTTCCATCCGGGCGCACGAGCAAGAGCTGGAACAAGAGTTAGCCAAGCTGCAAAAGAAAAGTGACCAACAACGGCAACGTGAAAATAACGAGCACCAGTACAAATTACGCGAAACTGCAGAAGATGTGGCGCGGATTGTGGCTGAGTGGACGGGGGTTCCGGTCACAAAGCTCCAGAAATCTGATACCGAACAGTTGATTAACCTTGAAACGAAACTACACAAACACGTAATTGGTCAAGACCAGGCTGTTTCGGCGGTGGCCAGAGCCGTGCGGCGGGCCCGGAGTGGTTTGAAGGATCCGAACCGGCCGATTGGGTCGTTCCTCTTCCTAGGACCAACTGGGGTCGGAAAAACGGAACTGGCCAAGCAACTGGCCGCCACGATGTTTGGCTCGGCTGATGACATGATTCGGGTTGACATGAGTGAATTCATGGAGAAATACTCGACTAGTCGTTTGGTTGGGTCTGCGCCTGGTTACGTGGGTTACGACGAAGGTGGACAACTGACTGAAAAGGTGCGGAATCACCCGTACTCAGTGGTCTTGCTTGACGAAGTAGAAAAGGCGCATCCAGACGTTTTTAACATGTTGCTACAAGTCTTAGATGATGGTTACCTGACTGATTCTAAGGGACGGAAGGTTGATTTTCGCAATACGATTATCATCATGACTTCGAACCTGGGCGCCACGGCCTTGCAACAGCAAAAGACGGTCGGGTTTGAAACTGATCAGACGCGGAATCGTGATCGGGAAATGAAAAAGGTCATTGACGAACAGGTCAAACAGTTCTTCCGGCCTGAATTCCTGAACCGGATTGACGAAACGGTTTACTTCCACTCCCTGACTAAGTCAGAACTCCACCAAATTGTGAAGTTGCTGACGCATAAGTTGGTTACCCGGGTGGAAGCCCAGGGTTACGAACTGCGCTTGACGCCAGCGGCAATTGATGCGGTAGTAGCGAAAGGTTACCAACCAGAATATGGGGCTCGGCCGTTACGGCGGGCCATCCAAACTCTGATTGAGGATCCGTTGAGTGAAGATCTCTTAGCCGGTAAATTCGAAAAGGGTGATCGAATCACGGTTGGCGCCCGGAAAAACGAAATTACCATTACTAGTAAGGCACCCAAACTAGTTTAAAAGGAAAGCCTAACGATTCTAGGATCGTTGGGCTTTTTAGTTGACGACGATTAATTAACGTTGTATACTACAGAAGTATTGACTATGAATTGAAATGTGTGGTTGCGATCTATTGTCCGCAATCACGTTTATATGAAGCCAAAAATAAGTGAGTGAACTTATTTTTGGATTTTTTTTGCTTAAATTTGGGGTAAATCCCTAATTGTAATCAAACTGTAACATTTCGGTTCGCGAGATTTATAAGGAGGGTGAACAACTTGGCAGAAGACTTGAAGGTAAACACACCACAAGCGATGGCCGGTAACGTTGTTAAGTACGGTAAACACAGAACCCGGCGTAGTTACGCCAGAATCAAGAAGGTTTTAGATTTACCAAACTTGATCGAGGTCCAAACGGATTCTTACAACTGGTTCCTAGACGAAGGACTCCGTGAGATGTTTAAAGACATCATGCCCATCGACGACTTTCAAGGAAAGTTATCGTTAGACTTCGTTGACTACCAATTATTAGAACCAAAGTACACGGTTGCAGAAGCACGGGCTCACGAAGTTAACTACTCCGCCCCTCTCCATGTAACCTTAAAATTAACTAATCACGAAACTGGTGAAATTAAGACCCAAGACGTCTTCTTCGGTGACTTACCATTGATGACAGATCAGGGAACTTTCATTATTAATGGTGCAGAACGAGTCATCGTTTCTCAATTAGTTCGTTCCCCAGGGGCTTACTACCACAAAGAATTAGATAAAAACGGTCGTGAATCATACAGCGCTACGGTCATTCCTAACCGGGGTGCTTGGATGGAATTTGCGACGGATGCCAAAAACATTTCTTACATCCGAATTGACCGGACGCGGAAATTACCAATTACGGAATTAGTGCGGGCCCTTGGGTTTGGATCTGATGACGAAATTACGGACATTTTTGGTTCCACTAGCGACACCTTGAACCTGACTTTGGAAAAAGACGTCCACAAGGATGCCAGTGATTCCCGGGTTGAAGAAGCTTTAAAGGACATTTACGAACGCTTGCGTCCGGGTGAACCAAAGACGGCAGAATCATCTCGGAACCTGCTAACGACGCGGTTCTTTGATCCAAAGCGTTACGACATGGCCCCCGTGGGTCGTTACAAGACCAACGAAAAGTTGAGCTTGAAGAACCGGTTGATGGGTGCTGCTTTAGCAGAAACGCTGGCTGATCCTGACACGGGGGAAATCATTGCCAACAAGGGCGACATCATAGAAAAGGAATTAATGAAGAAACTGGCTCCGTACTTGGAGCGGCAGGACTTTAAGGCCTACACTTTCAATCCTTCACCAGAAGCGGTGGTGACGGATCCAGTGACGGTTCAAATTATTAAGGTTTACTCCAACACGGATCCTGAAAAGGTGGTTCCGGTTGTGGGTAACGACAACATTAGCTTGGACTACAAGCACATTACTCCAGCCGATATGTTGGCTCAGGTTAACTACTTCTTTAACTTGCAAGAAGGTCTTGGCGCCGTCGATGACATCGATCACTTGAGTAACCGGCGGGTTCGTTCCGTGGGTGAATTACTCCAAAACCAATTCCGGATTGGATTATCCCGGATGGAACGAGTGGTTCGCGAACGGATGTCAATTCAAGACACCGCTACGGTTACGCCACAACAATTAATTAACATTCGTCCAGTCGTGGCTTCCGTCAAGGAATTCTTTGGTTCCTCACAACTGTCCCAGTTTATGGACCAAACTAACCCACTGGGAGAATTAACCCACAAACGGCGTTTATCAGCCTTAGGACCAGGTGGAATTACACGGGACCGGGCTGGTTACGAAGTGCGGGACGTTAACTATACCCACTACGGTCGAATTTGTCCGATTGAAACGCCCGAAGGTCCCAACATCGGGTTGATTAACTCGTTCTCTGGCTACGCGCGGGTGAACAAGTACGGCTTTATCGAATCACCATATCGTCGGGTCGATTGGACGACCCATAAGGTAACCGATAAGATTGATTACCTGACAGCCGGTGACGAAGATAAATACGTGATTGCTCAGGCCAACTCACCACTGAACCCCGATGGATCTTTCCGAGACGAACAAGTAATGGCGCGGGATAAGTCCGAATACGTGGAAGCTAATACTGTCGACGTGGACTACATGGACGTTTCACCAAAACAAGTGGTGTCTGTCGCAACTGCATGTATTCCGTTCTTGGAAAATGATGACTCGAACCGGGCCCTGATGGGATCAAACATGCAGCGGCAAGCGGTTCCTTTGTTAAATCCACACGCTCCATTAGTAGGAACAGGAATGGAATACAAGACCGCCCATGACTCTGGGGTGGCTAAGATTGCTAAGTACGCCGGAACGGTTGAATACGTTGATGCGCGTGAAATCAAGATTCGCCGTGACAACGGAACCCTCGATACGTACGAACTGACGAAGTTCATGCGGTCTAACAACGGAATGAACTATAACCAAACGCCAATCGTTAAGACTGGGGACCACGTGGATGCTGATGAAATCATCGCCGATGGTCCAGCCATGGAAAGTGGAGAACTAGCCTTGGGTCAAAACCCAACGGTGGCCTTCATGACTTGGCAAGGATACAACTTCGAAGATGCCATTGCCATTAGCGAAAAGCTGGTCAAAGAAGATGCCTACACTTCGATTCACATTGAAGAGTATGAATCAGAAACCCGGGACACGAAACTCGGACCAGAAGAAATGACCCGTGAAATTCCAAACGTCGGAGAGGACGCCTTAAAGGACCTCGATGAAAACGGGATTGTGCGGATTGGGGCCGAAGTGCATGACGGTGACATTCTGGTCGGAAAGGTTACTCCAAAGGGAATGACCGAACTGTCTTCAGAAGAACGACTCTTGCATGCTATCTTCGGGGAAAAATCACGGGAAGTTCGTGACACCTCCCTTCGGGTTCCTCATGGTGCCGACGGTGTAGTCCAAGACGTGAAGATCTTCTCTCGGGAAAACGGGGACGAACTACAACCAGGTGTGAACAAGATGGTTCGGGTTTACATCGCCCAGAAGCGGAAGTTGCAAGTCGGTGACAAGATGGCCGGTAAGCACGGAAATAAAGGAACGGTTTCCATCGTGGTTCCAGAAGAAGACATGCCATACATGCCAGATGGAACTCCAGTGGACATTCTTTTGAGCCCCATGGGTGTGCCTTCCCGGATGAACATTGGTCAGGTACTGGAAATGCACCTCGGAATGGCAGCCAAGAAACTGGGAATCCACGTTTCTTCACCTGTCTTTGATGGAGCTACCAGTGATGACGTGTGGGATGCCGTTCGCGAAGCCGGAATGGCTAAAGACGGAAAAACTATTCTGTACGATGGTCGGACCGGAGAACCATTTGATAAGCCAGTGGCCGTTGGGGTTATGGGTTATCTGAAGTTGAACCACATGTCAGAAGATAAGATTCACGCTCGTTCCATTGGACCATACTCCTTGGTTACGCAACAACCACTGGGTGGAAAAGCCCAATTCGGGGGTCAGCGATTCGGTGAAATGGAAGTTTGGGCTCTAG
Source organism: Fructilactobacillus cliffordii (assembly GCF_024029355.1). Classification (NCBI taxonomy): domain Bacteria; kingdom Bacillati; phylum Bacillota; class Bacilli; order Lactobacillales; family Lactobacillaceae; genus Fructilactobacillus; species Fructilactobacillus cliffordii. Next base: position 1,238,468 of record NZ_CP097117.1, read on the forward strand.
AAGCTTATGGAGCTGCCCACACCTTGCAAGAAATTTTAACTTACAAGTCTGATGACGTCGTTGGTCGGGTAAAGACCTACGAAGCCATCGTGAAGGGTGATCCCATTCCAAAGCCAGGCGTTCCAGAATCGTTCCGCGTGTTGGTCAAAGAACTACAAGCCCTAGGACTTGATATGAAGGTCTTAGGGGCTAACCACCAAGCCATTGACTTACGTGATATGGATGAAGATGACGAAGTGGTGAACGTGAACGCCTTAAACAAGGTTGCTCACGAGCAAGCTGAAAAACAAACTGAAGCAAAACAAGAAGCTAGTCGTGCTGTTGGTCAGGATGATAACGAGCAACAAGACCAGTAAAACCTGAACAAGGAGGGAACGCCAATGGTTGATGTGAACAAATTTAAGAGCATGCAAGTTGGGTTAGCTGCTCCCGAAACGATCCGCAGTTGGTCGTTTGGAGAAGTTAAGAAGCCAGAAACCATTAACTACCGGACGTTGAAACCGGAAAAAGACGGTTTATTCGACGAACGGATCTTTGGACCAACCAAGGACTGGAAATGTGCCTGTGGGAAGTACAAAGGAATCCGGTACAAGGGAATTGTTTGTGATCGCTGTGGTGTAGAAGTTACCCGTGCTAAGGTCCGGCGGGAACGGATGGGCCACATTGAATTAGCAGCCCCTGTTACCCACATTTGGTATTACAAGGGAATCCCGAGCCGGATGGGCTTGGTCTTAGACATGAGTCCGCGCTCACTTGAAGAAGTCATCTACTTTGCTGCTTACGTTGTAACTGATCCTGGCAACACGCCCATGGAAAAGAAGCAACTCTTAACGGAACAAGAATACCGGGATAAAAAACGGGAATACGGAACGCGCTTTGAAGCTAAAATTGGGGCCGAAGCCATCCGAACGTTGTTATCCGACGTTGATCTTGAAAAAGAAGTTGGTGAACTTAAAGAAGAATTAAAATCCGCGACCGGCCAAAAACGGACCCGGGCTATTCGGCGGTTAGACATTTTGGAAGCCTTTCTGACTTCTGGGAACCAACTAACTTGGATGGTTATGGATGCTATTCCGGTCATGCCACCTGACTTACGGCCCATGGTTCAACTAGAAGGGGGTCGGTTTGCGACCTCTGACTTAAACGACTTGTACCGGCGGGTAATCAACCGGAACAACCGATTGAAACGTCTGCTGGATTTGCATGCTCCAGGCATTATCGTGCAAAACGAAAAACGGATGCTGCAAGAAGCTGTCGATGCCTTAATCGATAACGGACGGCGTGGTCGTCCAGTTGCTGGTCCAGGAAACCGGCCGTTGAAATCTCTGTCTCATCTTTTGAAGGGGAAACAAGGTCGGTTCCGGCAGAACCTGCTCGGAAAGCGGGTCGACTACTCTGGTCGTTCCGTTATCGACGTGGGTCCATGGTTGAAGTTGAGCCAAATGGGACTGCCCGTTTCTATGGCTCTCGAACTGTTCAAGCCGTTCATCATGCATGAATTGGTAGAACGCGGTTTGGCTTCTAACGTAAAGAACGCTAAGCGCGAAATTGAACGAAAGGACGACGTGGTCTTTGATGTCTTGCCAGATGTCATTAAGGAACACCCCGTGCTGTTAAACCGGGCCCCAACCTTGCACCGGTTAGGAATTCAAGCCTTTGAACCTGTGCTGGTTAGTGGAAACTCGATGCGATTGCATCCTTTAGTTTGTGCCGCTTACAACGCCGACTTTGATGGGGACCAAATGGCCATTCACGTGCCACTGTCAGAAGAGGCACAAGCAGAATCACGACTCTTGATGGCTGCTGCGGGACACATTTTGGCTCCTAAAGATGGAAAACCAGTTGTGGCTCCATCACAAGATATGGTAATTGGGAACTACTACCTCACCATGGAAGAACCCAACCGTGAAGGGGAAGGCATGATCTTCAATGATCCTGATGAAGTGGAATTAGCTTATCGGGATGGCTTGGTACACTGGCACAGTCGGATTGGAATTCCAGCGGCTGCTTACCCAGACAAGCCGTTTACGGATGACCAACAAGATAAAATTATGGTAACTTCCGTCGGAAAGGTTCTCTTTAACCAAATCTTACCGAAGGCCTTTACCTACCTCAACGAACCAACTGATACCAACCTACATGGTTACGTTCCGGATGAATACTTCTTGGAACCAGGCGAAGACATTCACGAACACATTGCCAATGCCGAATTAGTTCGTCCTTTCAAGAAAGGCTTCTTATCTGACATCATTGCCGAAGTTTACGATCAATACAAGGTAACGGAAACTTCCGAACTCTTGGATCGCATCAAAGATCTTGGTAACGATGAATCAACGAAGTCGGGATTAACGGTCGGAATGTCTGACATCATGGACCTCCATGAAAAGCCTAAGGTTGTGGCAGCTGCCCACAAGAAGGTTGACACCATTACCAAGCAATTCCGGCGTGGTTTGATTACTGATCAAGAACGTTACGAACGAGTTGTGAACGTTTGGAACGAAGCTCGTGACGAAATCCAAGATCAATTGATGAAGAACTTCGATCCCGAAAACCCAATCTTCATGATGAGTGATTCTGGGGCCCGGGGTAATATCTCTAACTTTACGCAGTTGGCCGGAATGCGGGGCTTGATGGCTTCTCCTGATGGTAAAATCATGGAACTGCCCATCACTTCGAACTTCCGGGAAGGAATGTCCGTTTTGGAAATGTTCATTTCGACCCACGGTGCTCGGAAAGGGATGACCGATACGGCCTTGAAGACGGCCAACTCTGGTTACTTAACCCGGCGGTTAGTTGACGTGGCGCAAGACGTTATCATTCGGGAAAAGGACTGTGGAACTGATCGTGGTTTGACGGTTACCGCCATTACGGAAGGTAACGAAATGATCGAACCACTTTACGACCGAATCTTGGGCCGAAACGCCATGAAGACCGTTACGAACCCACAAACTGGTGAAGTAATTGTGGATCGAAACGAGATGATTGACGACAAGAAGGCCCAAGCTATCGTGGATGCAGGGATTGAAGCCGTTGAAATTCGTTCGGCCTTCACTTGCAACACGCCCCACGGGGTTTGTGAACGTTGTTATGGTCAAAACTTGGCTACTGGTGACGAAGTGGAAGTTGGAGAAGCAGTCGGAACGGTTGCTGCTCAATCCATCGGGGAACCCGGAACGCAGTTAACGTTACGGACTTTCCATACCGGTGGGGTTGCAAGTAACACCGATATCACCCAGGGACTTCCCCGGGTGCAAGAAATCTTTGAAGCACGGAATCCAAAAGGTAAGTCAACCATCAGTGAAGTTACTGGGGTCGTTGAATTAATTGAAGAGGATCCGGCTGAAGGGGTTAAGGAAATCACCATCCAAGGAAAAGCCGATACCAGAAAGTACAAGGTTCCATTGACAGCTCGGATGCGGGTTGCTGAAGGTGACACGGTTCGCCGTGGGGAAGCCTTGAACGAAGGTTCGATTGATCCAAAGGAATTGCTGAAGATCAGAGATACTCTGTCTACGGAAACCTACCTGTTAACGGCGGTGCAAGAAGTTTACCGGCGTCAAGGGGTGGAAGTGAACGATAAGCATGCCGAAATCATGGTTCGGCAGATGTTGCGGAAAGTTCGGGTCATGGATCCGGGTGATACGGACATCTTGCCAGGAACTTTGATTGACATTGATGATTTCAAGGAACAGAACCGGGATGCAGTTATGACTGGCAAGGTTCCAGCCACGGCTCGTCCGGTGCTCCTCGGGATTACGAAGGCTGCCCTAGAAACGAACAGTTTCTTGTCAGCTGCTTCCTTCCAAGAAACGACGCGGGTTCTGACCGACGCTGCTATTCGTGGTAAGGTTGATCCGTTGATTGGATTGAAAGAAAATGTAATTATCGGGAAGTTGTTACCAGCTGGAACGGGTGTTCATGAATATGAAGACATCGAACCAGAAGAACTGGGGCAAACTGCTGATCAAGGAGTGACTGCTCCTTCTGACCAGACGACCAGTGTTGATGGCGACGACGCTGAATAATTAACCAAACGAAAAGGACGATTACAAAAGTAATCGTCCTTTTTTGTGCTTTATTTCTCTAAACTAGTTTGCAAATTTGACCTGCTGGTTATCTAAAGAGGCAATTTGAGCTAGCGACAGTACGTCGTAACCATGATCACGCAGGTATGTTCCTCCAGGTTGGAAGGTCTTTTCAATCACGATGCCGATGCCGCCCACGCTGGCCCCAGCGGCTTCCGTAATCTTAATCAAACCCTTGGTGGCTTCCCCGTTGGCTAAAAAGTCATCAATGATGAGCACGCGATCGGTATTATCTAAAAATGGCTTTTCAACGTAAATGTGGTTGTTGGTATTTTTCGTGTAGGAATAAACTTCCGCACTGTACACGTCGTCCTTAACTACTAGTGATTTACTTTTCCGGGCAAACACGACGGGAAGGTGCATGGCTAAGCCAGTTAAAACGGCTGGCGCAATTCCAGAGGCTTCTACCGTTAGAATCTTGGTGATGCCAGCCTTTTGAAAGTAATCCGCAAAAGCTTGCCCAATTTGTTGCATCAGTTGGGGATCAATTTGATGATTTAAAAAGGAATTAACCTTTAAAATGTTCCCCGGTAAAACGGTTCCGTTCGTTTCAATGGCGTGTTTTAGTGCGTCCATGCTCTCTTCCTCCATAAAAAAAGCCCACGTTGATAGTGGGCAACTTCCCACTTATAGTTCAGAATTCCGGTTCTGAGTAGAGACGGTCAGCCGATTCTGACCATATATAAGCAGTAACAATTTTCTTTAATCTTACTCTGAATCAAGCTGAGAAGCAAACCAGTCCGGTGAGGTAGAGGAGAGTACTGTCAAATAATAGGGGCAAAAAGGGCAACGCGCGCTTACGCATGACCAGTAGCCAACCCAAGCCAAATAGTGAGGCTAGTAAGATGATGCCACACCAGGCGGTTAGAGGAAAAACGAGAAGCAGGAGCCACAATAAATCGAGATCACCGTTGCCAATCCAATTTCCCTTGCGATTAATCATGAGGAGTAGGAGGTATAGCAAAGTATAGCTGATGATTAATGATAGTGGTTTTTGACTAGTCACGAAGGCCAAGCCGCTTGGAAAAACTAATAACCACGTGGGAAAGCCCCAGCAGATGCTGTCAAAGGTGCTCAGCAGTTGAAAACTCAGTAAAAAGAGGAGCCAATCGCAACTGGCTTGATTGACGGGCGGACTAAGCCAAAAGCACCACCCAGCGGTTACCTCCCAGATTAATAAAGACCACGGGAGCCGCTGGTGGCAGGTGCGACAACGACCCCGTTGGCAGGTGAAACTGAGAACGGGCAGTAGTTCCCACCATCGTAACGGTCGTTGGCACCACTGACAATGAGATCGCCCCGTTTGAAATGATGTTCCTTGCACGGTGCGGGTGGCGACTACGGTCAGAAACGAACCACAGCAGCAACCGACGTAAAACCAAAAAAATAACATGCACAATTCCTCCTTCTGAATAAGGAGAAATACGCAAGGGCAGTTGACATCTTTTCTGTGCCGTGGTATTCTACTTATTGTGCTTATCTATGTTAAGCGATTTTTTTATTTTAAAAAATGGTTCACCTGGATGTGTGGACTTACAACTCAAATTTTACGAAAGGAGGACTTTTTAGATGCCTACAATTAACCAATTAGTTAGAAAAGGTCGTAAATCTAGAAGTTCTAAATCAAAGTCCCCAGCTTTGGGCTTTGGTTACAACAGTTACAAGAAGAAACCAACTCGCAACCCTTCACCACAAAAACGGGGAGTTGCTACCCGTGTGGGTACGATGACACCAAAGAAGCCTAACTCTGCTTTGCGGAAATACGCTCGTGTGCGTCTTTCTAACTTGTACGAAGTTACGGCGTACATTCCTGGTATCGGTCACAACTTGCAAGAACATAGTGTGGTCTTAATCCGTGGTGGTCGTGTTAAGGATTTGCCTGGGGTTCGTTACCACGTCATTCGTGGTGCGCTTGATACTGCCGGTGTTCAAGATCGTCGTCAAGGACGTTCAAAGTACGGTACGAAGCGGCCTAAGGACAAAAAATAAATCGACTAATTGAGGAGGACCTTTAGATGCCTAGAAAAGGAAAAGTTCAACAACGTGAAATCCTTCCTGATCCAATCTATAACTCAAAGTTGGTTTCCAAATTAATCAACCACTTGATGTTAGATGGTAAGCGAGGAACTGCATCAGAAATCTTATATGGTGCATTTGAAGAAATCAAAGACCAAACTGGTAACGATCCAGTGGAAGTTTTTGAAGAAGCAATGAAAAACGTAATGCCAGTGCTAGAAGTTAAGGCACGGCGGGTTGGTGGATCAAACTACCAGGTTCCAATCGAAGTTCGTCCGAACCGGAGAACTACTTTAGGATTACGTTGGATTGTAAGTTATGCTCGGCTTCGTGGTGAACACACCATGACGGAACGACTTGCAAAAGAAATTATCGATGCTTCAAATAATACTGGAGCAGCAGTTAAGAAACGGGAAGATACCCACAAGATGGCCGAAGCCAACCGGGCTTTCGCTCACTACCGTTGGTAATCAGCTGCTGATTACAGGTTGGCAAGGCGAGTGGCTAATTATTTAGCCACTTTTTTCGAATGTTTAAAAATTAAAGGAGTTTAAAATGGCTAACAAACGTGCATTTCCGTTAGACAAAACCCGTAATATCGGGATCGTAGCCCACATTGATGCTGGGAAAACGACCACCACGGAACGGGTTTTGTACTACACGGGTCGCATTCACAAAATCGGTGAAACCCATGATGGTGCTTCACAAATGGATTTCATGGAAGAAGAAAAAGAACGGGGAATCACCATCCAGTCTGCCGCAACCACGGCAGAATGGAAGGGTTACCGGGTTAACATCATCGATACTCCTGGGCACGTGGACTTCACTGCCGAAGTGGAACGTTCTCTGCGGGTGCTTGATGGTGGAATCGTGGTAATGGATGGTGAAGCCGGAGTTGAACCTCAAACTGAAACGGTTTGGCGTCAATGTTCTGACTTTAGTGTTCCTCGGATTGTGTTCATTAATAAGATGGACAAGATGGGGGCTGACTTTGATTGGTCCGTGCAAACCATCAAAGATCGTTTACACGCTAACGCCGTTCCGGTTCAAGTTCCAATTGGTGCTGAATCAGACTTCGAAGGGGTCATTGACCTTGTAACAATGAAGGCCTACGTGTACGACGAAGATAAAGAAGGAGAAAACTGGGATACAGTTGAAATCCCAGCTGATTACCAAGAAAAGGCTCAAGCAGCACGCGAAAGTATGATTGAAGCCGTTGCCGACGTTGATGATGACGTAATGGGCAAGTTCTTGGAAGGTGAAGAAATCACCGAAGAAGACATCAAGGCCGGAATTCGTCGGGCTACTTTGAACTTGGAACTTTACCCAGTTTACGCTGGATCTGCTTACAAGAACAAAGGGGTTCAAATGATGATGGACGGTGTGATTGACTACCTCCCATCTCCATTGGAAGTTCGTCCTTACATGGCTACGGATCCAGAAAATGGCGATGAACAAGTTGAAGTTCGGGCCGATGACAAAGGACCTTTCGCTGCCTTGGCCTTCAAGATTATGACGGACCCATACGTTGGTCGGTTAACCTTTATCCGGGTTTACCGGGGAACTTTGGAATCTGGTTCATACATCTTAAATGCAACAAAGGACAAACGGGAACGGGCCGGTCGGCTAGTGCAAATGCACTCTGACCAACGGCAAGAAATCCCAGAGGTATTCTCTGGTGATATCGCCGCTACCATCGGTTTGAAGAACACCACGACGGGTGACTCTTTAACTGACGTTGACCACCCACTGATCTTAGAATCAATGGAATTCCCAGAACCAGTGATCCAAGTTTCGATCGAACCAAAGACCAAGGCCGACCAAAACAAGATGAACACTGCTTTGCAAAAACTGTCTGAAGAAGACCCAACTTTCCAAGCAAACACTGATCCAGAAACGGGTCAAACGATCATTGCCGGAATGGGTGAATTACAGTTGAACATCATTATCGAACGGATGCGCCGTGAATTCGGTGTGGATGCTTCGATTGGTGCTCCACAAGTTGCTTACCGGGAAGCATTTGGCAAGCAAGTTAGTGCCGAAGGTAAGTTCGTTCGTCAGTCTGGTGGTAAAGGTCAATATGGTGATGTTTACATCGAATTTACTCCTAATGCCGAAGGTGAAGGTTTCGAATTTGAAGACGCCATCGTCGGTGGGGTTGTTCCTCGTGAATACATTCCATCCGTTGAACAAGGTTTGAAAGAAGCCATGGAAAACGGTGTCTTAGCCGGTTACCCATTGATTGACTTGAAAGCCAAGTTATACGATGGTAGTTACCACGATGTCGATTCTAGTGAAGCAGCCTTCAAGATTGCCGCTTCATTAGCATTGCGTGAAGCTGCTAAGAAGGCCGATCCAAAGATCTTGGAACCAATCATGAAGGTTGATATCCGAGTTCCAGAAGAATACATGGGTGACGTAATGGGTCAAGTTACCGCTCGTCGTGGTAACATTGAAGGAATGGAAGCTCGTGATGGTGCCGAAGATATTCACGCCATGGTTCCATTGGCTGAAATGTTTGGATACGTGACGGACTTACGTTCTGCTACCCAAGGTCGGGGAACGTTTACGATGTCATTTGACCACTACACGGCCGTTCCTAAGAACATTCAAGAAGACATTATTAAACAAAACGGTGGCGAAGCTTAGGCATAAGTTACCCTAGTGAGAAAAAAGTTTTACAAGCATTTTGCTTGTAAAACTTTTTTTGTTTATTCAGGGAAAAACCTTGAAATATCAGCGTTTATCAAGTAAGATGGAATAGTGCTTAAATTTGTGGGGACAGTGTGCCCTCAAATAAGCGAGAATAGCGATGATGTAGAAGGTTGCGGCACACCCGGCCGCTTTGCCATGGCAGATGCGCCGGTAATTTCTACGGAGTTAGTCAATTTTTGGAAAAGAGACGAAGGAGGGATAATTATGGCAAAAGAAAAAATTCGGATCCGGTTAAAGGCTTACGAACACCGTAGTTTAGATCAAGCTGCGGACAAGATTGTAGCAACGGCACAAAGAACTGGGGCAACGATTTCTGGCCCAATTCCATTGCCAACTGAACGAGCTTTATACACTGTGTTGGCATCACCATTTAAATACAGTAAGGCTCAAGAACAATTTGAAATGTTAACCCACAAACGGTTAATTGACATTTTGAACCCCACTCCCAAGACGGTCGACTCATTAATGAAGTTAGACTTGCCTAGTGGTGTGGATATCGAAATCAAACTTTAATTTAATTACAAAACATTGGAGGTGTACTCATGACCAAAAAAGGAATCTTAGGGAAAAAGGTCGGGATGACCCAAGTTTTTACTGATAACGGGGAATTAGTTCCAGTTACGGTAGTTGACGTTACGCCCAACGTTGTCTTACAAGTTAAGAACAACGAAACGGACGGTTACGAAGCAATTCAACTTGGATTTGACGACAAACGTTCAGTATTAAGCAACAAGCCTGAACAAGGTCATGTTAAAAAGGCAAATACTACTCCTAAGCGCTTCATTCGTGAAATCAGCGATGTCGACTTGGGAGACTACAAAGTTGGTGACGAAGTTAAGGCTGATACATTTGCAGCTGGTGACATCGTTGACGTTACGGGTACTACTAAAGGTCATGGTTACCAAGGTAACATCCACAAAGATGGTCAACGTCGTGGACCTACTACTCACGGTTCTCGTTACCACCGTCGTCCTGGTTCATTAGGGGTTATCATCAACCGGGTTGTTAAAGGAATGAAATTACCTGGCCGGATGGGTAACAAGACGGTTACCATTCAAAACCTGGAAATTATTAAAGCCGATGTTGATAACAACGTTTTATTGATCAAAGGAAATGTTCCAGGTGCTAACAAGACGCTAGTTACGGTCAGAACGGCTGCTAGCGAATCCAGAAAATAAGGAAAGGAGGAACCGTAAATGACAAGCGTATCATTATACAAACAAGATGGAAGCAAAAATGGTGAAGTTGAATTAAACGAAGCCATTTTCAACATTGAACCCAATGAATCCGTTGTCTTTGACACAGTTGTAATGCAACGTGCTTCACTTCGTCAGGGAACAAACGGGACTAAGTCTCGGGGACAAGTTCGCGGTGGTGGAAAGAAGCCATGGAGACAAAAGGGAACTGGTCGGGCTCGTCAAGGATCAATCCGTTCACCACAATGGGTTGGTGGAGGAGTTGTCTTTGGACCACAAGCTCGTTCATACAGCTACCACCTTCCAAAGAAGGTTACTCGATTAGCCGTTAAATCAGTTCTATCCGAAAAAGTTGCTAACGGTGATTTACTCGTAGTTGATTCTTTAAACTTTGATACTCCAAAGACTAAAGAATTCGCTAACTTGTTGAAGAATCTTGATGCAGCTACGAAGACGCTGGTAGTTTTGGAAGACGACAACGAAAACGCTGTTCGTTCCGCACGTAACATTGATAACGTTAAGGTTATTAGTGGTAAAGGGGTTAATACCTTAGACGTCTTGAACAGTAAGAAAGTTATCATTACCAAGGCTGCCCTTTCTCAAGTAGAGGAGGTGCTCGCATAATGGATGCACGAGATATCATTTTACGTCCGGTGATTACTGAAGCTTCAACTGACCGGATGGACGAAAAGAAATATACGTTTGACGTTGATTTACGAGCAAACAAAAACCAAGTTCGCGACGCTGTGGAAGCAGTTTTCGGCGTTAAAGTTAAGAAAGTGAACTTGATGAACGTTCGCGGAAAAGAAAAACGCCAAGGTCGTTACGTTGGTTTCACCAAGAAACGGAAAAAAGCAATCGTAACGTTAACCAATGATTCAGACGAAATTAAATTATTCTCTGAAGAATAAATCATAGAATAGGAGGGAAACAACGTGGCTTTAAAGAAATATAAACCAACCACCAACGGTCGGCGTAACATGACTAGTATTGACTACAGTCAAATTACTACGAACAAGCCAGAAAAGAGTTTAGTGACTGCTAACTCTAAGACTGCTGGTCGGAACAACTCTGGTCGGATGACCGTTCGTCACCGTGGTGGTGGAAACAAACACAAGTACCGTGTGATTGATTTCAAGCGGAACCATGATGATGTTCCTGCAACTGTAAAAACGATTGAATACGATCCTAACCGGAGCGCTAACATTGCTTTGGTAGTTTACGAAGATGGGATTAAATCATACATCTTGGCACCAAAGGGCTTGAAGGTCGGAGATGTCATTGAATCTGGTAAAGATGCTGATATCAAGGTCGGAAACGCCTTAGCTTTACAAGACATTCCCGTGGGAAGTACCATTCACAACATCGAATTAAAACCAGGTAAGGGTGGCCAATTAGCTCGTTCTGCTGGGAACTCTGCTCAATTATTGAGTAACGAACCAGGCAGCAAGTACTCATTGGTTAAACTTCCTTCTGGTGAAGTTCGGATGATTCTCTCCGTTTGCCGGGCTACGATTGGAACGGTTGGAAACGAAGAACATTCCTTGATTAATTGGGGTAAAGCTGGTCGGACTCGTTACCGTGGTCAAAGACCTCACGTTCGTGGATCAGTAATGAATCCTAACGATCACCCCCATGGTGGTGGGGAAGGGAAAGCCCCAGTTGGTTACCCATCTCCTTTATCCCCATGGCACAAGAAGACGGTCGGAAAGAAAACGCGGAAGAAATCTGCACGTTCAACTAAGTTTATTGTCCGTCGTCGTAAAGGTTCGAAGATGTAATTTCGTTACATCTTAAGTACAACAAGTACACGAAGAGGAGGTTTCATTAATGAGTCGTAGTTTAAAAAAGGGCCCTTTTGCCGATCAATCTTTATTAAAGAAGATTGATGCTCAAAAAGACCAAGAAAAGAAAACGGTTATCAAGACTTGGTCACGCCGTTCAACTATTTTCCCAAGTTTCATTGGATACACTATCTCAGTTTACAACGGTAGAACCCACGTCCCAGTTTACATTCAAGAAGACATGGTAGGCCACAAACTTGGTGAATTCGTACCAACTCGGACATTCCATGGGCATGGAAATACCGATAAGAAAACTGTATAACAAGGAGGATATCTAATGGCTGAACAAGTTACATCAGCAAAAGCAATCGCTAGAACTGTTCGCATTGCCCCTCGTAAGGTCCGCCTTGTTTTAGATCTTATTAGAGGCAAGAACGTTGCGGAAGCAACTTCGATTCTGAAGTTCACCCCTCGTGGTGCATCTCCAGTTGTGGAAAAGGTGCTGCGCTCTGCCGTTGCTAACGCAGAAAATAACTTTGACCTTGATGGTCAAAACCTGGTTGTAAGCGAAGCTTATGCCGACGAAGGACCAACCTTAAAACGGTTCCGTCCTCGGGCAAAAGGTTCTGCTTCTCCGATTAACAAACGTACTAGTCACATCACAATCGTAGTATCAGAAAAGAAGGAGGGATAGAACATGGGTCAAAAAATTAATCCTAATGGTTTACGAATTGGTGTTACCCGTGGTTGGCAAGCACAATGGTTTGCAAATGACGATAAATTCGCTTCATACTTAAATGAAGATTTGAAGATTCGTGGCTACCTCGAAAAACGTTTAGCAGACGCTTCTGTGTCAGAAATTGACATTGAACGGGCTGCTAAACGGGTTAACATCTCCATTCACACCGCTAAACCAGGAATGGTAATCGGTAAGGGTGGTTCCGAAGTAGAAAGCCTTCGGCAAGCCTTGAACAAATTGACTGGACGTCGAGTTCACATCAACATTGTGGAAATCAAGAAGCCAGACTTAGAAGCTGACTTAGTTGGTGAAAACATTGCTCGTCAGCTCGAAGGCCGGGTTGCATTCCGTCGGGCGATGCGTGGTGCCATGAAGGGTGTTATGCGTGCCGGTGCTACCGGAGTTAAGACTCAATCAGCTGGTCGTTTGAACGGAGCTGATATGGCTCGAATCGAAAGTTATTCCGAAGGTCGAGTTCCACTGCACACTTTACGGGCAGATATCGATTACTCATGGAACGAAGCTCACACTACTTACGGATCAATCGGAGTTAAAACTTGGATTAACCGGGGTGAAGTTTTACCTGACAAACCTGAGGAAAATCGTAAGGGAGGTAAGTAAACATGCTTGTACCAAAACGTGTTAAGCACCGTCGTGAACACCGTGGTAAATTGCGCGGTCACTCTAAGGGCGGAAACAGCGTTGCTTTCGGTGAATATGGTTTACAGGCCATTGATTCACATTGGATTACTAACAGACAAATTGAAGCTTGCCGGATCGCCATTACCCGTTGCATGAAGCGTGGTGGGAAAGTTTGGATTAAAATCTTCCCCCAAAAGTCATACACGGAAAAAGGGATTGGTGTTCGAATGGGTAAAGGTAAAGGTAGTCCAGCTGGATGGGTTGCCCCAGTTAAGCGCGGAAAGATTCTTTTCGAAGTTGCTGGTGTTAACGAAGAAACAGCTATCAAAGCCTTAACTTTAGCTTCAAACAAGTTGCCAATTCGTACTAAGATTATTAAACGTGAGGAAGTAGGTGGCGAATCAAATGAAGGCTAAAGAAATCAGTAAATTAACCACTGACGAAATGTTGGCTAAGGAACAAGATTACAAAAAAGAATTGTTTAATCTTCGTTTTCAATTAGCCACTGGTCAATTAGAAAACACCGCTCGTTTGAGAACTGTCCGGAAAACAATCGCCCGGCTCAAAACAGCTTTGCGGCAAAAGGAATTGAACAAGTAAGAATCCGAAAAAAGGAGGGTTTATTTAGATGAGCACAGAACGTAATGAACGTAAACGTTACAGAGGTCGCGTTGTTTCTGACAAAATGGACAAAACCATTACCGTTGCCGTAGAAACAACAAAGACACATCCTACTTATGGAAAACGGATTAAGTACACAAAGAAGTACAAAGCTCGTGACGAAGACAATCGCGCCAAGGTAAACGATATTGTTGAAATCATGGAAACGCGTCCACTATCAAAAACGGTCCACTTCCGTCTTGTTGACGTTGTTGAAGAAGCTGTCATCATCTAGCTTTGTGTCATTTTGATCGTATTCTGATTTTAAAGTTGAAGGGAGGACACACTTACCATGATCCAACAAGAAAGTCGTTTAAAGGTTGCTGATAACTCTGGAGCCCGTGAACTCTTAACTATCAAAGTTTTAGGTGGTTCACGAGTTCGTTACGCCGGTACTGGTGATGTAATTGTTGCTACTGTTAAACAAGCAACACCAGGTGGCGTTGTCAAAAAAGGGGACGTCGTTAAAGCCGTAATCGTAAGAACTAAAGCTGTTTCTCGTCGTAACGATGGTTCTTACATTCGTTTTGATGAAAACGCCGCCGTTTTAATTAATGATGACAAGAGCCCGAAAGGTACCCGTATTTTTGGACCGGTTGCTCGTGAATTACGGAACAACAATTTTATGAAGATCGTTTCATTAGCGCCCGAAGTACTCTAAAACCAATTCACAAAAATAAGGAGGTGCCAGATTAATGTTCTTGAAAACTGGTGACAAAGTTCGTGTAATTGCAGGTAAAGACAAGGGTAAAGATGGGAACATCACCAAGGTCATTGCTGCTGATAATCGCGTAGTTGTTGAAGGAATCAACAAAGTAAAACAACACAAAAAAGCTTCCCAAGGTAACCCCCAAGGCGGAGTTTTTGACGTTGAAGCACCAATTAACGCATCTAACGTCATGTTAATCGACCCATCAACTAACGAACCAACTCGGGTTGGCATCGAAGTTAAAGATGGTAAAAAAGTTCGTATTTCAAAGAAATCACACAAAGCAATCGACTAACGATTGTCAGTGAAAGGAGGAAACAATTCGCATGTCTACTCGTTTAGAAGAAAGATATAAGAAAGAAATTCTCCCAGCACTAGTAGAAAAATTCAACTATTCATCAATTATGCAAGGACCAAAACTTGAAAAAATTGTTTTGAATATGGGTGTTGGTGATGCCGTAACAAATTCCAAGAACTTAGATGAGGCTGTTAACGAACTCACTCTAATTTCTGGTCAAAAGCCTTTGGTTACTAAGGCAAAGAAATCCATCGCTGCTTTCCGGCTGCGTGAAGGAATGCCAATCGGGGCTAAAGTTACCTTACGAGGTGACAAAATGTACGACTTCTTGGACAAATTAATTAACGTTTCGTTACCACGAGTTCGTGACTTCCACGGGGTTCCTAACCGTTCTTTTGATGGACGCGGGAACTACACGTTGGGAATCAAGGAACAATTAATTTTCCCAGAAATCAACTACGATGATGTTAACCGTGTCCGCGGTTTAGACATCGTCCTGGTTACTACCGCTGAAACTGATGAAGAAGGCCACGAATTGCTCAAACAATTTGGCATGCCTTTTGCTAAATAGGAGGTTTTAATTTGGCTAAAAAATCAATGGTAGAAAAGAACAAGCGTCCAGCTAAGTTCTCTACTCAAAACTACACTCGTTGCGAACGTTGTGGTCGACCTCGTGCGGTTTACCAAAAGTTCCACTTATGCCGAGTTTGCTTACGGCAACTTGCTCACCGGGGCCAAATTCCTGGCATGAAGAAAGCTAGTTGGTAGAAAAACAAACTAAAAGGGAGGTTCCACGCTTATGGCAATGACAGATCCAATTGCAGATTTTTTAACTCGAATTCGGAATGCCAACATGGCACGCCATGCTTCGGTTGATGTACCTGCATCTAAAATTAAACGTAATATTGCTGAAATCTTGAAGCGCGAAGGATTTATCAGTCGAGTAGAATACATCGAAGACGATAAACAAGGCGTAATTCGAGTGTACCTTAAATATGGTAAGAACAACGAACGGGTTATTTCCGGCTTAAAACGGATTTCCAAACCAGGTTTACGTTCTTATGTTAAATCAGATGACGTTCCGAAGGTCTTAAATGGTTTAGGAATTGCAATCATCTCAACTTCAAACGGAGTTATTACTGACAAAGAAGCCCGCGACAAAAAAGTTGGTGGCGAAGTCTTAGCTTACGTTTGGTAATAAATAAAACGGAAACGGAGGTGTCTAACAGATGAGTAGAATTGGTTACAAAACAGTTGTAATTCCAGAAGGTGTTACTGTAACTCGTGATGGTGATCAAGTGACCGTTAAGGGTCCTAAGGGTGAATTAACGGAAACTTTCTCTCCATTAGTAGAAATGAAAGTTGATGGTAACGAAGTAAACTTTGAACCTACTGGTAAGTACGATAACAAGGAACGTGCTATGCACGGAACTTCCCGCGCAAACTTCAACAACATGATTGAAGGAGTCGCAAACGGATTCAAGAAAAACCTGAAATTAGTTGGGGTTGGTTACCGGACTCAATTAAAGGGTAAGACGTTAATTTTAAACGTTGGTTACTCAAACCCAGTTGAAGTTCCGCTTCCAGAAGACTTAGACGTTAAAGTTCCTGACAACACGACGATTGAAATCGAAGGAATTAACAAGCAACACGTTGGTGACTTTGCGGCTAAAGTTCGCGCCATTCGTTCTCCAGAACCTTACAAGGGTAAAGGAATTCGTTACGAAGGCGAACGGATCGTCCTTAAAGAAGGTAAGACTGGTAAGTAGTTTTTAAATTGATAATATAGAGGTGACTATTTTGATTACAAAACCAAGCAAGAACAAAACACGAAAAGTAAGACATGCTCGTGTTCGTAGTAAAATTGCTGGTACTGCTGAGTGCCCACGTTTAGACGTTTTCCGTTCTAACAAAAACATCTACGCTCAAGTTATTGATGACGTAGCGGGTGTAACGCTAGCTAGTGCCTCAACTCTTGACAAAGAAGTAACTGGAAGCAACAAGACGGAACAAGCCGCTAGTGTTGGGAAGTTAGTTGCTGAACGAGCCGCTGCCAAAAACATCAAAAAAGTTGTTTTTGACCGTGGTGGTTACTTATACCATGGTCGTGTGGCTGCCTTAGCTACGGGCGCTCGCGAAAATGGACTCGAATTTTAATCAAAGGAGGAAGACACACGCATGGCTAAATTTATTGATCCAAACAAATTGGATTTAGATGATAACGTAGTTGCCATCAACCGGATTACTAAGGTTGTTAAAGGTGGACGTCGGTTACGGTTTGCTGCCTTAGCCGTAGTTGGTGACAAAAATGGTCACGTTGGTTTCGGAACGGGGAAAGCCCAAGAAGTTCCAGAAGCCATTCGGAAAGCCGTTGAAGCTGCTAAAAAGAACCTGATCGAAGTTCCAATCGTGGGAACGACCATTCCTCACGAAATTCTGGGAGTTTACGGCGGGGGTAAGATTTTATTAAAACCTGCTGAAGAAGGTTCTGGAGTAGCCGCTGGTGGTGCCGTTCGTGCCGTGATGGACTTAGCCGGAATCAACGATGTTACTAGTAAACGACTTGGTTCTGACACTGCTATCAACGTTATCCGGGCAACTTTCGAAGGCCTTAAAGGTCTGAAGAGCGCCGAAGAAGTTTCTGAACTTCGTGGTGTTTCTGCTGACCACTTAGCTGAATAAGGAGGAGATACAGATGGCTCAATTAAAGATTACTTTAGTTCACAGTGCTGCTCATCGTCTTCCCAAGCAACGTAAGATTGTGGAAGCCTTAGGATTAGGTCGGATTAACAGTAGTGTGATCAAGCCTGATAACGCAGCTACTCGAGGAGCATTGTTTAAAATTGCTCACTTGATTGAAGTGGAACAGGTTAAAGATTAATTACATTTAAAGTAAGAGGAGGTGCAATTCATGAAGTTAGACGAATTAAAAGCTGCTGCAGGTTCTCGTGCCAGCCGGACTCGTAAGGGTCGTGGGCTTGGTAGTAAAGGTAAGACCTCTGGTCGGGGACAAAAAGGGCAAAAAGCTCGTGGCAAGACCCGTTTAGGTTTTGAAGGGGGTCAAATGCCATTGTACCGTCGGATTCCTAAGCGTGGTTTCACAAACATCAATCGCAAGGACATTGTGATTGTGAACGTGAACGAATTAAACGCTTTTGACAACGGTGCAGAAGTAACTCCTGAAGCATTAGTAGAAACGGGAATTATTCGGAACTTAAAGGATGGCGTAAAAATCCTTGGTAACGGTCAACTTGACAAGCAGTTAACGGTTCAAGCCAACAAATTCTCAGCAACTGCTAAACAAGCAATTGAAAATGCCGGCGGTAAAGCTGAGGTGATCTAATGTTATCAACCTTAAAAAGTGCCTTTCAGGACAAGAGCATTCGGAACAAAATGTTGTTCACGCTGTTAGTTCTTGCCGTTTTTCGGCTTGGTGCTTACATTACAGTTCCCGGGATTAACGCGAAAGCACTTCAAGAAGTCGCTTCTTCAGGGTTAGTTAACGTTTTGAACATGTTCAGTGGTGGAGGTTTGACGAATTATTCCATCTTTGCGATGGGGGTCTCGCCTTACATTACTGCCCAAATTGTGGTTCAGTTATTACAAATGGACATCGTTCCGAAGTTTGTCGAATGGGGGAAGCAAGGTGAAGTTGGTCGGCTCAAGCTGGACAAGGTTACCAAGCGGCTAACGATTGTGTTAGCCTTTGCCCAATCGATTGGGATTACCGCTGGATTTAACGCTTTGAGTAGTTTAAATCTGGTGCAAAATCCCGGAATCATGACTTACATTAGCATTGGTTTGATTTTAACGGCCGGAACCATGTTGACCACCTGGATGGGTGATATGATCACTGATAAAGGGGTCGGCCAAGGGGTTTCCATGATTATCTTTGCCGGGATTGTGGCTAACATCCCGACTGGATTCCAAAGCATCTATCGAGAATACGTGCAAGGCACGCCGATGGATCAAATCTGGAAACCACTGCTCTTTTTGGGAGCATTAGTCGTTGTAATGTTAATCGTTGTTACGTTTGTTACTTGGGTGCAACAAGCGGAACGGCGGATTCCAATTCAATATACCCGCCGGGCGGCTGGATCTGCTAAATCTAGTTACTTACCACTTAAAGTGAACGTTGCAGGTGTGATTCCCGTGATTTTCGCAAGTGCCTTTATTTCAACGCCACAAACCATTTTGATGTTCTTTACGAAGAACTATGGTGATGCTGGCTGGTTCCAATTCATGACCCAATTGTTTAACATGCAAACTCCAATGGGAGCAACCTTTTACACAATTTTGATTGTGGTCTTTACGTTTTTCTATGCTTTTGTTCAGGTTAATCCCCAGAAATTGGCTGAAAACTTGCAAAAGCAAGGTAGTTACATTCCTGGAGTTTGGCCCGGCAAGGGCACTCAGGACTATGTTTCTCGTTTATTGATGCGGTTAAGTACGATTGGAGCACTTTTCTTAGGAATCGTTTCCATTATTCCGTTAATCGCGCAAAACGTTTGGAATTTAAATAGTTCGATTGGATTAGGAGGAACCAACCTCCTGATTATCGTCGGAGTAACGATCGAATTCATGAACCAGATTAAAGGATTAACGATGCGGCAAGAATACACTGGATTTATTCAGAATGATTCAGACGCAAAGTAGGAGGACGATGGAATGTCAATGAATTTGTTAATTATGGGACTTCCCGGTGCCGGGAAAGGAACCCAAGCAGATTTTATTGTTGAGAAATATGGGATTCCCCATATTTCCACCGGAGACATCTTCCGGGCGGCCATTAAGCAACAAACGCCGTTGGGGGTTAAAGCCCAAGGGTATATTGATCAAGGGGAATTAGTTCCTGATGATGTAACCTGTGGCATCGTGAAAGAACGGTTGCAACAACCGGATACGAAAGCCGGTTACCTGTTAGATGGATTTCCCCGTACGATTGTTCAGGCAGAACAATTAGAAAAGATGACGCAGAAGTTAAATAAACCACTGGATGCCGTGTTAAACGTTGACGTTGATCCGGAGACATTGGTCGAACGACTTTCTGGTCGGTTCATTTGTAAGAACTGTGGTGCTACTTATCATAAATTGTACAAAAAACCTCGAGTTGAAGGTACATGTGATGTTTGTGGTGGACATGCCTTTTATCAACGGAGCGATGATAAACCGGAAACCGTTAAGAATCGGTTAGAAGTTAATTTAAAGATGAATACCCCTTTAATTGACTTTTATTCACAACGCAACTTGTTGCACACGGTGAACGGAAATCAACCAATCGCAGATGTTACGCAGGAAATCAACCAAGTTCTGTCTGATCTTCATTAACAAATAACAGCTTCGTTGTCGAATCACCGCTAATATGCTATATTGGTAGGTATTGATAACGGTTTTTGGAACAGAACTTGATGGATTTAATTTTTGGAGGATTGTTGTGGCGAAAGACAACGTAATTGAAATTGAAGGAAAAATTACTGAAACACTACCCAATGCAATGTTTCGAGTAGAACTGGAAAATGGACACGAAATTTTAGCCCATGTTTCTGGGAAAATTAGAATGCATTACATTAAGATACTTCCAGGAGACCGTGTAACTGTTGAAATGTCACCATATGATTTAACTAAGGGTCGCATTACTTATCGATTTAAGTAAGACCTTTTATCTAGGAGGGTTATAAAATGAAAGTAAGACCATCAGTCAAAAAGATGTGCGAAAATTGCAAAATCATTAAGCGGAAAGGCCGTGTAATGGTCATTTGCTCAGCTAATGCTAAGCACAAACAACGCCAAGGAAAATAATTACTATATAGAGGAGGTGGACATTAATGGCTCGTATTGCCGGAGTAGATTTACCACGTAACAAGCGTGTTGTAATTGCCCTTACTTACATTTACGGAATTGGAAACACAACTGCTCAAAAAGTATTGAAACAAGCTGGGGTTTCAGAAGACGTTCGGACACAAGATTTAACTCCTGAACAAGAAGATAAGATCCGGGTGGTTATCGACGACTACACCATCGAAGGTGACTTACGTCGTGAAGTTAGTATGAACATCAAACGGTTGTCAGAAATCGGTTCATACCGTGGATTACGTCACCGTCGTGGTTTGCCTTCTAGAGGTCAACACACTAAGAACAACGCTCGGACCAGAAAAGGTAAGAGAACGAAAAAATAATAATTAAAAAGGAGGTTATCAGTCCCTATGGTTAAGAAGAATACTCGTAAGCGTAAAGCAAGAAAGCACGTTGAATCTGGTGTGGCTCACATTCACTCAACGTTCAACAACACCTTGGTTATGATTACTGACGTTCAAGGAAATGCGATTGCTTGGTCATCAGCTGGTGCATTAGGTTTCCGTGGTAGTCGTAAATCAACTCCATTTGCTGCTCAAATGGCTGCTGAAGCAGCTGCTAAGGCCGCAATGGAACATGGTATGAAGACTGTGGAAGTTTCAGTTAAGGGTCCTGGTTCAGGTCGTGAATCTGCAATCCGGGCTTTACAAACTACTGGTCTGGAAGTTGCCGCAATTCGTGACGTTACTCCAGTTCCTCATAACGGTTGCCGTCCTCCAAAACGTCGTCGAGTTTAGTATTAATGCAAGCTCATTTTGTAATGGACTCAACGCTGTTTGAAGGGGGTAGAGGTTAGAATGATTGAGTTTGAAAAGCCAAACATTCATAAAATTGAAGAAACAAATAACTATGGTGAAGTAGTTGTAGAACCATTAGAACGTGGTTATGGAACAACCTTAGGGAACTCGTTACGGCGGGTTTTGCTAGCTTCTTTACCAGGCGCTGCAGTTACCAGTGTTCAAATTGATGGTGTTTTACACGAATTTTCAACTGTTAAAGGTGTCACAGAAGATGTGACCAAGATCATTTTGAACTTGAAAAAGTTGAAGTTGAAAATCGATGGTGACGACGATCAGAACGAAACTCACACGATGAGTATCAACGTAACTGGTCCGGCCGATGTAACCGGAGCTGATTTGGTAACTGATAGTGATACAACGGTTCTAAATCCTGATTTACACATCGCAACGGTTGCTGAAGGTGCCACCTTACACATGACGGTCACGGCCAACAAGGGTCGCGGTTATGTCTCAGCTGAAGAAAACAAGGCTAGAAATGACGATATGCCCATTGGTGTGCTACCAGTCGATTCTATCTATACCCCAATCGAACGTGTTAACTATCAAGTTGAAGACACGCGTGTTGGACAGCGTGATGACTTCGATAAATTGACTCTCGATGTTTGGACTAATGGTTCAATTACTCCTTCTGAAGCGATTAGTTTAGCTGCCAAGGTGTTATCACAACACTTGGAAATGTTTGTGGACTTGACCGACAAGGCCCAACAAGCTAACGTCATGGTGGAAAAAGAAGAAAGCCATAAAGAAAAAATGCTCGAAATGTCAATTGAAGAACTGGATCTTTCCGTTCGTTCTTACAATTGTTTGAAACGGGCTGGAATTAATACCGTCCAAGAATTAACTGATAAATCTATGGCTGATATGATGAAAGTTCGTAACTTGGGACGTAAGTCACTCGAAGAAATCGAACAGAAATTAGAAGCACTTGGATTATCATTTCGGAAAGAAGACTAATTAAAAAAGGAGGCTCCCACTTATGAGTTATCGTAAATTTGGTCGCGAATCAGGCCCTCGTCGTGCTATGCTTCGTAACTTAACTACTGACTTAATTGTTAACGATCGGATTGAAACCACGGAAGCAAAAGCTAAGACGGTTCGCTCTTTAGCTGAACAAATGGTGACATTAGGTAAGAAGGGTGATTTAGCTGCTCGTCGGCGTGCTGCTGCTTACTTACAAAACCAAATTGCTGACGTTCAAGAAGACGGAGATGACATCAAAGTTACGACGGCATTGCAAAAATTATTTGACGAAATTGCACCTAAGTACCAAGATCGTCAAGGTGGCTACACGCGGATTTTGAAGACCATGCCCCGTCGCGGTGATGGTGCCCAAATGGTTATCTTAGAATTCGTTTAATGGTAACGAACCACTAATTTCATATTTTCACTGAATCACTAAGGTTGAGGTATAAAGCGTTATGATGATGGAAGGTCCAAGTCTAGCTTGAATGTGGTCTAACCATGCGCCTCAATCTTTTAGTGATTTTTTTATACATAAATTTAAGCCAAAAGAGGTGTGAGTGATGCAACCAAAAATTGAATTTCGAAAAGTGGATTTTGCCTACCAGACGGAGGTCTCGGTGCTAAAGCACGTTTCGTTTCAAGTGCAGCCGGGCCAAACCGTGGCCTTGGTCGGCGCTAACGGAAGCGGGAAAAGCACGATTGCTAAGTTATTGACCGGCTTATTAACGCCCAACCAGGGTTCGATTTTGGTTGATCAAACCACCCTCACACCGCAAAACATGGCGGAACTGCGCCAACGCATCGGACTGGTCTTTCAGAATCCCGATGATCAAATTGTCGGAGCAACTGTTGCCGAAAACACGGCCTTTGGACTGGAGAACCGGAACGTTTCCCGTCCGGAGATGCAACGGCGGGTCCAGATGGCGTTGGAGCAGGTCGAAATGTGGGAGTACCGGGATCGTGAACCAGGACTTCTATCGGGCGGGCAAAAGCAACGGGTCGCGCTAGCTAGTGCCCTGGCCATTACGCCCGAAATTTTGATTTTAGACGAAGCGACGAGCATGTTGGATCCGCAGGCCAAGCAGGAGTTGAACCAGATCATTCAACGCCTCCAACAACAGGTTGGCTTAACCATCATCCTAATTACGCACGATTTAGAGATGCTAGCGTTGGCAGAACGAGTGATTGCGCTTGATCGGCAACAGGTGGCGTTCACGGGCACGGCCGCCGAGTTGTTTCATCAGGAAGATTTGCTAATGCGCATGCAACTGGAACTTCCCTTTAGTTTGCAGGTGCAACGCGACTTAGCTGCCCAGCAGGTGCCACTCCCTGCTAATGATTTAAACGAAAAGGAATTGATTGCATGGCTCACCAAGTTACTTTAAAACACGTTAACTATACCTATGGCGAAAAGACGACCGTAGCGCACCAAGCCTTACGCGACGTTAGTTTAACTGTGGAGCAAGGTGACTTTGTGACTATTATTGGGACAACCGGGAGTGGAAAGTCAACGTTAATTAAGCTCCTAAATGGTCTCCAGTTTGCCCAATCCGGTACGGTGGAGGTGCTAGGGGTAACTCTACGTCCCAAGGTGAAAGCAGCTGCTTTAAAGCAGCTGCGTTCCCAGGTGGGGCTGGTATTTCAATCCCCTGAGCAGCAACTTTTCGCTGACAACGTCTTGCAGGACGTCCAATTTGGCCCGCTGAACTTTGGCGCCAGTTCTACGGAAGCCGAGCAGCAAGCCCGGGCAAGTTTAGATCAAGTTGGGATTCCGGTTGAATTGTTGGATCGTTCGCCCTTTGAACTTTCCGGCGGTCAGATGCGGCGGGTCGCGATTGCCGGCGTTTTAGCTAGTCAACCACGGGTATTAGTCTTAGACGAGCCTACGGTTGGTTTGGATGGCCGGGGACGCCGTTCCATTCTGGAAATGTTGCGGCGCTTAAATCAGGAACAGCACATCACGATTATCATGATTACCCACGAGATGGACATTGTGGCGCGGTACGCACAACGGGTGGTCGTGATGAAGCATGGTCGGATTGAACAAGATACGACACCCCGTCAGTTCTTTCAAACCACCCAGAACCAGTTTGTGTTACCCGGCGCCGTTCGAGTGGGACGGGCGCTACAAGCCAATGGGGTTGATCTCGACCAACTTCCGTTAACGCGTCGCGAGCTGGTGGAAAGCATTGTGCACCGGTTAGCAAAGGGGGGAACGGCATGAATCACATGGTTTTTGGAAACTATTTGCCGGGCCATTCCCTGCTGCACTGTCTGCATCCGTCCGGAAAAATTGTCGGGTTAGTGCTGTTGATTACCTGGACCTTATTAGCCAATAATTGGGCCAATTACGCGGTGCTAACCGTGATGATTCTAGCGTTAGTGAAAATGGCCCAAGTGCCGTTTGGGATGCTCTTTTCGTCGCTCCGTCCCTTTGTGTGGCTAATCGCGTTTACCGTCTTGATTCAGCTTGGATTTGGGCACGGCGGAACGACGTACTGGCACTGGGGCCCCTTGAACGTGACCAGCGTTGGTGTCACCACGGCCGGATTGATTTTTGTCCGGTTTCTGTTGATTATCATCGTGGCCATGCTCCTGACGGTGACAACTTCCCCTAATGCGATTGCGAAAGGGGTGGAAACGCTCCTGACGCCGTTGAAAAAGCTGGGGGTGCCGGTGGCCATGATTGGGATTATGCTGTCGATTGCGCTCCGGTTTATTCCCACGTTATTGTCCGAAATGCAGACAATTATGAACGCCCAACGCTCGCGAGGGGTGGTCTTTAACGGTGGTAGTCTCTGGCAACGGGTTAAAAACGTGTTGTCGCTGATCATTCCATTGCTGGTGTCGGCCTTTCGCCATGCGGATAACCTGGCGGACGCGCTGGGCGCGAGTGGCTATGATGCCAGTCAACCGCGGAGTAGTTATTATCAATACCAATGGCACCTTTTGGACACGCTGGCGTTAGTGGGCGTGTTTCTGATTGGGGTCCTGGTAGTGGGATTGCGAGGGGTGTAGATGACACAACGTTATAAGATTACGTTTGCCTACGACGGCACGCAGTTTGCCGGCTTTCAGCGCCAACCACACCAACGGACCGTGGAGGGCGTGCTCACTAAGATTGTGAACCAGATGGCTAAGCAGCCGGAGGGAACGTTGGGAGTTTACGGCTCTGGTCGGACTGACTCCGGGGTTCATGCCCTAGCTCAGGTCGCTCATTTTGACTTCCCGTTTCCGATTCCCGCTGACAAGATGTTGAAGGGTCTTAACAGCATGTGTCCCTTGGATATTCAGATTAAGGACGTAGAAATAGTTCCTGACACTTTTCATGCTCGTTACGATGTGACCGGGAAGAGGTATCTCTACCGGTTGTCACTAGGTCCGTTTACCGATCCGTTTAAGCGTTTTTATACGGCGCACTGGCGCTTTCCGTTGGATTTTGGGCTGATGGAAACAGCGATTCAGGACTTGGTTGGCACCCATAACTTTGCGTCGTTTGTGGCGTCCGGGGCCAAACCCGGAAGTCGGGTGCGCACCATCTTTAGTACCAAAGCGATTAATGACGAAGCCAATCATGAGATTCAGTTGGAATTCTATGGGGACGGCTTTATGTACAATCAGGTCCGGATTATGACCGCGGTCCTGGTCGAAATTGGAATGAAGAAGCGGCCAGTTGACGACATTCAGCGCTTGCTAGCCGTCCAGGATCGGCAGCAGGCTCGACTCACGATGCCGGCCCACGGCTTATTTTTAGAACGCGTTTATTATCCAGGGGATGATCCAGAACACAACGAAAAAAAGCACCCAGTTCGGGATTAATTCTGGGAATGGATTGACATTCTGGGGGATTATTTGTATTATGGTAGTTGGTATTGTTTGCCCCACATAAGCCCCGGAAACTTATAAGGTGTCGAACAAACACAGAAACATGGAGGAAGAAAAAGTGCGTACAACATACATGGCTAAGCCCGGTGAAATTGAACACAAATGGTACATCATTGACGCAGCAGGCGTTCCTTTAGGTCGTCTTGCTAGTGTTACTGCTTCAGTTTTACGCGGTAAAAATAAACCCACATACACACCACACGTTGACTCTGGTGACCACGTCATTATTATCAACGCTTCAAAAGTGGCTTTAACGGGTCACAAAGCAAAAGATAAGATGCACTACCACCACACTCAATACATTGGTGGGATTAAGCAAGAATCATTTGGCATGTTACGCGAAGAAAAGCCAGCTAAGCTAATTGAGCAATCCGTAAAAGGAATGCTTCCTCATGGTACATTAGGACGTAAGATTGCTAAGAAACTTCACGTTTATGCAGGTGAAGAACACAAAAATGATGCTCAAAAACCCGAAGTTTTAGATATTAACAACCTAATTTAAGGAGGAAACACAATTGGCTAAAGTACAATATACTGGCACAGGTCGCCGTAAAGATTCAGTTGCTCGTGTACGCTTAGTACCTGGTACTGGTAAAGTGATTGTCAACAAACGCGATGTTGAAGATTACATTCCATTCCCAAACTTGCGTGAAGTTATTTTACAACCATACAACGTTACGGAAACGCTCGGTAACTACGATACGTTAGTTAACGTAAATGGTGGTGGATTCTCAGGTCAAGCCGGTGCAATCCGTCTCGGAATTGCTCGTGCTTTACTCGAAGTAGATCCTGACTTCCGTGAAGCTTTGAAGACTGCTGGTCTGTTAACTCGTGACCCACGGATGAAAGAACGGAAGAAGCCAGGGCTTAAGAAAGCTCGTAAGGCTGGTCAATTCTCAAAACGTTAAGATTTATGCGAATCTTATTTTGGACACTCACACGTTGGTGTGGGTGTTTTTTTGTTATTGAATTGGAAGGATCTCTATAAGATGGACTTAAAAACATATTTATTAGAAATACTAAAAAATTATGATAATGAAAAAAATAAAGAATTTAAATCCAATGAATTAGCAAATTTTGTTCGAAACCAAGTAGTAAATACTATTCCATCTATAATTTTAGGGAATGATCTTGAAGTACGCGCCTCATGTGGTCAAAGTAAATGGGCATTAGTTCCTTGGATGGGTCTTTTTAATAAGAATATTAGTACATCTGCTCAAAAGGGTTATTATATTGTCTTCTTATTTAGGTCTGATATGAAGGGTGTTTATTTGTCTTTAAATCAAGGATACACATTTTTTAAAACAAGATTTAAACATAATTTCCCAAAACAAAAAATCAAAGAAGTTGGTAATTATTGGAAATCTAATTTAAAGTTTATAAAAAAGGAGGATACGTTTGGTTTTACTACTAATCCAATAAATTTAATTGGTGATAGTATAGTCAAAACTGATTTACCGGAAGGATATGAATTAGGAAATATATACAGTAAATATTATAGTTTTGATTATTTATCTAATTCTGACAATAATGAATTGTTGTATGATTTAAAACATATAATCGAAGTTTTTAATGAATTAATTGCTTGTTTAATTAATGAAAAAGATTTTGTAAAAACTAATGATCAAATCATAAATAATGATAAATATAATGAGTCTAATCATGAATTAATCAATAATAAGTATAGTGATGAAATGACATTGGGGATAGAGACAAAAATTCCTAATGATCAAAAGTTGAAAAAAATTGATCATGTTGTGAAAATTAGTAAACATGATTATGTTAAAGAACTAAGCGAAAACATAAAATTGGGTTTGGAAACTGAAGATTTAGTAGTAGCGAATGAAAAAGAACGACTTGATAAGGATCCTAATGTTTATGATTTTGGGGTTCACCATATTTCTAAAGATTGTGGTGACGGTTATGGTTATGACATTGAAACAATAATATTTAATGATCGTGGAGAGATAATAAAAAGATTATTTATCGAAGTTAAAGCAACAGCGGAAACTAAAGAAACCCCCTTTTTTATGTCTAAAAATGAAATTCAAATAGCTAAGAAAAAAGGGGAGGATTATTTAATATATAGGTTATATAGAAATGAAGCAGAAACCGCCAAATTTAATTTTTATATAATTAGAAATCCATATAGATATCTAAATTTCAAACCGATTAATTACATCGTATACCCCAAAAAATAAATAAATTAATTGATGCTAATGTGCTTAAATATGATCATATATGTACAAATAATTTAACGAATTTATTTTAATTTGAATACTATAATTAACTGAAACAAAGATATTAAGTATAATACATGCAAACAAAAATCGTCGTCCATTTGGACGACGATTTTGTTAATGCCCACAATGTCTTTGCTTTCCTTTCTGTTGCTTTAGCTCAAACTGTTGTTGTTTCAGCTCGCGTTTTAATCGTGCATGACGGTGCTTGCGTTGGTTCTTATGCTGTTCAAATTCAGTTTGCAAAACAGCCTTAGCTTTGGTGACCGGATGCTTCTGCTTTAATTGTTTTTGCACAGCACGCTGCTGACGTTTGGGATTGATTTTCCTTTGCTGATTGATCTCATTTTGTTCTACTTAAGTGAAGTGTAACTGCCGATAATGACGATTCAAATAATGACAAAGTTGCGGTGAGGTAGGAACGGAACTTCCTAAAATAATCTGGGCTACTTGATATTTCTTTTCTGCCTGCACCTCAAAAATACCACGATAAAAAGAGCCATCGAAAATGATGGTTAACTTATTTTGAACAAACATTTGTTTTATTCCTCCTATAAATTTAATTCAAAAACGGGACATCCCTAGGAGGAAGGATACTGATAGCGAATGAGCTACGTCCGGACTACCAACCGGAGCTGTGTTTTTGCTTTGAGTTTAGTGTATCATTAAATTATAAATTATTTGATATAGAATATTTATAATTAGGAAGAATATCATGTTATTTGGAACATCAGTATTTTTTAGAATTTCATATTTTTTTACAGCATTTTCTCCACCTATTGTTTTGGTTATTATCTTAAATTATAATAAGCATTACAAAAATCTTGTATTGATCTTATTTTTATTTGTAATATTAATTTTGTCCATCTACATTAGACAAAAAATAAGTAGAATTAGTAAGGATAAAAATCATAGTCAAACTTTTTTAATTAATTTCGATTTTGATAATGATAACTCTATTGATGGATATCAAATTATAGATGCCACAAAAAAACCTGAAGTTAATGGAGATTTTATTAAATTTGCTATCTCGATTTTATTTCCGTCATTTACTAGTATCTATTCGAGTAAGTTAACTCTATCATTTATTATTATAATTCTCTTATTTACTTTGCTAATGTTAAGTAATGAAACATTCCCGAATATTATTCTTCCTATTTTTGGGGTTCAACTTTTGAATACAGAAGATGGATTTCATATCTTTTATATTAGTAAAAATCAACAGGTTCTTACTGGTATAAAGTATTTGAATTATTTGGGAAATAGTGGGCCTATGTCAAGAACATTCGTTTTAACAGATGATGAATATGAAAAAAATAGGAGTTAATTACTTATGTTTAAAAAATTTTATGCAGTTGGGTGGCAAAGTGAAAAAAATGGTGGAATTCCGAAGGACTTTAGAATTGTTGATTTCAAAAGCGGACTTGAAAATTTTATAGATTCATTAGAGTTTTCTGGATTTGATAAATCTGGGGATGATATAATTGAATATTTTAATTATTGTAAATCTCAATTAAATGATCTTGAAAATAACGGAAATGATACTGATGAACCATTTTTTAGAACTTTGAATAATAATAATAATATTGAATTTAGCAAAATAAAAATAATAACTAATAAAATAAACCAAGATCAGAATTATTTGAGCAATTTTGACGGTATCAGATTTTATATTTTAAATTTTGAAGACAATGAAAAAAATTTACAATACAGATTTTATATAAAAGCGGTTAGAACCGCTAAAATAAATTCAAGATTTGTCTTGTCTAGGTTAGATCATAAATTTAAAATAACTGATTTAAAGAGTGATGGTAAAGTTATGCCCTCTAAAATATCATATGCGGAAGTTATGGATAAGGAAAATAACTCTATTACACAGTATGTTTTTAACGTTAGTGATTATGAAAGTATTTTTGGATTAAATGAAATTAAAGTTAAAGGAGCGACGAACGTAATTAATAAATTTGTTGGGATTAACAATTCAGAAAAAGTTTTTTTAATTTCTAATAATTATAAAGTTAATATTAATGATATAGAGTTAAATAAAATATATGAAAAAATAAATGATAATCGTAGACTTGCAAATGCATTATATAAATACAACAATGAGGCTGAAAATTATAAATTAGATGATGTTAAACTGGCAAATGAAACGTCTAAACAGTTCTTCAATAACCCTTTTACCATTAATGAAGAAAGTAAAACAATAAATGTGACTAGTGACTCATTTGAAACATTTGTATCTGTGATAACCAATCTGACTAAATTAGGAATAGCAGCTCATGATTATGAGAATAAAATAGCTCCGTCAAAGAAAAAATAATTTATTATGAGATATTCCATAGAAGGAGGTCCCGAATGCCCGACCACAGCGACCTCAACATCCAACTCAACAACGATCTCCTTCGTACTATCACCATGCTAGCCAGCGCTAAGGGTATCAGCGTTTCTGCTGAAATTGAATCAATTCTCACCCAGCACTTTGCCAAGCCCGAGCTCGTTGGTATCACCGATTTAGTGGGCACCGAAATCACGGATCAGCAATTGCAGGATGACGGCTTAGTGAAACTCCACGGTGTGTTATACTTTTACCAACTCGTGGACACGAAACGGCACCGGCACGAAACGTACGTGGTGGCGGATGTGACTGACCAAAAAGTTTATTTAGTCGCTAAAGGAGAATATCATGCTGGGAATTAAAATTGTGCAACAAAATAACGTCGGATTGGTAACTTTCTTGGGAAAGTACGCCCGTCAGTTTGAAAGTGGACTGCACTTCTACATTCCGTTTTTTGAACGGGTGAAAACGGTCAGCCTTCAGTCACAACCGCTGGCATTACCCGTGCAAACCGGAATTACCCGCGATAACGCCAGCATCAGCATCCAGGTTACGTTGAACTACCGGATTACCAACGCTGAACGTTACACCTTTGGGAACAGCAACTCAATTCAATCGATGGCATACCAGGTGAGTGGGACGTTGCGGGATATTATCGGAAGCATGGATCTGGATGACGTTCTGAATTCGACTGACAAAATTAATACCAAGTTGATGCAAAATATTGGGGATCTTACCAACACCTACGGAATCATGATTGAACGGGTGCAAATTGGCGACCTGACTCCTTCCAAAGGAGTGAGTGAAGCGATGGAAAATCAAATCACAGCTTCGAAGAACAAACAGGCTACGATTTCGGAAGCGCAAGGTAACGCCGAACAGATTCGTTTGAACACCGAAGCTAAAAATGCGGCTAAGATTGCGACTGCCAAGGCTGACAAGCAACAGACGGAGATTCACGCGGATGCCGCTGCTTATGCCACCAAGGTGCAAGCGGAAGCCGACCAGTATCGGATTGAGCAATTGCAAGCTGCTTTGGCTAACATTGACCAGAAGTATTTGAACGCGCAGTCCATTGACGCATTGAAGTCGGCCGGAGAACAGGGGAACCTGATTATTGTTCCGAACGACAGCAACGCTGATTATGGACAACTCGCTACTTTCAGCAAACTGCTCCACAAACCAGACCAATAAAAAAATGACCACCAATTTGAAGTTGGTGGTCATTTTTTACGTAACTCTATTTATCATCCTCAGCGGGCTCGTCTGCTTTTTTCGGCCTTGGACCTTGCTTCACCATTTTCAGGTTTTGCCAGTTAATCACGGTTTTGTTGTGGTAGGTATCAATGATGTCTGGATCACTGCTTTCAAACCCAATTAGAAAAGAATTTTTGTATGCTTTTTCAATCGTTCCCGTAAAGTCTTGTTTCTTAATTTGAAAGGCTACTTCATCGCCGACTTCAAAGGGTGATTTTTCGGTTGCGGTTTGTTCATCGTTTTTCTTTGGCACAATCATCGCCTCCTCAAGGATTGCTAACCTATGAAATATAAACGATTCCCGTACTTTTGTCAATTCTTAACTATTTTGTAGTACAATTTATACATCTAAGACAAGCTAGGTGGTAAATGTGACAAAAAAGCGACGGCGCCCCCGCCGGAAACGAAAAACAACTAAGAAGAAACGACCCCAGTCCAATAATTTTAGCGGTTTTATTCTCATTATTGTGATTGTCACTTTGTTAGCCGGGACCATCTGGGGGATTAATTACATCACTCAACCTCGTTATTCCCAATCAAACGTCAGCCAACAGCACCAAAAGTTTATCAATCAAATTTTACCGGCTTCGTTACGAGCTCAGCGGGAGTATAAAATTCTGCCCAGCATCACGATTGCCCAGGCGATTTTGGAATCGAACTGGGGGCAAAGTCAATTGTCTTCCCAGTACCACAATCTGTTTGGTGTGAAAGCTACTTCCAACCAACCTAGTGTAGAGTTAAGTACCACGGAGTTTACCAACGGCAAGGCGGAAAACGTGACGGGGCGCTTCCGAGTTTACGCTAGCTGGGACGAGTCGATTGAAGCACACGCCAAACTACTGGCAAACGGAACAGATTGGAATAACCTGCAGTACCAGGATGTCGTTCGTGCCAACAACTATCAGGACGCTGCACGAGCTTTAAGTACGGGTGGTTATGCGACCGATCCCGCTTATGCCGACAAAGTCATTGCCATCATTGAAAAGTATCACCTTAATCAATACGATCACCAGGAGGGCCAGCGATAATGAAACTATTAAATCCAGGAATGACACTGGGAATCATCGGAAAAGGATATCAACTACAACAGCTCGCGGATGCCGCACGCAGGACGGACTTAAAGGTTTTATTGTATCCCACTTCGACGTCTGAACATCCGCATTCCTTAACTGATGCGGATTTCTTACACGCCTTTGCCGAGCAAAGTGACGTGACGACCGCCATTACGGAGTCGGTTCCGTTGGCATCGTTGGAAACCATCGCGACCGGATCGGAATTTCCGCAGGGAACGGAACTGACCGAAATCAGTCAAGACCGGGCGTTAGAACAAGCCTTTTTCCAATCCCTGAATCTGAACGGGGTGCCGTTTAGCACAGTCATTAACACGAGCGACGTGGAACAAGGGATTGAAACACTAGGCTTACCAGCCCAAATTATTCCAATTTCAAAACGAAGTGCCAACCAGCAACCGTTGGATCTAAAGACGAAGGATGACTTGGTCAAGTTTAACCCATTAGCTGGACACGGCAGTTATTTGTTTATTCCCGACCTACCGGTTAAGCACCATTTGGTTGCTAGCGCCACGAAGAGTGTCCAAGGAAAAATTGAATCGTTTCCACTGGTCCAAATCAACCAGCCGGGACGCTCATTTACCAGCCTCACTGAGGACACTAAGTTAATCTCACCGGATGTCCAAATGGAAATTGAAACAACGATGCAAAAGATTGGGGAAGCACTCCACGTGGTCGGTAACTTTGCGGTGTCACTGTTAGTCACCACTACCGACATTTTGTACGTTCAGGGATTATTGCCGGCGCTTGACCTACCGGTGAACGTCTTGCAACGGGGACTCAACACCACGCCGGCGGAGCAACACTTACGAGCCATTCGGGGGTTACCACTAACACCGATTCACCAATTTCAGTCCGAACGATGGCTTAGTTTAACCAAGTACCAACGTGCAGCAGCGCTCGAGGCGCAACGGCAATACCCGGACTGGAATTTTGACTTTAGCTATCGGGATGACAATCCAGGAACCAGTGGAGACGTTTGGATTCCTGTCGATGAACCGGCGTTGACCAACGACCGGATTCAACGAGCCCGGTTACTAACACATGAAGAATAAATCAGAAAAAAGGGAGTCAGCAAATCAGCTGGCTCTATTTTTGCTATAATTGAACTACGTATTGAGAAATTTGAAAGGACGAATCGAATGGCGCGTGCAGACTTGCTACAGAACATGAATGAGAAACAACGAGAAGCCGTCGAACACGTCGATGGCCCGTTGTTAATCATGGCCGGAGCCGGCAGTGGGAAAACCCGGGTGCTGACCCACCGCATTGCCTATTTAATTGAAGAAAAACACGTTTTGCCTTGGAACATTTTGGCGATTACATTCACGAACAAGGCGGCGCGCGAAATGAAAGAACGAGTTAACCAACTCTTAGAGGTGGGTGGCGATGACGTGTGGGTTTCGACTTTCCACGCGTTAGGGGTTCGAATTCTGCGCCGTCACATCGAAAAGTTAGGGTATAACCAAGCCTTTTCAATTGCCGGAACTAGTGAACAAAAGACGCTTGTAAAACGAATTTTGGCGGATCTTAACTTAGATCCGAAAAAGAACGATCCCAGAGCGATTCTGGGCGCGATTTCCAACGCCAAAAACGATTTGGAAACGCCAGCTGATTACCGCCAAAAGCACGATGACGGCAATCCGTTTCACACGGTAGTCGCGGACGTTTACGCGGAGTACCAAAAACGTCTCCACGCCAACGATTCGGTCGACTTCGACGATTTAATCATGTTGACCATCCAGCTGTTGGAACAATTTCCAGACGTTTTGGATTACTACCAACAAAAATTCCGCTACATTCACGTGGATGAATACCAGGATACGAACGAAGCCCAGTATCGGTTAGTAACGATGCTCGCGGACAAGTACCACAACCTCTGTGTTGTAGGGGACGCTGACCAGAGTATCTACGGTTGGCGGGGCGCCAACATGAACAACATTCTGGACTTTGAAAACGATTATCCGGATGCACACGTGACCCTCTTGGAACAAAACTACCGGTCGACTAAAACGATTTTAAAGGCCGCCAACGAAGTGATTCAAAATAACGAGGAACGTAAGGATAAAAACCTGTGGACGGAAAACCAGCAGGGCGAAAAGATTACCTACTACCGGGCGCAAAGTGAACGGGACGAAACCCAGTACGTAGTTGCTAAGATTAAGGAAGAAATGAAGCAACACCACTACAAGTACAGTGACTTTGCCGTCCTCTACCGGACCAATGCCCAATCCCGGGTAATCGAAGAAACTTTCCTGAAAGCAAACGTTCCCTACACCATGGTTGGGGGTCACAAGTTCTACGAACGTAAAGAAATTATGGATATTCTGTCCTATCTAACCTTGGCCGCTAATCCCAACGATTCGCTCAGTTTTGAACGGGTGATTAACGTCCCGAAACGGGGAATTGGGGCCACCAGTTTTCAGAAACTTCGTGACTTTGCGGAGGAAAACGGCTGGGGACTCTCCGAAGCCGCTCAAAACGTGGCTTTGGCTACTAACATCTCTACTCGAGCTCGAAACGCGATTGAGGACTTCGGAGTCACGATGGCGCAATTGCACGGCGAAGTAGCCGACAAATCGGTCACAGAGATTACCGAAACGTTACTGGAAAAAACGGGTTACGTAGCTAGCCTGCGTCAGGAAAACAACTTGGAATCCCAGGCCCGTCTTGAAAATATTGAGGAATTTCTAACCGTGACCCAGGACTTTGACGAAAAATTTGATCCGGATCAGAGTGAAACGGGGAACCGGTTGGTGGACTTCTTAGCCGATCTGGCCTTGGTTTCCGCTCAGGATGACGTCGACGAAACGGCTCCGCAGGTCACGTTGATGACGTTACACGCTGCTAAGGGACTCGAATTCCCAGTCGTTTTCATGGTCGGAATGGAAGAAAATCTCTTCCCATTGGCCCGCGCTGCGGAGAACCCCGATGAATTAGAAGAAGAACGTCGCTTAGCGTACGTTGGGATTACCAGAGCCCAACAAAAGCTATACATGACAAACGCTTATGCTCGCACGTTATACGGTCGGCAACAAAATAACCCCGCGTCGCGCTTTATGGATGAAATTAATACCGATTTATTAGAAAATGAGATGAGCCAACCTACGACCACACAGGGACCGCGGACGCCGTTTGATAGTGATCGTTACCGACGTCGGACCGCCACTGCCACCCAACCGACGTATCAATCTCGGCAAACAGTGGCAAAACCACAGGGAACCGGAGCTGACCAGCAAAGCTGGCAAGTGGGGGATCAAGTGACCCACAAAGCCTGGGGCACCGGAACGGTCGTGAAGGTCAACGGGACTGGCGAAGACATGGAACTAGACATTGCGTTTGAGGCGAAGGGAGTCAAACGACTTCTGGCGGCCTTTGCGCCCATTCAAAAAGTAGAACAATAGAAGGGAGCACCGGTCGTGCAGGAACTTGATTTAAATCAGCTAACTGAAGCCGAAGCAGCACAACGGGCGGCAGCATTACGCCCCCAGTTGTTGCAGTGGGGCAAGGAATACTACGAAAATGACCAGCCGTCGGTGCCCGATGCGGAGTATGACCAGGCCTACAACCAGTTGGTGCAACTCGAAACGGCCTTTCCGGCAATTGTCACGCCGGATTCGCCTACGCAACGAGTCGGGGGACAGGTCGACAGTGAATTTACCAAAGTTCCGCACCCGATTCCGATGCTGTCTTTAGGGGACGTCTTTTCTGCGGATGAACTAAACGAATTCGTGGTGCGCCTGCAAAAGGATTATCCGGCGGTCCAGGAATTTAATTGCGAGCTCAAAATTGATGGACTTTCCATCTCACTGCGGTACGAACAGGGCCGGTTGGTGCAGGGATCGACGCGGGGAAACGGAGTGATTGGAGAAGACATCACGGCGAACGTCAAAACGATTGCTTCGATTCCGCAACGGCTGAGTCGGCCAATTGACATTGAGGTGCGGGGTGAGTGTTACATGGGCAAAGATGCCTTCTTGAAACTCAACGAGCGCCGCGAACTCGAGGGCAAGGCGACCTTTGCCAATCCACGGAACGCTGCGGCCGGAAGTTTGCGGCAGCTAGATCCCAAAGTCACCGCCGCCCGGCACTTGAGTACCTTCATGTACAATGTCGCGGACTACGATGATTTAGAGGCCACCACCCAGAGTGGATTGCTGGCAGAACTCAAAGAGCTCGGTTTTAGTGTTGACCCTGACTACCAAGTTGCCCACACGCTGGACGAAATTAATGCTTACATTGAAAAGTACCAGGCACAACGGGATCAGCTGAGTTATGGAATTGATGGTATTGTAATTAAGGCTAACTCGCTGGCGTTACAAACGGAAATTGGTCACACCGTAAAGGTGCCGAAGTGGGCGATTGCCTACAAGTTTCCTCCAGAAGAAGCCCACGTCAAAATCGATGCAATCGAATGGACGATTGGGCGGACCGGGGTAGTGACCCCCACGGCGGTCTTTGCGCCGGTGAAGTTAGCCGGAACCACGGTCTCCCGGGCCACGCTCCACAATCCTGATTACATCGAAAAGAAGGATATTCGGATTGGCGATACCGTGGTTGTTTATAAGGCCGGTGACATCATTCCCGAGGTAGAACATTACCTGCCTCAGGAACGACCGGCGGATGCACAACCGTACGTGATTCCGACCACCTGTCCATCGTGTGGAGCTGAGTTGGTTCACCTAGACGATGAAGTGGCGCTCCGGTGCATTAATCCCCAGTGTCCGGCGCAACTAGCTGAACAGGTGACTCACTTTGCGTCGCGAAACGCGATGGACATTGAAGGACTCGGTCCCAAAATTGTGCAGCAGCTCTTTGCCAAGCACCTGATTAAGGACGTGGCTAGCTTGTATCACCTACAGTTTGACGATCTGGTTACGCTCGACAAGTTTGGAGAAAAATCAGCTCAGAACTTATTGCAGGCCATTGATCAGAGTCGAGCGAACTCGTTAGAACGATTGCTGTTTGGACTGGGCATTCGGCATGTCGGTGGCAAGGCCGCCTTGTTGCTAGCCCAACACTTTGGTTCGTTAGACCAGCTTCGGGCGGCGAACGCTGAAGAAATTGAAGCAATCGACTCCATCGGGGGCACGATTGCTGACAGCCTGGTGACCTACTTTGCCGAACCCAACAGTCAAGAACTCTTACAAGAACTGGCGGATGCTGGCGTGAACTTTGAATACCGAGGTCAGGCACCGGTCACCCAGAGTGATAGTTTCTTCTTTGGTAAGAAAGTGGTGCTCACAGGCAAGCTGCAGGAGATGACGCGAGGAGAAGCCCAGTCTTTCATTGAAGTGCAGGGGGGCACCGTTACCAGTAGCGTCTCGAAAAAAACAGACTTAGTCATTGCCGGAGAAGCCGCCGGCAGTAAGTTAACCAAAGCGCAGTCGTTAGGCATACCCGTCTGGGACGAACAACGATTTAGCGCCGCCATGGCTGAACAATAAAGAAGAGGAAGGTGCAGTTGTGAAGAAAGTCGGCATTGGGATTATGCTGGCGGTCAGTGCGGTCGTACTGGCAGCCTGTGGTAATCAAAATAAGATGAGCTCTAACAGTGGCTCGACCAAAACCGAATTAACTGGTTCAAATTCCAGTGGAAACTACCAAAGTGTGATCCAGGACGGCCACTATCAAACCAGTAAGTCGTCTGGAGTCAATGAACAACAAACGAGTAACCAGTTTAATCTAGAAGGATTTCAACACGGCTTGCTCGACATTTCCAAAAAGGAATTTGACCCGAGCAAGTACGTTTTTCAAGAAGGTCAACAAATCTCAACCGAACAAACCTATAACTGGTTGGGTCGCAAGACCAAGGATAATCCGGATGGGTTAAATCCCGAACAACCGGACAAACAAGTGGTGCCGGAATACCTGCAACAAATCGACGAACAGGATTTCTTGCAGCAAACCGGTGGCAAGCTCCAGTTAAAGGGAATGACGATTGGTTTAGGCTTGAATTCAGTGTACTATTACACTAAGGAAAAGTACGGAGCACAATATTCTAAGAAACTGAGCGACGACGAGATTCAAGCCAAAGGAAAAGAAATGGCTAACGAGATCTTGAAACGGATGCGCGAGAAACCGGAAACTAAAGACATTCCGATTGTGATTGCTCTATACAAGGCCGCTCCGGATGACAGCTTGGTCGGCGGGAACTTCTTTGCCTACTCCATGAATCGAGCCGGCTCGAAGAGCGTTGATACTTGGAATAAGATCAACCAAAAGAACTACGTATTTCCAACGGCTGGGAACGAAAAGGTACCAAACGCCAATGATGAGTCCGCTTTTGAACAATTCAAGAACAAGGCGCAAAGTTACTTCCCGAACCTGAGTGGGGTCACTGCCCAAGCACAATACACGGACGGTACCTTGACTGGGATGCACGTGAACATCACGACTCAGTTCTACAGCTACACGGAAATTAATAGTTTCACCCAATATTTGCAGACCGCCGCGCAGAAGTACTTGCCACGCAACGTTCCGATTGAAATCACGGTCGGTTCCACGAACGGGGTCCAAAGTTACCTAAACCGGGATCGGGATGCCCGGAAGTTTACCACGCATGTATTTAACAACTATTAGGAAATCAGGTAAGGAGAAAGTTTGATGAGTGAAAAAGTAGATCAAGCCCGGACCCAACACATTGCCGGGTTAGCCAAGCTGAAAATTGCTGACGCAGAACTCGATCAGTTTACGGAACAATTAAACGACATGCTCGACATGTTGGATCAACTTGGAACGGTGGATACGGAAGGGGTGGAACCTACCTACTCCGTAACCGACCAAATCAACGTGATGCGACCAGACGTTGCTAACAACTGGGGTGAACGCGATGCCTTATTGCGTAACGCACCAGAATCTGTTGATGGTTTGATTCGGGTTCCTACCATTATTGACGAAAGCGAGGACGAATAATGAACTATTTTGACCGTGATTTAGAGTCCGTCCACCAAATGCTGGTCGACGGCGAGCTTACTTCCGCCGAACTGACGAAACAAACGTTAGCTAACATTGATGCTCATGAAGCAGATTTGCAAGCCTACCTCGCCATGAACGACGAGGCCTTAGCACAAGCAGAAAAAATTGATGCGGCTGGGATTGATCCTGACAACGTACTCTCTGGGGTACCAGTGGCCATTAAGGATAACCTGGTGACGACTAACATGCCCACGACGGCAGCTTCCAAGATGCTAGAAAACTTCCACTCCCTCTTTAATGCCACTGTAGTCGAAAAGCTGCAAGCTGCTGGCGCTGTGATCGTCGGCAAGACCAACCTTGATGAATTTGCGATGGGCAGTTCGACCGAAAAATCAGCCTACAAGACCACGCGCAATCCCTGGGATACTAACACGGTGCCTGGTGGTTCGTCTGGTGGTTCAGCTACGACCGTTGCGGCCGGCGAAGTTCCCGCTAGTTTGGGATCCGATACCGGTGGTTCGATTCGGCAACCCGCTTCCTTTACCGGAGTGGTTGGAATGAAACCTACCTACGGACGAGTTTCGCGGTGGGGATTAATCGCATTTGGATCTAGTTTTGACCAAATTGGACCGTTCACGCGGACGGTGAAGGACAACGCCTACCTCTTAAACACGATTGCCGGTCACGACGACCACGATGCCACTTCCTCTGACAAAGAAGTACCGGACTTTACGGCTGGGATCGACCAAGGAGTCCAGGGCATGCGGATTGCGCTACCGAAGGAATACCTGAGCGATGGCATTGATCAATCCGTGAAGGATGCCATTCAAGTCGCTGCCAAAAAGTACGAAGAACTGGGCGCTACTGTTGACGAAGTTTCCTTACCGCACGCTCAGTACGGTGTGATGGCTTACTACGCCTTGGCTTCTTCAGAAGCTTCCTCTAACTTGGAACGGTTTGACGGAATTCGCTACGGTTACCGCGCCGAAGATCCGAAGAACCTGGAAGATCTGTACGTGAAAACCCGTTCGACGGGCTTTGGTGACGAAGTGAAGCGCCGGATCATGCTGGGAACCTTTGCGCTTTCCGCTGGTTCGTTTGACAAGTACTTTAAGAAGGCCGCTCAAATTCGGACGTTGATCATCGAGGATTTCCAAAAGGTGTTCCAAGATCATGACCTGATTATGGGACCTACAGCACCAACGACGGCTTTTGCAGTGGGTGCTGAAAGTACCGACCCGACCGAAATGTACATGAACGACGTGATGACAATTCCGGTCAACCTCGCGGGGCTACCGGGAATGTCGTTACCCGCTGGCTTTAGCAACGGTCTCCCAATTGGAATGCAGTTGATTGGAAAACCCTTCGCCGAAAGTACAATTTACCAAGCGGGGCACGCCTTTGAACAAAACACTGATTTTCACAAGCAAACCCCACAGTTGGGAGGTAAATAAGGATGAACTTTGAAACAACAATTGGACTAGAAGTCCACGTGGAATTAAAGACCAAGTCGAAGATTTTCAGTCCTTCACCAGTCAGCTACGGAGCAGAAGCCAACGAAAATACTAACGTGATTGATTGGGGATATCCAGGAACCTTACCTCGGGTTAATAAGCAAGTGATTGCCAACGGAATTACGGCTGCTTTAGCCCTGCACGCTGACATCGAAAAGCACCCCCACTTTGACCGGAAGAACTATTTCTATCCGGATAATCCCAAGGGGTACCAGGTCACGGAAAACGACACTCCGGCTGCTACTAACGGTTGGATTGAAGTTCAGACCGCTGATGGCGGGACCAAGAAAATTGGGATTGAAGAGATGCACGTCGAAGAAGATGCCGGAAAGAATACCCACGGAAACAAGTACTCCTACGTGGATTTGAACCGGCAGGGAACCCCGTTGATTGAAATTGTTTCTAAACCAGAGATGACAACTCCCCAAGAAGCCTACGACTACCTTGAAGGTCTCCGGGAACGGATTCAGTTTACCGGGATTTCCGACGTGCGGATGGAAGAAGGTTCGATGCGGGTGGACTGTAACATCTCAATTCGACCAGTGGGTAGTGACAAACTCGGTCAAAAGATCGAATTGAAGAACCTGAACTCCTTTAACTACGTCCGCAAAGCATTGGCCTACGAAGAACAACGTCAGGCGCAAGTGATTATGGCCGGGGGTACAATTGGGGCTGAAACCCGTCGTTTCGACGAATTAACCGGTAAAACCTATCTGATGCGGGTTAAGGAAGGGAAAGACGATTACCGTTACTTCCCTGAACCAGACCTGCCTAGTTTGGACATTTCGGATGCTTGGATTGACGAATTACGCGCTGCCTTGCCAGAAATGCCAGGGAAACGGCGCGCTCGCTACGTCAACGAACTTGGTTTAACTGACTACGACGCCATGGTTTTAACACAGACCAAGGAAATGTCTGACTTCTTTGACCGGTTGATTGAACTAGGCAGCGATCCGAAGATGGCTTCAAACTACCTACAAGGGGACGTAAACGCCTATTTGAACGACCAACAAGTGAAGTTGGAAGACACTAAGATTACGCCGGAAGCCTTGGCGGCCATGATTAAGATGTTGATGGACGAAACCATTTCCACTAAAATGGCAAAGAAGGTCTTTAAGGCCATCACCAAGGGTGAAGATCCCGAAGCCTTCGTGAAGGAAAAGGGCTTAATTCAACTGTCTGATCCAGCCGAATTGAAACCAATCGTGGACGACGTTTTAGCTAACAATCCTCAATCAATCGAAGACTTCCACAACGGGAAGGATCGGGCGGTAGGCTTCCTCGTGGGTCAAATCATGAAACGGACCCAAGGAAAGGCCAACCCGAAGATTGTGAACCAAATCCTGATGCAAGCACTAAACCAATAGAAAGCGGTGGCACCACATGCGAAAACGAGCACGCGTAATTTATAACCCAACCTCTGGACGAGAAACGCTGAAGTCCAAGTTGGTCGATATTTTAGACGTTTTGGAACGGGGTGGCTACGAAACCAGTGCCTACGCTACGACCCCCCAGGAAAATTCAGCTCGTGATGAGGCCACTCGGGTCGCTCGGGAAGGTTTTGATTTGGTGGTGGCTGCTGGTGGTGACGGTACGATTAACCAGGTGATTAACGGGATTGCGCCGTTGGAACACCGCCCCAAGCTCGGGATTATCCCGGCCGGAACGACCAATGACTTTGCCCGGGCCCTCGGGATTCCGCGCGACGACCTGGTTGAAGCCGCCCGGGTAATGACACGGGGACAGTTACTGCCGATGGACGTCGGCAAGGCCAGCAATGACGAGATGACGCAGTACTTCATTAACATCGCTGCTGGTGGTCGGTTAACCGAACTGACCTACGATGTTCCGTCCGACTTAAAGACCGTCTTTGGCTACATTGCCTACCTGGTAAAAGCCGTGGAAATGTTGCCCCAAGCACGTCCGATCGACATGAAGGTGACGTACGATGGCGGTCACTACGAAGGGAAAGCCTCGATGTTCTTCCTCGCCATGACCAACTCGGTCGGTGGGTTTGAACAAGCGGTGCCTAATGCTTCTTTGAATGATGGGAATTTCACCATGATCATCGTGAAAACCGGGAACATGATGGAGATTCTCCAACTATTGACGAAAGCCCTGAATGGGGGGCGGCACGTGAATGATTCGCGGATTATCTACAAGAAAACGCGGCACTTCACGGTGGAGCAACAGGACACGAAACGCCCGATGCCCATCAATCTCGACGGGGAATACGGCGGGAGTGCACCGATGCAGTTTGAAAATTTGAAGGAACACCTGTCGATTTTTTCGAACCTGCCCCAGCAACCGCAACAACTATTAGAATAAATCAAAAAAGTTTTGTCGTGATCGGCGGCAAAACTTTTTGTTAAGGAGTAAGAATGAGCAAAACTAAACAAGCACCAGTAACCAAAAACGAAACGCTCGACGTGGACGTGACCGACCTGACTTACAAAGGAATGGGCGTGTCCAAAGTCGACGGTGGGTATCCGCTCTTCATCGAAGACGCGTTACCGGGTGAACAAGTGACGGTGAAGGTAATTAAGGTGAAGAAAAACTTTGCCTTTGCCAAGTTACTGAAGATCAATCAAGCCAGCCCTGATCGGGTCGCCATCGTGAACAAAAAGCTGACGCAATCGGGAATTTCCCCATTGCAACACCTGAGTTACGCTAAGCAACTGGAGTTTAAGCAACACCAGATTGCCGAATTGTTCCAAAAGGCCCATCTGGATCAGGTTCAGGTAGAACCCACGATTGGGATGGATCATCCGGTCCAATATCGCAACAAAGCCCAGATTCCAGTCCGGGAACTTCACGGACAACTGGAAACCGGGTTTTACCGTCGGCACAGTCACGATTTGATTCCAATCGAGGATTTTTACATTCAGGAACCCGCGATCGATGATGCAATCGTGAAGGTCCGGGACGTCCTAC
Source organism: Fructilactobacillus cliffordii (assembly GCF_024029355.1). NCBI lineage: Bacteria > Bacillati > Bacillota > Bacilli > Lactobacillales > Lactobacillaceae > Fructilactobacillus > Fructilactobacillus cliffordii. The sequence continues at coordinate 1,283,084 of NZ_CP097117.1, forward strand.
GGGAATTTCAACTTCCGGCGTACAACGAAACGACGCACCAGGGTCTGATTCGGAACATTATGGTGCGTTACGGCAAGTACAGTCATGAATTGATGGTGGTGTTGGTAATTAACGCCAAGCATCTGCCACGAGCTGCCGAAATTACGGCCGCCATTCAGGAAAAATTGCCGCACCTGGACAGTTTAATTGTGAACGTTAATCAGAGTACCGGGAACCGGTTGTTAGGCGAAAAGAACACGGTGCTGGCAGGAAAAGACTACATCATGGACCAGCTGTTGGGCACCAAGTTCTTAATTTCACCACTGTCGTTTTATCAGGTCAACCCGGTCCAGACGGAAAGACTGTACTCGTTAGCGATTGAAAAAGCTCAGTTGACAAAGGATGACATCGTAATCGATGCCTACTGTGGGATCGGAACGATTTCATTGGCAATGGCACCGCAAGTCAAGCACGTTTACGGAGTCGACGTGGTCAAGGAAGCGATTCAAGATGCGCGCACAAACGCCAAGTTGAACCACATTGAAAACGCCACTTTTGTTACCGGCAAGGCCGAAGACCAGATGCAAAAGTGGGAAGTGGAAGGCATTAAACCAAATGTAATTGTGGTTGATCCGCCCCGCAAAGGACTTGACGCCAGTTTCATTGAAAGTGCATTGAAGATGCGGCCAGAACGACTGGTGTACGTTTCCTGTAATCCAGCCACGTTGGTGCGCGATGCCCAGTTGTTGATTGATGGTGGTTACACGATTGATCAGCCGGTCCAACCGGTAGACCAGTTTCCGCAGACGCCACATGTGGAGAGTGTGACGGTGTTTACGCGGAAATAGGATAAATATTTAATTCGTTGTAATATTTATATATTGTAATTTCAAATTTTTATTAGTGATGGTTTTATAAAATAAGGGTAAGTAGATACATTATGGATAATGAAGAGATTAATCTTTTTGATGATCATCTATTTGAAAATAAGGAAGAAAAATTTAAATTAAATCCTGTAACAGAAGATGGGTTCTTAATAAAATCAAAAAATCGTGTGCAACATCACGGAGAAGTGTTTACTCCTAAATGGATGGTTAAAAAAATGTTATCAGAACCCTCTATTCAAAATAAACTACATGATTTACATGCTACTTTTTTTGAGCCAAGTGCAGGAGAAGGTGCTTTTTTGAAAGAAATATTACACCAAAAGTTAAACTATGTAGATCAAGTATCTAATAAAAGAAATTGGAATATTAACGCACTTTGGGCGTTGATGAGTATTTATGCTGTTGAATTATTGAATGATAATTTATTTAAGGCCAGACAAAGTATGATTGATATTTTTGTAAATCATTATCAATCTTTTCTCCAACGTAAATTAAGTATTAATACTGATATTTATAAATCTGTTAATTTTATTATTAACGTGAATATTGTGCAAGGAAATACTTTAACTTATAAAAATGATGAAAATAAACTAATTGAATTTAGTGAATGGATTCCAGTTGGCAATCTAGTTGAAAGGTCAATATTTACTTACAAATCATTGTTTGAAAATGATGATGTTAAATCTAATAACAAACAATTAAGCCTTTTTGATGAGTTAAAAAATTACAATGATCAAGAAAATAATTTAATGTTAATAACTAAAGTATATAAGGGGGGATGTATGAATGGATAGTAAAGATTTTAAATTTGATGTTGTAATTGGTAATCCACCGTACCAAGATGAAACAATTGGAGATAATAAAGGATATGCTCCTCCTATTTACCATAAATTTTTAGATGATGCGTATAAGGTTGGCAAAATTGTTGAAATGATTCATCCGGGTCGTTTTCTTTTTGATGCTGGAAGTACTCCTAAATCCTGGAATAAAAAAATGCTCAATAATAATCATATTAAGGTTATTTACTATGAACAAAATAGTAATAAAGTTTTTAACGGAACCGATATTAAGGGTGGAGTTGCAGTAACATATTATGATGAAAATAAAATTTTTAAAAAGATTGGTATTTTTACACCATTTAAAGAATTAAGAAGCATATTTGATAAAGTTGTGAGCAAGAAAAATTTTGTTCCATTTAGTAAAATAATTTTTTCGCCAGAAAATTATAAATTTACTAATAAAATGCATCAAGATTATCCTGATGCTAATAATAAACTTAGTAATGGTCATAAGTATGATCTTAAATCTAATGTTTTTGATAAATTGCCTGATGTATTTTTGACTAATATTCCAGAAAAATCAAATAAAACAGAATTCATTAAAATTTATGGATTAAAAAATAGGAAGAGAACATATAGATATATAAAAAGTGAATATATAAAAAATGAAACAAATTTAAATGGTTGGAAAGTATTTGTTCCTAAAGCCAATGGAAATGGTGAGCTTGGAGAGGTGTTATCAACGCCAGTAATTGGAAATCCCTTGGTTGGTAATACTCAAACATTTATAAGTATTGGGAATTTTGTATCTAGGTATGAAGCAAGTGCTGTAATGAGTTACATTAAGACTAAATTTTGTAGGACATTACTAGGAATTTTAAAAATAACTCAGGATAACACGCAAAGTAAATGGTCATGTGTCCCTTTACAAGATTTCAGTACTGATTCTGACATTGATTGGTCAAAATCAATACCAGAAATTGATAAGCAATTATACAAAAAGTACGGGTTAGATACGCAAGAGATAAACTTCATTGAAACTAGGGTAAAGGAGATGAAGTAAAATGAGTTCTCCAAAAATAAAAGCATATAAACGATTTATCCCAATGATATATGCATACACAACTCCTAATGATATTTCTCATAATGGGTGGTCTAAAATTGGTTATACTGCTTATCAATCGGTGGAAGATAGAATTAATCAACAAAGTCATACTGTAGACGTAAAAACTGAATTACTATGGCAAGCAAATGCTCGTTATAATGACGGGACAGATGAAACTTTCACTGATCATGAATTTCATGATTATTTAGTTCAGAAACGAAATGTTGAACGAAAAAATCATACGGAATGGTTTCATATTGATAAAGATACGTCTCGTAGATATTTTTATGAATTTGCTGCTCGTGATTATGAAAATATACAAGGTGATAAAAGTCATATTCAATATGAACTTCGTAAAGAACAAAAAAGTGCGGTAGATAAAACAATTTCTTATTTCAAGAAGAACGGTAAAGGAAGCGAATTCTTGTGGAACGCTAAACCTCGTTTTGGAAAAACTTTAACTGCATACGATTTGATCCGTAAGATGCAAATGAAAAATGTATTAGTGGTAACTAATCGTCCTAGTATTGCTAATTCATGGTTTGATGATTTTGATAAATTTATTGCTTGTCAAAGTAATCTTAAATTTGTTAGCGAAACAGATGCGTTGAAAGATAGACCGGTTCTTTCCCGACAAGAATTTATCAATTTAATTTCTGATGGCAATGACTATGGACAAATAGTATTTGAAAGTCTTCAGGGATTAAAAGGTTCTGTTTATTTTGGTGGCAACTACGATAAACTTAAATGGATTAAAGATTTAAATTGGGATCTTCTAATTATTGATGAGGCCCATGAAGGTGTAGATACTTATAAGACTAGTAATGCATTTGATAATATTAAACGTAAATATACACTTCACTTAACTGGAACCCCCTTTAAAGCATTGGCAAATGGAAAGTTTGCAGAAAATCAGATCTTTAATTGGTCTTATGCTGATGAACAAAAGGCTAAAGCTGATTGGAATGAAGAAGTTGAAGGTGATAGTAATCCATATTCAATGATGCCACGGTTAAATATGTTTACTTATCAATTATCTAAAATGCTTTCTAATACATTAAAAAAAGGAATTGATGTAGGGAATGAAGATAGAGTTAATCCTGCATTTGATTTAAATGAATTTTTCAAAGTTGAAAATGGAAAATTTAAGTATGATCATGAAATTGATTGTTTCTTGAAGATGTTAACTACTGGGGAAAAGTATCCATTTTCTACTCCTAAATTACGTAGAGAATTGTCACATACTTTCTGGATTTTAAATCGAGTGGATAGTGCTAAAGAATTAGCTAAGAAGCTACAGGATCATCCAGTATTTAAGGAATATAAAGTTATTCTTGCTGTAGGTAATGGTAAATTTGATGATAATCAACTAAATGATGACCAGTTAGATAGTGCAAATGAAAAGGCATTTGACAAGGTTCAAAAAGCAATAAAAGAAAATGATAAGACAATTACATTAAGTGTTGGACAACTTACTACTGGTGTTACAGTTAAACCTTGGTCAGCTGTCCTAATGCTTTCGAACATGCATAGCCCTGCTGAATATATGCAAGCGGCTTTTAGGGCACAAAATCCATATACTGCTAGACTTGAGAATGGTGAATTATTTCAAAAAGAAAATGCATATGTATTTGATTTTGATCCAACTAGAACTTTAACCATTTTTGATGAATTTGCTAATGATTTAATGGCTAAAACTTCTAATGGAAAGGGAACGATTGCCGACCATAAAAATAATATTTCTAAATTATTGAACTTTTTCCCAGTAATTGGGGAAGATAAAAATGGTAAGATGGTTGAACTTGATGAAGAACAAGTATTGTCCATCCCTCGTCAATTGAAGTCTCAAGAAGTTGTAAATCGTGGATTTATGAGTAATTTCCTTTTTGCTAATATTTCTAGAATTTTTGCTGCTCCGACTGAAGTACGTGAAATTTTGAATGAATTAGTGACTATCAAAGAAGGTAAAATTCAAAGAAATGATCACGATGCTATTGAAAATGCTGAAGATGTTTCAGTTGATAATAATGGTGAAATTGAAATTCCTAAAGAGCTTGTTATAGGTAAATACAAGGATCTTTTTGGTGATAAAGTTTATTCTGATCTAGGGGATCAGTTAATTAGTTCTGTAAATAATAATGATAGCACTGATTTTAAAACAGTTGTTAATGATATTTCTAAGCAAATTAATGATACGTTGGGAAAAGAGGTTATTAATCGAGTTTCCAATAATTCTGAATTAAATAAGAATGAAGTAAAACGGCAGCAAAAGCATGTTATAAAAGAGAATAATCAGGAATTAAATAAAATTGCTGAAGAGTCAAATAATCAAAATGAAATTGCTAAAACTGAATATAAAAAAGCGCTGTCGACTGATCTTAATCAAAAAGAGTTAAATGAAGCTAAAAATAAATATGAAACTACATTTCAAAATATTCTCGATAATTTTAATCAGAAAATACATGATCATGTAAAAAATGCTGTTGAAGAAATTCCAGTTAAAGTTGTTGAGAGAGTTGAAAAAAATGAAGAAAAGAAAAAATTAAATAATATTGAAGAAGATGCTAGATCTCATTTACGTGGTTTTTCTCGAACAATTCCAAGTTTTATAATGGCATATGGGGATAAAAATCTAACACTCCAAAACTTTGATGATTACACAGAAGATGATGTTTTTAAAGAAGTAACAGGAATTACAGAGAATCAGTTCCGATTCTTGCGTGATGGTGGTGATTACGTTGATTCCGGAACGGGAGAAAATAAACATTTTGAAGGTCATCTGTTTGATGAAGTTGTTTTTAATGATTCAATTCAACAATTTTTAGAAAAAAAGAATCAATTAAGTAACTATTTTGAAGATAATAGTAATGAAGATATCTTTGATTACATTCCATCACAAAAAAACAATCAAATTTTTACTCCAAAAGCGGTGGTAAAACATATGGTTGATGATTTAGAGAAAAATAATCCCGGAATATTTGACGATCCTAATAAAACATTTGCTGATCTGTATATGAAGTCTGGATTATATATTACGGAGATTATAAAACGTTTATTCCGTAATAATAAAATGAAGCAACTTTTCCCAGATAAGAATGAGCGAATTAAACATATTGTAGAAAATCAAGTTTATGGACTTGCTCCGACAAGAATTATTTACTTGATTGCTATAAATTATATTTTTGGTTTTGATGAAAATTTAAAAAACTCAATTGGGCAAAATCATTTTAAGCAAGTAGATGCCGCAAAATATGCTAAAGAAGGCACACTAAAGGAAATTGTAGAAAAAGAATTTGGAAATGGATGACATTAATTTCCAAATCATTGGGAAATCAAAATGAAATTAAATCATGATTTAGTTAGAGAGATCTTGTTAGTAATTGAAGATACAGATAATCCTTCTGGACCTGATAGTCAATATCTAATAAATAGGCTTAATAAAAATAATAATTGGACTTATAATGAAATTGCTTATACTATTGGTAAATTAAAAGAAGCTAGATTTATTGATGGGGATGTTACATGGGGAGATAATATGCCATTGCGAATTTCCCCAGGCAATTTAACATATTATGGACATAAGTTTTTAGATAACATCAGAGATAATAATGTATGGAGAGAAACTAAAAAAATAGTTTCTGGATTTTCAAGCGTTTCATTAGGAATACTTTCTAATGTTTCTGCAGGAGTAATTACTGAATTAATAAAAAGGAATTTATAATATATATATTTAAATTTGGATTCATTCGATTCTCTGAAAATGAGATGGAATGAATCCATTTTTCATGGAAATAAATTCACATTAAATCAATTTATAATAATAGATTAATTATTTACGTAATTCTCGTAGTTGTGGTTAAAAAAATTAAATTTTTGTACAAAATAATTTATAGATTTTGAAATCCATAAAGTTTCCAATTATAATAGCATATATGCTATATTTAATGTATAGCTAAGTAAGGATTATTTAATGAATTTTATTTATCAGGATCCAAAAAAATTTAAACATTTTTTATTAGAATTACCAGAAAAAGACCGAGTTAAATTGTTGCATACAATCTCAAATATTGAAAAATATGGGTATGCAGTTGCTCAAAAAATGGGTTGGACGAAAAAAATTAATGATAATTTATATGAAATTAGATCGAAATTTTCATCTAATATTCAAAGAGGAATTTATTTTCATTTGGAAAATAATAAGTATGTAATTACTCATGGATTTACGAAGAAAACGCAAGTAACGCCTAAAAAGGAAATTAAGAAAGCTAAGCAACTTCGTAGCGATTATTTAAGGCATAAACACGCAGGGAGATGATATTAATGACGCAAACTGATGAATTTATTAAAGAATTTTCTAAGGATTCTAAATTTAAACGAGATTTTGAAGAAGCAGATATGAGAACGGAAGCAGCTCTTGCTGTTCGCTCCTTAAGAGAACAGTTAGGACTGACGCAAGCAGAATTTGCTGAATTAGTGGGCAAACCACAATCTACCATCTCAAGAATTGAAACAGAAGAAATGAATCCAACTTTTAAATTGCTAGAAGAAATTGGAGCAAAGACAAATCGACGGTTAAACATTAAATATGTTTAGGATTAGTAGCTTTTTATTGTTAGTGTTTGAACTTTTGAGAACTAGATAGAAATGACAAAAGTACGATCTTCGTTTGATAAGAGCATCGTACTTTTATTTTTGTTATAACTTACTAAAAGTAGGCAATATCATTGCTATTTCTCGGAATCCAGCTATAATTTAGCTACAAATGTTAGCTTATTAAGAACGAGATTTTGAGAAGGAGGAATCCATCATCACACGTAAACTAACGGATTCAGTTACATTTCGCCGCGGAGTTACAGTAAACGGGCGGTTGTTTATGCCACCGATGTTGACCTCGTCGGGAACGGCGGATGGAAGAGCAACTGCAGATACGTTGCAATACTATGCGGCTCGTAGTAAGACCGCCGGGATGTTGATTACTGAATATCACTACGTCAGTGAAAATGGAGGACCTAGTGGCGGCGGTCCCTTTGGGCAACAACTCGGGATTTATGATAATCAGCACTTGGAATCGATTAAGGCGCTTGCCACCACGATGAAACAAGACGGCGCAAAAGCCATTTTGCAAATTAACCACGGTGGGCTACGCAGTAACGGCTTTGGCGCAGAACACGGATATACGTTTGGTCCGAGCGCCATTCATTTCCCGAAGTTGGATTATCAAGTTTTAGAATTAACCACTGATCAAATTCATTCAATTATCCGTGACTTTGGTTTAGCTACGAAACGGGCCATTGACGCAGGTTTTGATGGCGTTGAAATTCATGGAGCTAATCATTATTTGTTACAACAATTTATGTCGACGTATTCGAACCGGCGTACAGACGAGTGGGGAGGCTCATTGACCAATCGGATGCGTTTTCCTCTAGCAGTTACGAAGGAAGTTTTGCGGATAGTCAATCAGTACGCTCCCCAATACTTTATTGTCGGTTACCGGATTAGTCCTGAAGAACTGCATCATGACGGCAGTGGTTACACAATTGCTGATTCTAACCAGTTAGTGAAGGAACTGAACAAGTTGAAGCTGGATTACCTGCACGTTTCCATCTTTGGCCACTATTACGATGGTCCCAAGGACAGCAAGCTGAGTTACACGCAAATTTACCGGGAATCGCTCGATGACGAAACGAAATTGTTGGCGGTTGGCGGTATATTTAGTGTCGAAGCAGCGCTGGATGCCGTTAACCACTATATGGACATGGTCGGGATGGCCCGGGGCAGTTTGATTGATCCGTTGTTTGGTTATAAAGTGGACAATGATCAGGCGGATGAAATTGTACATGAGATTTCACCGGAACAGTTGAAACAAACGTCCTGGACCAAGGGCTTGTTAGATTCGTTCTCATTGCCCGACAATGGGTTACCACCGTTGCCAAATGGGGATTCGATTAAAAAATAGAGCAGCAAAAAACTCGCAGAAATGAGATTTCATTTCTACGAGTTTTTTATTTAGGCTTGTAATGCCTTTTGAATTTCAGGTTCCAATTTTTCTGGGTTCGTAATTGGAGCGTAACGGTGAATCAACTTGCCGTCCTTGCCAATCAAGAACTTGGTGTAGTTCCATTTGAGGGGACCGTGGCCGGATTCTTTCTTCAGGTAGGAGAATAACGGGTCGGTGTCTGCGCCATTGACCTTAATGGTTTGGGTGATGGGGAAAGTGACGCCGTAGTGAATCTGGCAATATTCGGTAATGTTTTTCGAATCCTTCAGTTCCGTTAAGAATTGGTTGGAAGGAAAGCCGATTACTTCTAAACCTTGGTTGTGGTATTTTTTGTATAGCTTTTCCAAATCCTTTAATTGTCCGGCTAAACCGCACTTGCTGGCGGTGTTAACCACGAGGATGACCTTACCTTTAAAGTCGGAAAAATCAATCGGATCGCCGTTTAGTTCTTTGGTTTTGTAATCATAAACTGAGTTAAGCATGAGAAGGACTCCAATCTGTTGAATTTGATGGTGCACAATTAAAACTGTATCACTTTTGGCTGGGATTGGCTAATGATTGAATTTGAGGATATAATACCACTAATTAAATAATTAGAGTGATTGATATTAGAGGAGAAACCATGGAGCAAAAATTTCCAAGTGCAGATGATTGGAAGCAAGTACTAAGCCAAATTCCAATTGAAACCGTTGAATTTGACGAGAATGGCAATTATGATGACGAGAAGCATCCAGAGTTTCATGACTGGATGAAAAATTATAACTAGTTAGTCTTTTAAGAAAAAAGTTACTTATATATAAGAATAATTTGTAAAAATAATGCAAAAATATGTTTTAAATGTTATAGTTTCATAAACTAATTTATTTACTGTTAATTTATTACAATAGGAGAAAATCAGTGGGTTATTTAGAAAAAATTAAAATACATAATTATAAAACCTTTAAAGATTTCGAAATGGATTTTAATAAGGATTTAAATATTATTGTTGGTGAAAATGGAGTTGGAAAAACAAGTATATTAGAATCAATTGGTATAGTGCTCAACCAATACATATTCTTTAACAATCCCAACTTCGTCAATCATTTATTTAATAAAAGTTCTATAGACGAATTTAAAAATAATGACATTAAAGATATAAAAGAGCTACCCTATATAAAAATAGAAGCATACTTTAATTTTGATAATGAACAAGATATTAATTTAAGTAAATTCAATGGAACCAATTATTCTGAATTACATTCCTATAATAATGAACCTAAATATGGGATTACTTTTGAATTTAAATTCGATGAAAGTTTTGAGGATGTTATTAGTATTGATGAACTAAATTCAAGTTATATTATCCCAACTGATTATTATAAGTCAACGTGGACTACTTTTGCTGGTTGCTCATATAAAAGATTCCAAAATCCTTTAAAATCAATAATTATTGATAATTCTATAAATAAAAATGATGTTTATGGATCATATTCTCGAAATCTGTTTAACAGTAAAATTGATTCAATAGAAAGAACAAAAATTGAATATAAATTTAGTAATCAAATGAAAAAGTTAATTAATGAAATTTCTTATGAGCATAAAGAGTCTTTATTTTTGGATGATGATAAAAAATTTTCTGTTAATGAAGAAAAAAGCAAACTAGATAAATTATTAGATATTGAAGAAAATGACATTTCGATAAGTGATATGGGTTCTGGTGAAGAGGAACTTTTAAAAACGGAGCTTTCTTTAAATAATAAAAACGATTCAAAATTGATTTTAATTGAAGAACCTGAGAATCATCTAAGTTTTTCAAATACCAAAAAGCAAATTTCATTGATTATAAAAAGAAAAAATGATTGCCAAATAATTTTAACTACACATGAATCTATGATTTTGAATAAGTTAAATTTGAGTAAAGCAATTTGGATTAACAATTCTAAATCTAAATCATTGAAGAATCTTCATGAAGATACACAATCGTTTTTTGAAAAAGCTGGTAATTTTGACATATTAACATTTATTTTAGCTAATAAAGTTATGTTAGTTGAAGGTCCATCGGAATTTATTTTATTTCCAATATTTTTTCAAAAAATGTATGAAGAAAAAACACTTGATAGTGAAAAAATAGAAATATTAACTATGAATGGAATAAAATATAAACGATTTGTAGAAATAGCAAACGATTTAAAAAAGTATACGGCTGCTTTCATAGATAATGATGGGAATCAAAATAGAATAAATTATTTTGATTCATTCAACGATAGTGAGAATTATATCAATGTTTTTACAGAAGCTGACAAAAGTAATTTAACATTTGAAAATGCTTTATATAACGAGTCTAATGCAAATAAAGATCTTATAAAGAGTATTTTAAATTTAAGCGATGAAAATCCAGAAGAGATTATCAGTAAAATGAAGAATGATAAAACGGGTTTTGCAATAAAACTTTTTGACCATATGAAGGATAATATGGACACTAATATTGATATTCCTAATTATATAAAAAGAGGTTTTGAATATCTTGAAAAAGGGAAATAATTCTAAAATTGTATTTGCAGTAGCGGGTTCCGGTAAGACGACAGAAATTGGAAAAGAAATAAGTTATAACAAAGATAAAAATAATTTATTAATTACTTTTACTAATCAAAATGTCGAAAATATAAAAATAGGAATACAGAAATTTTGTGATGAAGGAATACCTGAAAATACAATTGTTTTAACTTATACAAAATTTTTATATTATTGGCTTATAATACCTTTTAAAAAAATTATTAAAGTCGGTAAAGATAATTTTTGTATATCAGAAGGAATTACAATTGAAACTCCAGAACCTCAAAGAATAAATGGTAAATCTAATCATAAGTATCGTAAAAATGACGATTATAGACATTACGTTAATAGAAATAAACAACTATATGCATCTAGATTATCGGAATTGTTTAATAATCAAAAGGCTTGTACAAAAAAGTTGATAATAAAAAGATTGAATTACTTCACAGACAATATATATATAGATGAATTTCAGGATTTTACGGGTAAAGATTTTGATTTACTTATGCAAATATCTGATTATTTGAATGATGCAAAATTAACAATGTTTGGAGATTTTTTTCAAAGCCAGGTTTCTATGTCTGATCAAAGGAATCTTTCTCCGTATAAAGAAGGTAATTTTGATAAATTCAAATTCGATTTAAAAACGAAGCATAATATTGCAATAGATGAAAATAGTTTAAAAAGATCATATAGATGTCCTCCGAAAACTTGTGATTTTATTAGAGATAATTTGGGAATTAACATATTTTCTAAATCAAATGGTGATGGTGAAGTAACTATTGAAAAAGACTCAAAACGAATTACTGAAATATTAAATGATAAAAATATTGTAAAGTTATATTGGAATAGTAATCATAATGAATATGGCAATTTTGAGCCATATAATAAATGGGGATATTCAAAAGGAGATACTTATAATAATGTCGCAATAATTCTAACTAAAACGGTGAAAACAAAATTAAGAGAAAATAATCTATATAATCTAAACCCAAAAACAAAAAATAGTTTTTATGTTGCTCTAACAAGATCAAAAGGAAATACCTATTTAATCTGTAATTAATTATTGTATCTTAAACAGTATTCCTCATCAGATATCTATACCTTATAAGTTAAAGTGAACATTTATTATAATTAGGCGGATTGTTTCTGATATTTTATCAGCGATAATCTGCCTAATTTTATTTTATTTCTTTCTATTTTATGGCATTTAATCCATTTTTAAATATTATCGATTTTTACTTTTAATTTTTCGAAGAAACTTTCAGTTCAGGAATTGTCTAATTAGCAATCTGTATAGTAATTCAATTTAATCATTGATAAAATGAAATAAAAATAACTTAAATTTTTATTAGGAGAACTTGTCGTGAGACCTTTTTATTTTATTGTCGGAATTATTTTAATTGCTGTTGGAATTTACTATTTAAATAAAAACCGTAATAATTCTAAATCTCCAGCAGAAAAAAACTTTTGGTTAATATATGGTAGTTTAGTTTTAGGGAGCGTACTGCTAATTGGTTCACTAAGAATAGAAATACTAACTAGTTTAGGCATTTTAGTATTGTTTATTCTATTGATTTATTGTGGCATTCAACTTTATCAAAATCGAAATAAAGCCAAAGAGAAAAGAAAATCACAATGGACATCCAGATTGATTCTAGTTATTATTGCATTATTTGCAATTGGATTTGCTGGTGAAACAAATGGTAATCAAAAAGCTAATCATTCAAGTAATCAGCAAACAAGCCAAAAGCATAATAACAATAAACAAAAACCTAAACCTAAAAAAAGTGAAAATAGCAACGACCAAAAAGAAAAGAATGATAAAGAAACTGAAAATAAAAAACAAAAAGATGATAATCCTGAACAAAAGAAAGATGACGTTCAAAAGCAAAACGAAAATAATCAACAAGAAGATAAAAATAATCAGCAAGAACAAAATCAACAAAATGATGATTCAGACAAGCAAAATAGCAATCAACCTGTTAATCAATCAAATTCTTCTCTCAACAATCAGCAAGCAGATGATTCAACAAAAGTTAACAGTACGTCCGGATCAGTTGTTGGTAATAGTAAAACCATGACTTATCATACTGCCGATCAAGCAAACTATCGAATTAGTAGTAGCAACGTAGTTTACTTTAATTCTGAAGCAGATGCGCAAGCGGCCGGTTATCATAAGTCTTTACGCTAAAATGGATCATTTTGATCTGTACCATATGATTTAAAATAAATATTTATTGTAATTAGGTGATTTGTTCCTGATATTTTATCAGCGATAAGCCACCTAATTTTATTTGAAATTGTTCCTTGTTGTAGAATTTAATTCATTTTTGATTATCTTCGTTAGTTCATATTTTTCCTTATATAACTAAGAGGATTATCATCATAAAAATACTCTACCGCTGCTTTATATTTCATTATTTTCATATACAATCTTCAAAAAATTCTCCACAATCCGTTCCCCCAAACCAGCTTCCGTCAAAATCGATTCCGGATGAAACTGAACGCCATACATCCGTTGGCTGGGAATTTCAGCCGCCATTAATTCTTGATGCTCATCGACGGCTGTTATCCTAAACTCAACCGGAAGGGAAGCTCGTTCACCGACTAGGGAGTGATAACGAGCGACCGTTCCAGTTGTTCCCGCCCCGCGAAAGAGGACACTGGTATCATCAAGTTGTAACCGGGAAGTTTTTCCGTGCATCAAGTGTTGGGCGGGAACTACCTGTCCGTCACAAGCTTGAATCATGACTTGTAAGCCCATGCAGACGCCGAGCATTGGAATCTGACCTTGTAACTGGCGCACCACGTCCAAACTCACTCCCGCATCATCCGGATTTCCAGGACCGGGAGAAAGGACGATTCCGGCTGGGTGGAGTGCCTGAATCTCAGTCACCGTCAGCTCGTCGTTTTTGATCACCTGGATGTCGGTTGTAAACTGACCGAGCAGTTGATACAGGTTATACGTAAAACTGTCGTAGTTATCAATCAATAAAATCATCTGCTAGGACCTCCTGATGAGTGGCTCCTGCCAGTGCCTGGTGCACCACTCGAGTTTTATTGAAACATTCTTGATATTCGTGCTTTCCAACGCTGTCAGCCACGATTCCCGCGCCCGATTGCACCAGCAGTTGGTCTCCTTTTTGCTGCGCCAAACGAATTCCGATGGCAAAGTCACAGTCGCCGTTAAAGTCGAGGTAGCCAAAGGTCCCACCGTAGAGCCCGCGTTTTTGTTGCTCGAGTTGGGCAATGATTTTGAGGGCCGAACTCTTGGGCGCTCCGGATAAGGTTCCGGCGGGAAAGACGGCTTGGAGGGCATCAAGTGCAGACTGCTTGGGCTCAATCTCACTTTCAACGGTCGAAGCGAGGTGCATGACCTGTTGATATTTGTGCAACTGCATGTGTTCGGTGACCCGAACAGAGTTAAACTGGCTCACAGCTCCCAGATCATTACGACCCAAGTCGACGAGCATGTTGTGCTCGGCACTTTCCTTGGGATCGCTTAGTAGTTCTTGCGCCATTTGTTCGTCCTCGGCAGTATTTTTGCCCCGGCGCCTGGTTCCGGCTAACGGAAAAGTAGCGAGGTGCGAGCCCTTCTTTCGCAGTAAGGTTTCGGGCGAAGCAGTGGCTGCTTGAAAGTCGCCACAGCTGAAGTAACAATGGTAGTTTCCCGTGAGTTCCTGGTACAACGCGAGCAGACTCCCCGTGACCTGACCGACCAGGGGATTGGACAAGATGAGTTGGAAAATGTCACCCCGATAAATATGGTCGACAACTTGATCAATCAATCGGGTATAGGTCGGTTGGTCGTAGCCTGGTTGCAGGGGCTGCGTTAGGTGCAATGGGGGTGCAGTGGTAAAGCTAGCCTGTAAGCGCTGCAGCTCTTGCCTCAATTCCGCTAACGTGTCTGGTTCACCCGCGGGCAGATTCTGAATCAGAGTAACTTCGTTCGTTTCTGTAGCAAAGCCCACTACTTCTGTGAAGAGGAGAAAAACGGCATCATCAAAATCGTATGGATTAGCCACTGCCGGAATGTTGGGAAAGAGTTCACGACTATAATCGTAGGACAGGTACCCCACTAATCCGCCAGAAAAGGGGAGTGGTTGGTCTGCTGCATCGAAATGATATTCCTGCAGTAATTGTTCGAGGTAAGGTTGCAGTTTTTTTGAAACAGAGTTCCCGTTGGTTGTAATCACGTGGTTCCGATAGGTAATCCGTTGTTGCGGATGCAACCCCAAGTAAATGATGCGCTGATCATTAAAAGCCGGCTGACCTGTGAGATCAAACAGGTAACCAGCGCCGGGATGCTCTTGATGAGCCTGCGCCATGATCTGAGTGGGATTAAAGTCGGGGTCGTAATACTTAGTAACATGTCTTACATAATTTGTCATTGTGTAACCTCCAAAATAAAGAGCATAAAAAAAGTCCGCCTATAACAAGTAATTGTTAAGGACGGACAGTTTGATCCGCGGTGCCACCTTAATTGGAGGGTGCTTAAAAAAAGCCCCACCCGCCTCAGCGAAGAACAATCATTCTCCCGGAAACTGACGTATTCCAACACGTCACTAAGTACTCGGTGCTCGGCCTTTGATAGTGCCCTCGGTGGTCCATTTAACTACGGGTTGCTTGACTGATCTCTCACCACCATCATTTCGCTGACAAGGTCGCGTAATCTTGATCTCCACGTCATCGGTTTTAGATAACTAATTTGGTTGTAGTTATCGACGGTTCAAATTGATTTTTCTTAGCCTA
Source organism: Fructilactobacillus cliffordii (assembly GCF_024029355.1). Classification (NCBI taxonomy): domain Bacteria; kingdom Bacillati; phylum Bacillota; class Bacilli; order Lactobacillales; family Lactobacillaceae; genus Fructilactobacillus; species Fructilactobacillus cliffordii. Next base: position 1,299,119 of record NZ_CP097117.1, read on the forward strand.
AAACATTTCAAAGTTAATGTCAATGCTAAAAAAATTTAAATTTATTCTTGACAATGATTTTATTGCTCGTTATGATTAGCAACAATTAAATCCAACCCACAGAAACCGTTGAGATGGAGATTAAAACTAATGTGCCCGCCCAGAGAGTTGCCGGTGGTGAGAATGGCAGCCGAACGCAGTTAGTTAAATGGACCATCGAGGGCAAACCGGAACGCAGTGCAAGTATGGTTTGACGTGCAGACATACGTCAGTTGTCAGGAGGATGATGGTTCTCTGTTAAGTGGGGTAAAAGACGATCTTTCGCTGGGAAGGACCGTCTTTTACCCAAATTCAAGGTGGCACCGCGGGAAACCGTCCTTAACTACAACAGTTAGTTAAGGGCGGTTTTTTTGTTGGTTGGAAAATCCAGGGAGGAATGCAACTTATGGAAAGCAAGCGATGGCAATGCCGGATTGAAGCTGATCAAAACTAGGAATAATAAAAGGAGTTAACTATGATTAAAACCGCAATTACGTTATTGAGCCAACGCCACGATTTAACTGCTGCCCAAACCCACGCTGTGTTAGACGAAATGATGAACGATGGAACCACCCCCAGCGAACAAGCCGCCTTTTTAATGGGCCTCGCCAGCAAGGGTGCTACGGTAGCTGAAATTAGTGGGGCCGCCGCTTCGTTACGCGAACACGCCACCCAGATTCAACCGCAACAGGACGTGCTCGAAATTGTCGGCACGGGTGGAGATCACGCCAATACCTTTAACATTTCGACTACCACGGCATTAGTGGTAGCTGCTACCGGCATCGTCCCGGTGGCTAAACATGGGAACCGCGCCGCCAGCAGTAAAAGTGGGGCGGCGGATGTGCTCGAGGCCCTGGGCGTCAACCTAGCGACGAGTCCTGCCCAAGCAACTCACACTTTGACAACCGAAGGGATTTGTTTCTTATTTGCGCAAAAGTATCACCAAGCCATGCGTTTCGTGGCGCCGGTGCGTCGTGAACTAGAAATTCCCACTCTGTTTAACTACCTGGGACCGCTGGCCAATCCGGCTGGCGCTACCTACCAATTATTGGGTGTGAACGATGTTAGTTTGGTAGAACCAATGGCGCAGGTGTTAGACCAACTCGGAGTCAAAGAGGCGTTGGTGGTGCACGGTGACGATGGCTTAGACGAAGTGACCCTGACAACCACGACGCATTTTGCTCTGTTACATCAGCACGAAATTACCACGGGAATCATTGATCCGGAAGCACTGGGCCTTTCCCTGTGTCAACCTGAGGACTTAGTCGGTGGCACTCCACAAGAAAACGCTGAGATTACCCGCGCTATCTTGCGGGGCGAGCGGGGTCCCCGTCGAGACGTGGTGCTACTAAACGTCGCTTGTGCCTTACACGTGGCTCGACCTGATTTAACGATTGCAGCTGGTTTAAAGGTAGCTGCAGCAACGATTGACAGTAGCAAGGCTGCGCAAAAACTAGCGGAGTTTGTGGCCGCAACCAACGAGGAGGATGACGCATGATTTTAGATGATTTAACTAATGTAACCAAAGCACGCGTTGCCCGAGCTAAAGAGCAGCAACCGCTGGCAGAATTACAATCCCAGGTAGAAGAGCTGGATCTGATCACCGACTTTCCGTTTGAACAAGCCCTGCGCCACCCGCAACTGAGCTTTATTTGTGAAATTAAGCGCGCCTCCCCTTCCAAAGGGGACATTAAAACCACGATTAACGTATCTCAACTAGCCCGGGATTACGCCACAGCAGGCGCCAGTGCCATTTCGGTTCTGACGGAACCTGATTATTTTAAAGGCAGTTTGGCCGATTTAGAGACCGTAACTCAAACCGTCTCGCTGCCAGTGTTGCGCAAGGATTTTACGGTGGATCCGTACATGATTTATGCGGCAAAACGGGCCGGCGCCAGTGCCATTTTGTTAATTTGTACCATTTTATCCGATCGGGAACTATGCGAGTTCCTTGCGCTGGCAAATCACTTAGGCTTGTCCGCCATCTTTGAAGCGCATAACGCGACGGAGGTCCAACGGGCGGTTGTTGCGGGCGCACGGATCATCGGGATTAATAACCGGAACCTAAAAAACTTCACGGTGAACTTTGACAATGCTAAGCAGCTCCGGGCAGCAGTGCCTACCGACACGTTGATGATTGCGGAAAGTGGGGTCAAAACGGCGGCTGACATCCGTGAATTGAGTAAGATCGGCGTGGACGGCGTTCTGGTCGGTGAAACGATGATGCTGACAGCAGATCCCGTGGCTAAATTGAAGGAGTTGCGTGATGGTGAAAATTAAACTGTGTGGCCTCCACACGCTCGCTGACATTGACAAGGCTAACCAAGTGCAACCGGATTTTGTTGGTTTGGTTTTTGCCCCTAGTTCCCGGCAGGTGGATTTGGCGACGGCTCGGCGGTTAACCCAAGCCTTGGATCCCACCATCCCAGCGGTCGGGGTCTTTGTAGGCGCTGACTTGAAAACGGTGCTGGCGGCCGTACAGGCTCAGGTAATTCAGCTGGTGCAGTACTACGGCAGCCTGCCTCCGGATTTGATCAATCAGTTGCACCAACACCACGTTCAACTAATTCAGGTGGTGCAAACGACCGAGGAAATTGATCCAGCTGCCGACTACGTGATGTTTGACGCTAGTCGCGGCCGAGGCCAAGCTCCCACGCAATTTGAAGCACATCATTTAGCTAAAACAGAAATTTTATCCGGAGGCATCACCTTAACTAACGTCCGGGAAGCCGTGGCAATCGTAAACCCCGCGGTCGTGGACGTTTCGAGTGGGGTGGAAACCAACGGACAGAAGGATGTAACGAAAATGCAAGCACCAACGGACTTAGTGCACCAGTTATAGGAGGAAATCAAGATGACAACCAACGGTAAATTTGGCGGGTACGGGGGGCAATTTGTCCCGGAAACCCTGATGCAGGAACTGCATGAAATTGAAACCACCTATTTAAAATTACGCGAGGACCCGAAGTTCCAACGGGAATTACACGACTTACTGGATAACTACGCCAACCGGCCGTCGCTGTTGTATCACGCTCAGCACATGAAGGAAAAATTAGGGGGCGCTCAGATTTACTTTAAACGGGAAGATCTGAATCATACTGGAGCACACAAGATTAACAACGTCCTGGGGCAAGCCCTAGTGGCGCGCTACATGGGCAAGCGCAAGCTAATCGCTGAAACCGGAGCCGGTCAGCACGGCGTCGCGACCGCAACGGTAGCCGCTTTACTCGGGATGGATTGTGAAATTTACATGGGGAAAGAAGACACTGAACGGCAACGCTTGAACGTTTTTCGGATGGAATTGTTGGGTGCTCAGGTCCACGCGGTGACCAACGGGTCGATGGTCCTGAAGGACGCGGTCAACGCGGCCATGCAGGCTTGGGTTGCTGATGTAACCGATGCATTCTACGTGTTGGGATCCGCGGTGGGTCCCCATCCGTTTCCCATGATGGTTCGAGACTTTCAAAGCGTGATTAGCATTGAAGCCAAACAACAGATTCTGGAAGCCACTGGAAAGCTGCCGGATGCTGTGGTGGCCTGTGTTGGCGGTGGAAGCAACGCGATCGGGAGTTTTGCCTCCTTTCTGGATGACGAAACGGTCCAATTAATCGGTTGTGAAGCAGCTGGAAAGGGCGTACATACGCAGCAACAAGCGGCCACGATTACCAACGGAACCGATGGAATTTTTCACGGAATGAAGTCCAAATTTCTGCAAAATCCGGCTGGGCAAATTGATGAGGTGTATTCGATTTCAGCCGGTCTGGATTATCCGGGGATTGGTCCTGAACATGCGGCGCTATCCCAATCCGGGCGGGCACAGTACGTGCCGATTACGGATGACGAAGCCGTGCAGGCCTTTGAATTTATTGCCAGGACGGAAGGAATCATCGCGGCGATTGAAAGTTCGCACGCGGTTGCTTACGTGGAAAAATTAGCACCAACGATGCGATCGGACCAGACGATTATTTGCACGCTGTCCGGGCGGGGTGACAAGGATGTCGCCGCGATTGCACGCTACAAAGGGGTGAAGATTGATGAGTAAAGTGGAACAGATTTTTGCGAACCACAAGGCGTTTGTTGGGTTTGTTGTGGCCGGAGATCCGAGTCTGGACGCAACCGTGGATAACATTCTGGCACTTGCCGCTGGCGGGGCGGATCTGATCGAAATTGGGATTCCATTCTCGGACCCGGTTGCAGATGGTCCGGTAATCGCAGCGGCCGATAAGCGCGCGCTGGACCGGCAGGTGACGACGGATGACGTCTTCGCTGTGATTCGGCGGGTCCGGGAGCAGTCGGACGTGCCACTGGTCTTTTTGACCTACGCCAACTTGGTCTACCAGGTTGGGTATCAGGAATTTTGCCGCCGGTGTGCGGAATTAAACGTGGCCGGAATGATTATTCCAGACTTACCGTACGAGGAACAGGATGAGTTGCTGGTGGTCACACAGGAATTTGATTTGGATCTGATTCAACTGGTGGCGCCGACTTCCAAGGCCCGAATTAAAAAGATTGCGCAACGGGCGACCGGCTTTATCTACGTGGTTTCGTCCATGGGAACGACCGGAACGCGGGATAATTTTCAAACTGATTTACGGGCTGTGACGGATGAGATTCGTCAGTACACGGATACGCCCGTTGCAATTGGCTTTGGGATTCATACCCCAGAACAGGCTTACGCGATGAGTCAAGTGGCCGACGGGGTGATTGTCGGGAGTCAAATCGTGGAATTGATTGATAAAGCCGGTGAGCAAGCGCCGGCGCAATTAACTGCCTACGTGCGGGAAATGAAACGAGCGATTACTGAATAAACGAAAAAAGTCGAGAAGCACCAAGCTCCTCGACTTTTTATTTTATTTTTTAATCATCCAAACTACGCAACGCCGTTTGTAAATCCTCAATCAAATCCGCTTGATCTTCAATTCCAACCGACAGTCGAATCAGATTGTCTTGAATTCCATCCTTAATCCGTTCCTCACGCGGAATGGCACCGTGCGTCATGATGGCGGGCACTTCAATCAAGCTATCCACGCCACCGAGACTTTCAGCCAGAGTAATTAAGTGCAGGTGGTCAATGAACTGTTTAGGTTCGTACGCTGGTTTGAGTTCAAACGACAACATGGCACCAAAGCCGCGCATTTGCCGCTTGGCAGTCGCATAGCCCGGATTGTTGGGATCACCAGGGTAGTAAAGCTTGCTAATGTGGTCATCCTGACTAAGGAATTGGAAAATCGCCTGGGTGTTTTCCTCGTGAATTCGCATCCGCGCCCCCAGCGTCTTAATCCCTCGTTGTAACAGCCATGCTTCTTCCGGGGCTAGGACGCTCCCAATGGAATTTTGCAAGAAGCCGATTCGTTCCGTTAACTGGTCATCATTGGTTACCGCAATCCCGGCAATCAAATCACTGTGACCACCGAGGTACTTTGTCCCAGAAGCCACCACGATGTCAGCGCCTAGCGTCAACGGTTGTTGGTTGTAAGGCGTCGCAAAGGTATTGTCTACGATGGTGTAAGCCCCATGTTGCTTGGCAATTTTACTTAATGCTGCTAAATCAGAAACCCGGAGGAGGGGATTAGTCGGCGTTTCGAGATACAGGGCCTTGGTATTGTCCTGAAAGGCGGTTTGGACCGCCTCTAAATCAGTGGTGTCTACGGTTGAAAATTCCAAGCCAAAGCGTTTCATCACCTGGTTGATGAGACGGAAAGTTCCTCCATAGATATCATTGCCCACAATGATATGGTCACCGGCGGAAAATAACGACAGGACGGCATGAATGGCAGCCGAACCGGAACTAAAGGCAAAGCCCGCAGTTCCGACCTCTAAGTCAGCCATTAAATCTTCCAAAGCCTGGCGGGTCGGATTCCCCGTCCGCGAGTATTCCCAGTCGGGATGACCGAGTTCCTTTTGGTGAAAGGTGCTGGCCCGGTAGATGGGCATTGAAACCGCACCCGTAGTGGGATCTTCGCTGATGCCACCGTGCAATAACTTGGTATCAAATTTCATGATAAACTCCTTTAGTAAGTTGCAAATTAATTAGGACGCTAGTTAGCTAGGTGATTCTTATTATTAGTAAGTATAGATATCCTAATTACGGGTGTCAATTATGAAGGCAAGCAAAAAGACCCATCCTTACATGGATAGGCCTTTTCATTAATTATTTTTGCTCATCGTCTTGTTCGTTTTCACTTTGCCGTTGGAACGTAGCAATGTTCTTGTATTCGGGTTTCAGGGCCCGACTTAAGCGAATGTAAATTGGAATTAATTCCCGGTAAGCCTTGTAGTTTTCGGGGTTCGGTTTGTGCGTGTTGGTAACCCCGACAAACTTCTCCACGTCGTACAAGCTATCAATCATCTTGAAGCTGTACATTCCTAATACAGCGGCACCCAAGGCCGTTCCTTCTACACTTTCGGGGATGTTAACGTCTTGTTCAAAGACATCAGCTAACATTTGGCGCCAAAGTTCGGAACGGGCGAAACCACCGGTGGCCTGAATCTTAGTTGGTTCACCCACCACTTCGGAAAGGGCCAGCATTACGGTGTACAGGTTGTAAACGATTCCTTCCAGAGCAGCCCGAATCATGTTCGCCCTCGTGTGTTGCCGGGTTAATCCGAAGAAGGTTCCCCGGGCATCGGCATCCCAGATAGGAGCTCGTTCTCCCCCTAGGAATGGCAGGAAGATTAAGCCGTCTGAACCAGCGGGAACGGACGAAGCAATGTTAGTCAGTAAGTCGTAGGCATCAACGTGCATTTCTTCGGCCGTTACTTTTTCGGGTAAGCAGATTTGGTCCCGAATCCAGCGGAAGACGATTCCACCGTTGTTAACTGGTCCGCCGATGACCCACATGTCCTTGGCTAGGTAGTAACAGAAGACCCGAGCCTTCGGATCAATCCGTGGTTTGTCACTGACAATCCGCACGGCCCCAGAAGTTCCGATTGTAACGGCAACGACACCGGGTTTAATGGCATCAACCCCGAGGTTCGCCAATGGACCATCAGAAGCACCGATTACGAACGGAATGTCTTTGTCGATTCCAATCATATTAGCGTAGCGTTCGTTCATGCCTTGGAATTGGTAGGTGGTGTCGACTAATTCAGGTAACTGGTCACGCGTTACCCCGGCAACGGACATGGCTTGGTCGTCCCAGTCCATGTTAAAAATGTTGAAGAGGGCCGTGGCGTTTGCGATGGAGTAGTCTTCTTTTAATGTGCCGAAGAATTTGTAGTTCACGTACTCTTTGATTCCCACAAAGTAGCGGGTCTTTTTGTAGATTTCTGGTCGTTCGTTGCGAATCCACATGATCTTGGTTAACGGCGTCATTGGATGGACTGGAACTCCCGTCTTTTTGTACAGTTCCATCCCGATGCCGTTGTTTTTGAGTTCATCGGCATAGTTAACGGCCCGGTTATCGGCCCACGTGATGGCCCGCGTTAGTGGTTTGTGGTTTTCGTCCAGACAAATCAAACTGTGCATGGCACAAGAGTACGAAACTCCTTTAAGTTCGCCGGGTTTCAAATCGGCTTTTTCAATTACCTTGGATAGCCCAGAGATGATGGCACTAAAAATTTCCTCTGGATCCTCTTCGGCCATATCCGGTGTATCTTGATACAAGTTGTACAAGTCGTTGGAGTAGCCGCGGACCTTTCCTGCTTCGTCATAGAGCACCGTTTTGGTACTGGTGGTTCCAATGTCAAGCCCAATTACGTATTCCATAATAATTCCCCTTAATTGCGAATTTTAGCTGGGTCAGCTAACTTTTATTTAATCTATTGTAACGCTTACATTATATGGGAAATTGGGGAGCACTTCAAGCGAGAGCATGCCAATCATGGTAAGATAAGGGTACCAAAAACGAAGTAAATGGGGATGGAGAAACACAGTGAAGCGAACCGATTATCATCGCAGTCAGCAAAATAAGCACCGACTGGTAATTCTTGGCATCGTGGCCGTGCTCCTGATAGCCGGAGGACTCGTTTTCAACCTGGTTCTCAATCGTCATCAACGCCAGCAGGCCTTTTTACGCAACTACCCGGTGCGCGGGGTTATGTTAGACCAGACGGATGAGTACGCCGACTTTAACCAATTGCAAACGAACGGGATGAAGTACGTCTACATCCGTGCCACCCAGGGAGCCACGTTTACTGATGATGACTTTAACGATAATTACACCCGTAGCATTGGTTCGGGGCTGAAGGTTGGGGTCTATCATCAGTATAGTTTTAGTAGCTCGATTCCGGACCAGGAACAGAACCTGAAACGAACGTTGGGCAATAACATCGGTGACCTGCCGATTATGATTAACGTGTCCTATTATAACGACTATAACGCGGAAAATGTGGATCAAAAGCGCCTGAAACGACGGTTGCAAGAACTGGTTGCCTGGACGGCGCGTTATTCCAACCGTCCGGTCCTCATTAAGACTAGTTTTGCGAACTACCGCGCGCTGCGTGACCTGCCGGACACGGAATTTATGCTGCCGCGGACCCAAACCGGTAAAAACGTGACCTTTGCCAGTTTAACCAAGCAGAATCAGCTTTATAATAACGGTAAGGGGAGTGATTTTCGGATGACGGCCTTTCACGGGAGTAAGGTACAATGGAATCAGTACCTGCAAGTGTTAAAACAAAATGAAAGCAGAAAGAGTGATTTAAATGATTAAACTAGGAACGATTGGAACCAACTGGATTACGGAACGTATGATTGAAGCGGCCCATGCCACCGGTGACTACCTGTTAACGGCCGTTTACTCCCGCCACGAAGCTAGTGGTGAAAAGATTGCCAACGGGCATGGGGATGTAACGATTTATACTGACCTAGACCGATTCTTGTCAGCAGATGATGTGGACGTGATTTACATTGCTTCGCCAAACGTCTTGCACCATTCTCAAATTATCCAAGCAATTCAACACGATAAGAATGTGATTGTGGAAAAGCCAGCGGTTTTAACCCAATACCAGTTCCAAAACATTTTGGATGAGTTAGCATTGCATCCACAAGCTCACTTTTTTGAAGCCGCTCGTAACGTTCACATGCCGGCCTTTCAGGTGGTGGCTGACTATCTCAACGATGTTGATGGAATTGACGGGGCTGACTTTACCTTTAGCCAGTACTCATCTCGTTACGACAAGGTCTTAAATGGAGAAACGCCCAACGTCTTTAATCCGCAATTCGGGGGTGGCGCGTTAGCGGACCTCGGAGTGTACCCAGTTTATGATGCCGTTGGTTTGTTTGGGGTACCCGAACGGCTGGCTTACTACCCAACCATGATTTCTACCGGTGTGGATGGGAAAGGAACCGCAGTCTTAAACTACGGGGATTTCGATGTCACGTTGAACTTCAGTAAAATCTCGGCCTCGACCCATAATTCTGAAATTTATCACGGCCGCGAAATCATCACGTTTGATAGCGCAGGGGAAGTAACGGAAGCCTCCATCATTCGCGAAAACCAACGCCAGATTCTGAGTCCCTTGTACGGTAAAAACCCAATGATTCCGGAAATGAGTGACTTTGCCCGGGTCTTGAATGATCCTGACAATGAACAGAACCAAGCGGACTACCACCGCTGGTTAGAACAAATGCAAAATGTGAACCTGGTATTGAGCCGCCTGGCCAACTTTGCTGGAATCGAATACCCCACTAAACTGGAGGAAGATTAATCGTGTTAGAACAATTTGCCACTCGCTTTAACCAACTAGGCTATGCTGCCCCCACGGCAATTCAGAAGGCCGTCTACGAACCGATGATTGACGGCGGAACTGACATCGTAGGGCTTTCGCCAACCGGTTCTGGGAAAACGGTCGCCTTTTTAATGCCCATTTTGGCGAACCTGATTCCCGGCGAAGGGACCCAAGCCATCGTGTTAGAACCTTCCCAAGAGCTTTCCATGCAGGTGACCAACGTCATTCGGGATTGGGGTGCACCGTTTCATGCCAAGGTGTTGCCCATCATTGGGGGTGCGAACGTCAAGCGCCAACAGGAAAAACTGAAAAAACGGCCCGAAATCATTGTGGGGACCCCCGGACGAGTGTTGAGTCTCTTGCAAGACCATAAGCTGAAGGTGCAGGGGATTGAAACCGTGGTTGTGGATGAAGCGGATGACTTACTCCAGGATGATTCCTTAGAAAAAGTCCGCCAAATCATTGCCACGGTGCCTCGGGATGCCCAGGTGGCCTACTTTTCGGCGACCGATAGTGAGATTCTGCACCACCTCGACGAGGAGATGGGAAAACCGGCTGACATCATTGACATGCGCGCTCAGGACCAAAGTCGGGGCGAAGTGCGCCACGGCCAATTTCAAGTCTCGCGGGGAAAACGGAATGACGTCTTAAACCGGCTCACCAAGCTACCAAACTTCAAGGCGTTGGTCTTTTTCAACCAAACCACGGAGTTGAACCGGGCCGCTAACTTCTTTAAGCACCAGGGTTATTCGCCAGCAGAAAAGCTGAGTGGAACGGAAAACAAACTCCAACGGGAACGGGCGCTCAAGGCTTTTCGCAAGGGACAGATTAAGCTCTTGCTAACGACCGACGTGGCGGCTCGAGGCTTAGACATTCCGAAGCTACCGGCGGTGATTAACTATGACCTGCCGGCTGACGCCACGACTTACGTGCACCGGGTCGGGCGGACCGGTCGGATGGGGGAACCAGGCCTCGTCATTAACTTTGGGGATGATCACGATCTCCGGGACCTAAAGAATCTCTTAAAGGAAACGGAGTACGACCTCCAACCGATTTACTACTATCGTGGCAAGTTGGTGGACCATGTCGATGTACCGGCGGTTACGTCGGTCAAACCAGAAAAAACAACGGCAATGTCCAGAGCAGAACGACAACCGTCTTCCCAACCCACGATGACCGAGCGTCCCGTGTCAAATCCGTCCAAGCAACGCAAGCGGAAGAAAAATCGCCTACGAGACCGGAAAAACAAGGGGAAACCGCGTCGGTAATCACCTTTACGAAACTAAATTTTCATGAGAAAATAATCAGGAAGTCAATTGGCCCCATAGCACAACTGGATAGGGCATCCGCCTCCTAAGCGGCAGATCTCAGTTCGAGTCTGAGTGGGGTCATTCAGCATCCTGCTTTTCATGGGATAATCTAACTAAAAAACACGAAACTCAGCTGAGTTTCGTGTTTTTTGCTTGCACTAGTGAACCGGCCACTGTGGTTGTTCACCTTCAGCGACGCGAATGATTTCTTTAACGGCATCAGTAGCCATTCGATCGTTACATTCGACGGTGTTGGCAGCAATGTGTGGCGTCATTAAAACGTTATCGAGTTGATATAACGGACTAGTTAGTGGCAGTGGTTCCTCGTCAAAAACGTCAAGAGCAGCTCCACTAATGCTACCGGTTTGGAGCGCCGTAATTAAATCAGGCGTGTTGACAATTGCTCCCCGCGAAAAGTTAATTAAGACGGCGGAATCCTTCATCAGGTTGAATTCGCGCGCGGCAATTGAGTGCTTGGTTGCTGGTAAGACCGGCATGTGAAGCGTCACTACGTCCGCTTCTTGTAGCAAGGTGTCACGATCGACCACGGTTCCGTATGTCGCTTTCGTGGCGTGGGGCGAACTGACCAAAATCCGCATGTCCAGGGCACTCATTTTCTTTTCAACCATTTTACCGATTCGGCCGTAACCGATGATCCCCAGGGTTTTACCAGCGAGGTCGAAGCCGACGTGGCTACGCGCTTCAGCCCAATGACCCGCCCGCATTTCGTTAGTAGCGGGAACCAGGTGTTTAGACAACGCTAGAATTGAGGCCATCGTGGTTTCGGCGACCGTGCTGGCGTTAGCAAGTGGCGTGATGGTAACGAAGATTCCATGCTTGTTTAAGTACGGAACGTCGAGGTTGTTATAACCGACTCCATAACGTGCCAGGATCTTGAGGTTCGGCATATGGGTAATCGTGTCGTTCGGGAAGGGAGCGGTGTAGAGAATCACTCCAAAGGCATCCGAAGCTAATTTAAGTAAGGTACTCGTCTTTTGGTCGGGTAGTTCAACAATTGTAAAGCCGTGCTCCTTTAAGAGCTTTTTTCCTGCGGGTTCTAAGTTTTTTGGAATCGCAATTTTTTTCGGCATGATGATCCTTCTTTCACGAAATTTAAAGTAGTTTAACAGTTCTATTTTACAAGAGAAGTCATAAGAACGGAACGAAGCTGCTTAACTCTTTTTTAAACACCGTTACGATAAACTTTGCACCGGAAATCAGCAACTGGTGCTATACTAAATAAATATAAAATAGAATAGAGAGGGTGGACGTCGTGGAAACGTTCAAAAAATATCGCAAACAAATTGGCGTGGGATTGCTGATACTGGTGGTTGTGATTGTGGGTATCTTGACCGGAGTCAATCGATATCAGCTTTATCAGGAGCAAACCAAAGCGGATAATTTGCATACTAAGTATCACATGTTGAAAAAATCATACGATGAAATGACGACTGATGACGTGACGTATCAAGAGAATTTGACGTATGAAAACGTGAAGACGATTGCGCAAACCAATAATGACGTTTTGAAAAAGGTCATGCAGGAAACGTTTGGCAATTATCCGACCGACGATGCTAAGCAAAAGGCGATTAAAACCGTCCAAAAGCAGTACATGTCAAATGCCGATGCAACTGCTTTAATTAACTCGGTGCCAGGTACGACCCAGTTAAATAACGTCAGCATCTATAACTATAGTAGCCCTGAAGCTCGAGGGGGGCATTACTACTATTCCAACGTAACGGTTACCTTTTACGGCCGGCATCACCGGCGCTTACACACCAACCGGTACTTATTTAAAGTGGACTTAAACAAGGGTGATCTGAACTCAAACAAGGTTCGGTTCCACCTCATCCAAATCTTTAAGGAGCAGAGACGATGATGAAAAAGTTAAAGCAGATTGTGACTCCCGCCCGGATGATCGTGGTGGTTGCCGTGGTTATTTTAGCTGGCTTGGTAACTTGGAACGTTTCAATTTATAATCAGCGAAAAGCAGCCCAGGCGGATGCCACTACGACTCAGCAGAAAATCAACAAAGTTAGTAAAGACTTTACGCCCAAGTATAAAAAGACAGAAGCCCAGGCGAAAAAAGAATTTCGTGCAACGCACAGCGATCCTTTAAACCCTGGCAATTAGGCGATTAAAAGAGTTCATCACAAGGTGGTGGACTCTTTTTTTGGCACTAATTTTAATTTTTCGTTTGACAAAATATCCGAACTATATATAATAAGTACCAACAATTAAATGTAAAACGTAAACAAAAAGAACGGGAGAGTAACAAACGTTCGATAGTTCAGAAAGTCTACGGTTGCTGTGAGTAGATCGAATCGACGTTTGCGAATATGGCCCGCAAATTGGCAGCATTGAGATTTAAATGCTGATGGGTTGGCAACCATTATTCACTGCACGCGTTAGTTTTTGACGTTGGCGAGGATAGGTGCGTAAGTAGCTATCAAAGTAGAATGGTACCGTGGAGAAATCCGCTTCTAGTTAATGACTAGGAGCGGATTTTTTTGTTTCTCGAGCTTTTGTGGCACGTTTAATTGGAAAATTGGTTAACTAAGATTTGAGAGGAGTTTTTTTGATGACAAAAGTAGAAAGTTTCACGTTAGATCACACGCAGGTACAGGCCCCGTATGTGCGACTGATTGCTGCTGAGGAGGGTGATCAGGGGGATGTGATTTCCAACTTTGATTTACGACTCGTGCAACCCAACGCCAATGCTATTCCCACGGCTGGCTTGCACACGATTGAGCATTTACTAGCCGGACTGTTACGAGATCGCCTCGATGGAGTGATTGATTGTTCGCCGTTTGGATGCCGAACCGGTTTTCACCTGATTGTGTGGGGTGCCCCGACGGCCGCGGAAGTAGCGCAAGCCCTGAAAGCAGCCCTTACAGAAATTCGAGATGAGATTGAATGGGATGATGTGCAGGGTACCGACAAATATAGCTGTGGGAACTATCGCGATCACTCGTTGTTCTCGGCTAAGGAATGTTCCCGCGATATTTTAGCCCAAGGCATTAGTTCTGACCCGTATGAACGGAAATTAGTTTAGGAGGATTTAATTATGACAGCGACCCATTTTGACATTGTAGGCAGTTTTTTACGACCGGAACGCTTAAAGCGGGCTCGGGCCAATCGGCAAGCAGGCAACATTAGTGCCCAGGATTTAATGGACGTGGAAAATCAGGAAATTGCTGATTTAGTTCAAAAAGAAGTCCAAGTGGGCTTGAAGATCGTGACCGACGGGGAATTCCGCCGTAGTTACTGGCACTTAGATACCTTCTGGGGCTTTGACGGGATCAAGCACACCCATCAGGAACACGGCTACCAGTTTCATGGAGTAGAAACCCGAAACGACTCGGCTCAGGTGGAAGGCAAGATCAAGTTTAATCCTAACCATCCAGACTTACAGGCCTTCCGTTACTTACAATCGGTCGTAAAAAACTATCCGGGCATCACCGCGCGGCAAAGCATTCCGTCCCCCGCGCAGCTATACGCCGAACTAGTTCGCGGCCCCGAAAACATTGCGGCGGTCCAAAAGTATTATCCGAATCATCAGGACTTAGTGCATGACATTGGGACAGCCTATCGGGACCTGATCTTAGCGCTATATGAAGCTGGTTGTCGGGACGTGAAGCTCGATGACTGTACCTGGGGAATGTTAGCGGATCATGATTTCTGGAAGTTAATGACGGATCAAGCCGAAGACATTGAGCAGTTGCAACAGGAATACGTGGCCTTTAACAACGCTGCGCTCGTAGATTTACCGGCTGACTTACGGACCAGCACCCACGTGTGTCGCGGAAACTACGCTTCGACCTGGGCCGCCCAAGGGGGCTACCAACCAGTGGCCAAGACGTTGTTTAACGAGGAAAACGTGGAAAACTACTACCTTGAATTTGATGACCAGCGGGCCGGGGACTTCCAGCCATTGGCGGAAGTGCCAGCCACCAAAAACGTGGTGCTGGGCTTAGTAACTTCCAAACGACCGGAATTAGAAAAGCCAGAAACGCTTAAAGAGCGCGTAAAAGAAGCTAGTCAGTACGTCAATTTAGACCGGTTGGGCTTGAGTACGCAGTGTGGTTTTGCTTCAACGGAAGAAGGAAATCACCTTACGGAAGCCCAACAGTGGGACAAAATTAAACTCGTGATTGAAACGGCCAACCAAATTTGGCCAGCAACGAAGGAGGACTAACGATGCCGAAAAAAGTAGCAATTATTACCGGGAGTGGTCGCGGGATTGGAGCTGCGATTGCCAAACAATTAGCCGGAGAGGGATATGCGATTGCGGTGGCAGACATTGACTCCGATACTGCAGATCAAGTCGCTAATGACATTAATCAGCAAGACAACCAAACTGCCCGTTCGTACGTTGTCGACGTGGCAGAGCGTGACGATGTCTTTCGCTTAGTTAACGAGGTGGTGCAGGATTTCGGCCAACTGGATTTATTTGTCAATAACGCCGGAATCGCCTTCATTGCGTCCATCGTGGACAGTAATCCAGAGGAGGTTAAACGGTTGTTGAACGTTAACCTGCTGGGAACCTTCTGGGGGATTCAAGCGGCAGCCACGCAGTTTAAAAAGCAGGGCACCGGTGGCAAGATTATTAACGCCGCTTCTCTAGCTTCCGTGGAGGGATCCGCCTTACAAGGAGCTTACTCAGCTTCAAAGTTTGCAATTCGAGGACTCGGACAGTCGGCAGCCAAGGAACTGGCGCCGGATCACATCACCGTCAATGCCTATGATCCCGGAATTGTGTTGACCCCATTACGAGATGGAATTGACGAAACAACTGCGAAACTAAAAAATACGACCTTTTCTGAACAACGCCAGGGAGTGGTGGATGAGATTGCCTTAAAACGGGCCGCTACTCCCGAGGATGTCGCTCAGGTGATTTCCTTTCTAGCTTCGCCCAAGGCCGATTACATTACCGGCCAATCCATTCTGATTGACGGGGGAATGCGCTTCCACTAGTTGTGAGGTAAGAAACTAGATGGGAGAGTGTTTTCATGAAAAAAGGAAGAATCATTGGAATTGGGGTCATCGTCGTAGTGGTGCTCTTGGGAGTGTGGACCTTTTGGGGGCACGCCCACCAACAAAAAGATGAAATTACGTTAGGTACAATTGGCTCGGATGCCAAAATTTGGAATTACATTGCCAAGCAACCGGCCACGAAAAAAGCACATATCAAGTTGCAAGTTAAGAGTTTCACCGACGGAGTGGCACTCAATACGGCAACGGCACAGGGCAAGGTGAACGTGAATGCCTTTCAATCGGATGCTTACTTGCAGGCCTATAACCAGAAGAATCCGAAGCAGCAACTCGATGTCATCGGAACCACATACCTGGAACCGTTAGGAATTTATTCCACGAAATACAAGCAATTGAGCCAGATTCCAGACGGGAGCATAATTGCGATTGCGGATAATCCCTCTAATACCGCCCGGGGCCTGAAGTTATTAGCCCAAGCCGGCTTAATTAAGTTGAAGCCCAACTTTAGCACGTTGTCGGGGCTGAACGGAATTGCAAGTAATCCGCATCAGTTTAAGTTTCAGGAAATCGATGACACAACCGGTCCCAGGGTAATTAAGGATCAAAAGGTGGCCGCGGCGTTGATTAGTAACACGATTGCGCTGGAGGGGCATCTGAACGTGTTGACTGATTCCTTGTACCATGAGCAGGTCAACCAGTCGACCAAGGCCAATATTAACGTGCTGGCGACCGCCAAAAATGCCTCAAAGCAACAGAAACACCAGTACCAAAAACTGTTGCAGATTTATCACAGTAAGAACGTGCAAAAATACGTTCAGCGTGAATTTGATGGGACTAAGATTGAGGTCCAGAAACCAGTCAGTTATTTACGCAACTAGGTTGGCTAATCCCCGAAGGAGTGAGAAACCATGATGTTACTGTTGAAAATAATTGCATTGATCGCTTTCTGGCTCCTATATTTTTGGGTGGCGGCCTGGGCTTTTCGTGTCGATATTATTCGGGAAATCAGGGTTAAATTTAAAGCAAAATTAAAAAAGTTTGGCTTTAGTCAATGATTCATGTTATACTTATTAAAAATTAGTAAAGGAGATTCGTGGAAAATGTTAATGACAACGTGTTGTTGTTCAATGCTTAACTAATCAATTCTGAAAGCCGATGGATTTTCTCATTGATTAGTGGTGACGCTGGATTTTTGGGAAAATTCATATTGAACTGGAACACATTTTCGCGGATTTACTTGTCAACCTACGAAAAAGAGGTCGCTGTCAGTATGAATTGACAGGGACCTTTTTTGTCTGAGGAGGATTACGATGAATCAAAAATTAGTTACGTTACTAGGAAAATATCGCGGTGGCCAAGCCTGTTAACATTGTTACTAGATTTGAACCACCGCAGAAACTGGTAATTAAATAAAGGAGACTCATTATAATGAAGAAAAAGTACATTATCAGCGGAATTATTGTTATTTTCGCCCTAATTTTTGTATTTACGTTTATCATCAAACCCAAGCAGGATGACTCGAAAACAATTCGGTTAGCTTCTTCGCCCGGTCCTTACAGTGAATTATTCCTGAAAGGGGTCAAGCCAATTCTGGAAAAGGAAGGCTACAAAGTTAAGAACCAGTCCTTTAGTGACCTTTCCTTAGCCGACGTGGCCATTAATAACGGCGAAGCCGACCTGAACGTGGACCAACACACGGCTTATATGAATAATTTCAATCATGAAAAGCACGCACATTTAGCCGCTTTAACAAAGATTCCGACCGTTCCGACTGGAATTTATCCCGCCAAGAAACACAGTCTAAAGGAAGTTAGTGATGGGGATAAGGTTGCCATTCCTAACGATCCGTCCAACATGGCACGGGCCTATAACGTGTTAGTTAAGGCTGGCTGGATTACTTTGAAACCGGGAGTTGACCCAATCAAAGCGACTAGCAAGGACATTGCTACAAACAAGTACAATCTAAAGATTACGGAAATGCAAGATGTGCAGATTCCGCGATCGCGGTCTGATTTTGACTACGTAATTTTACCAGGTTCAACTGCTTATCCAGCTAAGATTTCCACGAAGACGATGTTACTGCCGGAAGATATTAAACCGGACTATTACCTCGTGGCTGCTGTAGATAAGAAGAGTGAAAACAAGAAGTGGGCCAAAGCGGTTAAAAAGGCTTACCATTCCAAAGAATTTAAACAATACCTGAAGGATCACAACAAACAGAGTTTTTGGAAGACGCCAAAGGGTTACTAATTAAAATGTTACTAACAGCTCCCACTGGTTAAGTGAGGGCTGTTTTTTTGAGCCAAAAGCGACTGTTAACCGATAGTTGCGCATTTGCAACGCAGAATTGCGGGGTGAAACGAAGCTGCAACCGCTAAAACCAGAAAAATGCTTTGCAAATGAAAGTTAATTCGGAATAATGAGATTAACCTGGAAGGAAGTGAAACAATGGAAAATCATTTTGCTAGTCAGTTAAAAAAATTACGAACGAAACAAGGATTCTCACAGGAAGATTTAGCCCAGCAGCTGTTTATTTCCCGCCAAGCAGTGTCACGGTGGGAAGCAGGAACCGCCTCACCGGATTTAAACACGTTGATTAAACTAACCCAGCTTTTGGATTGTTCGTTGGATGAGTTGGTTTTTGCCCAACCGGCTTCTGAACCACAGAAAACCAAAGCAACGGGCATGAACTTTTGGGAGTTCATCCATCTAGATTGGTGGTTAGTTTTTGCGTTCGGCGGTTTTTTCATTTGGATGTTGCGGGCAATTGTAAGATTATTTTCGTAACGGCGCTACACACCAATTTACTGCAAGCCCAACAAAAATCGATTATGGATGCCAACCAGCGGATTGAGCGGTTACAATTTCCCATATCTGTCACGCACGTAATTGAACGGCAAATCCAACAAGCAATTCGACACCAGCAACCGACGCTCACCGCGCGGTCAGTTCCTGATTCACGACTGCAACACCAAATTGGTTTGATTAAAAAGGAAACGAGGGCTAACTTTGTGAGCGCCTTTCAACGGCTGTACCAACGAACATTACCGGTGAGTGGCCTGGCAATTTTAACCGAATTCTTATTTAAGCGTTCCCAGGTTAGAAAAAAGTTTTTCTTTTCCCGACAAAGACGCTTATAATAACAACAACGAAGTAACACAGGAGGGCCGATGGAATGAAGGGAAAAGAAATAATTTTGGGACTGCTTGACACCCGAGGACCGCTAACTGGCTATGAAATTAACGAAATCATTCAACAGCAGTTAAACCACTTCTATGATGGTAGTTATGGAATGATTTATCCCACACTGCGCAAGCTCGAAGAAGATGGATTAGTAACCAAGCAGCAAGTTAACCAAACGGAAAAGCCCAATAAAAACGTCTTCTCGATTCAGCCGGCGGGAAAAAAGGTCTTTCAAAAGGCGTTGCATGCTGATTTAAAGGGTGAGACCTTTAAGTCGGATTTCTTGTTAAAGCTGTACTTTGGGGATCAACTCACTAAGCAGCAACAACGGAATTTATTGCAACAAGAATTAGATTTTAAGCAGCTCAAGCTGGATGCGCTCCATGCTAACTGCGACGAATGGCAGCAAAATGGCATTACGGCCAACCAACAGTTTACCGTTGATTACGGGATTGCGACTTATGCAGCCCAAATCAAGGTGTTACAACAAGCATTACAGCGTTTATAGCCCAACTAAAAACCTCGCCACAATCGTGACGAGGCTTTTTCTATTCATTGCGGTTTAAGTATTCTTGGATGCGTTGCATTGCTGCTTGCAGATTGTCCATCGAAGTGGCGTAACTAATCCGGACGTAACCTTCTCCACCAGGTCCAAAGGCTTTTCCGGGCACGACGGCCACTTTACCTTTACGTGCTAAGTCGTAGCTGAATTCAAAGCTATCTTGAATTTGATCTGCCGGGATTTTGGCGAAGATGTAGAAAGCGCCATCGGGATTAGCTAATTTAAAGCCCATGTCCTGGAGCGCGGGAACGATGAAGTTCCGTCGTCTTTCGTACTCGGCCTTCATGGCAGCCGTGTCTGCTGCTCCGTTTTGGAGGGCCTCGGTCGCGGCCGCTTGGGCGTTGGTTGTGGTAGAGGTAATTGTAAATTGATCAATTTTTTCAAGTTGATCGGTGATGTCCTTAGGCGCAGCCATGATGCCGATTCTCCAGCCGGTCATCGCGTGAGACTTCGAGACTCCGTTAAGTAGGATGGTTTGGGCGGGCAAGAGGTTCGCAATCGAAACGTGGGGGCCGCTGTAAGTTAGTTCACTGTAAATTTCGTCGGAAATGACGAAGATGTTGTGTTGCTTGATAATCTTAGCTAATTTTTCTAAAGCAGCGCGATCATAAGTTTTTCCCGTCGGGTTGGATGGGAAGTTTAAGACGATGGCTTTAGTGTTGGGATGCGCTGCTAGCGTTTCTTCGAGCTGTTCGGGCTTCAGCACAAAGCCGGTCTTGGAGGTGTCCATGAAGACTGGATAGGCGCCGCGTAACTGGGTGACCGGAATGTAAAGGGGAAAAATGGGAGTGGGAATTAAAACATCATCACCAGGATTTAGAATCGAGGTGAGAGCCGCGTAAATTCCACCGGTTGCCCCAGCAGTCATGATAATTTCGGTTTCCGGATCGTAATTCAAGCCGTAACGTTGGTGCAAAAAGTCGGATGCGGCCTGCCGAAGCGCTGCTGTTCCCCGGGTGGGAGCGTAGTGGCTTTCGTCATTGTTAATGCTGGCAATGGCCGCTTGTTTAACGTGTTCGGGGGTCGGAAAATCGGGTTCCCCGAGGGTCAAAGGAATCAGATTGGAAATTTGGCTCACGTCGTCATTGAATTTTAGAATGGCGGAGGGTGACAGTTCAAGCATTTCATGGTTCATGTGGTTCACTAATGGATTAGGCATGGTAAAATCTCCTTTTAAAATTATTGGTAATCAATGTGAAAATCTTCGGCCGTTTGCAGGTGGAGCTTGTCAGTAAAGAGGTAGCGACTGAGAAAGGCGAGCGCAACCGGTAAGACGATGAATAATAATAGACTCACGATGATGGCACTTCCCGTGGTATGCGGATGGGCGTCTAAATTGGCCAGTGGTCCAACTAAGCCGGAGAGCCCGAATCCGGCACTAACTGGAGTTCCCTTGACGTTGAACAGCGCTCCGATGCTTCCCACGATGGCGGCGTTAATCATGGAAGGAATAAACAACTTCGGTTTCTTTAACACGTTGGCCATCTGAATTTTGGGGGTTCCGACGAAGTGAGAAATGGTGGTCCCCAGGGAATTTACCGATGATCCCGCGATGGCAACGGTGAAGGCGGCGGCCGTAATTCCCAGATTGGCAGAACCAGCGGCAATGCCAGAAATTCCAATTGCCGTGGCAATTCCCACCGAGCTAATCGGGGAAAGGACGAGAATCGCAAAACAGATGCCCATGAGGGCGCCCATGATTAACGGTTGTAAACCCGTGAACTGCATGATCAGCTTTCCGATGGCCGTGGTAAAGGCGATCACTGGTCCAAGAGTCACAAGTCCAATCCCACCGCCAATCAGTAACGTTAGCGTTGGTAACAACAGAATCGTGTAACCTTTAAGGCGTTTGCCCACGAAAATGATGAGGGCATAGGCTACCGCGATGGTAATTCCGATGTTTAAAACGTTCCCGCTCCCGGTTACGGCGATTTGACCTTGGTTAAAGTGGGCGTTTCCAGCTCCAACTGCGGCCGCAAGGGCTAAACAAGTAGTCTGAATCGGCGTGAACTTGGCCAGCATCCCGACGCAAACGGCACTGGTGGCCGGCAGTAACATGGCTGCAATTCCAGTCATGGCGAGGATGATGCTTAAAAAGGGGGCATGAGGGACTAATGGCTTTACGATGGCATTTAGGATTGCACCCGGCACGAGAGCCACAATTAATCCAATCGAGATTCCATTTAAAATATTATTGGTAGCGGTTTTGAGCGACGTTGGCATAAGCAGTCCTTTCTAAATTAAACAATGCTAAACAAAAAGCCTAGTTAGAATCTAGATTCTAACTAGGCTAGTTTTTCCAGAAAATTCAAATCCTAACGGACCAACCTAGTTAAAATCGTTTCAGATCTAACTAGGCAACCAAAAATTACCTTACTTAGATCTGCGTGGGTTCCAAGTAAAGTAAAAATAAAAGCTGGTTGATCGAAGTGACTGACTGGTCATGATGAATTTCCTTTCTAAGTTAAGTTGGATTAATTAAACAATGATTTGAACTGGTTGTCAAGGAAAAATTATACTTATTTGTCGTCATTAGTATTTACAATACTTAATATAAAGTTTATATTTAAATAAGAAATAGGATGTTATTATAATCATGAAAATCTTATGTTTTCTAAAAAATTGGGCGCCTTTACTTACTGCTATATCAATTATTTTTGGACTAGTTATATTTTTATATACTAATTTTCAAGGCCCTAAGTTAATTGCCAATACTAATTATAAATCTAGTTATTTTGTAGATGGAAATAATAAAAAATATTACACTTATAACGTTAGGAATATTAGCCATAAAACATTTATGGTTGCACATAATGAAGAAACAAAGAAACATTTTTTTGTGAATATTCCAAACAGTGGAGAGAAAGTTGACTATCCGTCAACTTTTAATAGTGAAAATAATGTGATTGAGAAAATATCATATCCTGATTCATTTAAGTATTCTAACAAAATTAATAGAGATAAATTCTATATTGAGCCAAAGTTACTAACTGTATGGAGAGTACCAAATAAAAATATACTTTCGTTTGATAAATATACTTATATTGCTAGTTACGGAGATAAATGGACAGAAATAAATAGTCAGTCTTGGGAAATCATTTGTAGAATTTATAGTAATAATGATGATAATAGTGTAAATATCCCTTATAGTAACGAATATTACAATAATCCTTATAATGAGGCTTTGAAAATTGCGACTAATAAAAATATAGATAAATTAGAAGATCAACATAAAATTAAAAATGATTATAAGGGAAATGATATTAATCTTGTTTTTGATATTATTAAACCTTAAAGTTAGACTATAGTTATCAATTAATTTGGAGGGGCAGATAATTATGAAAGATTTTATTACTAATATTATATATTTAATTTTTCCAATAGCTGTTCAGGAAATTTTTTCCCTTATTATTAATAGGGGACGAAGGTCAGATTTATTTAAATCTAACTCTATTTTTAATTTAAAAAAGAGTAATACAACTTTAGCTCCTTGGGCTGGTAAGCATAGGAAGACCGCAAAATGGATTACCAATATAATGGTTGGATTTTTAATTATTTCAATATTGATTGTTGATTTTTATGCCATCTATTCATATAAAGGAAATAGTATATTGTTTGTTGTAACAATTTTGTTAATTAGTGTTCTATCAATAATATATATTTACACAGATACCAAAAAACTCAAAATGATTATTGAAGATAAAATTAAATTTCCCGTGTTTAAAGATAGTTTAGGTAAGTCATATGTAATATTTTCTAAGTACAATGACTTATATATTGGTCAAGAAGAACGAAAATATTATAATTATAGTGATGATGGGTTTATACTTATTAAATTATCCGGTATATATGATTTTGAATTAAAAACAGCAACAATTGTTTTACAGTGACATATGAAAATTGACTCTTTGTCAAATGGTATTGATGAGTAAATGATTTAATAAATATGTCTGCATTAGGAGGTGGAATTCTTAACGAATTCTGCCTCTTTTTGTTTATATCTTTGATATAAATTATAATATTTAAAATTTTTAATAAATTAAAAATCATTAATTAACTAATTGTATTGATGAAGCACAGTCATTAGATATTAAAACTGAATATCTTAAAGTAATATCTCATATTGGTTTGTATGGTGTTTTCATTGTAAGCTATTACTTTTTTATTTAACGTTCTAAACAATTATAGAATTTGCTCTTTAATAATTTAATGAATGTATATTAATCTTTTATAGATTATTATTGTATAAAGTTTACTTTATAAAATTAAATTGTATTAATTAAACAATGATTTTATTTGGTTGTCAAATGAAATTTTAAATTACTTCGTTCGGACAAGTTCCGGTGGCGATGGTCGTGGCAAAATTTTGATAACTAATGCTAATCATGTCTTTTAAAGCGGGTTCCGTAAAGGAGCCGACGTGGGGAGTAATGATGGCATTGGGAAAATGCTGGCTTAACTGCAACACCTCCTTGTTCGGAAGTTGATCCCAATTCTCGAATTGTTGACCAAAAATGTGGGCTTCATCAACCACCACATCGGCGCCATACCCACCGATCATTTGATTGGCTAATGCCCAGTTAACAGCTGGTAAATTAACAACCGGGGAACGGGCCGTATTAATTAGGATGGCATCGGGCTTCATAACCTGTAATTCAGCTTGATCAATGAGATTTTCCGTTTTACCCGGAATTAAGGGCACGTGGAGCGAAATAATATCCGCCTTTGCGAGTAATTCGGAAAGCTCAACGAGCGGAATCCCGTTTTTTTGGTGGGGATTAGTTGAATTAGGATCGTAACCAATTACCGTGGCTCCCATCCCAGCATATAATTCGCCTTCCGCGGATCCAATCCGACCACAGCCAATGATTCCTACCGTGGAACTATGAATTTCTTTACTAAAATAGTGATCCAAAACTTTAAAGTTCCCGTTGTGGGTATTAGTAATTTCTGGAGCAACTTTCCGAAATAAAGTCATTCCCAGCGTTAAAGCTAGCTCTGCCACGGCGTAAGGGGAATAGGCTGCGACTCGGGCTACCTTTAAACCCAGTTCTTTGGCGGTAGCCAAATCTAGGTGATCAACTCCGACGGTTCGGGTGAAGACGTATTCAATTCCCCAAGCTTTAAATTTTTCAAGGTTAGTCCGATCGCCTAAACAATTTCCCCGCAGTAAAACACCAGTTGATCCCTGTGCCGCTGTGACGTTTTCGTGGTCTAGTAGTTCTGGAACAAGGTTCAATTCGTAATCATGGGTATTTAGTTCTTTAAAATAGTCAACTTCAATGGGACGAACTCCGTATGTAGTAATTTTTACCATGGTAGTTTTCCTTTCTATTTCAGTAGTCCCGTGCTATTGATTACTTGTAGAAGGGCAATCCAAATCGGCATCATGATTACGGCTAAGACTGTGGAAATCAGAGAGGCATTGGAAGCCAAGACGGCGTTACGATTAAAGCTAATGGCGTACGCAGAGGCAACGGTTGCAGTTGGGGTGGCCATCATAATGACCATCGTAGCAATGGCGACAAAGCTCATGGGCAGGATTCCCAGTGCAGAGAGACCACCGGTTAGAACTAATGTTACTAATGGAACTAGAATTACTTTGTTAAAACCGTAGTACCAAGAAATTTTGCTGCCGGCTGCTTGTTTGAAAGAAAGAGAACCGAGGGTCACCCCAATTGAAAGCCATGCTAATGGTGAAGCTAATTGGGCCAGGTAGTTAAGTGGAGTCCAGAGCCACAGTGCAGTTTGATCGATTCGGAAGAACGCTACCGAATGAGTGCCTGCGCTTTGATCAATAACGCCTTTTACGAAAGTAGGAACCGTTACGTGAGGAACGTAGTCTTGGATTAACCATAAAATTAAACCTAGGAAAGTGGCAATGACAACGGGATTAAGGATCATCTTTTTGACGTTCTTTAGTTCCATTTTGAGACCAGACATTTTGATGTAGGCGTATGAATACAAGAAAACTCGATAGCCGATGTTAAAGATGGAACTATACATAATTCCCTTGGGACCCAGCACTGCGCCCACAATGGGAATTCCAAAGAAGGTCGTGGAACCAAAGGTGGTTAGGATTCCCATTACGTCTCGTTCTGATTTAGGTAACTTAATGTAAAGAAAGGGGGCAACAATGAGGAAAATAATGATGATTAAAAAGCCCCAAATTAAGACACTCATTCCTTCTGATAACGTTTTTCCGTCAATGGGTGCCATGAAGGAATTAAGGGCTAGAGCAGGGATGGCAACGGTAAGGGTTACCTTGGCTAAGGTTTTTCCAAATTGTTCGGAAAAGACGTTCTTTTTTCGTAAAAAGAACCCCAGTAAAATAATAAAAATCGTTGAAGTAATGGCACTAACAATGCTGGGGTTAGTTAGAGTCTTCACGAATGCAGCGGTAATAGTCATACAATCCTCCAGACTAGATTAAAGATATTCTAAGCTTATGCGTTAATATTAAACGATTTTTATTTTAGCATGAAGGCTTAATGTTTGTGAATGTTTTTTCAAGTTTTGTTTTTTTACATTATCTTAATCATTAACTAAAAAACACCTCCAAATCACGGATGGAGGTGTTTTTATCTAATTATTTAGTTCGACTATTTAATGACACGTTTCCCTTATCCACCTGTAAAACTGGTTGACCAGTATCATCACGAACGACCTTGATGTTTGAGTAGTCGTCGTTTCCGGTAGAATGATTGCTAATTTCTTGGGAGATGGTTTGGAGAGCTTTAACCGTAGTATCCCAAACTTGCGGGGACGAAGAGTCAATACTTTTGACGATGGGAGAGGAGGACGGCAAGTTCACGTTGACGGTTTGTGTATTCGGATTCCATTTGACATTCGATCCAGAACTATCAGGAATCTTATCGACGACTTTTTGCACATCCTGCGCCGCATCTTGACCTGACTCGTATTTGTTATTTTGGGTAAAGGATTTCACGATTTCAATAATGTTGTTTTGCGGTTTACTTTGGTTGGCTTGATCTTTATTGTTATCCGCTTTACCAGTTTGAGCCTGACTGGTCTGATTTTGATTAGATTGCATTTGACTGTTGTGGTAGTTTTGATAGGTAAAGAAGGCAATCACTGCTAATAAAATTACCACCAGTAACACAATTACGTTGCGCCAGAAATGAGATTTACGGCGCCGAGGCTTGTTATTTTGCTTGGTTGAAGGTTGCACTTTAGCTGGTTGACTAGTTTGTTGCTGACTAGCATTATTTTGGCTTCTCGTTTGCGGTTCATCACAGTAAGGACAGTATGCGGCTCCATCAGGAATCAGATTTTTACATCGGGGACATTGATGGGTCTTAACATCACTTCGATTTAAATAAGTGGATTCTAAGCTGGGTTGCTTGGTATTGCAGTATGGGCAGTATAGCGCGGTTGGCGGGATTTCTTTTCCACAGTTAATACAGAATTTCTTGTTTTCTGAGTTCATTGGATTCTCCTTAAAATATTTTATTTTTATTCTATCATATTAATAACATTCACAAAATTAACAATAAAAAGCTTGAAATATGTAATGAAAACGCATACAATATATTTTGTGCTAAAAATGGTACCGATTAAAAAGAAAGAGAAGAGGAACTAAGATATGATGCCGTTTGTAGTTTTAATTTTAGGAATCATGTTATTGCTATTTTTGATTATCAAACTCAAACTGAATACGTTTGTATCCTTAATCGTGGTAGCAATTTTGGTAGCATTGGGACTCGGAATGAATCCGGCTTCCATTGCTAGTACAATTAAGTTAGGGATTGGAAACACGTTGGGAGAACTAGCGGTCGTCTTCGGGTTTGGAGCCATGATTGGACGATTGGTTTCTGATTCAGGTGGTTCATACCGGATTGCGCAAACTTTAATTCAAAAGTTTGGAAAGAAACGGTTACAACTCGCCATCGTGGTGGCTTCCTTCATTATTGGGATGTCATTATTCTTTGAAGTGGGACTGGTATTGTTAACTCCAATCGTGTTCGCAGTTGCTTTGGAAGCTGACGTTCCATTCCTATACCTGGGAATCCCAATGGCCGCTGCTTTATCAGCAACCCAGGGATTCTTACCACCACAACCAGCTCCAACGGCGGTTGCTAGTGCGTTAGGCGCTAACATCGGTCAAGTGTTGTTATTTGGGATTATCGTAGCAATTCCTTGTGTGATTGTTGCGGGTCCATTGTGGACGAAAGTAGTGCGGAAATTCTTCCCGAAGGCATTCGTAGTTAAGAAGAGTTTACCGGCTTTTGGTGAAGTGAAGGAATACGATTTAAAGGATACTCCGAGTTTTTGGTTATCTGCTTTAACTTCCTTACTACCAGCCATTTTCATGGCAATTAACACTGTTTACCAGTTAGCGGTTCACGGTGGAAAAGAAGTTAAGAATCCACACGGTTTTGATGCTGTAATCTCGATGTTAGGGAACCCAATGATTGCCATGGTAATCGCGTTGCTCTTTGCCATTTGGTCGATGGGCTTCCACCGTGGTCGGGATATGAAACAAATTTCTTCTAGTATTGTTGATGCCGTTAAATCAATTGCCATGTTACTGTTGGTGATTGGTGGTGGTGGTGCCTTCAAACAAGTCTTAATTGACGGTGGAGTTGGAGATGCCGTTAAAGGCTTAATGATGCACTCCAGTCTTTCCCCAATCCTCTTGGGTTGGTTAGTTGCTGTGATTCTCCGGGTTTCTCTGGGATCAGCAACGGTGGCCGGAATGACGGCTGCTGGACTGGTAACTCCATTGATGGCTTCCTTGAATGTGAACCCAGTGATGATGGCCTTGGCAATCGGAGCCGGTTCATTAGCTGCATCGCACGTGAACGATGCCGGTTTCTGGATGTTCAAAGAATACTTTGACTTAGACATCAAACAAACGTTAGGAATTTGGACAACGTTGGAAACCGTGATTTCCGTAACGGGACTAATTATGGTGCTCCTGCTGAATATGATTGTTTAAACTGAATTATAAATAAAAGGGTAATCCGAAAGCGGATTACCCTTTTTGCTTGGTTAAAAAACGGAGTAGAGGAGGTAGCTAAGTCCGACAGCTACTACGATGCTAAGGCTAAGCTTCCCGGCAATTATGCCAAGTTGATAGGCGGAAGAAAAATGAATCATTTGGGACCAGTTAATGGTTTTGCCAATGGCCAGTAGGTTAATTAGAAAGAAAAAGCCACTGGAATAAGCGAGAATTTGGTTGTCTACTCCTTGGAACATGGATTCGTTATGGTAGCGTAACCAGATTAAAGTGGAGAGGAACAGCAGCGTGATTCCAGGCAGGTGATAGATGCTAAGCAGGTTAAGATAACAAGCTAATAGCAGACTAACCGCAAGCAAGCCAATCCAGCTCCAGGATTGAGTTGGATTCGGTTGGGGTGATTGATTGGGTTGCCGCAGTAATTGATCGGTGGAAACGTTTAACCGTGCACTAAGCTGGGTTAGCATTTCTAAATTCGGAAAACTCCGCTGATTTTCCCAGTTAGAGATGGTTTTACGGGAAACGTGGAGTTGATTAGCAAGTTCTGCCTGGGTCAATCCGGCTTGTGTCCGGTAGTGTTTCAGCTGGCGATAGAAAAGCACAATTGTTCTCCTTTAGAATGAATTTAAAGTTATGATAACACGAAATCCCCGTGGTGAGGGCGTGTCTCAGATGATGAGCTTGTGTAAATTAACTGAGATTCACTAAGCTAACCTTAGAGAGGAGGGGAAACGATGAAACGACGAAAAATTAGCGCTTGGTTGTTTTTATTAGTCATGCTATTGTTAGCGGTTCCGGCTTATCAGTTCCACCAAACGTGGATCAGTATCCTTTATGTAATTGTGTGGTTGCTGATTTTAGGTTATGCAATTAAATCCATTTGGCACGATTATCACAACCGCCACTAATGAATTCAGGAAAAAGCTATCTTTTTGGTCAGATTTTTGGTATGATTTGGTTTAATTCAGAACTAAATCTCTTAGCTGGGAATGATATTTCTGTAAGAACCGAATTTTAACTTAAAGGAGTCTAGATTGATGGTGAAAAAAAGATCCCAAGCATAATGGGACTAATTAAAACTAAACATCGCTGATTACGCAATCAGCAAAATCAGTCCCATTTTAAATCAAACTAATGAAAATGATTGATTTAATTGAGAAAGGGACTTTTTGATGCCAAAAATTGAATTACACACACCACGTCTGGGTTATTCTGCCACCCAGGTAGTGTTACGCGACGTGGATTTAACGTTAACCGGTGGAAATGTATACGCTCTTGTCGGTTCTAATGGGGCCGGGAAATCAACCCTTCTGAAGACAATGGTGGGAGTGCTAAAACCGCACTCGGGTAGAGTCCGAGTGACAGTTACAGATGCCAAGCAACCAGCCTTTGGACAAATTGGCTTTTGCCCACAGTTTCCGTTGGTCGATTGGTATACCAGCGTTCGCGATAACGTGCGCCTTGGACCACTTTTAGCAGGCCAATCCTGGACGACTAGTTGGAAGAACGTTCAGGCTAGTTTGCGACTACTAGGAATTGAACGGTTGCAAAAGACGGCCATGGATCACATTTCGGGTGGTCAGCAGCAACGGGTTCAGTTAGCTCGCGAATTGGCCAAGCAACCAACCATTTATTTGCTGGACGAACCGACCACGGGGCTGGACGTAGAAACGATTGAAAAGTTATTTACCTACTTGCGTGCTCGTGCTGAAGCCGGTGCATTGGTGTTAATTGCTAGTCACGATTTAACCAGTTTGGAAGCATACGCTAATCAACTGATTTTGCTGGATCAAGGACGAGTTCAATACCAAGGTTCGTTGGCCACGTTCATCAGTAACGGTCAGACTGAGTCTACCGTGCAGGTCACGGTAGCAAATGAAAGTGCTTCGCGGTTACTACCCCAAAGGGGATATCAGGTTACTTCGGATGGCACGATTACGGTACCGCAAGGTGAGTTACTGGAGCTGTTACAATTTCTAACGGACCGCCAGTTAACAGTCGACAAAATCGAAACCATTCAACCAAATCTGCGCACTCGGTATCTCCAGTTCAAACGGGAGGAGGCTGCCGATGAATCCTAGTCAATTTCGGCGCCAATCGTTGGGACTACGGGGATTACTAGTGGTGGTCATCAATGAGATTCAAGCCTTTTGGAGCAACTTAGGCCTGTTGGTGTCCATGACGATGCAACCCATTCTGTATTTTGCCTTTTTGGTGATGGGAATTTCGGCAACTACTGGTTCGTTTTCGTATGTCGGGCACCGAATTTCGTACGCAATGTATGCCGTGATGGGAGTCATTGGGTTAATCATGATGACACAGATGTCACAGGCGATTTACCGAAGCACCGTGGACAAGCAATTCGGCTTGCTGGCTGTTAAGTTTATGAGTGGAGTCTGTCCCGGTTATTACATTATGGGGATGAGCATTTTTCCCATCCTAGGCTACTTTTACCAGTGCGCTATCTTAACGTTATTAGCCCTTGCCACTGGAATTGGGATTAAACTCGTGGACTTGGGTCTGGCAATCCTCGTCGGAGCCTTCTTTTTGTTGTTTTGGAGTTCGTTAGGAATTATTTGCAGTGCGTGGTTTAAAAACTATCAACAGCGGGACGTGGTGATGCAACTGATATTTTCTCCGATTGCCTTTACAGCGCCGTCGTTTTACGTGGATGGACATGGACCTGCGTATCTACGGCTATTAGCTAATCTTAATCCATTAACGTATCAGCTCCGGGCGTTACGCTCGGTGGCGTACGGTAATTTTGATTTAGCGGTGTTATTAGTGGGATTACTGCCCACCGTTTTGATGCTGATACTGGCGACGGTGATTTTAAGCCATCTACCGTTAACTTTACAGGAACACTAACCAAAACAACCACTCGCATTTTCGGGTGGTTGTTTTAATTTGCTTCAAATTTTGATAACTAAAGTTCATCCCGCCACAACGGCTGTGACATACAGCGAGCACCACCGCGACCACGTGCTAGTTCCGAAGAGGGGATTTCGTGGACGGTTAGCCCGTGCGACCGCATCAATTGAATGGAGCGATAGTTCCGGTCATAGGTGATGACTTCGCCGGGAGCAATTGCTAGGTTATTTGACCCGTCGTTCCACTGTTCACGTGGTGCAATGATGGCATCACCACCGCCAGTTTCAATCAGGTCGATTTCACTGAGCCCGAGGGCTTCTTTTAGTACGGGTTGTAAATGATGCGCCTGTTTAATTTTCACGCCACCCTTACCGTTGGGACGTAAGATTTCAATGTTTAGCTGGTAATCTTGGTCCATAATGCCAGGGAAAATGGTAAATTGATCGCGATTAACCATCGTAAACACGGTATCCAGATGCATCATCGCATGATTGTGAGGGATGTGAATGGCAATGATTGTTTCAAATGTTGATGCCGGATTGTTGAAGAGATGCTCCGCCAGAGTAAGAGCCGCTGCGTGAGTGGTTCGTTCTGAAATCCCAAGTGCTAGGGTGTTCTGGTTGAGTATTAGTTCGTCACCACCTTCTAAGTGGGTCGGAAGGGTGGGTTGTAACCAAGTGGGAGTATTGCGAAAGCGCGGATGATGGTCCACAATCCAGGAAAAGATGAAGGATTCCGGTTTTCGGGCGGCAAAGGTCATCGGATTAATCGTAACTCCGTTGCCGATGGTGGCCTGCGGGTCCCGGGTGAAATAAGCATTTGGTAGCGGCGGTAAGACAAACGGTTGGTGGTAATCTTCTGGCAATTCGACCGTTTCACTCCGTAAGCCTGCGTAGACGGTCGTGGCTAAGTCCGCAGCCGGTAATGTTTGTAGATAAGCTGCAGTTGTTTGAATTTGAACTGGATCGAGAGCAAATTGAGCCAGATAATCTTGGATAAAGCCGGTTTTTACGTCCTCATTGCAAAGGATTTCCTTTAGTAAGCGTTCAATGTAGACGGGTTTAACGTGATGTTGTTTTAATAGAGCGGTGAACTGATCGTGTTCCTGTTGCGCAATTTTTAAAAAGGGCACGTCGTCGAAAAGTAAGTCTTTCATGGTATCCGGTGTAATGTTTTCTAACTCCGGTCCAGGACGATGAACCAGAACCTCGCGTAGAGTGCCAATTTCTGAGTTAACCTGTAAATGGTTGGGCATGGTAATCCTCCTGTTAATTGTTCACACAAATCATGCTTAGCATAACGCGGTTAACCATGAGAATCTAGATTTAATGTTAGATTAAGTCACATTAAAAAAGTGTCCTTTGATTTTAGTCACTGACTAAAATTGAAAGACACTTTGATTATTAATTAATAAATGAAACCGTTAGAAATCTTGCCCGGTAGGACGAACAATAATTTCATTAATATCGACATTTTCTGGTTGGCTCATCATAAAGACCGTAAGTTCAGCAATGTTTTCGGGACTTAACCAACCATTCTTGGTGGAATTGTTGGCTTCCATAATTTGGGCTTGGGCTTCTTTGTCATTGAGGGTGTTCATTAAGTTGGTATTAACAAATCCAGGAGAAACAATCCCAGTTTGAATCCCGTTGGCGTGTTCTTCTTGACGGAGCCCTTCCATAATTCCTTTCACAGCGAATTTGGTTCCCCCATAAACACCGAAGCCGGGCGCAATTTTGTGTCCAGCAACCGAATCAGTTGCCATAACTAAACCATGTCCTTGGTTACGCATTGTCGGCACAGCCGCCGCAATTCCATTTAAAACTCCCATCACGTTAGTTTCAAGAAGTCCTTGCCAAACGTCCAATTTTTCGGGATCCGCAATGTCAGCTTTAGGCATAATCCCAGCATTATTGTACATTACATCTAGTTTCCCAAATTGATCTAATGCTAATTGAACCAGCGCCTGAACGTCAGCAAATTTAGTAACATCGGTTAGCAGGGTGGCAAAATTTTCTGGATGTGTAACTGATTGTTGGACAGCATCCAATTTAGCCTGATTTCTTGAACCGATTACAACTTTAGCACCACGTTCATTGGCAAGTTTAGCGGTGGCGGCTCCCATCCCAGATGAACCACCTGTGATTACAATTACTTTATCTTTAATACTCATGATTGTCACTCCTATCTTTAGGTTGAGTACATTCTACAATACGACCTGGACCTCAAAGCAATTAATTAGCTTGATTATTAGTAAAAAAATCATTGATTAGCTGAGTACCAGTAGCCTGGATATCAAACCTTCCATTAGCAAAACACCAACTTAACATCATTCCACGCACCATCGTTTCTATCTCTAGAAAAAGGCGATCTTCGTCAGACGCGCTAATTTCCTTTGCCAAGATTGCTTCGTGTAATTCAGTTCGTAGTCCGTCCGTAAACGTTCGTTGCTTAAAATGATTACCGGGAGATTGTAAGTTGGCATCTAAGTTGGCGATAAAGGCCCGAGTCGTAATTTCAACCCCCATATTAGCAGCAAATTTGAACTCTGCATTTAGTAATTGGTTTAAATTATGCAGAGGATGACTTCCGGGCCGAGTTTTGAGTTCAGCCAATAACGCTTGCATCGTTTGATTCAAATTTTCGTAATAAATTTGGGAAATAATGTCTTGTTTAGATTTGAAGTATAAGTAGAAGGTTCCCGTGGAAACATGGGCGGTGGAAACAATTTGTTTGATGGAAATTTGGTTAAAACCATGTTCCTTAGTTAGTTGAACGGCTGCCGCAAATATTTTTTGTTTGGTGGCTTTCTTTTGAAGAGTACGTTTGTTGGGCATTGCTTTTTCCTTTCTTTGAAGTTACAATGAACATGTTCAGTGAACATATTCATCTAATTATTGGCCATATTTAAGTAGTAAGTAGGAGGAAGTAAAATGTTTTTAATTGAATTAAATTACCAAAAACCATTAGAAGAGGTAAATCGGTATTTACCAGTACATAATGACTATTTGGAACATAATTATAGCGCGGGTAATTTTTTAATGTCAGGAAGAAAAGAGCCTCGCAATGGGGGAGTGATTATTGCGAACGTTGCTTCTCAACTCGAACTAGAAGCAATTTACCATCAGGATCCATTTTATCAACAGCAAATTGCAAATTATCGGATCATCCAATTTTATCCCACGAAAGCTCAACCAGAGTTACAAAAGTGGTTGGAAAATTAGGTAAATCACTTGGGATTGAACTAGTTGGCTGTGCTTAAAAAATCTCGAAGAAATTAATTTCTTCGAGATTTTTTTGGTTCCTTTGTTTGAAAATGTTGATAAGCTGTTTCTACGACGTTCCGGAAATCGTAAACCGCTGCGTTTCTCTGGTAGATTGGCTCGGATTGGTAGGGAAATTGAGCTTGATATTCGGTTTGAATTTCTAAAAAGTCATCGTAGAGATCCATATCAATATCTTTATATTGTTTGGTAACCTTGTGACCGTCTTCTAAGACATTAACTAGCTGAGTCACGGTTGGACGGTGTAACCAATATTCAGCCAAATGAATGGAGGTATTGGTTTCAAAGTCTGTCCCAATCATGAGAATTTTGGCAGGCACCTGATTGGAAAAGAGGGTTCCTAGTGGAGAATCTGGACCTAAGCCATAGTCAAAACCGTGGTGAGACAACTCTGCCTGCCGGGCACCGTAAATGGCGAACGAATACAGCGGGTGACTAGTACGCACCACCCCCGGATACTTGCGAAAGGTTTCGGGAATAATGCCGAGTCCCTTGGACACTGGAGTCGTGAGGGGATCGTAAGGAATCTGATTGTCCCGGATAAACTGCCAGTCGGCTGGATTCGCTGGAGGATATTCCCAGGTCGCTGGATCGCTAAGTTCTACGGATTGGGTCGGCAGTATTATCGTGCCCGTTGAATCCACAGTCTCCATCAACGATTGAATGACCGCTTCCGGACCTCCAATTACAAAGCCCAGTGACTTGAGTGAGGAATGGACGATGACCGTGTCTCCCGTTTGGATGCCTAAGCGTTGCCATAGTTGAACGAGCGATGACTTGGTGACAATCGGGCGACCGTTGATTTCGGATTTAATTGTCTCTGGCATGTTAGCTCCCATCTGCTGTAATGGTTAAGCAACGGTAATTTTACTCTAGTGGGACTGTTCTTCTTTCTTGCGAAAGGACACCAAAGTGGCCCAGAAGTAATTGAGAATAATCACCACGATGTTTTGGACCACGTTGACCAGGTTTTTTCCCAGGCTGGAATCGAACTTTAGGATACTAACTCCAAACATTAAAATTCCTGCTCCGATGATGAAGGTTAAAAAACGGCCGGCAAAAAAGGTTGCCATTTGGTACCAAAATTCCTTGGTGGAATGATGTTGGTTGTAAAAAACAAAGTATTTATTGGTATAAAACGCAAATAACACGGTAATCACCCATGCCACGGAGTAGTTAATGACGTAATTTAAACTAGTGTATTTATCTAAAAGATAAAAACTCACCAGGTTTACGATCGTGGCTGCCACCCCCCAGAACAAGTAGGGGATGACATCCTTGTGGTTCCGGTAAAGCTGTATTACTTTTTCAATCATTCTTGCTCCTCGATGATGTATTGCGGCCGGTGTTTAGCTTCTAAGTAGATTTTGCCGATGTATTTGCCGACGATTCCTAAACAAAAGAGTTGAATTCCACCCATTAACAGAATGATGGAAACGAGAGACGGCCAGCCGGCAACGGCATCTCCAAAGAAGAGGGCTCGCACGACGACAATTAGGATGCCAATCATGGCTAAGAAGCAGGAAAAGCCACCGACGAAGGTCGCAATCCGTAACGGGGCATCTGAAAAGTCCACGATACCTTCAATGGAGTATTCGAATAGTTGGAACATGGACCAGTGTGTTTCACCAGCTGCCCGCTCCCGACCTTGGTACTTAATGTACTTGGTCTGAAACCCGACCCAACTAAAGATACCCTTCGAAAATCGGTTGTATTCAGTCAGTTCATTCACGGCTTGAACGTAGCGCCGAGTCATTAAACGGTAGTCACGGACGTTAGGTTTGATTTTGACATCGGACAGACTGTCGATGACTTTGTAAAAACTAGCAGATAAAAAGGCCCGAATGGGATTTTGTTTTCGACTGGTTTGGATACATCCCACACAGTCGTACGGCTCGGTGTTAATGATGTGGAGCATTTCTGGTAACAACTCCGGTGGATCTTGTAAGTCAACGTCCATTAGGGCGACGTAATCACCCTTAGCGTTTCGTAAACCAGCCGCCATTGCTGCTTCCTTTCCAAAGTTACGGGAAAAGGAGATGAAGTGGACGGTGTCAGGATGGGCTTTGTGCAGTTCGCGGATGATTTTGATGGTATCATCACTTGATCCGTCGTTAATAAAGAGATAGTCCGGTTGATACTGCTTGGTTTCGGCATTCATTTGGTGAAAAACTTTTTCCACCGTTTCAAAAAATAATTGAATGGATTCTTGTTCGTTATAACAAGGGACAATCAAACTGATTGTTTCCAAATTAGTTCCTCCTTGATGCTTTTCAAACGATGATTGAAAAGGATAAAATACTTATTTTATTCTAGCATTAATTAAGTTAATGCGGAATGTGAATTTCTGCTACAATGGTACTTAATTGCTTAATTAATTTTTAACTAATTCACAATAAGGGAGGAGCAACCATGCCAACCCGGAAACAACGTGTAATCCAATTTTTAAAGATCCTTTTGAAACGCTATACGTTAGGAAACGTGTCCGATTCGGCCGTTGTCTTTGCTTACTACGTTTTGTTCTCACTGTTTCCGATTTTAATCATTGTTGGTGGGATCATTCGACTGACGAACTCAAACGTCAATCACGTCCTAGCGTTGCTTCATTCGGCAGTCCCAGACTCGATTTACCAAGGAATTGCGCCAATTGCGAAATCAATTTTTACCGGTGACGGGGGCAGTATCTTATCCATTGGGATTATCATCGTGATCTGGTCAGCTAGTAGCTCAATGGCGGCCTTTCAACGGACCATTAACCGGATTTACGGTGTCACCGAACAGAGTACGTTGATGAACCGACTGACGTCCTTTATTTGGATGCTGTTATTGGTAGTCTTACTCTTCGTTTTAATTGTGTTAATGGGATTCGGGCGCTTGCTTTTAAACTTTGCCCATCACGATTTACACGTTCCGATTAGTATCATCAATTTGCTGAACGATGCGCGCCTTCCAGTAACTTTGGGGATTTCAATCGTCATTTTAACCTTGCTGTACTACTTCGTTCCTAGTGTAGAAACGAAGCTCAAATACACGGTATGGGGTGCTATTGTGGCCTTAATCGGGTTGTTGGCTCTGACCCAAGTCTTTTCGTTAATCATTAGTGCCTTTTTCCACAACATTTCTGCCTACAAGACCTTAGGAACTGTGATGGTTTTGATGCTATGGCTTAACTTTACCGGAACCATTCTCCTGTTTGGCGCAGTGGTCAATGCGAGTCTGCAGGAATACTTTGGGGGGTCGTTGCCAGAATCGGTGGCCCAGACGTCCCTGAAAGCTCTCTATGAAAAAAGCCCACACCGAAGCCGGCGGGGCAAATGAGTTAGCAATTAATTCTGTTGCTGAGCACTATCAACTAACGTTTGCGAAAACTGGTCTAACGTTTCGATGTCTGCTTCGTCAGGATCAAGGTTGATCTTGACGTTCGGAGCGCCTTGCTTCGCGCCTGTGTTTTTGAGGGCATCCGCAAACTTATCGACGGCCACGTTGTAGAATTCCTGGTAAAAAACATCCCCAGAACCAGCGACACCAAACGTCTTGCCACTAAGATCGAGGTCGGCCAGGTCATCAAAGAAATCCAACCCTTCTTCCGGGAGATTTCCTTCATCATAGGTGTAGGGACAGATGACTACGATATCTGCATCTTGCAGTTCTGCAGCATCCGTTTGTGAAATTTCGGTTTCTTGTACCGTGATGCCCAGGTCTTCTAACCCTTCGGTCACAATGTCTGCGATGTCTTCGTTGTTCCCGGTAATGGTGGCAAAAACCACGTGTGCTTGAGTCATTGCAACACTTCCTTCGATTTTTCTTTTTAGTATAGCAGAACCGTTCGTGATTGTGAATTTTAGAAAGGATGCGATGAGATGGGCCAACAGAGCCAGCTACACAAAGTGACCAAGGTGGAAGCTCAAAAACGTCCAGGTCGCTACAATATTTACCTCGACGATGAGTATGCCTTCCCTGTCAGTGAAGAAGTCTTAATCCAATACCATCTGTTTAAGGGGAAAACTTTAACTAATTCCCTGATTCAAACGATTCAGGCAGCGGATCAACAGTCCAAACTGTTTGCGCAGATTGTGGATTTTATCTCGTATCAAAGTCGCACGACTGCAGAGGTACGGACTAAATTACAAGGGCTGACTGAAGATACAGATCAAATTGAGGCCATTTTAACCCAC
The DNA here is from genome assembly GCF_024029355.1 of Fructilactobacillus cliffordii. Taxonomy (NCBI): domain Bacteria; kingdom Bacillati; phylum Bacillota; class Bacilli; order Lactobacillales; family Lactobacillaceae; genus Fructilactobacillus; species Fructilactobacillus cliffordii. Next base: position 1,338,172 of record NZ_CP097117.1, read on the forward strand.
TTAGAGCAACTGGCTCTCATTAATGATCAGCAATACGCCCAGCGCTACGTGCAACAAGTAGCTTTAGCAGGTAAAAAGGGACCGACCGCAGCCGTACGTTATCTGGGGCAAAAAGGAATCAGTGAGAACTTAGCTCAGTCAATGGTCGCGCAGTTCTATCCAGATGACCAAGCAACGGCAAACGCGCGACCATTGGCGCAAAAGGCGTTTGACCAGTATGCGCGTTACCCATATAATAAAAGAATCGAAAAGACCAAGTTGAGTCTAGTTCGAAAGGGATTTACCTTTGCAACGATTGATGAAGCCCTTGCTGAACTTGACGATACGGTAGATGAAACTGAACAAGCTGCGTTACTGGAAAAAGCGGGACAGAAAGCCTGGCATCGTTATCGCGGGGTGGATCGGTTTCAACGAGTGCAAAAGGTCAAGCAAGCACTCATGCGGCAGGGCTTTTCTTTTGCTGACATTGACCAATTTTTAGATAACATAGAGGAGCAACAATGAAAAACGTGAAGGGCAATCGACTACTATTTTGGACAATCGAAGTCCTGTTAGTGGTCGCCATTATCTACGGTTGTACCAAAATTGACTTTATTTTTCGTCCCATCGGGATTTTTATTTCAACCATCTTCGCCCCGTTGTTAATCGCGGGTTTTTTGTACTACATGTTAAACCCGATTTTGGAACTCTTGATGAAGGTCCCGATTACTAAAACAAAGCGGATTAGTCGTTCCGGGGGAACCGCCATTATTTTTGTGGTCTTGTTGGGACTAATCGTCTTCTTACTGGTTTCCTTTATTCCCCGGTTAGTGGCGCAAATTGCAAACATGGCTAGCAACATGCCCCAGTTTGCCGCGCACCAAGAGGCGTCTTTAACGAAATTGACGAAGCATGGCTTTTTAAAGAACATTAACTGGGATCCGATTATTGCTAAGGTTCAGAGTGAGTACTCCGCTTACCTCAAAACGTTATTATCCCATTTGTCTTCTAGTGCCGGGAATATTATTTCAATGGCCGCCAGCGTGGTCGTAACCATCATTACGGCTCCAATTATTTTATTCTATATGCTTAAGGATGGGGATAAATTAGTGCCCAGCCTTGAAAAGATGTTACCGGGTCTGTCCGACAGGCACCGGAAACAAACTCGGATTTTGTTAAGAAAAATGAACCAGACTCTTTCTCATTATATTGGTGGCCAAGTGATTGAATGTTTGTTCGTAGGGACGTTTACTTCGATTGGTTACTTTTTAATCGGGCAAAAATATGCCCTACTTCTTGGAGTCTTTGCTGGATTCTGTAACCTGATTCCGTATGTGGGGCCATACATCGGGATTTTACCAGCGCTTTTGGTGGCCATTACGGTGAGTCCGGTGCAAGCAATCTGGACGATTGTGGTGGTGATCATTGTTCAACAAGTCGATGGAAACTTCGTATACCCAAATGTGATTGGGAAGACTTTGAACATCCACCCATTAACCATCATTATTATCCTGTTAGCAGCTGGAAACATTGCTGGATTGTTAGGAATGATTTTGGCAATTCCAATTTATGCAATCGTCAAAGTCGTGATTGGATTCTTTTACCACATTTGGCAATTACAACATGATGAACGTTAACCCCCAAAATCCGGAATCCCGGATTTTTTTTGCTAGTTGACTAGAAGATATTATAAATAGGAGAAACAGATGCAAAAACAACAACTACAAGCAGAGGTAGACAAGCGCCGGACTTTTGCGATTATTTCGCACCCGGATGCCGGGAAAACCACGATTACCGAACAGTTACTCCTATTCGGGGGGATCGTCCGGGAAGCTGGAACCGTCAAGGCCAAGAAGAGTGGTAATTTTGCTAAATCAGACTGGATGGAAATTGAACAAAAGCGGGGAATCTCCGTCACGAGTTCTGTGATGCAGTTTGATTATGCGGGAAAGCGGGTCAACATTTTGGATACTCCCGGACACGAAGATTTTTCGGAAGATACTTACCGGACCTTGATGGCCGTCGATTCAGCCGTGATGGTGATTGACGCTGCCAAGGGGATTGAGCCCCAAACTAAGAAACTCTTTCAAATTTGTAAGATGCGGGGGATTCCAATCTTTACCTTTATGAACAAGTTGGATCGGGACAGTCGACCACCGATGGAACTAGTGGATCAACTTGAAGACGTACTGGGAATTGAAGCATATCCGATGAATTGGCCAATTGGATCGGGACGAATTTTCAAGGGACTGTACGACCGTTACAACCACCGGATTGAAAAATTCCAGCCAGAATCAGATGGCCGGACGTTCTTACCACTGAACGACGACGGTGAAATTACGGAACCCAATGATTTAGAGGGCGACGACATTTATCAGGAAGCTAAGGATGAGATGGATCTGATTTCTGAAGCGGGAAATCAGTTTGATCCAGAAAAGATTGCGCATGGGGACCAAACGCCGGTCTTCTTTGGTTCGGCCTTAGTGAACTTTGGGGTGCAAACCTTCTTAGACGCGTACCTGAAGTTAGCTCCGGCTCCTGGATCGCACCGAACGACGGATGGAACCGAAGTAGAACCCATGGTGGATGAATTTTCGGGCTTTATCTTTAAAATTCAGGCAAACATGAATCCGCAACACCGGGACCGGATTGCGTTTGTCCGGATTTGTTCTGGTGAATTTACTCGAGGAATGGATGTGACCTTAAACCGAACCCAAAAAGCGATTCGACTATCGAATGTGACCGAATTTATGGCGAACACGCGTGAAAACGTGCAGACCGCGGTTGCGGGTGATATTATTGGGTTGTATGATACCGGGAACTTTCAAATTGGAGATACGATTTACACCGGGAAAAAGGCGCTACAGTTTGAAAAACTGCCACAGTTCACCCCGGAACTATTTATGCGGGTTTCTCCCAAAAACGTGATGAAGCAAAAATCCTTTCACAAGGGGATTCAACAATTGGTTCAAGAAGGAGCCATTCAACTTTATACAACCTATGATACTGGTCAATACATTTTAGGGGCCGTGGGACAGCTGCAGTTTGATGTCTTTCAGTTCCGGATGCAAAACGAGTACAACTCGGACGTCTTAATGGAACCAATGGGACATAAGATTGCGCGTTGGATTAATCCAGATCAACTAGACGAAAAGATGTCATCATCACGGAACATTTTGGTGAAGGACCTACAGGGAGAGCCATTGTTCCTCTTTGAAAATCAATTTGCGGAACGGTGGTTCCAAAGTAAGTATCCAGATGTAAAGTTAACGGCGAAGCTATAAGCAACGGAGGTGTTTTATCATGAAACATTTATCAGCATGTACCAGTGTGATGGTCGGAAAAAACGCCAGCGTGGACGGATCCACCATGATTGCACGAAATGATGATACGTTTTTGCCCCTGACACCACAACGATTTACGGTTGTGCCAGCGTACCACCAATCAAATAAGACGTGGGAATCCAATCAAAATGATTTTAGGATGAAGTTACCCATGGATGGCTACCGTTATTTAGCGACGCCTAATGCAGACGTGGAGCACGCTGGCGTGTTTGCTGAAAGCGGGTTTAACGAAAAAAACGTGGCAATGAGTGCCACCGAAAGTGTTTATGGGAATCCTCGGGCATTGTCACATGATCCGTGGGTTCCGAATGGAATCGCGGAAGACTCCCTCCAATCAGTTGTGTTACCCTACATTAATTCTGCTCGCGAAGGGGTGGAATACCTGGGTAATCTAATTAAGCAATATGGATCTCCCGAAGGGAATGGAGTGCTATTTGCGGATGCTAACGACGTATGGTACATGGAAATCGTGACGGGTCACCACTGGGTTGCCGAACGGGTTCCTGATGATTGTTACGCCGTGGTGGCTAACCAAGTAGCCATCCAAGAGGTTGATTTTGATGATTCAGATCAATTCATGCATTCAGACGGAATTCAAGAATTTGTCGAGAAGTACCATTTAAATCCAACGGTGGACGAGGGCTTTAACTTCCGCAGAATTTTTGGGACTTGTAACGAAAAAGATCGCCACTATAACACCCCTCGAGTTTGGTACGGACAAAAGATTTTAAACCCTGAAGTGGAACAATCACCTGTGTCTAATGATTTACCGTTCTTGCGCAAGGCGAATCGGAAAATCACGGTGATGGACGTTGAAAGTATTTTAAGCTCTCATTATAACGAGACGGACTATGACCCGTTAGGCAATGGACCTGAGGAATTAAAGACGAAGTTCCGACCGGTCTCCATGAACCGAACGCAAAATTCGCACGTGTTGCAATTTCGTAATGACGCCGAAAATCCCCAATGGGCTGCGATCATGTGGTTGAACTTTGGGGTTCCCGCATTCAGTCCGTATGTGCCGTTCTTTGCGAACGTGGAACATACCCCGGCAACCTACGAACACGCACCGTTGACGATGGATGATCAAAGTGCGTACTGGATGTACCGAAAACTGTCGATGATTGTGGAATCTCATTACCCGCAATTCATTCAAATGGCCCGGGATTTTAAGACGGAATCGAACCAAATGTTTTTAACGCACCTAGAAAATACCATCTATCAAGCCCGACACCTGGAAGAAGCGGAAGTTCCGACTTTCCTAGAAAAACAAAATCAGAGTTTAACGAACGAAATGCACGATCGGGTGCACGAGTTCATGAACACCCTGATGTCCAAGGGCTTAACCTTATCGAAGTTAACCTATGACATGGATAAAAATTTGTAAGCACAAAGGCTTCAGCTAGCAGCTGAAGCCTTTTTTGGTGTGCTTAGATTGAAATTTTAACCACAAAAAAACCCGTAACTCATCAGAGTTGCGGGTTTTGCGGTCATTATTGTGCTGTTACGTGAATTTGATCATCTTTGATATCGGCCACCAATTTCTTGGTTTCCGGATGATCTAAGAGGTAACTCGCGGTCGGGTCTTCAATTTGTTCTTGAATAACCCGACGTAATGGTCGAGCTCCCATGGCCGGATCGTAGCCTAATTCAACTAATTTTTGCTTAGCCGGTTGGGTAACCGCCACGTTAATGCCAGCGTCTTGCAGGTTCTGGTTCATGTCGTCTAACATGAGGTCCACAATCTTAACCAAGTTGCTCTGGCTTAACTGGTTAAACTCAACGATGCCGTCAAACCGATTTAAGAATTCGGGTTTGAAGTAGGCACCCAGTTTGTCTAAGACGGAGTGAGTCTTGCCGTTTGCTTCTGCACCAAATCCGACGTTTGAACCAGCGTTGGTCCCGGCGTTACTGGTCATGATGATGACCGTGTCCTTGAAGGAAACCGTTCGACCTTGTGAATCGGTTAGGCGGCCGTCATCTAACACCTGTAAGAAGGTGTGCAGAACGTCTGGATGAGCTTTTTCAATTTCATCAAACAGAATCAAGCTGTACGGGTGCCGTCGTACTTTTTCGGTTAACTGACCAGCTTCGTCGTACCCAACGTAACCCGGTGCAGCTCCAATTAATTTGGCAACCGATTGTGGTTCTCGGTATTCAGACATATCAAACCGAATCAAAGCATCTTTAGAACCAAAGAGTTGGTTGGCTAATTGCTTAGCTAACTCAGTCTTTCCGACTCCAGTTGGACCGACGAAGAGGAAGGAGCCAATTGGTCGACCAGACTTATTAAAGCCGATCCGATTTCTTTGAATGGCCTTCGCTACTTGGGAAACCGCTTCGTCTTGTCCAATCACGTTTTCTTCTAAGTTGTGGTCCAACTGCTTGAGTTGTTCTTTTTCTTGATCTTCCAAGTCACCCACAGGAATGTCGGTGATTTCTTCGACCACTTGTTGCATGTCTTTTTCCGTAACCGTGTTGTTATTGGTGTTGTAGTTTTTTGCACCCCGGTCTCGTTGTGCTTCTAATTGCTTTTCTTGGTCGCGATAGAAAGCAGCTTGTTCATAATCTTCCTTATGAAGGGCGGCTTCCTTTTGCTTCTCCGCTTGGGCAATCTCTTTTTCGATGGACTGGGGATCAATGATGTTGAGCGTTAAATTCTTTCGTGATCCCGTTTCATCCATTAAATCAATGGCCTTATCTGGTAAGAATCGATCATGAATGTAACGGTTAGAAAGATTGACGGCTGCTTCAATCGCCTTGTCCGTGTAGTGAACGAGGTGGTAATCCTCATAGTTCTTTTGCAAGCCTTGTAAAATCTTAACGGCTTGTTCTGGACTAGGTTCGTTGACCATGATGGGTTGGAACCGGCGGGCGAGGGCCGAGTCCTTTTCAATTTCGCGGTATTCCTTCAGTGTGGTGGAACCAATTAACTGAAAGTCACCCCGGGCAAGGGATGGCTTCAAAACGTTACCGGCATCCAAGCCACCTTCAGAGTTACCTGCTCCTATAATTTCATGAATTTCATCAATGAAGAGAATAATGTTAGAATCAGCTTTAACCTCTTTAATCAGTTGCTGCATTTTCTTTTCAAATTGACCTCTAATTCCGGTTCCTTGAATAATCGAAACCATGTCAATCTGGATGATCCGCTTGCTTTGCAATTTTTGCGGCACCGTTCCATCTGCAATCTTTTGGGCTAAGCCTTCCACAATTGCCGTTTTTCCGACACCAGCTTCTCCAATCAATACTGGGTTATTTTTGGAACGCCGGTTTAAGACCTCGATTGCCCGTGCCGTTTGTTCATCCCGGCCAATCACGGGATCTAGTTTTCCTGCCCGTGCGAGCTTGGTTAAATCAGTTCCATAAGTAGCTAAAATTCCCTTTTGATCGTTGTTACCGTTACTACCTTGCGTTCCGGTAGCACCGTTTTGATTACTTCCTTGCATGGAGCGAATTAAATCATCAAGATTTCCAAATCCGTATGCACCTTGTTGTCCTTCCATGGTACAACCTCCTTTTAATCAATGTTCATCTTTGACCTTTGTTGACTTTTGTTTGTGTTTATTATTATACTCACCTCGAATTTGGTTTCAAGTATTTACATCTCTGGGAAAATTGAGGAGCAATTATGGTAAAATAAATGAGGAAACAGAAAGGAAGCGAATCCAATCGAAGCAACGAAGGAAGCGTTTACAGAAAAACTAGAACAGCTGCAAAACGGAACCATTCAGGAGCTTACCGTACAACCGGATCAGTTCTTTGTTTTCCAGCAAGCTTTCATGGATTATCCCACTAGAAAACGAGTGGTCGGAACCGCGTTTGAAAACGGCGTGGTGGTGTATCACTACGCAGCGGATAATTAAGGAAAGTTTAATAATCTGCGCTAAGGCGCAAAAACTTGTATTTTGACCGATATATTGGTACTCTTAGAGTATAAATATGGTTAACAAAGGGGTGCGTTTATTATGGAAAAACGTCAATTTAAAATCACTGCAGAAACTGGGATTCATGCTCGTCCGGCTACTTTTTTGGTGCAAACCGCCAGTAAATTCGACTCTAACATTACGTTAGAATATGAAGACAAGACGGTTAACTTAAAGTCAATCATGGGAGTTATGTCACTTGGGGTCGGTCAAAACGCAGTGATTACCATCACTGCTGATGGTGACGATGCTAAGGATGCCTTAGAAGCTATCGCCAAAACCATGAAAGAAGAAGGCCTAATCGAATAGTCGATTTTTGGGTTCAAAAGAGTTGCTCCGGCAACTCTTTTTCTTTGGGTTCATAGTTTGCAAACCACCTGGGAAACCAATATAATTTAGTTGTTTATCGTCAATTTGAAAGGGTGAACCGGCGCTTGAATATCGGCTTATTTACAGATACATATTTTCCCCAAGTTAGTGGAGTGGCAACTTCCATTAAAACGTTAAAGGATGAATTAGAACGACGGGGTAATCATGTTTATATCTTTACGACCACGGATCCAAATGCGGATGAGAAACAGGAAGCAGGGATTTACCGCTTCTCAAGCATTCCGTTTATTTCGTTTACAGAACGACGGATTGCAGTTCGGGGGCTTTTTCAGGCCACCCAAATTGCGAAGGGATTGGATTTAGACTTGGTTCACACTCAAACTGAGTTTTCGATGGGGGTGATTGGCAAGTTTGTGGCTCGGAACCTTAACATTCCATGCGTGCACACTTACCACACCATGTACGAGGACTATCTACACTACGTTGCCAACGGTCATTTATTAAAGCCGATTCACGTCAAAGAGGGAACGCTAGCCTTCTGTCGTCATTTGGATGGAATTGTAGCTCCTAGCAAACGTGTTTTAGATAAACTAACTGACTACGGCGTTAAAAGTCCGATTCGAATCATTCCGACGGGAGTCGATTTACATCACTACGAGGATTGTGGGAATGCAGCTGAATTGCGGAAACAACTAGGGTTGACTCCAAACCAGCCGGTTTTACTGTCGTTAAGCCGATTGGCATATGAAAAAGACATTGATACTTTGATTGGCCAAATGCCAACGATTTTAGAAGCTGTTCCTGAGACCCATCTCATCATTGTGGGGGATGGACCAGCAGCGGATGACTTGCATCAACAGGTGGCTCGGTCTGGTTTACAAGCTCACGTGACGTTTACCGGCGAAATTAATAACCAAAAGGTAAATGCTTACTATCGGATGGCAGACTTATTTGTGTCGACGTCTAACTCCGAATCCCAAGGATTAACCTATATTGAAGCGATGGCTGCTGACACCAAGGTAGTGGTAGCTGATAGTCCTTATACCAACGATTTGATTACAGATCCATCTCTAGGAAAAACCTTCACCACGCTAGCAGAATTTAGTAGTGACGTGATTGAATACTTACAACATCCGGCTGCTTATCCTGACAAACCCGAGTTACGACACCAAAAGTTACATGACATCTCGGCTGATTATTTTGTGGATCAAATCGAAATCTTTTATCGCAACGTTGTGGACCGCTACGTTAGCACTGACGATAAGGAGTAGAATGACGATGCTCAAAATTGACATGTTTTCGACGGCGACCAAAGTCAAGGGGCAGGGAGTAGGGAGTGCCTACCTGGAATTAGTCCGGTTATTACGTGATCGTTTTCCGACGGAATTTCAAATTGAAGTGAACCAGTATAGTCCTGCTGATATCAGTCACTATCACACCATTAATCCTACTTTTTACCTGTCAACGTTTAGTAAACGTCGCGGTCGTAAAATTGGCTATGTGCACTTTCTGCCGGAGACTTTGGAAGAAAGTTTACAATTGCCACCGGGAATCAAACAATTGTTTTATCGGTACGTGATTGCATTTTACAAACGAATGGATCAGATTGTAGTGGTCAATCCGACCTTTATTCCAGAACTGGAGAAGTACGGGATCTCGAAAGAACGAGTGACCTATATCCCCAACTTTGTGAGCAAAACGGAATTTCATCCGGTTACACCAGCCCAAAAGGAACAATTACGGGACCAATATGGTTACGATCAGCACCGCTTCACGGTGATTTGTACAGGACAAGTACAAACCAGGAAGGGCGTGTTAGATTTTGCCAAGTTGGCTCAGGATAATCCGTCGTACCAGTTTATCTGGGTGGGGGGCTTTTCGTTTGGTGGTATGACTGCGGGTTATTCCGAGTTGAAAAAATTGGTTGATAATCCACCGGCAAATCTGAGTTTCCCTGGGATTGTAGATCGTGATCATTTGGTTGAATACTATGACTTAGCGGATGTCTTTTTACTGCCTTCTTATAACGAGTTATTTCCAATGTCGGTGTTAGAAGCCTTTTCTTGTGGTCTACCGGTGATTTTACGGGATTTACCTTTATACCAACAAATTATCGCCGATTATTATGCGCCTGCTAAGGATGAGTCAGAGATGAATCAGTGGTTAAACCGATTGGCAGATGATTCTAAACTACGGAGTGATTATGTCCACAAGTCAGAAACTGCTTCTGATTATTATTCTGAGGGTCACTTAGCCCAGATTTGGCATGATTTTTACATCCAGCAAGCCCAAATACAGGCGGAAAACGGGAGGTCTCATGTCCAGAAGAAATAAAATTTCGTTACTACTCATGGTGGCCATTGGGTTGTTAATCTCGTGGTATGCTGTTCGTGACATTAAATTTAGTGTACTAATTAATGATCTTTCTTCCGTCAATTTAGGCTGGTTAATCGTTGCTCTGGGTTGCATTTTACTGTATTTTTTCTTTGAATCGGTCGTGACCTACATTTTAGTAAAAAGTAGCACGCCGGCATTTTCGTTTCGAGATGCGATTCGGGTTCCATTAGTTGAGCAACTTTTTAACGGGATTACTCCGTTTTCTAGTGGAGGGCAACCCGCACAACTGGTGGTGTTACTTCAGGCTGGTGTCGACGGAGGGAAAGCTAGTTCGGCCCTGTTAATGAAATTTGTCATCTATCAAGCGATGATTGTGTTGAATTTCGTGGTGAGTTTAATCATTGGTTTTCGTTACTTGGTCGACACGGTTCACTCACTAGCTATTTTCGTAGTATTCGGGTTTTTAATTCACCTAGTAGTGATTGTTGCACTGCTGATGGTGATGTATTGGTACTCGATGACTAAAAAACTAGTCAACGGTTGTTTTAAAGTGGTGGGCTGGTTTGTTAACGAAAATAAGTATCAACGTTGGAAACGAACTTTGAACCAAAAAATTGATAATTTTCATGATGAAAGTATTCGGATTGGGCATGAAGGGAAACTGATGGTCAAGGTTTGCATTTTGACCTTTTTACAACTGTTTTTCTACTATCTCATTCCGTACTTTGTGATGTTGTCGTTAGGCTATCACAATGCGAACGTTGTAATGGTTACTAGTCTGGACGTTTTGATCTTCTTAGTAATTTCAATGTTTCCCATTCCGGGAGGAGCGGGGGGAGCCGAATATAGCTTTGAAAAGTTATTCCGCAGCTACATTCACAGCTCCAGCAAATTAGCGTTGGCCATGATTTTATGGCGATTATTGACCTACTATCTCGGTCTGTTTTTAGGGTTGATTGCTTTAATGATTAAACCCCGACGCGTCCACTTACAAAATAATGAAGCGGAAAAGATGGAGGAATAAGCATGGCTGATTTTTGGAAGCGAATCCGCCAATTTTTTAATACAACGATTGGATTTTACGTCCTGGTTGTCTTACTTTTTTGGCTGAAAACTTATTATTGTTATAAAACGGACTTTACCCTCGGAGTATCAGGGGGAGTGCAGGAATTCTTGTTAGCGGTTAATCCATTACCGTCAGCATTACTCTTGTTCGGGATTGCCTTGTATTTTCGGGGGAAACTTTCCTATTGGCTGATGCTGATTATCGACTTTTTGCAGTCCACGTGGATTTTTGCCAATATTTTGTACTACCGAGAATTTTCAGATTTCTTGTCCATGGGAATTATTAAAGGAACGGGAAACGTACAAAACAACCTGGGTAAAAGTTTCTTGGAAATCTTGCGGCCTACCGATTTCATTGTGTATCTAGATATCGTGGTCTTGATCTTACTGTTACTATTTGGCGTAATTAAGATTAGTAAAAAACCGTTGAAGTTACGGTATGCAGTGGGGATTACCATTTTGTCGCTGGTCTTAATGTTTGCTGAATACAACGCGGCCAATGCCGATCGTTCGGGATTATTGACCCGGACCTTTGATAATAACTACATCGTGAAGTATTTAGGTTTGAATGAGTATGCGGCCTTTAGTGCGTACCAGACGCATCAGGAGTCCACAACTAGATCACAGGCGAAGGCAAAAGACTTGAAGGGCGTGGAAAAGTTTGTTAAACAGAACTACGCTAGTCCGAATGTGAGTTATTATGGAAAAGAAAAGGGCAAGAACGTCTTTATCATTCACTTGGAGAGTTTCCAACAGTTCTTGATTGACTACAAAGTGAACGGAAAAGAAGTTACGCCTAACATTAATAAGTTCTACCATGATCAACATACGCTGTCCTTTGATAACTTTTACCACCAAGTCGCACAGGGAAAGACTTCTGACGCGGAAATGATGCTTGAAAACTCACTGTATGGGTTACCGCAAGGATCTGCCATGGTGACCTATGGAGGACAAAACACTTATCAAGCGGCTCCGTCGATTCTGGATCAAAAGGGATACACGACGGCCGCCTTTCATGGGGATGTTCCAACCTTCTGGAACCGAAACAACGCTTACAAATCATGGGGGTATGATTATTTCTTTAGTGAGGCTTACTACAAGGATAAACCCAATTACAATATTGGTTACGGGATGAAGGATAAGATTTTCTTTAAGCAGAGTATCCCGTACATTCAACAGTTGCCGCAGCCGTTTTATGCGAAACTGATTACGTTAACGAACCACTATCCCTATGAACTTGATAAGCAAAATACGGACTTTCCTGCTACTACTACCGGAGATAATACGGTTGATCCATACGTGCAAACCGCTCACTATCTAGACCAGGCCTTTGGAGAATTTGAAGCCTACTTGCAAAAGAGTGGTCTAGCGAAGAATAGTGTCGTGGTTCTCTATGGAGATCACTATGGGATTTCTAATAACCATCGACCGGCTATTGCTAAGCTTTTGAATAAGAAGAGTGTTGATAAGTATGATTTGGCTCAATTCCAAAAAGTGCCGTTTATGATTAACGGTGCCAATATTCAGGGTGGTATTGATCATACCTATGGTGGAGAAATTGACGTTTTACCAACCTTGTTGCACTTACTTGGAGTTAATAATCAAAATATGATTCAATTTGGGCAGGATCTGATGAGTAAGGATAATAACCAAATTGTGCCATTTAGAAACGGGGACTTTGTCAGTCCGAAGTATACAAAAGTGGGATCTACCGTTTACGATACGAAGACTGGCTCTGAACTCAAGCTGAATGCTGAGCAAAAGCAAGAGGTCGCTAAGATTCAGACTTACGTCAATGATTCGTTGTCTAATTCTGATAAGGTCGTGTATGGAGACTTGCTGCGCTTCCACAAATTGCCTGGTTATCATGATGTTAATAAAAAGTCTTTTAATTACAATAAGAAGGATGCCTTGAAGAAATTGAAACAGACTGATCAGAAGCAAAAGAGTGATCTGATTAATCAAAATGGAGGCAAGTCAACGGAATCCGATTTCCAAACTGATGCCCCAGAATTAAAATAATTGATTTTAAAGACTAGCCCGCGCGCTCTAACTGCGTGAGGGTTAGTCTTTTTTTCTGCAAAAAAGTGTTGACGAACCCTAGATAAGTTGATAATATAATTCATGTTGTTAAGGCGATGGGTAAAGTATTGAAGTGAATCGGAAAAAGTGCTTGACTTCTTCTCCTGAACATTGTATGATAATTAAGTTGTCAAGTAATTGATGACCGAGTAGTTCTTTGAAAACTGAACAAGATTTTGATTACAAAAAGTGTAAGGAATTTTTAAACTAGCGTTTAAAAATTAAACATTTGCGAAGTCAATTCGCTTAAGAAACAAATAATGAAGTAGAGCTAGTAAAGTTCTCATTTAAAATGAGAGTTTGATCCTGGCTCAGGACGAACGTTGGCGGTGTGCCTAATACATGCAAGTCGAACGCGGTCTCCTAAATGAAATGACGTGCTTGCACATATTTGACTTTAGATTGGACCGAGTGGCGAACTGGTGAGTAACACGTGGGTAACCTGCCCAGAAGTCGGGGATAACACCTGGAAACAGATGCTAATACCGGATAACAACTAAAACCACATGGTTTTAGTTTGAAAGCTGGCCTTGGTGCTAGTGCTTTTGGATGGACCCGCGGCGTATTAGCTAGTTGGTGAGATAATGGCTCACCAAGGCGATGATACGTAGCAGACCTGAGAGGGTAATCTGCCACAATGGGACTGAGACACGGCCCATACTCCTACGGGAGGCAGCAGTAGGGAATCTTCCACAATGGACGAAAGTCTGATGGAGCAACGCCGCGTGAGTGAAGAAGGGTTTCGGCTCGTAAAACTCTGTTGTTAGAGAAGAACGACTGTGAGAGTAACTGCTCACGGCGTGACGGTATCTAACCAGAAAGTCACGGCTAACTACGTGCCAGCAGCCGCGGTAATACGTAGGTGGCAAACGTTGTCCGGATTTATTGGGCGTAAAGCGAGCGCAGGCGGTTTTTTAAGTCTGATGTGAAAGCCTTCGGCTTAACCGAAGAAGTGCATCGGAAACTGGGAAACTTGAGTGCAGAAGAGGACAGTGGAACTTCATGTGTAGCGGTGAAATGCGTAGATATATGAAGGAACACCAGTGGCGAAGGCGGCTGTCTAGTCTGCATCTGACGCTGAGGCTCGAAAGCATGGGTAGCAAACAGGATTAGATACCCTGGTAGTCCATGCCGTAAACGATGAATGCTAGGTGTTGGGAGGTTTCCGCCTCTCAGTGCCGAAGCTAACGCATTAAGCATTCCGCCTGGGGAGTACGACCGCAAGGTTGAAACTCAAAGGAATTGACGGGGACCCGCACAAGCGGTGGAGCATGTGGTTTAATTCGATGCTACGCGAAGAACCTTACCAGGTCTTGACATCTTCTGTTAGCCTAAGAGATTAGGTGTCCCCTTCGGGGGCAGAATGACAGGTGGTGCATGGTTGTCGTCAGCTCGTGTCGTGAGATGTTGGGTTAAGTCCCGCAACGAGCGCAACCCTTGTCTTTAGTTGCCAGCATTGAGTTGGGCACTCTAGAGAGACTGCCGGTGATAAACCGGAGGAAGGTGGGGATGACGTCAAATCATCATGCCCCTTATGACCTGGGCTACACACGTGCTACAATGGACGGTACAACGAGTTGCGAAACCGCGAGGTCAAGCTAATCTCTTAAAGCCGTTCTCAGTTCGGATTGCAGGCTGCAACTCGCCTGCATGAAGTTGGAATCGCTAGTAATCGTGGATCAGCATGCCACGGTGAATACGTTCCCGGGTCTTGTACACACCGCCCGTCACACCATGAGAGTTTGTAACACCCAAAGTCGGTTGGATAACCGTTAGGAGTCCGCCGCCTAAGGTGGGACAGATGATTAGGGTGAAGTCGTAACAAGGTAGCCGTAGGAGAACCTGCGGCTGGATCACCTCCTTTCTAAGGAAAAATACGGAACCTTACACCGATCAAAGTCTTGTTTAGTTTTGAGAGAACTACTCTCACAGTACCATCCGCGCTTTTTGGGCCTATAGCTCAGCTGGTTTAGAGCGCACGCCTGATAAGCGTGAGGTCGGTGGTTCGAGTCCACTTAGGCCCATCGCCGTTGTTACGGTATGATAATTGAATTTTGGGGAATTAGCTCAGCTGGGAGAGCACCTGCTTTGCAAGCAGGAGGTCAGCGGTTCGATCCC
This sequence comes from Fructilactobacillus cliffordii, assembly GCF_024029355.1. Lineage (NCBI taxonomy): Bacteria > Bacillati > Bacillota > Bacilli > Lactobacillales > Lactobacillaceae > Fructilactobacillus > Fructilactobacillus cliffordii. The sequence goes on from NZ_CP097117.1 coordinate 1,353,353, forward strand.
GCTATTCTCCATTGGTACTAGTAGTTTTAGTACCGTTTGGTTCTTTGAAAACTAGATAATATTATTTTCTGTAAGAATTATATTGATTGATATAATTTTAACCGAGAAAACCATTGTGTAATTTGAGTTTTTTAATGTGTTTAATCGCTAAACTCAATAATTTATAATCCGTCGGATTATAGGTTAAGTTAGAAAGGGCGCATGGTGAATGCCTTGGTACTAGGAGCCGATGAAGGACGGAACTAACACCGATATGCTTCGGGGAGCTGTAAGTAAGCTGTGATCCGGAGATTTCCGAATGAGGAAACTCGATTAGGGTAATGACTAATCACTACGTAGTGAATTCATAGCTACGCAGAGGCAGACGTGGGGAACTGAAACATCTAAGTACCCACAGGAAGATAAAGAAATTTCGATTCCCAAAGTAGCGGCGAGCGAACTGGGAATAGCCCAAACCGAACCTTCGTGGTTCGGGGTTGTAGGACTGAACATTTGAGTTACAAAAGAATTTGATAGCTGAAGCAGTTGGGAAGCTGCACCAAAGAGAGTGATAGTCTCGTAAGCGAAATTGAATTCCCTCAGTTCAGGATCCTGAGTACGGCGCCACACGTGAAACGGCGTCGGAATCTGGGAGGACCATCTCCCAAGGCTAAATACTCCCTAGTGACCGATAGTGAACCAGTACCGTGAGGGAAAGGTGAAAAGCACCCCGGAAGGGGAGTGAAATAGTTCCTGCAACCATGTGCCTACAAGCAGTCAGAGCCCGTTAAGGGGTGATGGCGTGCCTCTTGTAGAATGAACCGGCGAGTTACAGTTGCATGCAAGGTTAAGCCGAAGAAGCGGAGCCGCAGCGAAAGCGAGTCTTAAGAGGGCGAATTAGTATGTTGCCGTAGACCCGAAACCAGGTGATCTATCCATGTCCAGGATGAAAGTGCGGTAATACGCACCGGAGGTCCGAACCCGTGTACGTTGAAAAGTGCTGGGATGAGGTGTGGATAGCGGTGAAATTCCAAACGAACTTGGAGATAGCTGGTTCTCTCCGAAATAGCTTTAGGGCTAGCCTCGGAATTAGAATCATGGAGGTAGAGCCACTGTTTGAGCGAGGGGTCCGTCTTGGATTACTGAGTTCAGATAAACTCCGAATACCATTGATTTATGTCCGGGAGTCAGACGATGAGTGATAAGATCCATCGTCGAAAGGGGAACAGCCCAGACCGCCAGTTAAGGTCCCTAAATATATGCTAAGTGGAAAAGGAAGTGGAGTTGCTTAGACAACTAGGATGTTGGCTCAGAAGCAGCCACCATTTAAAGAGTGCGTAATAGCTCACTAGTCGAGTGATTCTGCGCCGAAAATTTACCGGGGCTAAGCATATTACCGAGACTGCGGACGCAACTACGTTGCGTGATAGGAGAGCGTTCTAAGGGCAATGAAGGCAGACCGGAAGGACTGTTGGAGCGCTTAGAAGTGAGAATGCCGGTATGAGTAGCGAAAGACCAGTGAGAATCTGGTCCACCGAATGACTAAGGTTTCCTGGGGAAGGCTCGTCCACCCAGGGTTAGTCGGGACCTAAGCCGAGGCTGAGAAGCGTAGGCGATGGATAACAGGTTGAGATTCCTGTACTAGTTAATTATGTTGGAACGATGGAGGGACGCAGAAGGCTAGGTTGAGCATCCGGCTGGAAAAGGATGTTTAAAACGTAAGTCAGGTGAGGAGTGAAATGCTTCTGACCGGGTTGACAAGCGTTGATGAGGATCGAAATTAAAGTAGAGAAGCAACCGATGTCACGCTGCCGAGAAAAGCTTCTAGTGAGTAATTAACTACCCGTACCGCAAACCGACACAGGTAGTCGAGGAGAGAATCCTCAGGTGAGCGAGAGAACTCTCGTTAAGGAACTCGGCAAAATGACCCCGTAACTTCGGAAGAAGGGGTGCTGACCGTCAGGTCAGCCGCAGTGAAAAGACTCAAACGACTGTTTATCAAAAACACAGGTTTATGCAAAATCGTAAGATGAAGTATATGGGCTGACGCCTGCCCGGTGCTGGAAGGTTAAGTGGAAAGGTTAGCTTCGGCGACGCCTCGAAATGAAGCCCCAGTAAACGGCGGCCGTAACTATAACGGTCCTAAGGTAGCGAAATTCCTTGTCGGGTAAGTTCCGACCCGCACGAAAGGCGTAACGATTTGAGTACTGTCTCAACGAGAGACTCGGTGAAATTAAGATACCTGTGAAGAAGCAGGTTACCCGCGACAGGACGGAAAGACCCCATGGAGCTTTACTGTAGCTTGATATTGGGTGTTTACATAGCTTGTACAGGATAGGTAGGAGCCATTGAAACCGGGACGCTAGTCTCGGTGGAGGCACCCGTGGGATACTACCCTTGCTATGTGAACACTCTAACCCTGAGCACTAATCGTGCTCGGAGACAGTGTCTGGTTGGCAGTTTGACTGGGGCGGTCGCCTCCTAAATAGTAACGGAGGCGCTCAAAGGTTTGCTTAGAATGGTTGGAAATCATTCTGTAAGTGTAAAGGCAGAAGCAAGCTTGACTGCGAGACAGACAAGTCGAGCAGGGACGAAAGTCGGACTTAGTGATCCGGTGGTACCGTATGGAAGGGCCATCGCTCAACGGATAAAAGCTACCCTGGGGATAACAGGCTTATCTCCCCCAAGAGTTCACATCGACGGGGAGGTTTGGCACCTCGATGTCGGCTCATCGCATCCTGGGGCTGTAGTTGGTCCCAAGGGTTGGGCTGTTCGCCCATTAAAGCGGTACGCGAGCTGGGTTCAGAACGTCGTGAGACAGTTCGGTCCCTATCCGTCGCGGGCGCAGGAAATTTGAGAGGAGCTGTCCCTAGTACGAGAGGACCGGGATGGACATACCGCTGGTGTATCAGTTGCGCCGCCAGGCGCACCGCTGAGTAGCTATGTATGGATGAGATAAACGCTGAAAGCATCTAAGTGTGAAACTCGCCTCAAGATGAGATTTCCCATTCCTATATGGAAGTAAGACTCCTGAAAGATGATCAGGTCGATAGGTTAGAAGTGGAAGCGTAGCGATACGTGCAGCGGACTAATACTAATCAGTCGAGGACTTAACCAAGGAAAGCACAATGGTAGAATCGGAAGGAAATAATATTAGCTAGTTTTGAGGGAACGAAGTTCACTCAGAGTGTGGTGGCGATAGCCTAAAGGATACACCTGTTCCCATGCCGAACACAGCAGTTAAGCTTTAGCACGCCAAAAGTAGTTGGGGGATCGCCCCCTGCGAGGATAGGACGTCGCCACGCGAATTGGAAGATTAGCTCAGTTGGGAGAGCGTCTGCCTTACAAGCAGAGGGTCACAGGTTCGAGCCCTGTATCTTCCATCTTGAGCCGTTAGCTCAGTCGGTAGAGCATCTGACTTTTAATCAGAGGGTCGGCAGTTCGAACCTGCCACGGCTCATTAATTATATAGCATATGCCGACTTAGCTCAGTTGGCAGAGCACCTGTCTTGTAAACAGGGGGTCGGAGGTTCGAATCCTCTAGTCGGCATTATGCGGAAGTAGTTCAGTGGTAGAACGCCACCTTGCCATGGTGGAGGTCGCGGGTTCGAATCCCGTCTTCCGCTTTGTACCACCTTTTGCCGGGGTGGCGGAATTGGCAGACGCACAGGACTTAAAATCCTGCGGTCAGTAATGACCGTACCGGTTCGATCCCGGTCCTCGGCATTTATGCACCTATAGCGCAATTGGATAGAGTGTCTGACTACGAATCAGAAGGTTGCAGGTTCGACTCCTGCTAGGTGCATTTGTTCGGGAAGTAGCTCAGCTTGGTAGAGCACCTGGTTTGGGACCAGGGGGTCGCAGGTTCGAATCCTGTCTTCCCGATTAGATATTTTAATATCTATTTTTAGGTAATATTTGCCTATTAATCGCGGTGTAGCTCAGCTGGCTAGAGCGTTCGGTTCATACCCGAGAGGTCGGGGGTTCGATTCCCTCCGCCGCGATTAGGTCTTGGATCTTTAGCTCAGTTGGTTTAGAGCAGACGGCTCATAACCGTCCGGTCGTAGGTTCGAGTCCTACAAGATCCATTTGTCAAATTATTGTTGACGGCCTTATATGTATATGCTATACTTATTTCTGTTTGACGGAGGATTACCCAAGTCTGGCTGAAGGGAACGGTCTTGAAAACCGTCAGGCGAGTCAAATCGCGCGAGAGTTCGAATCTCTCATCCTCCTTTTATTATCGCGGGGTAGAGCAGTCTGGTAGCTCGTCGGGCTCATAACCCGGAGGTCGTTGGTTCAAATCCAGCCCCCGCAATTGGTCCGTTGGTCCAGTCGGTTTAAGACGCCTGCCTGTCACGCAGGAGATCACGAGTTCGAGTCTCGTACGGACCGCTTTGATATGGCTCGGTAGCTCAGTTGGTAGAGCAACGGATTGAAGCTCCGTGTGTCGGCAGTTCGATTCTGTCCCGCGCCACTTGTTTCGTTAATTAAATATGTTATGCGGGTGTAGTTTAGTGGTAAAACCATAGCCTTCCAAGCTATTGTCGCGAGTTCGATTCTCGTCACCCGCTTTTATTTTGGGCCTATAGCTCAGCTGGTTTAGAGCGCACGCCTGATAAGCGTGAGGTCGGTGGTTCGAGTCCACTTAGGCCCATCTGGAGAAGTACTCAAGTGGCTGAAGAGGCGCCCCTGCTAAGGGTGTAGGTCGCGTAAGCGGCGCGAGAGTTCGAATCTCTCCTTCTCCGTTTTTTGACCCGTTGGTCAAGTGGTTTAAGACACTGCCCTTTCACGGCAGTAACATGGGTTCGAATCCCGTACGGGTCATTTTTTTATTTGAATATTATCGCGGGGTAGAGCAGTCTGGTAGCTCGTCGGGCTCATAACCCGGAGGTCGTTGGTTCAAATCCAGCCCCCGCAATTGGTCCGTTGGTCCAGTCGGTTTAAGACGCCTGCCTGTCACGCAGGAGATCACGAGTTCGAGTCTCGTACGGACCGTTAAAAAAAGAGATGAATTTTTCATCTCTTTTTTTATGCTTTAGGTTGAATCCGTTGATAACCAATCTCGTGGTAGTTAGCACTAAAATCATTCTTAAAGGTTTGGTACGAAACAAAATCGTGTTGCTCACTTTTTTCCCATTTCATGCAATCATATTGCTGTTTCCACAGGGTTAATAATATCCGACTGTCACTATTACCTTCGGCGGTTAGATAGTAAACCCCCGTCATTCCAGTAGGAGTATCCGGATTGCTCATAAAGTTGCTAACTTGAGCATCTAGAATTTGTCGCTGGTCTTTGCTAGGACTGATTTCGATGTAGCTAATGTAGTGCCACCAGTCATCACTACCTGCGTGAGCATTCACTTCGTAGACAACTGGCGAAGTGAAAACGGAATCTTCACCAGAATAATCTACTAACTGCATTCCGTGGGCGTTGTTAGCAGCGGCAAATAATGCCATGTGTCGTTCGGGATATTTCTTCATAATCTGTTCCAGAATGGCTTCTGATCCAAATGTTACGGAAATTTTTCTGATCATGGTAATCCTCCAATCATTTTATCTACTTTTAGTTTAGAATAAAGTGGAGGAAGTTAAAAGAAAAAAGATTGTTAAATGAGGTCAGGCAATGAAATTAACTGTTTTAGGTTATTATGGTGGTTATCCTTATCAAAATACGGGAACCAGCGGATACTTGTTACAAGCAAATGGTTTTAATTTGCTCTTAGATTGTGGCAGTGGGGTATTAATGGAGCTAGAGGACGTTTTAGATCCTTTACGCTTAGATGCGGTCTTATTATCGCACTACCATGCTGATCACGTGGCCGACGTTGGAGTTTTACAATACTACTGGCAATTACACTCGGAACGGTATCAACATGAACTACTACCCATTTATGGTCATGTTTTCGATCAAGCAGCGTTTGACGGCTTAGATTGGCCCGCGGCAACGGAAAAGCGGGCCTATGATCCTGAAACGGTTAACCAGATTGAACCCTTTGAAATTAAGTTCTTACGGACGGAACATCCAGTGCCAGCATTTGCAATGAGAATCAAAGAACGTGACACCGGAAAAGTTTTGGTTTATACTGCTGATTCAAAGATTTTTCCCGCACTGACAAAATTTGCTCATGATGCAGACCAGTTGATTGCTGACACCAATTTCTTTGCTAATCAACCGGGGAAAATCTGGCATATGACTACTACTCAGGTTGGGGAAATGGCTCTAAAAGCACACGTGCACTCATTGCTAATTAGTCATTTGCCTCAAACGGCAGACCGTAACCGGTTATTACAAGAAACTACGGTGGCCAGTCACAACCAGCTTCCGGTGCAACTTCCGCACACGGGAATGGTAATTAATATTTAGATTAAAAGAGGGATCGTTTTGAAATTTGAAAAAACAAATGAAAATACGATTAAAGTTTGGGTCACTAACAAGGACTTACAAGAGCGGCACGTTAATCTTTTAGATCTTATGGAAAATCAGGATGATGTCGAACAATTCTTCTACCAAATCCTCGAAGAGGTTGATGTTGATCACGAGTTTCAGAACAACGACCTGGTTTCCTTTCAAGTTTTACCCGCCCACGATGGGTTTGAAATGATCATCAGTAAGGATGACCGGTTGGTTTCTCAACTCACAGAAGCCAACGTGAACTTTGCTTCGGAAGAATCCAAAGAAAAATTTACAAAAATGAAGCAAAAACAACAGAGCAGCGATGTTTTTGATGCAGATCATTTAACCAGAGTGGTTCCGATTCGCTTTGCTAGCTTTGAAGAACTTCTAAGCGGGATTCAGGCTGCCCAACGGCAACTTCGGATTCACGGGGTTAAATTGGCAACAGCGTTATATAAGCGCGAAGACCAGTATTATCTAGTGCTGCGTTACCAATTGTTACCGGACAACGTGGATCCTACTTGGGATGAGATTAAAACTCAGTTAGACGCGATTGACGACCAGCTCAGTTTATTCTATGAATTTGGTGAGTTAAGTCCCATGCGCTCTGAGCAACTGGAACAATCAGCGCAACCTATCATTGCGCAACAGGCAGTTAAAACGTTGACCCATTACTTTAATTAAACTAATCAAAAAGACCACGGAAACGTGGCCTTTTTTCGTATCTTCTGCAAGGGTGGTGTGTTTGTTAATAGCAATGACGACTGAACAAAAACGAATCGATGCTTGCTCCGCTGAACGGGGGCAAGATTACCACTGTCCTAACTGTGCGGCAACGGTTCTTTTACGACGGGGTAGTTTTAAAGTGGCTCATTTTGCCCACCGTCAAAATACGGGTTGCCATATCGGTGAACCTGAGACGCAGGAGCATCTAGCAGGGAAATTCTTTTTATGGGAACAAAGTCAACGGTATGGAACCGTCCAGGTGGAATGGTATCTAGATGCGATTCGCCAACGACCAGATGTACTGGTGAACCACCACCTAGTGCTTGAATTTCAATGTAGTCCGCTTTCACTAACTCGGTTTTGCGAACGAATCCAAGGCTACCGAAGCCTAGAGCTTCACTCCGAATGGCTATTAGGGCGCGCGTATTACTTGCGGCGTAAAACCGCTGCCAGCGTGTTGAAGTTTTTGGCGTATCGGCCAACGGTGGGCTATTACTTGCTCTTTCTTTTAGAGCAGCCGACGCGGTTCGTAATCCGTTATCAGCTTCGCTTGGTGGATCAATGGTTGACCTTTTCGGAGCAATCGTTTAGCACCGGTGCGGCATTAATGCAGTTCTTGCAACACCCACAACTAACGCAGCCAACGGTGCCATCCTTGAGACTATTTCAAGAATGGGTAGAAAACCAGTTGCAATGGAAAAATCCAGCCGTGGTAAAACTGCAACAAACTTGTTATCAAAAGCGTCACTTATTACAAGGTTGTCCACTGATTTGTCATGTTCCTCGTTGGGTTCCACCGTTACAAACGGCAATCTGGTGGTTAAACTGGCGAATCCAAATATTGTTAGAACTGGAAACAAATCATTCAGTTAACTTAACTGATCTAGTGCAGGCGTTAGAAAGCCAGCTGCAGTTTCCCTTACTGGATGATTTACAACAACACGTAACTGTTATTGTTAAGCAATTTGCCAATCAGCTAGTACGGGCTGGGATAGTGAAACAGTGTCACCAGCAATTATACTGGCAGAAAAATGAGCACTGGTTTGCAGACGGAATCCAGAAAAAACGAGCCATTCGGGCTAAAGAAAAAGACTAGCGTTTGCTAGTCTTTACAGCACCCGCAAGTTGGGTGTACCAGATTCTTTTTGAATCTTGGCTTCCATCTCGGTGCATAGGGTATGTAAATGTTGATAGCCTAAATCTTTAATCAAAAGGCCGTTGGCACAACTCGCACAGTTGAAAATCACGAGGTTATCGTGGTCTTCCACACCCATTTCCCGGATCAATTCTTGGTCGGATTTAAAGGCGGATTGTGGGAGATTGGATGCACGATCCTCTTGAAACATCTCTAAATCTAGGTTTGTAGTCCGAGCCATCTGTTCGGCTAATGCTTCTGAATAAGTAGTTTGGTTCGTGATAATTTCTGTTTGCAAATGTTGCAAGAATTCTCGCCCTTTTTTGCACCCTTGAAAGAGGGCGGCTTTGTAGTCTAATGTAATTTGGTAATCAAGTTGATGGTGTGCGCTGTTAATTACTCCGAGTTGAAGGTACGGAATGAACTTTACACGCACTTTTTGGGTTAAGTTATCGGCAACTTTGGTAACGGCTTGTTCCGCGGTTAAACAGGTGGAACAAGTTGGTTCTACAAATAAGTACATTTCAATCATTCCGCACAATCCTTTCTCGAAATTTAAACTTTTTAAGATAAACTTTATAAATAGATGCACTACCTAGAATACCAAACTTTAGTTAAATTTCAATGATTTTGTCTCTGGAACTGCCGAGCTGGGGTTCGGAATATGATAAGATGTTACTATCAAGTGTAAATGAGGTGGTTTTGTGAATGAAAACTGGGGGCAACTCTTATTCCCCTATCAACAAGCCGCAAAAGAATGGAAAGTAAAACTACGCGGGATGCGCAAAGAATTTCAGGTTAGGGGAGAACACTCGCCCATTGAATTTGTGACGAGTCGGATTAAATCAATTCCGAGTATTGAAGAAAAAATGCAACGGCGCCACATTACCGCAGATCGATTGACAGAAGACATGGAAGACCTCTGCGGATTACGAATTATGTGTCCCTTTTTAGACGACGTCTCTGACGTAGTTCAATTGTTGCGGCGGCGTAACGACGTGGAAATTGTTTCCGAACGAGACTACGTTAATAATGAAAAGGAAAGTGGTTACCGCTCTTATCACATTGTGTTTCGCTATCCGTTGCAACTATTAGATGGAGAACGCGAGATTCTCGTGGAAATTCAGGTGCGGACGTTGGCCATGAATTTCTGGGCCACGCTGGAACATTCGTTAAACTATAAGCATCCCGGTGAATTTCCCGAAGACGTGCATAAGCGGCTGCAAGCTGCTTCTGAGACGGCTTTTAAGCTAGATGAGGAAATGTCGCAAATTCACCACGAGCTTTCCACCTCGGAAGCGCAACAAAACCAAGCGAATAAAGGAGAAAAATGATGCGGATTGCCATTTTTGGAAACGATAACGCCTCCTCAACCACGGTGGCCACGGCGTTAGCCAAATTAATTAATCAATCAAACGAATTACAACTTGACGAATTAAACCCAGAAGTTGTGATTTCAGTTGGTGGCGATGGGACGCTGTTATCGGCGTTTCATCATTATAAGGATCTGGCCGAAAAAATTCGGTTTGTAGGAGTCCATACCGGTCATTTAGGGTTTTACACCGACTGGCGGGATAATGAGGTCGAACAACTAGTTTCCAGTCTCGAACGCGATAACGGGCAGAGTGTCAGTTACCCGTTATTAGACATCAAGGTTGAATATTCTGATCAGGGAGAACCGGACTACATGCTGGCCCTCAACGAATCAACCGTTAAAAAGTTATTCGGCACGATGGTGGGAAAAGTTTACATCAAAGATCAACTGTTTGAAAATTTTCGGGGTGATGGTTTGTGTATTTCGACGCCTACGGGTTCGACGGCTTACAATAAATCGGTCGGAGGCGCCATCATCTCACCACGCTTTAACGCCGTACAAATGGCCGAAATGGCTTCGATTAACAACCGGGTCTTTCGAACGATTGGCTCACCAATCATCATTCCGCCTTCAGAAGAACTGACGATTGTTCCCAACGTTTCGCTCCATAACGTGCTGACTTGTGATCAATTAATGGTAAAGGATCGTCCGATTAAAGCCATTACCTACCGCATTTCAGAACGACGGATTTACTTTGCAAAGTACCGACACACCCACTTTTGGAAGCGGGTCGGTAATTCATTTATTGGCGATGATATGAATGAGTAAGTTTCAATGGACAAATCAGCAATCGAGTTCGCTTAAACTGCGGACTTTTTTGTTGGAACACGGGGTGACTCGTTCCCTGTTAAAACGGGTGAAGTTTCATGGAGGAGAATTACAGGTCAATCAAAAAATTTGCTATCCACATGAAATAATTCACCCGGGTGATGTGGTAACGGTTAGTTTGCCGCCCGAACCTCAGAATCCGCATTTGCAGGTTTCCGAGCGCTCGATTTCCATCTTATTTGAGGACGACAACTATTTAATCTTGAATAAACCGGCAACGGTAGCTACCGTGCCATCATCGCTTTATCCGAATCACACGCTAGTTAACCGAGTCCTTGGTTATTACATGCGTCAGGGGTATGCGAACCGGATGATTCACGTAGTCAATCGCTTGGACAAGGGCACTAGTGGTCCGGTGATTTTTGCTAAAAATAGTCTGGCGCACTCCCTGTTGGATCGGAAATTGCAACGGCACGAAGTCCAAAAACATTACATTGCCTTGTTAGACGGGCAGGCGGTGAATGACCACGCTACCATTATTCTGCCAATTGGACGACGAACGGGTTCCTTTTTAGAACGAGCCGTTGTCAATGACGGTAAATTTGCGCAGACCGAATTTTGGTTGCTCGATCGCACCATGCGGCATTCGTTAGTGAAAATTCAGCTGCATACGGGTCGAACCCACCAGATTCGGGTGCATTTTGCAGCGCTCGGGTTACCATTAGTGGGGGACTGGTTGTATAATCCCACTAATCACGAGCTTCCGCATCAAGCACTTCATTGCTACCGGATGTCCTTCTTTGATGCGTTAACTCAGCGAACCGTAACCGTTACAGCACCGGTGCCCCCTTACTTCTCGCAATTAATGCAGCCTAAAAACGACTTCCCTAGTTAGAAAGTCGTTTTTGCTTATTCAGTTAGTGGAGCAATGACGGTCGGGACGTCGATCGTGGTGGCTACCGTTTGGGCAGCCGTAGTGGTTTCTGTAATTGGTACCAATTGCAGGTTTGGAAAGGCGACTAAGGCTTCTCGAAGTTCTGCTAAATGATCGGCAGCAACAATTCCCTGGAATTGGTGGTCGTCGAGCCACTGTAAAGCGGACGGCCATTTTGATGAGGGTAATTTAGTAAATGCCGGAGAGAAGAAGGCTTCCATTCCTGCTGATGCCCCTAAAAAGACTTCCAGCGCTTCCTGGTCTAATTGCAAATCCTGGGTTAATGCACCAAAAATAACGCCGTCCACGCCCAGCTCCTGGCACTGAAAGAGGTCGTCTTCCATTAGGTTGATTTCCGCATCGTTCCAGGTGCTAGTGTTTGGATCCGCACTAATCCACACGTCTAAACTCTGGTGATGTTCGTGAAGATAGGTGGTGGTTGCCGCAATTAACCCGCGACTGGGAGTTTGGTAATGATTGGCAAGGGCGACTCGTAAAAAGGCTTGTTCACTTGCCGTGGGAACCTCGTGAAAGGTTGAAATCAATGGTTCAATGTGCATAATTCTTCCTCCTTTAGCTTAATCTTACCACGTGCTGGTTCATTTGCCGCTCTGCACGAAATGCGAACAGGTGTGCTATAATGGACGTCTAAAGTTGAAAATAGAAAGCGGAGAAATTTATGACTAATCACATTGTTTTATTTGAACCCCTAATGCCGGCTAATACTGGAAATATTGCGCGGACCTGCGCAGGAACGGATACGGTTCTCGATCTGATTAAGCCCCTCGGCTTTTCGGTGGATGATAAACATCTCAAACGGGCTGGATTAGATTACTGGAACAAGGTGGACATTCGCTATCATGACAATCTACCAGCTTTTTTAGAAAAGGTTACGGATCCTGAAAACATGTTTTTAATCTCAAAGTTTGGGACCAAGACCTACACTGATCCGGATTATCATGATGTCGATCAGGATTATTACTTTGTGTTTGGCAAGGAAACAACGGGATTGCCCGAACGGTTTGAGCAACAATATGCACGTCAGGCGCTGCGGATTCCGCAAGATGATGAGCACATTCGAGCATTGAATTTGTCAAACACCTGTGCAATTGTGATTTACGAGGCATTACGGCAACAATCATTTGTTGGGTTAGAACGAGTGCATACGTATGAGCACGATAAGTTAAAAGAGTTTAAAGATTAGAGAGGAATTTTTGTGGCGGTTAGAAAATCAACGCGAAAACGAACAACACAAGCAAAAACCAAGCGACGCCACGCAACCACGAAAACGAAAAAAAACCAGCGGCAAAATCGCATCATAGCCTACTTGGGAACCAAGCGCCGTAATCTGTTGGGCTTAGTTGGTTTGATTTTGTCTGGGCTCGGGATGTTTAAACTAGGAATTGTGGGAATTGGTGTTGCTAATTTAACCCGCTTGGGGGTGGGGAACCTGTACCCAGTGGCCTTGTTAATTACAGCAGTTTTAAGTGTGCTTAGATTTTTAGAATTGCACCTTCCTCGTCTATCGGCACGTAGCTGGTTAGGTTTAATTTGTGTCAATCTAGGGGTACTAATGGGGGCTTCAATCCTGCAATTTAACGGGCTGGGTTTGCACGTCCAATTAATCCAGATTACCTGGGAAACCGTGCTGGGTGATTTAAGCACCGGTCGCGTGACTGGCGACGTTGGTGGTGGACTCCTAGGTGCCGGTCTATTGCTGGTTTTTGCCAAGCTTTTTTCCTGGATTGGAGCCACAATTTTTGCTCTAGGTTTAATCCTGACCGGAATTTTACTAATTCTCAGAATCAACGTAATCCAGGGATTACGCCAGGGTTTCAAACTGGTCAAACCTTGGTTAGCAGCGGCACAAGCAGCTTATCACCGCCGAAAATCAGCACCGCAGCACCGATCCAAACCGGATTCAGCACCGTTAGATCCGACTTCAATGACACCAGCGTCAAGTGAAACTGATCAACCTGTAGCAGAGACTTCTACTTCTACAGCACCGTTAGAAACAACCACGCAAGCTCCAGAGACACCAGCCGTGCAAGTGGCTAGTGAGCAACCGGCTCCAGAACCAGATCCGGTCGAACCGATGCCGACCATTACCGCAGGTGAAAATGAAGGCGATTATCAGCTGCCGTCTGTACAGTTGCTACAGCAAATCCCTCCGGTGGACCAAACGAATGAGGTGGCAACAGCCAACCATAATTCAGAAACCCTTCAAGAAACCTTGAGTAGTTTTGGAATTGATGCTCAAGTAAAACATGTGAGTTTGGGTCCATCTGTCACGGAATACGAATTAGAACCAGCAGTAGGTGTAAAGGTTAGTAAAATTGTGAATCTGAGTGACGACTTGGCATTGGCATTAGCAGCCAAAGACATTCGGATTGAGGCCCCGATTCCTGGAAAGTCGTTAATTGGGATTGAAGTGCCAAACCGCGAAGTGGCGATGGTTTCCTTTCGGGAGGTCTTTGAACATCAGTCAGCACAAGATCGCAGCAATTATCTGACGGTGCCACTGGGAAAAGACGTCAACGGGAACGTGGTGTCTTGTAACTTGACGAAGATGCCCCACCTGTTGATTGCCGGTTCCACGGGAAGTGGAAAATCGGTTGCTATTAACGGAATGTTGGTTAGCTTGCTACTCAAGGCGCGCCCCGACCAGGTTAAACTAATGCTGATTGACCCTAAACGGGTGGAATTGGGTGTCTATAACGGGATTCCGCATTTACTGTCTCCAGTAGTTTCTGATCCGAAAAAGGCGGCTCGGGCGTTGCATAAAGTCGTCAGTGAGATGGAATCTCGATATGAATTGTTTGCTAAGAGTGGTCAACGGAAAATTGAAAGCTATAATCAGTTTGTGAGGGAACAAAACGAACGGGAAGGGACCAATTTAATTCCCTTGCCATACATCGTAGTTGTAGTTGATGAACTGGCCGATTTAATGATGACCGTTTCAAACGAGGTTGAAAGTGCCATCATTCGTTTGGCCCAGATGGGACGGGCCGCAGGAGTTCACATGGTGCTTGCCACCCAACGACCATCGGTTGACGTCATTACTGGATTGATTAAGGCCAACGTTCCGTCCCGAATTGCATTTGCTGTTTCGAGTGGAATTGATTCGCGGACGATTTTGGATGCCAACGGCGCAGAAAAATTGCTCGGACGCGGAGACATGCTGTATCAGCCGATTGGGCAAACCAGGCCGAACCGAGTACAAGGATCGTTTATTTCGGATACAGATGTCGAAACGATTGTTACAGCCGTCAAACAGGAAGGCCAGCCCGAGTACGACGATAACTTGATAGTGACGGATTCAGAAATGGAAGCAGAAGCCGCTGAAGAAGATCAAGATCCACTTTTTGACGAGGCATTAGCGTTTGTAGTTCACGAACACAAGGCTAGTACCTCGATGCTACAACGACGTTTTCGCATCGGTTATAACCGGGCCGCACGTATTATTGATGATTTTGAGCAACGTGGTTACGTTGGACCACAACGGGGTAGTACGCCTCGGACGGTTTATAAGCAAGAGAATGACGATCAATAAGCAGTCAAACAAAAAGAGGACTGAAAATCGAAATTTTCAGTCCTCTTTATTTGCGAATGATGTTAGCCACCGAAAAGGGTTAAAGCAGATCCCAAAATTACTCCGGCCAGAGTTACAATAATCATAATCCAAACGAAGACGTACAGAATTTTTTGAAAGGTTGTTTTATCTTTCCACTTTGTCAAATTTACCACCACTTTCATTTTTCGTTTAATCATAATTTTAAAGGTGTCTGGTGGTCTTTGCAAATCATGATGAAAAAAAGGAGGGATTCGCATGCACATGGTTCATGTCCCTGGGTCAATTAGCACTTTATTACAATTACAACTAGTGCCCTTGGTGATTTTTTTAGTAGTGGCATTGTTGCTCAGTTTTTTGAAACGACTAAGTCACCAACGTTTTTTCACAAAGCTGAAAGTCGTTGATGTGTGGCCGTTCTTTGCCATTACGATGCTGCCATTGCTCACCATTGATGCCCACGGTAATACCTGGTTGCCGTTGCTACTCAGTGTTTGGTTTGGAAGTGGGGCACTCTTGCTTGTAATTTGGTTTTTCAAAGATGGTGAAATTCTTCTCAAACCATTTTTAATTGCTTGGTGGCGTTTGGGTGATTTGTACTGGCTAGCTTGTTATGTAATCGCCCTGATTTATGAAATTGGTTTTCGGCTCTAAGCAGCATAGGAACACATGTTCCCGTGCTGCTTTTTTTGTGGTAAAAATTTTTAATTAAGTGGTTCAAAGTGGGAGATTGTGGTAGACTGAAACTATATTTAGGGGATAGGAGGCGGTTTTATTGTTACTTGGTGAATATCGTCACAATGTTGACACAAAGGGCCGCCTCATTATTCCCGCTAAATTTCGCGAGCAACTGGGACCCAAATTCATGGTTACCCGAGGACTCGATGGCTGTTTGTTTGGTTATCCGCAGGCAGAATGGGAAAAGGTTCAGACGGAAATTAATCAATTACCGTTTAATAAACGGGATGCCCGGACTTTTGCTCGCCTCTTTTTTTCCGCCGCGACGGAATGCGAGCTTGATAAACAGGGGCGAATTAACCTGCCCGAGCCACTGCTTCAGTACGCTCATTTGCAAAAGCAGTGTGTGTTGGCGGGGGTTTCAAGTCGTTTTGAAATCTGGGATGCAGAAAAATGGGATAACTATAACGACCAAGCTCAGGATGATTTCAACGAAATCGCCGAAAACTTACTAGATTTTTAACCTTAGGAGTCAGTGATAATGACCGAATTTAAGCACGAAACAGTATTATTACACGAAGCCGTAGCTGGATTAAACGTTCAACCAGCGGGCGTCTATGTGGACTGCACCCTTGGTGGGGGCGGACATAGTGCTTTGATTTTGTCGCATTTGACTACGGGCCATTTATATGCGTTTGATCAAGACCAAACCGCCATTGCCTACAATGAATCGCACCTGCGTCCTTATTTGCAGAAGCAAGAGGTCACCTTTATTCACGATAATTTTCGTAATTTAAAGCTGGATTTAGCCACTCAAGGGGTTAGGGATGTGGACGGAATCGTTTACGACCTCGGGGTTTCTTCACCCCAATTTGATGATGCTGAACGGGGATTTAGTTACCAACGAGACGCTCGGTTAGACATGCGAATGGACCAACGCCAAAGCTTGGATGCCTATCAAGTGGTGAATCAATGGCCCTATGAGGACTTAGTGCGAATTTTCTTTCGGTATGGAGAAGAAAAATTCTCCAAGCAGATTGCCCGTAAAATTGAGCGGGAACGTCAACAACAACCGATTGAAACGACCACGCAACTAGCTGAGTTAGTGAAATCTGCCATTCCAGCTGCTGCTCGTCGGCATGGTGGGAACCCATCAAAACGGGTTTTTCAAGCAGTTCGGATTGCAGTTAATGATGAACTGGGGGCTCTAGAGGAATCCCTGGAACAGGCGTTAACGCTTTTAAAACCGCGCGGACGCTTAGCCGTCATTACGTTTCAGTCATTGGAAGAGCGCCTGGTCAAACGGATTTTTAAAGAGCAAACCACGATTCCAGATTTGCCCCCTAACTTACCGGTGATTCCGGCAGAGTTAGAACCGCATTTCCGGATCGTTGCCAAAAAGCCAATTCGACCGAGTACGGCAGAACAAACTGAAAATCATCGTTCTCACAGCGCCAAGTTACGCATCATTGAAAGAATGGAGTAGGGGGTTTCATTGTGGCACAGAATGGTCTCGCTGAACGACAAAGACAAACAAGTTTAAATCAAAATTCACGAACTAGCAGACACCAACAGCTGGGGGGACAACCAGTTCCTCACTTACGCTTGTCGGCGTTCGAAAAAACCATCATGGTGACGGGGGTGTGTTTGCTGGTGCTGTTAATGATTACCGTGGTTTCTGCGAAAAACCAGCTTAATCATTCCCAACGAACTTTGCAAAATGTAACGACAAAAAGCTCTCGAATGAACCGGCAGAACCAAAGCTACCGGCAAGAATTAGATGCTAAAGAAGTGAAAGCCATTAATCACGTTGTTAAACAGGACAAGCTTTCCATCGCAGATTCAGATGTAAGGAATGTAACTCGATGAGTACGAAACAAACGAAGATGAATAATCAAAGAAAAGCGGTTAAAACCAGACGGCTAGCGGGAAGAAGTTTCTTGGTTTTTGCTATGGTTATTTTCTTATTGATTATCATCTTTTTTGCGCAAAAGGCACTTTTTAAGACCGCTAATGGAGTTAATCTTTCGAATCGTACCCAAAAACTGTATAACCAAACTAGCATCGTGCACGCCCGACGAGGAACCATTTACGCCAACAACGGGCAACCGCTGGCTGAAAATACTAACACGTATTCGGTGTACGCCGTCCTGAATCATCAACAAAAGGATATGAAGGGGAATCCGCAATACGTTCAGGATAAAGCCAGAACGGCGCGCGTATTATCTGACAATTTGCCAATTTCGTATGAAAAGGCGTACCAGACGTTAAATCCCAAACATAAAACTTTTCAGGTAGAATTTGGGAACGCTGGGAATAACATTTCGCTGTCAGTGAAACAAAAGATTCAGAAAGAGCATTTGACTGGTTTGAACTTTATTGCTCAGCCAGCTCGGATGTATCCCAACGGGGTTTTTGCTTCCCATATTGTAGGGATTGCCTCGCAGCAGGTAGATAAAAAAACCAAACAAACCAATCTTGAAGGGCAAATGGGGATTGAAACCAGCTTTGAAAAATACCTCAAGGGGACGGATGGTTTTCGTGAGAGTCAGCATGATAACTATGGGTATCAAATCCCCTCGGAAAAACCCAAGGAAAAGAAACCGAAAAACGGAAAGAATGTGCACACTACCATCGATCCGAGCTTGGAACTATTGTTAGAAAATCAGATGAACCAGGTGGATCAAGATGTTCATCCCAAAGTTTTAAATGCTATTTTAATGGACGCTAAAACCGGAGAGATTAAGGCGGCTGCTCAACGACCCAGCTTTAATCCAACGACCGGTCAAGGACTAGGAGACGTTTGGAGAGATACGCTCACTCAAGATTTGTATGAACCGGGTTCGACCATGAAAATTTTTACGATGGCTGCCTCCATTGACAGTGGTCATTACCACGGTTCTGATACCTACCGTTCTGGGACGTACAAAATTGGGAATCAAATTGTTCCCGATTGGAACCGGAACGGTTGGGGAACCATTACCTATGACAAGGGATTCGCCTTGTCTAGTAATGTAGCGATGGCCCATTTGGAAGAGAATATGGGCCCAGAAACATGGAAAGATTACATCAATCGTTTCCAATTACTTAAAAACAATTCATCAAACTTTGACCAACAAGCGATGGGATCAATGCAGTTTGAACGACCAATTGAGCAAGCAAACACGGCCTTTGGACAGGGGATTCAGGTTACAGCCCTGCAGATGATGCAAGGGTTCACCGCCATTGCTAATAACGGAACTATGCTGAAACCGCGAGTGATTGATAAGGTGATGGATGCCAAAAATCAGCAAGTGGTAAAAAGCTATCCGAAGAAAGTTGTTGGTCATCCAATTTCAGCGGCAACTGCTGAGCAAATGCGCAAGCACATGGAAGACGTTGTTTACAAGGATTACGGCATTGGTCATGACTTTCAGATTGATGGTTACAGGGTGGCCGCCAAAACGGGAACTGCTCAGGTAGCAGATGACCATGGTCAGTATGAAAGTGGCAACGATAGTTATCTGTATTCCGTGGCTGGAATGGCACCAGCTAAGCATCCGCGTTATATTATGTATGTGACGATGAAGCAGCCCCAGTTGGGTGATCAACCAGCCACCAAGGAAATTGCTAAAATCTTTAACGTGGTTATGAAAAAGGCTCTTGATAATGATAAAAATAAGACGAAATAGCTAACTTAACCAAGACAACCAGCACCACGAAAGGATGTTCGATAGCAGGTCAATGAAAATGATTTAATTTACAGTAGTTAATATAGAAAGGATTGGAATTTAATGGAAATTATGGATGGAATATTACCCCTCGTGGTGGGATTCGCTTTAACCCTCGGTTTTACCCCCCTCTTAATTAAATATTTTCGTGAAAAAAACGAGGGACAAATGATTCGTGAGGAAGGCCCAAGCTGGCACGAAAAAAAGAGTGGAACGCCAACAATGGGGGGATTGGGCTTTGTGACCGCCATCATTTTAACCGGATTAGTAATTGGAATGTTAACCCACCAGTTAAATTCCGTCCTATTGATTCTGTTATTTGTGTTACTATTCTTCGGATTAATCGGAATGTGGGATGATAGCATCAAACTATTCCGTCGCCAAAACGAAGGCTTTAAGGCTTGGCAAAAATTTGCCTTGCAAGTCTTTGGTTCATTGGTGTTTGCCGCTGGCTACTACGTCTGGGGTTTCCCGATGTCGCTGCGTTTCTTTGGCGTCGGGGAAGTACACCTCGGTATTCTGTATGTCCTATTCGTTGTTTTCTGGTTAACCGGCTTTTCTAATGCCGTGAACCTAACCGACGGACTAGATGGATTGGTAAGTGGGTTGAGTGCCATTGCCTTTGCCGCTTACGGAATCATTGCTCAGGTTCAGGGTCAGTACGAAGTGGAACTTTTCTGCTGGGCTGTGTTTGGATCTGTTTTGGCATTTCTCCTGTTTAACCATAAGCCTGCCCAAATTTTCATGGGAGACATGGGATCTTTGGCCTTGGGAGCTGCGTTAGCTGCGGTTTCCATTTTGCTTCATCACGAATTATCCCTACTGTGGATTGGTTTGGTATTCGTTTTAGAAACCATGAGCGTGATTTTACAGGTTGGATCCTTTAAACTAACTGGCAAGCGGATTTTTAAAATGACGCCCATTCACCATAGTTTTGAAATGATTGGTTGGAGCGAATGGAAAATCGATTTGGCCTTTTGGTCCGTGGGGTTATTTACTGCTGTAACTGGTGTCTTGACAATGATTTAAAGTGGGAGCTTAGCATGCGAGAGATTAATGACTATCGAGATAAAAATGTATTAGTGTTTGGAGCTGGCATGAGTGGAACGAACGCCGCCTTGTTGCTAGTGAAATTAGGAGCCAACGTAACACTCACGGATGCTAAACCAGTAGCAGAAATTGCTGACTACGACCGCTTGTTAAAGGCCGGGGTCAAAGTGGTAGCTGGATCATCACCGGAAAGTCTGGTAGAAAAAGCCGATTTAATGGTAAAAAATCCAGGAATTCCATACACGGTTTCGTTAGTGCAGGCTGCTTTGCGTAAGCCGATTCCAATTATCTGTGAAGTTGAACTGGCTGCCGAAATCTCTAGTGCTCCCATCGTGGGTGTAACCGGAAGCAACGGTAAAACTACCACTACCACGATGATTAGCGAAATGTTAACTGCGGGGATGAGTGATGGAACGGCCTACCGGGCGGGAAACATTGGCATTCCGGCAACTCAAGTCGCTGAACGGGCTACGAGTCGCGACCAAATCGTGATGGAATTGTCGAGTTTTATGTTGCTTGGGATTACCAAACTTCATCCGCACATTGCCGTAATCACTAATATTTACTCAAACCACCTAGATTATCACAAGACTCGCGAAAACTACGTGGCAGCCAAGATGCAGATTACTAAGAATCAAACGGAACGCGATTTCTTGGTCATGAACTTCGATCAACCAGAATGGCGGAAGCTCAGTCAACAAAGTAAGGCGCTCGTGGTGCCATTTTCGGCGCAGGGCAACTATGAAGACGGAGCCTACCAAAGCCGCGGTAAATTGTACTTCCGGGACGAATTCATTATGAACACCGCTGATTTGAAGGTTAGTGGAGAACCAAACGTCGAAAATGCGCTGGCTGCGATTGCGGTTGCTAAGTTATCTGGAGTACCTAATGACAAGATTATCGAAGTCTTACGAACTTTTTCTGGGGTGCGCCATCGGAACCAGTACGTATTAACGGCTGCAGGACGTGAATTTTATAACGATTCCAAGGCAACTGACATCGAAGCCACTCAAATGGCATTAGCCGGTATGCAAAAACCAGTTATTTTGATTGCCGGAGGCTTGGATCGGGGGTACACATTTGAAAAACTGGAACCCGAATTTCGTGATCACGTCCGCGGATTGGTGGTCTATGGTGAAACCGCTGAATTATTAAAACAAGCGGGGACCGCTGCTGGAGTTTCTGACATTAAAGTTGTAAACAACCTCGACGAAGCTGTCTCCGCGGCTTACGACCTCAGTCAACCGGGCGATGTGGTGCTACTGTCGCCTGCTAATGCGAGTTGGGATCAATTTGCGAGTTATGAAGAACGGGGAGATCGCTTTATCGCGGATGTAGAAAAACTAACCGGTCAACGAGAGGAGAAATAAGAATGAAGATGATTGTTTCCGGCGGGGGAACCGGAGGACATATTTACCCGGCCCTGGCGTTGGTAGAAGCATTACAACGTCAAGACGCTGGCGCCCAGGTTTTATACGTAGGGTCCAAACGCGGACTGGAAAAAAAAATCGTTCCCGAAAAGGGAATTGCCTTTCGTGAACTAAAGATTCAGGGGTTTAAACGAAAGTTGTTTTCTCTATACAACTTTGAAACTGTGTATCTCTTCTTAAAGAGTGTGCAGGCCGCTAAACGAATTATTAAGCAGTTTCATCCTGACGTTGTGGTTGGAACTGGAGGCTACGTTTCTGGAGCAGTCCTGTATGCAGCTGCTAAGATGGGGATTCCAACTGTCATTCACGAACAAAATAGCGTGGTGGGGTGGACGAACAAGTTTCTGAGCCGCTACGTCGATAAAATTGCAATTGCCTTTGACGAGGCTCGTTCTCAGTTTCCCGAAGATAAAGTGATCTTTACGGGGAATCCGCGGGCCCAGCAGGTGGCTGAAATTAAGAGTAACTTTCAGTGGTCCGAATTAGGATTACAGAATGATTTACCGACAGTGTTGGTCTTTGGCGGGAGCCAGGGAGCGTTGAAGTTAAACGAGGCCATGGTGGCAGCCATTCCGAAATTTAACCATCGGGACTACCAAGTGGTTTTCGTTACGGGGGAAAACCGGTATGATGGGGTCATGGAGAGCTTGAAAAAGATCCCCATTAACGACAATGTGAAAGTGGTTCCTTACATTAGTAACATGCCGGAGGTGTTACCAAAGGTAGACTTGATTGTAGGTCGAGCTGGGGCAACCAGCCTAGCTGAAATCACCGCCGATGGAATCCCCTCAATCTTGATTCCGAGTCCGTACGTGACTGCCGATCATCAAACTAAGAACGCCATGAGTCTGGTTAACCAACATGCGGCATTACTAGAGACGGAAGCCGAATTAAGTGCGCCGACGCTACTGAAAAAGATTGATCACTTAATGAACAATCCTCAGGAACGGCAAACGATGGCAGCAAACGCTCGGAAACTCGGCGTAGCTGATGCTGCGGATCAATTACTGGATGTGTGCCGGGAAGCAATTCGGCAGCACCAAGGATAAGTGGTGAAGAAGAGGCCATGGATGAAAAAACACAAGACGAGTTGGTAGACGAACGCCTGCAGGCCGATTCGAACCGCAAATGGCGTCATCACCGGCTTCGAGTCGGACGTAAAAATCGCCAAATTAGACGGGAACGGTGGCGGCGTTCGGTTCGTGTGGCCGTGCCGTTGTTAATCATTTTCGGCAGTCTATGTGCCTACTTTGGCTACCGGGCTTCCCCTCTGAATCGGGTGGCGGCGGTGCGAATCACTCCACCGGCAGCCACCAAACTACTGGGCAAGGAATTGCCGATTGAGCCGGGTGATAACCTAACTTTAGTCAAGCGGGATTTCCCCCGGGTGCAACATCAGTTGCAGCAACGTTATCCGCAGATAAATCACCTGACGTTGACGGCAACCGGAAATCAAATTACAGCGCACGCAGAGATTGCTCAGCCTCGAGCGTGGTTCCAACGCCAGCGGCAGTGGTATGTTCTGTATCCGAACGGGCGGATTGCGCAACAACGGCCGACGGAAGCCATGCGCAACAGTAGTTGTCAAATTCAAGGTATAACTGAGCCACAACAGTTGCAAACCATCGTACAACAGCTTTGCCGCTTATCAAAATCAAATGCGGAAAACGTGCAGACGATTACACAGGAAAAGGGATCAGGTAGTAGTGACCAGGTCCGTTTGCAATTGCGGGATAGCAATCAGATTATGACGTTTACCAATCAAATTGCAACGAAAATGAAAGATTATCAGCAATTAAAATCAACTTTAAAACAGCCTAGTATTGTTCACATGGAATATGGAGCGTATGCAATGCCAATTCAGTGAGCTAAGCGTTCTCAAACTTGAACTGTTATGGTAGACTGATAATAAATATTAACTAACAACAGGAAGTGCTAGGCAAGTAAGCGGGAGGCGCCACATCATATGAAAGAATCAGATATTTACGTTGGCTTGGATATCGGGACCACTTCAATTAAAGCAATTGTTGCGCAGACTATTGATGGTCAAACGAATATAATTGGAGTTGGCAACGAACCATCGGCTGGGGTAAGCCGGGGGATTATTGTTGATATTGATAAAGCCGCCCAAGCCATTCGGGGGACCTTAGAGCAAGCAGAAGCAAAATCTGGGGTCAAGATTAGTAGTGTTATTGTTGGCCTACCAGCTGATCGGGTTAGCATTGACCGTTGCTCTGGAATGATTAGTTTAGCTGACAGCACGAACGAAATTAACAATCAAGATATTCAAACGGTTACCAAAGCCGCCATTTCTAACAACCTTCCCCAAGAGCGGGAAGTCATCAACTTGTTACCGGAGGAGTTTAAAATTGGCGAATTTGACGACATCGCAGATCCTCGCGGTATGGTGGGGGCGCGCTTAGAACTAAATGGGCGCTTGGTTACGGGCCCCAAAACGATTATTCATAACGTCCGCAAAGCCGTGAACCAGGCGGGGGTTACCATCGACCAACTAGTAGTTGGCGCAGAGGCCGAAGGTAAGACGGCCTTGTCGGATTCGGAACAAGACTTTGGAACGATTTTACTGGATTTGGGCGGGGGTCAATCGACTGCAGCTGTTATTCATGACCATGAACTCAAGTACATAGATGTTGACCACGAAGGCGGACAGTACATAACCAAGGACATCTCCTCCGTGTTAAACATTTCGCTTGCAGATGCCGATAACATTAAGCGGGAATACGGAATTGCTGATGCACAGTATGCGGACGCTGATAATGAATTTTCAATTGAAGTGGTGGGTCAAAGCCAACCACGTAAAATTAACGAAAAATTATTGGCAGAAATCATTGAGGCTCGGCTTGACCAAATCTTAGGTCGGTTGAAGGATAAGCTGGCCGCTGCCAACGCCCTAGGCATGCCTGGTGGGATTGTGTTGACCGGTGGAGTGGCTTCAATGCCAAAGATTGCTGAACTGGCTGCAAACACTTTTGGGATGAACGTCCGGGTCTATGTCCCAGACAAGATGGGCTTACGGCACCCTTCGTTTGCTCTTGGGTTGTCTTTGGTTAACTACGCAACCCAGATGAGTGATGTAGAACAGGTGATTTACGACGTCTTTTCAACAACCAGTCACGCTGAACCAGCCGCTAACTTTGAGTCGGAATCAGAACAAGATCCTGAGCAATACCAGGACGACGCCCCAGTCACTGACGAAGCGGACGACTCTTCTTTCTTTTCGCGGCGCGGTCAATCACAACAACAGAAGAAACGCAAAAAGAACAACTTTGGTTTCTCTTTGAAGAATTTCTTTGAATAACCACGGAGGGTAGAGAATATGGATTACGCAATGGATCAAAACACAGGAACGGGTGCCAACATCAAAGTCATCGGGGTCGGTGGCGGTGGTGGCAATGCCGTCAATCGGATGATTGAAGATGGAGTACAAGGCGTCGAATTTATCGCCGCTAACACCGATTTACAGGCTCTTGATGCGTCCAAAGCAGAAACAAAAATTAACTTAGGACCAAAGCTTACCAAGGGATTGGGAGCTGGCTCGAACCCAGAGGTCGGTGCGAAAGCTGCCGAAGAAAGTCAAGAAGACATCACTAACGCCTTAAAGGGTGCCGACATGGTCTTTGTGACTGCCGGAATGGGTGGAGGAACTGGAAACGGAGCTGCTCCGATTATTGCAAAGATTGCAAAACAAGCGGGCGCTTTGACCGTTGCCGTAGTGACTCGGCCCTTCACCTTTGAAGGTCCAGCCCGGGCGCATAACGCCAGCGAAGGTTTGGCCGCTTTGAAGCAAAATGTGGACACAATGGTGGTGATTTCTAACAACCAAGTGCTCGAAATGGCTGATAAGAAGACATCCTTCCTGGGGGCCTTGCATGATGCTGATAACGTGCTCCGGCAAGGCGTACAAGGAATTTCAGACCTGATTACGCGGCCAGGTTACGTAAACTTGGACTTCGCTGACGTGACAACCATCATGAAGGACAAGGGGACCGCTTTAATGGGCGTGGGTTCTGCTAGCGGCGAAAACCGGGCACCAGAAGCCACCAAAAAAGCGATTAACTCACCGCTGTTGGAAGTTTCCATCGACGGCGCTAAACAGGTCTTGCTAAACATTACCGGTGGTCCAGACTTAGGAATCTTTGAAGCCCAGGATGCAGCTAACATCATTCGGGACGCTACTTCTGACGATACAAACATCATTTTCGGAACTTCGATTGATGAAGGGATGGGTGACGAAATTCGCGTTTCCGTGATTGCCACGGGCATTGACGATGATTCTGGTGACATTACGGATGTCAAATCAATCCAAAATGCTACTCGTTCTAGTGAAAACGTGGTGCATCCCGACCAAAACAGTCAGGTTGTTCAACCCAACCAATCGGCAACACCCAACTCAGAAACGCAACAACAACGTGCCGAACCAGACCAGCGGTTCCAAAACGTAGAAAAGAAAGAGTTTGAACCGTTTAATACGGGGGATCAAGCAACAGATGATGATCAAAAAAACGATGACATCCCGCCGTTTAACTTTAAGTATCGAAATCAATAATTACTGACTAATAAAGGGGGAGTTAAGCATGCCTAAGGGTATTTTTAATAATTTTTTTGGCAACGAGGACGAAGACGAAATTGATAGTTATCCGCAAGAACCAACCACGCCCACAGTGAAGAAGAACCCACGAAAGGTGCTTTCTATGAACGATAATCGGATGCCTGATAGTAAAATTAACATCTTAGAACCTCGGATTTTTGCCGACGCGAAAAACATTGCCAACAAGTTGATTAACGGCGATGCGGTCTTAATTCGAATGGAAAACGTTGATAGCACCACGATTCGGCGGATTGTTGATTTCATTACTGGTACCATCTACGCCATTGAAGGGGATTTGCAACAGATTGACGAAAAAGTTTACTTGTGCACGCCTCAAAACTACGTAGTTAATGGTGACGTGAAAAGTCAAATCTACGACCGTTCGGAGAAAAAATAATGGCCAATGTGATTAACTTAATTGCGGTCACTTTGGGCTATCTGATTGATATTTATAGTTATCTAATTGTGGCCTGGGCGCTACTAACGTGGTTACCTGGTGCTAGTCAATCGAAGTTGGGGCAGTTAATTAACCGCGTTGTGGAACCGTTTGTGTCGTACTTCAACTTTGCCCGGATTGGAATGATTGGGTTCGGTCCGGTGCTAGCCATCCTAGCGCTCTGGTTCATTAAAATCGGAGTCAATGGAATTGCTGGCTTCCTGATTAACTTGGTTGGTTAACATGGGACTCTCTGAGAACGTTACCCAACATTTTCGTTCAAGTGAGTTACCATTCCTGCGCCAGGCTAGTGACTTGCTGGAACGAGCCCAGACCGAGTATCGTCCAATTCTGACCGATTTTTTAAACGCACGGGAACGGTATTTACTCACGACCCTTGTGAACCGGCAAACAGAGATCCACATCCAAACCGATGGTGGGTATCTACATGCTGAAATGCAACGGGCGCTTCTGTTCCCGGAGTACTTTACCCCGAAGAGCTCGGACTTTGAGCTCGCGTTACTAGAGATTAACTACCCGGTTAAGTTTGCGACGCTTGAGCATCGGCAGGTGCTCGGATCTTTGATGGGAAGTGGGATTGAGCGTAACGTGTTAGGCGACATCATCACCGACCGAACCCGTTGGCAGCTAATTACCAAGCAGGAAATTGCACCGTACTTGCAACAGATGGTGACCGAGATGGGACGAACTAAGGTTAAGTTAGAGCAGCGGACGTTTACGGAACTATTACATGTTCAAGATGACTTCCAATCGGTGCACACAACGCTCCCCTCGCTCCGAATCGATGTGGTAATTGCCACGTTGTTCCGAATTTCACGGGCGGTGGCGAAGGACTTAGTGACCCGCGGAAAGGTGCGCTTAAACTGGTTTACGTACGACAAACCTGATTACGAGTTGGCGCTGCACGATTTGGTATCAGTGCGGGGTTTTGGTCGAATTAAACTGAACGAAAATGACGGATTTTCCAAAAAAGGTAAAATTAAAGCAGAGTTTGATGTGATAAAAAATAAGTGATGGAGGCTTACCATGGTACTTTCTGCAGAAGACATTCACAATAAAAAATTTAGCACCAAGATGCGGGGTTACAACATTGACGAGGTCAACGATTTCTTGGAACAAATTACCAAGGACTACCAAATCCTACGGGATGAAAATGAATCGTTAAAGCAGGACCTTAATGATACTAAGAATGAGCTGACTCATTACGATGACCTGAAAGGGTCTTTGAATGAGTCGATTTTGGTGGCTCAAGATGCTGCCGACCGCGTGAAGAAGGCGGCAAATGCCGATGCAGAAAAGACGATGAAGGAAGCCCAGGATAAGGCGAACCAACTCCTCACCGAAGCAACGCAGACGGCGCAGGCTCAAGTCGAAGCAGGAACGAAGCAAGCCGCTGCTTTGGCCTTGAGCACTGATGACTTTCGAACGCAGTTGCAACGCTTCCGAAAGAAGCTGGTTGCTATGTTAGAGAGTCAGTTACAATTTGCTAACCAGTCCGACTGGACGGAATTACTAAAGGGCGCTGACTACCGGAACTTTCCTGAAATGGAATCATTGGTGGAAAGCCTTGACAACTCAGAAGCGGGGAGAGTAAACTCTGAAAGTAATCGACCGTTGTCATCTGACAAGTACGCGGAACCTACCATCCGTTTTTACCCAGATGGCCAGATTGAGATTCTTTAATAAAGACAGCAAGCCATATGGAAAATACCACAGCGAAGCGGGGATGGTGGAAGCCCGTTTGTTACTTTCCAATTGGTAGATCACTTTATTATCATGACGTAAATAACAAAAATGAGAGGATTGTGAACAATCCTGAATTTTGGGTGGTACCACGACAACTTCGTCCCGATTGAGACGGAGTTTTTTTGTACATTAAAGGAGGAAATGCGATGCGGATCAAAGACACTCTGAACCTGGGTAAAACCAAGTTCAAAATGCGCGGGAACCTACCGGTTAAAGAGCTCGAACGCGAGCAAGTGTGGGAAACCAACCAACTGTACCAACAACGTCAACGCTTAAACGAAGGAAAGCCCACGTTTGTGCTTCACGATGGGCCTCCCTATGCGAACGGTGACATTCACATGGGCCACGCGATGAACAAGATTACCAAAGACTTCATCGTGCGTTACAAGTCTATGAACGGGTTTCGGGCTCCGTTTGTGCCCGGTTGGGATACCCACGGGTTACCAATTGAACAACAACTGAAAAAAGAAGGTTACGACCGCAAGAAGATGTCGACCAATGAATTTCGGAAACTGTGCCATGACTATGCTTTAAAGCAAGTGGACCGGCAACGAACGGAATTCAAACGGCTCGGAGTGCAAGGGGATTGGGACAATCCATACCTGACTCTCTTACCAGAATACGAAGCTGCTGAAGTGCGGGTCTTTGGCAAGATGGCCGAACAGGGCTTGATCTACAAGGGGCTTAAACCAGTGATCTGGTCCTGGTCATCTGAATCAGCCCTCGCCGAAGCCGAAGTGGAATACCACGACATTGAATCACCATCGGCTTTCTACGCTGAAAAGGTGGTTGACGGCAAAGGCGTCCTCGATAACGACAACACCTACATGGTAGTTTGGACCACGACCCCATGGACGATTCCAGCTTCAGAGGGAATCACGATTGCTCCCGATTTTGACTACGTGGTGGTTAAACACGACGATGATCCCAAGCAATATGTCCTGGCAGCGGAATTACTTGATGCCGATGCGGAATTATTTGGCTGGCACGACGTCCAAATCGTTAAACACGTACAAGGAAAAGACTTGGATCGCGTCCTCGCCGAACATCCTTTCACACCGGACCGCAAGTTAGTCACAATGCTGGGCGACTTCGTAACCGCCGACGCCGGAACTGGATTAGTCCACACCGCGCCCGGTTATGGGGAAGATGACTACAACATTGGGAAGCAATACGACTTACCGATCTTTGCTCCCGTTGATAACAAGGGGTACCTGACCGAAGAATCCGGTCCAGACTTTGCGGGCGTCTTTTATGAAGATGCGAACCAAATTGCCTTGGACAAGTTGAAAGACCAGGGACAACTGTTATACTACATGCCATACGAACACAGTTATCCGTTTGACTGGCGGACCAAGAAGCCGGTCATTTACCGAGCCACACCGCAGTGGTTTGCTTCGGTAACGAAGATTCGGCAACAAATCCTGGATTCCATCGATACGGTTAACTTTAACCCCGAATGGGGGCAACAACGTCTCTACAACATGATTCGCGATCGGGGTGACTGGGTCATCTCCCGGCAACGGGTCTGGGGAGTTCCGTTGCCAATCTTCTACGCAGAAGACGGGACCGCCATCATGACGCCCGAAACGATTGGCCACGTGGCGGACTTATTTGCCAAGTACGGTTCGGATGTGTGGTTTGAACGTGACGCCAAGGACTTGTTACCAGACGGCTTTACCAGTGAACACTCACCGAACGGGGAATTCACCAAGGAAACTGACATCATGGACGTGTGGTTCGACTCTGGTTCCTCACATCAAGGAGTCCTCGCCGAACGATCTGATTTAACCTACCCAGCTGATCTGTACTTGGAAGGTTCTGACCAGTATCGGGGTTGGTTCAACTCCAGTCTAATCACTAGCGTGGCCACGGCGGGAATTTCACCTTACAAGAACCTGCTGTCTCAAGGTTTTACCCTGGACGGTAAGGGTCACAAGATGAGTAAGTCACAGGGGAATACGATTGCGCCGGCGGACGTTATCAAGCAAATGGGAGCAGACATTGTCCGGCTTTGGGTTACGACCGTTGATACCTCTGCTGACGTTCGGGTTTCCATGGGGAACTTCAAGACGGTTGGAGACAGCTACAAGAAGATTCGGAACACGGTTCGCTACCTGTTAGCCAACACCAGTGACTTTGATCCAGAAACCAACGCGGTGGACTACGCTGATTTAACTTCGGTTGATCAGTTCATGTTAATCAAGTTAAACGAGTTGGTACAAAACGTGAAAGATGCTTACGACCACTACGATTTCATGGCCATCAACAAGCACTTGATGCACTTCATCACGGTCGATCTGTCCGCATTCTACCTGGACTTTGCTAAGGACATCTTGTACATTGATGCCGAAGATAGTCCCCGGCGCCGGGCGATGCAAACGGTGTTGTACCAATCCTTAGTAGCTCTAACGAAGTTGCTGACCCCGATTATCCCACACACAACCGAAGAAATTTGGCAATTCTGTCACGAACCAGAAGAATTCGTGCAACTAGCCGAAATGCCAACGGTGCACCACTTCGATAACGAAGTGGCAATCAAAACGGAATGGGATCAGTTCATGCAACTGCGTAAGGACGTCTTAAAGGCGATGGAAGCTGCCCGGAATGACAAGATCATCGGGAAGCCGTCCGAAGCTAAGTTAATCCTCTACGTAACATCAAAGGTCAGGGATCTCTTACACCAATTAAACGTGGATGTGGACCAAATTTTGATGGTTTCGCAGCTAGAAATCAAGCCGATTGAAGCTGCCGAAGACGATGTTTCCACCTTTGGGGATGACCTCGCCATTGAAGTAGAACATGCTGATGGGAAGGTTTGTGAACGGTGCCGGTTGATTAAAACTGATGTCGGCAGCGATCCGGATTATCCGGAGTTCTGTGCTCGGTGTGCTAAAATCGTGCGGGCTGAATTCCCAGAAACAGCGACAACTGAATTTGACGCCTAAATCAATCATGTAAAAGTCGAGATGTTAGTCTCGGCTTTTGTTATGATTAGAGTAGAATAGCTGTGCAGTGAGGAGAAACGACGATGCAAGGAAAGATTAAGCAGTACGACCAGAGCCGGGGCTTTGGCTACCTGGTGGATGACGAAGGCCAAGAGATTTTTATGCACATTACGGGCATCATCCAGGGGAATCCGAAGTTAATTCATGCCGGCGATCCGGTGGAATTTGTGATTGCTCCCGGTAAAAACGGCCCGCAAGCAGCTAAGATTCGTTTAGCCCGGTAATTGCGGCAAGAACCCGAAGTCAGTACAATGAAAGGGTGGAGGAATGGTTATGACCGACAATGAATTAAAAGAAACCGAAATCAAAAGTGACCTCAAGTACGACGGCGAAATCATCCGGGTCGAACAGGAAACGGTGCGACTCGCAAACGGCGAAACTGCGCACCGCGACGTGGTTCACCACGCCCCGGCCGTGGGGATGTTAGTCATCACCGCGGACGACAAGATGGTGCTGGAGAAGCAGTGGCGCGAACCCGCTAAGGCGGTCATGGTGGAAATTCCGGCCGGTAAGCTCGATGACCGCGACCGCGGTAACGAAATCCACGCGGTCCAACGGGAGTTAAACGAAGAAATTCGGTACCAAGCTGGTAAGATTGAACCCCTTTATTCGTTTTATTCATCATGTGGGTTCACCGATGAATACATGTACCTGTACTTAGCCACCGATTTGACTCCCGTGACCGACGAATTACCGCGTGATGACGGCGAATTTTTGGAAATTGGCGAGTACACTCTAGAAGAAGCCAAGGCAATGGTACAAGCCGGAACGATTGAGGATGCCAAGACGATCATGGCGATTCAAGCCTGGGAATTAATGAAAAAGTAGGTTAGCAGGATGGATGATAGACAGCAAACAACTGGGAATCCGGAACCAGAGATGACACGGCAGGCGTTTCGGCGGCAACAACAGCAAGCGCGACGCAACCGGTTCAGACAACCACCGGATTCCAACGAACCAACTGATCCACAGGAACCACTGCGGCGGACTCCGGACCAAGATCCGGAGGTCCGACACCGCCGGTTAGCGCACAAGCTGGACTTTGTGATTATTATCTTAATCATCCTCATCATTGCCGTTCTCTGCGTGATGCGGTTTGTCGACTAAATTAGATAATGGAGTAGAAATTAATGAAAACGTTTGGAATTATTTGTGCAATGGACGAAGAACTCAAGGAACTTAAGGAGGCTCTGACGAACGAGCAAACGACTACGGTCGGCGCGGTCGATTTTTACATTGGTAAAATCAGTGGGCAACAGGTGATCCTAGTGAAATCTGGAATTGGAAAGGTCGAAGCTGGCATCACGGCCGCCTTACTAATGACCAACTTCCAAGTTGATGTTCTGATTCACTCGGGATCCGCTGCTGGAATCGGGGAAAGTCTCCAAGTTGGTGACATTGTGATTTCGACGGAAACGGCTTACCACGACGTAGACTGTACCGCGGATGGTGAAGTCTTTGGTCAGTTACCAAACCAACCAGCGCGTTTCCCGGCCTCCAAAACTTGGGGTGATCGGATTGCGACCGCTTCAGCGGATCAAGGTTTGAACGTCCACCACGGTTTGATTGTGACCGGGGACCAGTTCATCGCCGGCAAGGACATGATTGCGAACATCTTAAAGCATTTCCCGGATGCCTTAGCAGGGGAAATGGAAGGCGCTGCGGTTGGCCAAGTCGCCCACCAGTTTGACGTTCCGTACGTGGTGGTTAGAGCAATGTCTGATACCGGTGACGAAAACGCCAGCCAGAGTTTTGAAGAATTCGTGGTGGCAGCCGGACGGCAGTCGGCCGAAATGCTACTCCGGTTGTTTGCCAATACCAACGCGGCGTAAGGAGGAGTGGGCGATGAGCGAAATTTACTTAGATCACGCAGCGACGACGCCGATTTCTGCGCCCGTTCTCGCCGAATTAACCAAGCAATACCAAAATACGTTTGGCAATCCGTCGACGCTGTACCAACTGGGTCGGCAGGCCAACCAGGTGTTGGAGGATAGCCGGCATGTGATGGCGGCCAGTATCAATGCCCAGGACAATGAGATTGTCTTCACCAGTGGTGGAACAGAAAGCGACAACACCGCCATCATTCGGACGGCGGAAGCTCGTCAGGACTTGGGAAAGCACCTGATCACCACCGCGATTGAACACGAAGCGGTTTTAAAGCCGATGCACTACCTGGAACAACACGGGTACCGGGTGACCTATCTTCCCGTCGACGAACATGGGACAATTCGGATGGCCGATTTGGAAGCTGCTCTCGATGATGAAACCACGTTAGTTTCGATCATGAGTGTTAATAACGAGGTCGGCAGTATGATGCCAATCCATGAGATTGGGGAATTACTAAAGGATCACCAAGCCTGGTTTCACACGGATGCTGTGCAGGCCTATGGATTAGAAGACATCGACGTGGAACTCGACCACATCGACCTGCTGTCGACGTCGGCGCACAAACTGTACGGACCCAAATTACTGGGCTTTCTCTACCGGCGGTCCGACCTGAAGTTTCCTAGTTACATCATGGGGGGAGACCAGGAAGACAAACGCCGAGCGGGAACCCAGAATGTGCCGGCAATTGCCGGCTTTGCGACGGCGGTGCAACAATTGCCAGCTGCCCAGAAACAGGAACTGCGGGACCGCTTTCGTGGGTTTCGCGACCAAATTCTGACCGGGTTTGCTGACTATGAGATTCTAGTCCACGTCAACGGACCCGAAGCCGGGGCAGGATCTCCACACGTCCTGAATCTTTGGTTCCCCGGGACGTCAACCTACGTCTTACAGAATAACCTTGATTTAGATGGAATCGCAGTGTCCGGGGGATCCGCCTGCACCGCGGGGAATCTTGAACCGTCGCACGTTCTGACTGCCATGTTTGGCAAGGACAGTCCGCGACTTTCTGAATCAATCCGGGTGAGCTTTGGAAAAGACACAACGGAAGCTGAAATTGACCAGTTCGTAACCACGACCAGCAAAATTATTCACAGACTAGCAGAGCGGAGGAAGAGCTAATGGCATTTGTAGATCAAGTTCATTTAGACGGCGATACTGCCACTTACCGAGTTAATCCAGCGGTGAAGAAGTACACGTTGAGCGACCTCAACTTTAAAAAGACCAAGCTGGGCAACTACGAGTTAACCCAGTCGTTGAAACCGATGAATGCGAAAGCAAACGTGCAACTGAAGCTCAGTATTAGTGCTGATTTGCATCAGTTGAAGTTGGCCATTTTGACTGGTTCGGGACTGAAAACGGTCAACATCTTTAAGGGTGACCAGTTTGCCGAGGAACGCGAACAGTACCAATTCCTGATGCAAAATTTGGTGATTCGGCAGGTCTTAACTAAAAACTAGCCGGGTGTGCCGAACGCTTGCCAAGCCCAGTTCTGGTAGCGTATCATTGTTAGTACTGGAATTACGACCTTCAATCGTAGATTCTAAATCTATTAGGATGATGGTGATATTATGCAGGATAACAGTCAAACACGAGTTGTCGTCGGCATGAGTGGCGGCGTAGACTCCTCAGTCGCAGCCTACCTGTTGAAACAGCAGGGGTACGATGTGGTCGGAGTCTTTATGAAAAACTGGGACGACACCGATGAAAACGGAGTTTGTACCGCCACGGAAGACTTTAAGGATGTAGCTCACGTGGCCAACCAACTCGGGATTCCCTACTACTCCGTGAATTTTGAAAAGGAATACTGGGACCGGGTCTTTAAGTACTTTTTAGCGGAATACAAACGGGGGCGGACGCCGAACCCGGACGTCATTTGTAACACGGAAATTAAGTACAAGGCCTTCTTGGAATACGCAATGGACCTCGGAGCGGACTACATCGCCATGGGTCACTATGCCCAACTGAAACGCGATGAAAACGGGAAGAATCACTTGATTCGTTCGACCGATTTGAACAAGGACCAAACCTACTTCTTGAGTCAGCTGTCAGCGGAGCAACTGGACCGGGTGATGTTTCCAGTTGGGGGAATGACGAAACCAGAAGTGCGGCAGATTGCCCACGACGCGAACCTCTACGTGGCAGACAAAAAGGATTCGATGGGCGTGTGCTTTATTGGACCAAATAACTTCGATAACTTCTTGAGTCAGTACTTACCAGCTCAATCAGGGAAGATGATGACTCTTGATGGAGAAGTTAAAGGCGAACACGCTGGTTTGATGTACTATACCATCGGACAACGCCGTGGCCTGGGCATCGGTGGTGATGGTCAGGATAACCGTCCGTGGTTTGTGATTGGCAAGGACCTCGAAAAGAACGTTCTGTATGTGGGTAAAGGTTACGAAAACCCGTACCTGTATGCTGACTACCTGACAGCATCTGATCTGTCATTTGTTGACGGGAATAGTCGGGGTCAAACTTTCCACTGTACCGCGAAATTCCGGTACCGGCAAAAGGACGTCGGCGTTACGGTTCAGATCGATGATGACCAGAACCACGTTAAGGTCACCTTTGACGAACCCGCTCGCGCTGTGACGCCCGGACAAGCTGTCGTCTTTTATGATGGTGCGGAATGTCTTGGGGTGGCCACGATTGATGCAGCTTATAAAAACGAAGAGAAATTACAATATGTTTAAAAAAGTATTAATTAGCGTCTAAACGCTTTATTTGACGTTGAGAACGTGGGACAATAATCTCATTAGGAAGGGAGGAATGAACCCGATGGCTCGAGAAAAGGATACGACTGAATACAAGAGTGTTACGATGCGAATTCCGCAATCTCTCTACGATGACTATAAAAAGGTCCTTGAGAAAAAGGGTGCCATTGTGACCTACGACATTCGGAACTACATGCGTGCAGTAGTGGCAAAGGATAAAGAAAACGAAGATTAATAATGCAGTGGATGCTGCAAAACCCCTCTGGTGAAGCTGAAATGCTGAACTAGTGGGGTTTTTCATTATTTATTGTTAGATAGTCTCGCTCTTTTGCGTCTCCCCCCTGAAACTGGCATAATAACAGTAGATTATAAACGAGGATGAAGACCATGAAATTATACTTTGTGCGCCACGGAAAAACCGAATGGAACCTAGAAAGTCGCTACCAGGGATCCGGGGGAGATTCCGAATTACTGCCAGAGAGTTATCAAGAAATGAAAATGGTGGGGAACTATCTGAAGGACATTCCCTTTGCGCATGTGTACTCCAGTCCAATTAAACGCGCCCGGGTTACGGCTACGGTGATTAATGACGAACTGCGGCATCCAGTGCCGTTAAGTTTGGATAATCGGCTAGAGGAATTTCGGCTCGGTAAGTTTGAAGGCATGAAGTTTACGGATGCCGAAGCCCAATATCCAGAGACCTTTAACGATTTTCGCAATCATCCGGACCAGTACGATCCGACTCCGATTGGCGGAGAATCATTTCCGGACTTGATTAAGCGAATGCGGAGCAAGATTAGCGAGATTACTGCCAATTTTAATGGTGATGATGAGATTTTGATTGTTAGTCACGGAGCTGCTTTGAACGCTTTGATTAATTCGTTACTGGGGATTCCGTTGCAGGACTTGCGGAAACGGGGCGGCTTGGCCAATACCAGTACGACGATTTTAGAAACCAACGATCACGGTCAAAGTTTTAAATTACTGGATTGGAATGACACCAGTTATTTGGAACACCCGGTGCGGGATTCAGATTTAGTGTAGGAGGAGAGTAATGGCAGAACATTCAGACGCAGAAGCATACGAAAAACAGGAGCGGGCCGCCGCCACATTGCACCAGTTAATTACAGATATTGACGAACACCCCAACGACTATCGA
This sequence comes from Fructilactobacillus cliffordii, assembly GCF_024029355.1. Lineage (NCBI taxonomy): Bacteria > Bacillati > Bacillota > Bacilli > Lactobacillales > Lactobacillaceae > Fructilactobacillus > Fructilactobacillus cliffordii. Next base: position 1,390,686 of record NZ_CP097117.1, read on the forward strand.
CCGTACTACGACCTGAGTGCCTTTTTGATTCAACTCAAGAGCTACACGCAGGCCGAAGAATTGTTAATGAAGGCGCTTGGGTTATTTGCGGATCGGAGTCAAAAGGCTAAGAACACGTTGACCTACGGACTCGGAAACGTCTACTACGCCACCGGGGAATACACGAAGGCGATTCAACAATTTCAACAGGTCACGGATTCTAGTTTAAAACAGGATGCGTATATCATGTTGGGCCAAAGTTACTATGGCGAAAAGAATTACGGGAAGGCGTTGGCCTTTTTGATTACTGCTCATGACCAGGCCAAACAAGATCCAGAACTGAACCGTTTAATTGGTGATTGTTTACTGGCGAGCGGAGACCTAAATTCCGCAGCTGATTTTTACCGGCAGACGCTAAACGCTAATCCAGATGATGCGGTCGCTCACTTTAACTTGGGTGTGATTGAACTAAGTAACGGACATCGGGATCAGGCGGAACCCGAATTTGAAAAGTCTCGCCAGTTAGATGAAAATTACTTTATGACTCATCGGGAACGCATTGCAAACATTGAAAAAGTACTGCGGAAGCAGCAAAAGGAGTAGAGGTTCGTGGCACAGTCGATTAACCTGTTTGACGACCCAACGGCAGAACAACCAGAAACCGCGCAGCTGACCGGAAAGGTGGCAACCACCTTTTTTGAAGGCAACGACAGTTTTTACAAGGTTTTGCTGGTGCAGGTGGAAGAGCATAACTTTGAGTGGAGCGAATCAGAAATTGTGGTGACCGGGAACTTTGCAGAGATTAACGATGAACTTAGTTACCGCTTTTTTGGTCGGGTCGTAGACCACCCGAAGTACGGTAAGCAGTTTCAGGCCACGAACTACGAACGGGTGGCGCAGACGTCCAAGGCCGGTTTGATTAAGTATCTCTCGGGAAGTGATTTTCCGGGGATTGGCCCGAAGACGGCGGAAAAGGTCGTGGATCAACTCGGAACGGATTTAATCCCCAAGATTTTGAAGGATCCGAAGATCTTAAATGGTTTGGGATTGAAACCCAAGCAACGGGACGTAATTACGAAAGTCTTACAAAAAAATAATGGGGCTGAGCAGGTCATCGTCGGCTTGAATAGCTATGGCTTTGGGAGTTCGCTGGCCGCCGCCATCTTTAAAAAGTACCACGGGCAGGCGCTTGAAGTGATTGAAACGGATCCGTACCGGTTGGTGGAAGACATTCAAAACATTAGTTTTAAACGGGCGGATCAAATTGCAAACAAAGTTGGAATTGACTATAACAATCCCGGTCGGCTTCGGGCCGGACTGCTAACCACGTTGGACCGCTTATCGATTAGTAGTGGGAATACCTATTCGACGACCAAAGAGGTGATGAACGCCAGCTTCCAGATTTTGGATACCGATCCGAATCAACAGATTGATGATGCCAAGCTCGCGGACGCGCTGAAGAAGTTGGTTAAGGACGGCAAGGTCCAGGTCGATCAGGACCGGATTTATCTGAAGACGCTCTTTAAAGACGAGTGGCAGATTGCCGAAAACGTTCATCGGATTTTACAAGCGGATAGTCAGGCGCCCAAGGATACCGAACGGTTGATTCAAAAGGTGGAAAAGGCAGCCAAGATTCACTACGACGATTCGCAGGTGCAGGCGATTCAGGCCGCACTGGCGCAACCATTGTTTATTTTGACCGGGGGACCCGGAACCGGAAAAACGACCATTATCAACGGGATTGTGCAGGCCTATGCCGAGGATCATGATTTGTCGTTGAATCCGCGTGATCACAAGGGTGACGATGATTCGTATCCGGTGTTACTGGCCGCACCCACCGGACGAGCTGCCAAGAAAATGGGCGATGCCACCGACTTGCCAGCTAGTACGATTCACCGGTTGCTAGGTCTGAATGGTGACGATGAGGAGGAACCCGGCAACGCCCTGGATGGCGAATTGTTGATTATTGACGAGATGTCGATGGTAGACACGGAGCTGTTTACTAAACTAGTCCAGGCGATTCCGACCGGGATGAAGGTAATTCTGGTGGGGGATCAGGACCAGCTGCCATCGGTCGGACCAGGTCAGGTCTTTTCGGACTTGATTCGGTCGGAGTTAATTCCGACGATGAAGTTGAACCAAATTCACCGACAAAGTGAGGACTCCACCATCATTGAGCTGGCGCACCATCTAAAGGACGGGGTGCTGCCCGATGACTTACTAGCGCGAGAACCCGATCGGAGTTTCATTCGATGTTCGGTGCAGCAGGTGGTTCCGGTGCTGGAACAAATTATTACGAAGGCGAAGGATAAGGGATTTCAAGCCACGGACATCCAGGTGTTAGCCCCGATGTATCGCGGGGAAGTGGGGATTGACCACTTGAATCAAGCTGTGCAGGCCATTTTCAATCCCCCCAGCTCAGATCGCAAGCAGGTTGAAACTGCTCGACATAGTTTTCGGATTGGCGATAAGGTCTTGCAACTGGTGAATGATCCTGAACACAACGTTTTTAACGGGGACATTGGAAAAATCGTGGGGATTGAGTTGAATCCCGATGGCAAGCAGTATCTGGACAAACTAACGGTCGCCTTTGACCAGACAGAAGTAACTTATACTCGTAAAGATTGGACGCAGCTGACGCTGGCCTACTGTACTTCGATTCACAAGGCGCAGGGAAGTGAGTTTCCGATGGTGATTCTGCCCGTGGTGGCACCGTATCGGCGCATGCTAGACCGGAATCTGTTGTATACAGCTGTGACGCGGGCCGCTAGCAAGCTGGTCATGGTCGGCGATGCCTCGGTCTTTGCGGCGGCTTTGGAACGCGAGGCGAGTCGGCGAAAGACTGGCTTGCCGGATCGATTACGATCGGCATTTGGTGAAACCGAAGAAGCGGAGGAGACGACTAGTCCTGCTACACAAACTACTTCAGATTCCACCGCAACCGCAGAGCAAGACCCAGAAACAACCATTTTAACGGTCCAAGCGATTGAACGCCAGGCTATCGATCCCATGATTGGGATGCAGGGAGTGACTCCACAGGATTTTCTGGGTGCTAAACTCGAGTAAGTTGATTATAATTAAAGGTGAAGTTTATTTCTCAATTTGGAAAGGAACCAGCATTGTGACTACAAAACCACAGCCAGTTATTTTTGCCTTAAATTCCAATCGTCCGCTTTCTGAAAAAATTGCGCAAGTGAGTGGAATGCCGATGGGAAAGGCGACCATCAACCACTTTAGTGATGGCGAAATCAAGATTTCCATCGATGAAAGTGTCCGGGGGAAGGATGTCTTCATCATTCAATCGTTGTCAAACCCCGTGAATATGAATTTCATGGAACTGATGATTATGATTGATGCAGTGCGCCGGACGAGTGCCCACACGATTAACGTGGTGATCCCGTATTACGGTTACTCACGTTCGGATCGCAAGGCACGGTCGCGTGAGCCCATTACTGCTAAGTTGTTAGCGTCAATCTTGCAGGACAGTGGGATTAACCGCGTGATTACGCTTGATTTACACGCTGCCCAGATTCAAGGCTTCTTTGACATTCCCGTGGATCACTTGCAACCAAGTCGGTTGATTAGCAATTATCTTCACGAACAATATTTAGATGAAAATGCCGTGGTGGTCGCTCCTGATCATAATGGGGTGGGTCGAGCTCGAATCATTGCTGACTTACTGGACCTGCCGATTGCGATTGTTGATAACCGGGAACCGGATTCATCAAACCACATCCCGGATTCTGTAATTGGTTCCGTTGCTGGAAAAAATGCAATTGTGATTGATGACCTGATTGTGACCGGTCGGAAGATGAAGGTTTCGGCCGCTGCTTTGAAGACGGCGGGCGCGGAAGATGTGATTGCGGTAGCCACGCATCCCGTGTTTGCGAACCGAAAACCAGTTGATTTGAATGACCCCAACATTTCTCAAGTGATTGTGACAGATTCGATTGTGATTTCTGATCCGGATCAATTACCAAAATTAACCGTGATCTCGGTTGGGGAATTACTGGGGAATGCGTTAAAATTGATTCAAGAACACAAATCCACTCATCGCTTATTTAGAGGAGGAACTACGGATGGTATATAAAGCAAACGAACAACGTTATGACAATATGAAGGTGCGTCGGGCCGGGAACTCTGGTCTGCAATTGCCTGCTTTATCGTTTGGAACGTGGCACAGTTTTGGTGATGATGCGAACTTCCAGGACAGTGAAAAGATTATGCTGGCAGCTTTTGACCGTGGGATTTTCAGCTTTGACCTTGCCAACAACTATGGTCCGGGTTCTGGTGCTGCTGAAAGAATGTTTGGCCAGGTATACCGGCGGGATTTAAAGCCGTACCGGGATGAATTAATCATTACGACCAAGGCTGGATTCCACATGTGGCCGGGGGTTTATGGAAACTTCTCGTCGAAAAAGACGTTGGTGGCTGCTCTAGACCGCAGTTTGCAACGGATGGGCTTGGATTATGTGGATATTTATTACAGCCACCGGTTTGATCCAAATACTCGTTTAGAAGAAACCGCGGAAGCCTTAGACGGGTTAGTTAAAGCTGGAAAAGCCCTTTACATCGGGATTTCAAATTACGATGGTCCGCAAACCGCTAAGATGATTGAACTGTTCAAGGAATTGCATACGCCGTTTGTGGTCAACCAAAGTTCTTACAACATGTTGAACCGTGATCCAGAAAACGACGGCACGTTGCAAACGTTGGCTGATAACCACGATGGGTTAGTGGCTTATGGTCCATTGGCCGAAGGATTACTGACTGACAAGTATCTGAACGGAATTCCGGACGACATTCATCTGCACTTCACGAACAGCTTTATCCTAGATAAAGGGGAAGATGCAGCTGTGAAGAAGTTGAACCAGTTGAATAACTTAGCCCAGAACCGGAACCAAACCTTAGCTCAAATGGCGACGGCTTGGTTACTACATGATCCAACGGTTACGAGTGTGGTTACGGGTGCTTCCAAAGTAGAACATTTGGAAGATAACCTGAAGGCTTTGGATAACTTGGACTTTACGGCTGATGAATTAGCTGAAATTGACCGGATTGTTAAAGACTAATTGCTTTTAATATGACGCCTGTCATCGAGCGCTTGCTTGGTGGGGCGTTTTTTATTTTGGCAATAAAAAAGAGGAGCCCTAATTCCAAGAAATTGTGAATTAAAGCTCCACTAGTTGTTTACTTTTCGTTGCTGGTTGCCTTTTTTTGCTTCGTAAATGCCTGATACTGGATGTCTAATAAGACCGCTTCGCCTCCGATGAGCAGTAAGAGCCCCATCCAAAGACTGGTATAGGTGGTAAACATCATGTAAACGGAATAGATCAAGTAGAGGACGGGTAAAATGAACCCGAGTACCGGAAACTTAACTTGTCGAGATAAGAAAATTTGGATCAAGATGATGTCGATGATAATTAAAATCCACATGAAAATTCTCCTTTATTAGTGTAAATTTAATTATAACATAACTAATTTGATATCTAACTATACTCAGATAATATGGATAAATTAGTTTAATCCAAAAACACCCACAGAACAGAGATAATCGTTCGGTGGGTGTTTTATTTTGTTCGACTAAGTTTTATTTTTGATTCGTGTTATTCATGATTAACATTGGTAAGACCAACGGCCGGCGTTCCGTCTTTTCGTAAAGGAAGTTCGACAGTTCGTTAATCACGGCCTTTTTAATCGTTTTTTCACTAGCGTTTTTGTTGTTCATGGCGCGACGAATGGTTCGAAAGACGAGTTTCCGCCCTTGATCTAACAGTTCACCGGATTCACGCATGTACACAAAACCACGTGAGAGTAGGTCGGGACCAGATTGAATTTCGCGGTCCTTGAGGTTGATGGTGGCCACTACCACCACGAGACCTTCCTCTGAGAGGAGTTGGCGATCCTTGATGACCTTTTCGTTAACGGTATCAACGCCATTTCCATCGATGTACACGTCTCCGGCCGCAAAGTTCCCAGCCATTCGCGCACTATCTTTGGTAAGAGCTAACACATCACCATTTCTGAGAATGAAACAGTGGTCCTTCGGAATCCCACACTGTTCGGCGAGACCCATATGGATTTTTTGCATCCGGTATTCCCCGTGAATCGGGACGAAGAACTTCGGTTTCATCAGCCGAATCATCAGTTTCTCTTCTTCTTGACCACCGTGTCCAGAGGTATGGATGTGGTTTTCGTAACCTTTAATTACCGTAGCGCCGGCTTCTTCTAATTCGTTGATAACCCGGTTCACGCTTAAGACGTTTCCCGGAATAGGGTTACTGGAAAGGACTACCGTATCGCCCGGTTCAATCGAAATTTGGCGGTGGGTTCCGTTGGCAATTCGCGAGAGAGCTGCCATTTGTTCTCCTTGGGATCCAGTACAAAGAATCATAACTTTGTTGGCCGGTAAGGACTTCAGTTGGTTGGCATCCACGAACGCTTTGTCAGGGACCTTAATGTAACCCAGTTCGCGGCCGTTCACCACGGCTGCTTCCATACTCCGTCCAAAGACGGCAATTTTGCGACCGTTTTTGTAGGCGGCATCGATGGCGGTCATGACCCGCGAAAGGTTCGAGGCAAAGGTAGCGAAGATAATTCGACCGTCGACGCGTTTAAAAATTTTACGGACTGAATCACTTACGTAGCGTTCGGACTTGGTCCAGACGGGCTTTTCGGCATTAGTACTGTCGGCCATCAGGCACAGTACTCCTTCTTCACCGAGTTTAGCCATTGCTTGTAAATCTGGTGGAGTGTTCGTCACTGGGGTCAAATCAAACTTGTAGTCCCCAGTCTCAACAATCACACCGTCAGGAGTGTGCACAGCCACCCCTAGAGCGTCCGGGATGGAGTGAGTCGTACGGAAGAACGAAACACTGGTTTTCTTAAACTTTAAGACCGTGTTTTCGTCGATAGCATGCAATTCGGTTTGCTTGAGCATGCCATGTTCCTCAAGTTTTCCCTTGATAAGGGCGAGGGCGAGCGGACCAGCGTACACTGGAACGTTGATGGCTTTCAAAATAAAAGGAATCCCACCGATGTGGTCTTCGTGACCGTGGGTAATCACCAAGGCTTTAATTTTATTCTGATTTTCCACTAGATATTGATAATCAGGAATGACGTAATCAATCCCGAGTTGAGTGCTCTCTGGGAACTTAATCCCAGCATCAATTAAGATAATTTCATCTTGAAATTGGACTCCGTAGGTATTCTTTCCAATTTCGCCTAGACCACCAACGCCATAAATCGCCGTTTCGTTGTTTTTGACGTTTAGTTTATTCATTATTTATTAAACTCCGTAATTTTAAAATCTGGTTCTTGTTGTTCGAATTCGAGCTTTTTACCCGCTAACGGTTGGATGAATTCCACCACGTAGTCGGTGTTTTCAGCAATCAAATCACGAACTTCTGCTTGAGTTGGGGCGTCTAAGTAGAGCGACTTTGTTGCTTCCCGTTTGGGATTTTCCTGTGGGTTTGGTTGGTATAATACTTTGTAAATCACAATCATTACTCCTTTAATTCAGTTACTTAGTTTTTTGTGTCGAACTGTTCGTTGGTAGACCAACTCCTGCTTAAATTCTATCATAGATTATGATGCAAGTATATACGGAGCGTTTTCTGTTAGAATGAGAATGGTAATGATAGACAAATGGAGAAATAAAATGAAGACGGGAATTGAACTAGTCCTGGGGCTTTTGATTGCTCTGGTGATTTATAATGTATTGCATCACTTCTTGGTCACGCTGCCGAATAAACGCCATCAACGCCAGGTGCGGGCGTTAGTGGATCAAGAGGTTAATAAAACCTTGACCACTTTGCAGAATCCGACTGGTCAGTTAGTGGTAGGAGAGTTAGTGCGCGCCAAGGTTTTAGATGAAGTATGGGGCCGGGGCATCATGGTCTTTGAGTATCGTTGTGCTCTGCAGCAATACCCTGGTGAAGTGAAAACCACGCAATTGTTAGCAGATGCTTTGGAACGGCAAGCTCGGGCAGATGGCTACGTAACGCCGGGTGGGCGGTCCCGGTTATTGGTGACCGATTGTTGGATTAACCAAGATCAGCTCTCTTTTGACGTGGCCGATCTTGCCAACCGAGCCACTCAGGAATACGTGACTGATTTACATCGATTAGATTAATAAAAACGTTTCTCTTCAACACGAAGGGAAACGTTTTTATTTTATGCAGTTGTTTCGACTATTCAATAAAGATTTCGTTATCCTCTTTTGCGAACGGATCTTGTTTGTTGATGTGATCGTAAAAAAGGGTACCGTGCAGATGGTCAATCTCATGTTGGGCAATAATGGCCGGATAGTGTTTTAGCCGGACGCGGTGTTTTTCACCATCTAGGTCTTGATATTCAACGGTAATTCGGTCAGAACGCGGTACGTAACCTGGAATGTCTTTATCGACCGAAAGACAGCCTTCACCCACGGTAAGGGCAGCCTGTTGGACGGAATTTGAGACAATCACCGGATTCACTATGATGGCTTTGAACGGGGATTCCTGACCTTCTTCTTCCGGTGGAGTTAGGATCGCTGCCATTAGCTTGGAAACACCCACTTGGGGCGCAGCCAAACCGACTCCAGCTCGCAGGTGGTATTTTTTACATTGTTCTTCATCCTGGCTAATTTCTAGGTATTGCATCATTTTTTCACCCAGCTGGCGATCCTCGTCACTAAGGGGAAACTGGACCGGTTTCGCTTGCTTGCGCAAGACGGGGTTACCATCCCGGGTAATATCTTTCATTAAATACAAGGTAAAAGCCTCCATTCGTTGTTATAATCCGTACTTCATTATAGGCTAGCGGCTGCACGCTTGCAAAACAAATCTTTGCAACGATTTACGAAAAACTTTGCAAAATCTTAACTTAATGTTAGTTTATTACTAACAAAAAAACGAAACGATAAACCAATCTTTAGGAGATGAGAAGGATGCAAGTCCCAATCTTAATTACAGGAGCACCCATGCGGGTTCACCAACTACTGACAGCGCTTGCCATGCTGGATTTACCGGTGACGGTTTTGTTAGACGAGGAAAGTTTTGCAGCAGAAGCTATTATTTCCCGAGCTTGTCGTCACTTTCGGACAAAAAAATTAGAGGCAGATGCGGACTTGAGCATGATTGATACACTAATTTATGTGCCGAGCCTTGATTTTTATGCCCAGCTAGAGACAGAAGCTACAAAGATTGCCCCGGTATTAGTGCCTGCAATCGATGAATTACGGTTGATGATTAACGACGTGATGGAACGCGCTTTTCAGGGAAAAATCATTGTGGATGCGCCTCACGATGAAATCTTTTTGTATTTCTTGGCCTCTTTCTCTGGCCTTGATGTGAATAAGCTGATGGGTGTGGGCAACGTGCCAGTTTCGTTAATGCTAAGGGAACAATTGATTGCAAATTTTAACGTTTCTGATGAAGACATCAACGTGAGCGCCTGTGGCTTGAACACCAATTGTGTTTTGGCTTGGAATCGAATTTACGTGGGCTCATCATCATTGTTATCCTACGTGGCAAGTCCGACGAATAATTATGACACTGATTTGATTGGCAAGTTGCAACAAGTTGTTACGGATCCGCAAATTGTTGTCAATCAGGTGTTACAAATTCAAGCGGTTGTAAAGCTTTTGCTATGTCTCATCGGAGCGGATTCCACTGTGCAACCAGTGGTTAGTTTAGAAAAAAAGAGTGACCAAATTGCGCTAAACCAGATGCCCAAACTGATTAATCAGGGTGGGTTATCACACGAGTTGCCGGTTAAGCTATCGGATGCTGAAACAGAAGAACTGGACTATAATTCAAACTGGTCAACGGAAATTATCGAAGCAATTAAGAAGGAAAGTCAGCATGAAGAAACGCACTAACGATACCTATAGTTATCCAGTCGTCGAAGATTGGTCGGTTGTCGAACTGACGGATGTAACGGAGTTTTTCCGGAACGTGGAACGGGCCTATGAACAGTCTCACGGGGTAAAACGAGAACAATTGGTTAAAAGTTTTCAACGATTTCAGGAAATTAATCCGGCGCGGACGGAACAAAATCAGCTGCGGCGGGAGTTTGAACGTAATTCAGGCTTTGACGTTTATCAGGTGTTAAAGCAGGTTGAAGCCAATCCACAGGCAAAATGGATTAAGATTAATTAGTTTGACTGTAACGAGACTAATGTGCTATGCTTGACAATAGTTTTAACAGCGAATAGAAGAGCATCGAACGATTTTACATTGTTAATATGGAGTGCGGAGAGGCTGTGACGGTGTCACGGCTTTTTATCTGACTGTTACGATTAAATTGAGTTGTTGGCTTTTTTTATGCTTTGGAGGAGGAACCACATTTGAAAACAAGAGATGATATTAGAAACATTGCCATTATTGCCCACGTTGACCACGGTAAAACGACCTTGGTTAACGAACTTTTAAAGCAATCTGACACGTTAGATGGTCACGAACAAATCCAAGACCGGGCCATGGATACGAACCCGATTGAACGGGAACGTGGAATCACCATTTTATCAAAGAACACGGCCGTTAAGTACGATGGCAAACAAATTAACATCTTGGATACTCCCGGACATGCCGACTTTGGTGGTGAAGTAGAACGGATTATGCGGATGGTTGATGGGGTGCTTTTGGTGGTTGATGCTGCTGAAGGTACGATGCCACAAACGCGGTTCGTGCTGAAAAAGGCTTTGGACCAACATTTGACGCCCATCGTAGTAATCAACAAAGTGGATAAGCCCGGTGCTCGTCCTGAAGAAGTGGTTGACGAAGTTTTGGACCTCTTCATTGAATTAGGGGCTGACGAAAGTCAATTAGACTTCCCAGTGGTATACGCTTCAGCAATGAACGGGACTTCCAGTCTTGATCCTGACCTTGATAGTCAAGAACACACGATGAAGCCGATCTTTGACACCATCTTAGACAACATTCCTGCCCCAATCGATAACTCAGAAGATCCATTACAATTCCAAGTTGCCATGCTTGATTACGATGATTTCGTGGGTCGGATCGGAATTGGTCGGGTCTTTCGGGGCAAGATTAAAGTTGGTGACAACGTGGTCGTAATGAAGTTGGATGGTTCCCAACAAAAATTCCGGGTGACAAAGATCATGGGATTTGTCGGCTTGAACAAGGTTGACATCACCGAAGCCAAGGCCGGAGACCTGATTGCGGTATCTGGAATGGAAGACATTAACGTTGGAGAAACGGTCGTTGCCCCAGATGCATTAGAACCACTTCCAATCTTGCGGATTGACGAGCCAACCATGCAAATGACGTTTGGAACGAACACGTCGCCATTTGTAGGTAAAGACGGTAAGTTCGTGACGGCGCGGCAGTTAATTGACCGGCTTGAACGGGAATTGCACACTGATGTTTCTCTCCGAGTGGAAGACACTGATGATCCAGGTGCTTGGTTGGTTTCTGGACGTGGTGAATTGCACTTGTCCATCTTGATCGAAACTTTACGGCGGGAAGGCTTTGAATTACAAGTTTCTCGTCCCGAAGTTATTTACAAAGAAATTGACGGAGTAAAATGCGAACCATACGAATCAGTTCAAATTGATACTCCAGAAGAGTACTCCGGGGCCATCATTGATACCCTTTCCCAACGTAAAGGGGAAATGCAAAACATGGAAAGTGTCGGTAACGGTCAAACCCGACTCAGTTTCTTGGTTCCATCTCGAGGCTTAATCGGATACTCCACGCAATTTCTGTCTTTAACGCATGGATATGGAATCATGAACCACAGTTTTGAAAAGTATGCTCCCGTAGTTAAGAACTGGGACCCAGGTCGTCGGAACGGAACTTTGGTTTCAATTAACACTGGTAAGGTAACCACTTACGCTATCATGGCTGTGCAAGACCGGGGTAAGATTTTTACTGATCCAGGTACGGAAGTTTACGAAGGAATGATTGTCGGGGAAAACTCCCGGGATAACGATATTTCCGTGAACATCACGAGAGGTCGGAACCAAACGAACGTCCGGGCCGCTGGTTCTGAAGATATTGCCAAGGTTAAGGCACCCGTGCACTTGACTTTAGAAGAATCCTTGGAATTCTTGAACAGTGATGAACTTTGTGAAGTTACGCCAGACCACGTTCGTTTACGGAAACGTATCTTGAACACGAACGAACGGGAAAAAGCTGCGAAGAAGCAAAAACATAACCGTTAATTAAACGCAAAAAGACTGCCATTATTGGTGGTCTTTTTTTGTACGGTACTTACTAAAAAATTGAAATAGTTTTCTTGCTGAAAGTACGTTAATTTATAGTACAATGAAAGTACTGAATTTAAAAAAGGAAGTCGGAGAATGAACGATGAAGAAGTTTTTTAAAGGACTAGATTGGTATCTATTTTTCCCATATTTATTGCTTTGTGGCATTGGAATTGTCATGGTCTATTCTTCAAGTGCTGGAATCGGACTGACCCACGGAGGTTTTGCGACCGCCTATCTTTATAAACAAATTGGGTTTGTCGCGATTGCGATGATTTTGATGTTTTTGATGTATCGCATTAAACTAAAAATTTTTCAAAACGTCTATTTTATCATGGTGTTTAGTGGCATTCTAGTGGTCTTGTTAATTGGGGTCTTTTTTGTTAGTAAAAAGATTAATGGAGCTGCTGGGTGGATTAACTTGGGACCGATTAACTTGCAGCCAGCGGAGCTCTGTAAATTTTACTTCATCATTTATTTTGCGAACTTCTTTAATAAGCGGTCGAGTATTATCGCCCAAGAAGGACTCTGGCGGGCAACTACCTATAATCTAAAACCATTGTTTTTACCAATTTTGATTCTTTTCTTAGTATTAGCTCAACCAGATACCGGTGGGTTTGCAATTAACCTCTTCATTATTGTCATTATGTTTCTAGCAGCCAGTACGGCTCCCAAACTTGTGGTGGGAATCGTGAGCTTTTGTCTGGTATTACCGTTAATGGTGATGCATTTAGCGGGAAGTTGGATTATTCAATTTGCCGATAATAGTAGTAATTATAAAATTCAACGGTTTGTTTCGTTTGCCGATCCGTTCTTGCACGCTCAGAGTTCTGGACAACAGTTGATTAATTCTTACTATGCCATTAGTAACGGTGGTTTGTTTGGTCGCGGACTTGGTAATTCAATTCAAAAAATGGGATATTTGGCCGAACCGAATACCGACTTTATCTTGCCCATTATTTCAGAGGAGCTTGGATTAGTTGGGGTGGTTTTGATTTTAGCGCTATTGTTCATTCTGATAGCACGGACAATTAAGATTGGGATTCGAACCACTAACATTTATTACAGTACGATTTGTTATGGAACGGCCGCATACCTAATGATTCAAACACTTTTTAATGCTGGAGGAGCAGTTGGTTTTGTCCCGTTAACGGGGGTAACGTTACCCTTTATTAGTTATGGGGGATCCAGTATCATTACTTTAAGCTTGTGCTTAGGCTTGGTAATGAAAATTAGCCATAATGAGCAGCGGATTCGTGATCAACGTGTGCCGCGCTTACGCAGTTTACGAAATTAGGAGGGGACTAATTATGGAAAAACGAACGGAATTATTAGTTTCTTTGTTTTCCATCAAACAGGCCAAAACGTTGCAACGCTTTGGAGACGTTCGCTACGTTTCGCGTCGGATGCGTTATGCAATCTTGTATGTTCAACAGGCGGATGTAAATAAGATTATGCAGGAACTTAATCAACTCCGGATGGTTAAGAAAGTTGATTTAGTGCCGACGAAAACCCTATCGTTTCAATTTGAAGACTTGAACCAGACGGTGGAAGGAGCTGGATAGGCATGCGGATTATTGCAGGGACTTACGGGGGACGCAAATTACATCCGGTTCCAGGAAATAAGACCCGCCCAACGACTGACAAGGTACGAGAATCGATTTTTAATATGATTGGACCATATTTTCATGGTGGCATTTTCTTGGACCTCTTTGCCGGTTCAGGAGCTGTCGCTTTGGAGGCTTTATCACGAGGAATGCAACGTGCGGTTTTAGTCGATCGTCAGTTTGCGGCCATTAAAACGATTAAACAAAACGCAGCGATGGTTAACGACCCAGACCAAACGGTGATCGTGTGGAAGATGCCAGCGGAAAAGGCATTGCAAACCTTAGCTCAGCAAGACAATCGGTTTGACGTTATTTTTTTGGATCCGCCGTACGCAGCCCAACAAATGACCAATCAATTGGCAGAAATTTGGGATTTACACTTACTCCGACCGAAAGGGCTGGTGATTTGTGAAACCGACCATACAGCTGATCTAAAAGCAGTAGAACATTACGAACTCATACGGCAGAAAGATTACGGTTTGACGTTAGTCACCATCTATCAAGGAAAGGAATAACATCATGAAAACGGCGGTTTATCCCGGCAGTTTTGATCCGTTAACCAACGGACACTTAAACATTATTAAGCGGGCCAGTGAAATTTTTGACCATGTAATTGTGGCAATTGGGATGAATCCCAGTAAACAAAGTTTGTTTTCCGTAGATGAACGAATCGCTCTGATTAAGGAAAGTACCCAAGGAATTACCAATGTGAGCGTTGCTAGTTACAGTGGGTTGACGGCTGAATTCGTGAAGTCACAACACACCAACATTGTAGTGCGCGGAACGCGTGATTCTCGGGATTTTGTGTATGAACAAGAGATTGCCAACTTGAATGGTTTACTAGATGAACAAATTGAAACAATTTTATTGTTTGCTAATCGTAATTACGAGTTAATTTCCTCTTCCATGGTGAAAGAAATTAATTCGTTTGGTGGAGATGTACATAAGTTTGTACCGGATCCCGTAGCACGGGCACTGCAAGAAAGGAGTAATCATGCGTAAATTTTGGCAAAAAAATAAAAAGACGGCTTCGGCCTTCGTCGTGGCGGCCTTTTTAGTGGCCGTGTTATGGTTTTTTTTCTGGCCGTTGAACAAGGTCGTGGAGGCCCCAGGAGAAGCAATTAACATTCAACCAATGGTTAAAATTAAGGGTGAGAAGCCGCTGAAGCACAACGAGTTTATGATTACAGCGGTTTCCATCTCTCAGGCTCATCCATATTCCTACGTTTGGAAAATTTTTGATCCCCACATTGACATTCAGAGCCAGAACTCAGTAACTGGTGGCCAAAATAACGCTGATTTTAACAACGTTCAAAAGGTTTACATGGACAGTGCGATTAACAACGCGATTACCGTGGGATACCAATACGCGAATCGCTCTGTCACTAAAAGTTACCATGGAGTTTACGTTTTAAACGTCTTCCCTCAGTCAGACTTTAAGAACCGACTTCGTCCCGCTGATCTGGTGGAATCCGTGAATGGGAAGCAATTGACGAAGAGTACTGAATACGTAAATTATATTAAGAGTTTACCTGAAAATGCCCCGCTGACAATTACTTTTAAGCGCGACGGACACCAGATGGTGGTGAAAGGGCAAAAACGAGAAATTGTAAAGGGATTTAATGGAATCGGAATTACTATGATTGATGATATGTCAATTAAGACTGATCCAACTGCTCAAATTCAACCTGGTCAAATTGGAGGTCCTTCTGGTGGTTTGATGTTTGCCTTGCAAGTTTACAGTCAACTAACGCATAAGCAGTATAACGTTAAAAAGATTGCCGGAACTGGAACGATTGCCACTAACGGTCAAGTGGGTGAAATTGGTGGGGTAGATAAGAAGATTATTGCTGCCAACAAGAGTGGGGCCAAGGTGTTCTTCTGCCCGTACGTTAAACCTACGAAGATGAACCTGGCCTTAGAAGAAGGACACAGAACCAACTATCAGGTGGCCAAGGAAACGGCCAAAAAGTACGCACCAGGAATGAAAGTGGTGCCAGTAACGTCGTTTGACCAAGCCCTACATTATTTAGAAACGCACTAAATTGCAAAAAGCTGGTTTTCCTAACGGAAGATTAGCTTTTTTTCGTATCTAATTAAGAGAAAGGGGTGGAAACAATGGAAAGAATCAGCGAATGGTGGGAGCAGTTAGCTTGGAAATGGAAGGGAAGTTTAGTGGGAGTTGGAGGGTTAGTCGGGTTGCTCTGCGTGGGTATTTTTTGGTGGAGCAATCAAACGGCAACGCCAGCTCCTGCAATAAAGACGACTCCAGCAACTGCAGTCGCATCCAAGGAAAAAGCTACTGCCAAACCGGTAAAAGCAAAGCCAACGGGAAATGTGGTGGTTGATGTGAAAGGGGCAGTTAAGCAACCCGGAGTTTATCAAGTGGCACCGGATACAAGGGTCGATAAAATCATCCAACTGGCTGGGGGATTTTTGGAAAGTGCGGACGCCAATCAGGTCAATCTAGCTCAAAAGGCAACTGATCAAACGATTTTGTACGTGCCCAATCAGGGTGAGAAACCCCCAGTTGGTCCTAGTAATGCACAGGCTGGTTCAGCAGCTCCAGCAAGTAACGCCGCTACACTGGCTGGATCGGGTAGTACCGGTAAGATTAATTTGAATCAGGCAGATGCCACCCAACTCCAGTCGATTTCTGGAGTAGGAGCTAAAAAGGCAGAAAAAATCATTGCGTATCGGCAACAGACTGGGTCGTTTAAAGCGGTGGATGATCTGAAAAATGTGCCGGGCTTTGGGTCGAAAACAGTTACGCAATTGCAAAATTCCCTAACGGTTTAATCATGAATCGCAGCGCTTTTCTTGGTATACTGAAACCATTCGAAGCTAAAATGGAGGAACAGCAATGGCAAACAAGAGAATTCCGTGGGATCAATATTTCATGTTACAAGCAGTCTTAATTTCGAGCCGCAGTACCTGTGAAAGGTTGTCCGTGGGAGCAGTTTTAGTGCGGAATAAACGCATTATTGCCGGCGGGTATAATGGTTCTGTCTCTGGTGATGATCACTGTATTGATGTGGGTTGTTATCTTGTGAACGGTCATTGCGAGCGGACTATTCATGCTGAAATGAATGCCGTGTTACAGTGTGCCAAGTTTGGAGAATCAACCGATCAAGCTGAAATTTATGTAACGGATTTTCCGTGTTTGCAATGTACCAAGATGTTACTGCAGGCTGGAATTAAAAAAATTAAGTATCTGCGTGAATATCACAACAATGAGTACGCAGAACGACTCTTACGTAAAGAGGGTGTGGTGGTCGAAAAAATCGAGCTCGACCATCACCAACTAGAAGATTCACCACTGGCTGATTACTTTTCCATTGACTAACGATTAAACCAAATTTTTTTGTCTTTACGGCCTTTTTATGGGTACTAACGATGTGGACCATGATGGTGGATATCCCAAGCGGACTATTTTTAACGGGCATTTGGTTATTGCGAATCTGGCGGCTTCACTTACGCCACTTTTGGTGGTTGAATGTACTCAACTTAGTGATTCCGCTTACAGTTGGCTGGCAGGCCCAACAGACGGTGCAACACCAAACCCGACAAATGCAAGCACGAGTCGGGCGGGTGCAAACCCTCGAACTGGTTGCTTTTCCAGATCAAGTGGTTAATACCAAAATGAGTTTGCGTGGGATCGGGGAGTTAGCTAACCACCAACGGATCTTTTTTCACGGGCGGCCCTTAAAAAATCAGGTTGCATTGCAAACGACGAAGCGAGTTCGGTTGCAAGTTACTGGTACCTTGAGTGTGACCCAAACAGCTTCAAATTGGGGCGCTTTTGATTCACTGGGTTATGCGCGCAGCCAGGGAATTAGCGGAGACCTGCAGGTTAGTGATGTCTCGTGCGTGCAACCAGCACCAACTACTAGTCTGACCGGAATGATTCATCAGTGTCGGGCATGGGGCTTAGCATAAGCAACGTCAATGCCAAAACAATTACGTAGTTACGTGCAGAGTCTTTTGTTTGGGGATCGGACCGCTGAATTTCGGGAGAGTAGTAGCGGAATTAAGAAATTAAACTTAATTCATTTATTTAGCTTAGCTGGCTTACATGTCTATGTATTGTTGAACCTGTGGATGTGGGTAGCGACGCTGTTGCATTTCCGTAAGGAAGCGTCCGAATGTGGCGCAATGCTATTGTTACCTTTCTACTGCGGCATGGCTGGTGGGGCAATCGGTTTACTAAGGGCAACCCTAACCGTGGAACAACGTTACTGGTTTAAACTCGGAAAGTTGAAGAGAAGCGGACTGGATTACTGGTCGTTAACGCTAATGATTTGCTTGTTGCTTAATCCATGGAATGTTGGACAACTAGGCTTTCAGCTGTCATTCCTGTTGTCATTTACGATGTATTACTGTCGGGATGCTGGGAACTTGAAAAAAACTATGATTTTAAACCTCGTGAGTCTGCCGTTATTACTATTTTATTTTTATGAGTGGCATTGGCTGTCGTTGGCAGCTAACCTGATTTTTGTACCGTTATTTACCGGAATCTTATTTCCGTTAATCTTACTTAATTACGCGTGGCAACTGGTGTTTAAAAGTACCATTTGGGGTACAGAAACCGTGCTGCAGTGGTTTAGCCAGATTACGAACTGGTTGGCGACGGCACCGGGTAGTATCACACTGGGTCAACCACCGGGCTGGATAGTCCTGGTGAGCATCATGCTGTTGCTCCTTTTAATGGAGCGGTGGAGCTGGAAACGGGGCCTCTGCCTCGGTGGATTAGTCGTTGTGACGGTCCTGCTAATTCATTTTCCCCTTACCGGAGAAGTCAGTTTTTTTGATGTGGGGCAAGGTGATGGCATCTTGGTTCGTGAACCGTTAAATCACTCCGTAACCCTGATTGATACTGGGGGTAAGCCCAACTTCTTTGCTAAACAGGGGCATCCGACCGTTCACTTAGCACCGACTACCACGATTCCGTACCTAAAAAGCAAAGGAATTAGCCGGATTGATAACATCTGTTTAAGCCATCAAGACGCGGATCACGTCGGAGATTTGACCAGTTTCTTAGCCGAGTTTAAGGTGAAACGGGTGTTTATCCCGTGGGGAATGGATCAAAATCAGCATTTTATGCGGAAGATCCAACCGTATTTAAACCAGACCCAGTTGCTTAGTGTGAAAGCCGGACAAACGATTCCGGCTACCCGGTTACAGGTGTTACACCCGTTTCGACCGGGCTTAGGCGAAAATCAGGATTCGATGGTACTGTATGGACAATTCGGCGGACAAAAATTCCTCTTTACGGGTGATTTGCCGCAGGACGAGGAACATGAACTCTTAAATCATTATCCGCAGTTACGAGTGGACGTGTTAAAATTAGGACATCATGGAAGTAAGACCTCGTCAGCGGATGCGTTTATTCAAGTAATTGCGCCTCAAATTGGCATTATTTCTGCTGGGCGGAACAATCGGTACGGTCATCCCAATCAAGAGACGCTACTCACTATGCGACGGCATCACGTTCAATTGTTTAATACCCAGACGATGGGTATGATTCGTTACCAGTATGGTGGCTTATTTCATGAACCTGAATTTGAAACCAAGTGGAAGGAAATTAGGCATGGCAATCAGTCAGATAATTGAACAAATTAGTACGGCACCGCAACCTCTGTATTTGGTGATTGGTCGGAGTGACTACTGGGAGAATCAAATTTTATCTCGACTTCAGCAGTTAATTCCAACAGAAGAACGGACGATGAATTTTGCCACCTATGATTTGGAGGAAACGTCGTTAGGGGACGCTTTAAACGATGCTCAATCGGTTCCGTTTTTTGGTGACCAACGGGTGGTTGTGATTCAAAATGCCGCCTTTTTGACGGGCATGAAGGGGAAAGCAACTGGTAAGCAAGAATTAGACGATCTAACTGCTTATTTGCAAAATCCGTCTCCCGCGACCGTCTTAGTGGTGTTTGCTCCGTATGAAAAGTTAGATAACCGGAAAAAGGTTACTAAACAACTAAAAAAGAGCGCGACGTTGATTGATCTAAATGCGATTTCAGAGCGAGAAACGACGGAGTTTGTCCGCCACTTTATTCAAAAACAAGATTATCAAATTGAGCCGGATGCGGTGTCCGAACTGTTTGCGCGCACCCAGGGAGATCTGACGTTAATTATGAACGAGCTGCAGAAGCTGTTCTTATTTTGTCGGGAGCAACATGTGATTACTGTGGATGCTGTCAATCAGTTGGTAGCCAAGTCTACGACGCAAAATGTGTTTGATTTGTCCGATGATCTACTCGCCGGCAAAACTAATACCGCAATTGAGTTTTATCATGAACTGCTGATGCAACGCGAAGACCCGATTAAGATCAATGCGCTTTTAGAGTCGCAATTTCGGTTGTTGTTGCAGGTTAAGATTTTACAGCAGCACGGTCAGAGTCAAGCACACATGGCGCAAATGCTAAAGGTTCACCCGTACCGAATCAAAATTGCGAGTCGAATGATTGCCCGCTTTTCCGTTTCTTACTTAGAAGAGTCCTTTGCTGCGTTAGTTGAAATTGAGCACAAACTAAAAAGCAGCACTGTGAATCCCGAACTGCTCTTTGAAATGTTTGCTATTCAATTTAGTCAAAAAAACACTTAGCAATTTTGCTAAGTGTTTTTTGTTTTTATAAAGAGTTTTTAACGCGAGCTAAGTGAGCCTTTTTCCGGTTGGCGTTGTTAGCTTTGATGAGACCCTTTGATTTAGTGTGGTCAATGGCGGAGATGGCGTCCCGGTAGATCCGGTCGATATCTTCAGCACCATTTACACTAGCCTTTTCAAATTTCTTGATGGCACTCCGCATTGAGTTCTTTTCAGAAGCATTCCGTTTGCGGGCAATTTCGTTGGTCTTCATCCGTTCGATTGCTGATTTAATAACTGGCATGTTTTATTCACCTCCACTTAGTGAAATAATCTCATCTATTTCACAGTTTAACAAGCCTAATTATACAAAAAAGTGGCTTTAAATGCAATACTTCGGGGGGATTAAACAAAGAGGGTTGCGTAACGAAGCGAAAAAGTGTACGCTTAATAGCGTAACTTGTGCTTAGTTTTACGAGTCACTGACGTAATACTCAGAACAAGGGATTAGAAGAAGAAAGGTGGAAAAGCAAATGGCTTTAACTAAAGAAGAAAAGACAGACATCATTAACAAGTACGCTAAACACGAAGGGGACACCGGTTCAACGGAAGTTCAAATCGCGGTTTTAACTGCTGACATTAATGAAATTAACGAACACATGAAAGTTCACAAGAAGGACTTTCACTCACAACGGGGCTTAATGAAAAAAATTGGTCACCGTCGTAACTTATTGGCTTACTTACGTAAAAATGACGTACAAAGCTACCGTGAATTAATTAAGAGTCTAGGCCTTCGTCGTTAAAACGCTGACCTTTTAGAGTCCAACACTTGGTGTGGGGCTCTTTTTTTCTGCCTAATTTTGGTTGAGTATGTTACACTAGTTACTAGATATATTAGGGACGGCTTGAAGCTTTTGCTTCTGAAAATAATTTGAACTAGTAATTTGAGGTGTACAATTAATGAAAAAAAACGTTAAAGTGATTCCCCTTGGTGGGGTTCGTGAAGAGGGGAAAGACCTGTTTGCGATTGAAATTAATGGGAGTAGCATTTTTATTTTAGACTGTGGCTCCAAATTTCCGCTTGATGAAATGCTGGGGGTAGATTACGTCATCCCTGATTTCACTTATTTACAGGAAAATGCCGATAAGATTGTGGGTGTTTTTCTAACTTCTGGACAATTGGACTCGATTGGTTCGTTACCATACTTCTTAAGTAAATTTGACGTACCTGTTTTTGGAACAGAACTGACCATCAAGCTGGCGGAAAAGTTGGTTGCTAAACACAAAAAGGCTAAGAAATTTAATGATTTCCACATCATTAGTGATAGTAGTGAGATTGTGTTTGATGATGGAACGGTGAGTTTTTTTGGCGTAACTCATTCCATTCCGGACGCAGTGGGGATTGCAATTCAAACAGACCTCGGGAGTATTGTCTACACCGGGGACTTCAAGTTTGACCAAACGGTTCCTGCAGAGTACCAAGCTGACTATGCTGCCATTGCAGCAGTGGGCAAGCACAAGGTACTAGCGCTCTTGTGTGATTCTCGCAATGCTGAAGATCAAGGGACAGTTGCTGAAGAGCAGAAGGTCCGAGATTACTTAGTTGATGTCTTTGACTTTCAAGCAAGTCGAATCATTGTGACTTGTTTGGCAGATCACCTGCTCCGGATCCAAGAAATCATTGACGCCGCGGCAGCCACTGATCGGCGGATTTTCTTTGCTAACGACAAATCTAAAGAGATTTTGGATACGGCGTTGGAGCTGGGAAAAGTAACCAATCCAGAACCACACCTGTTCGTGAAATCAGAAAAAGAATTAAATCAATTGAACCCCGAGCAAGTGATTATTTTACACATCGGGCAACCTGGGGAAGCAATGCGCTCGTTAGAAGATATGGCTAGTCAACGGAATCCCCGAGTTCAGATTCAAAGTGGGGACTTGGTGTTGCTAGCAACCGATCCGTTCCGTTCGATGGATAATGAATGGGCTAAGACTCGGGACTTAATCTACCAAGATGACGCTACGGTTGCTAGCATTGGAGAAAATCTAAACCTGGCTAGTGATGCCACGCGCAGCGACATTCAAATGATGACTAGTTTGATTCATCCGGAATACTTTATTCCCGTTCAAGGGGAATACCACCAACTTCAGGCAGCTGCTGATGCAGTATTTGCTACTGGTTTCCCGGCTGACCGTGTTTTAATGCCAGCCAAGGGTGATGTCATAGAGTTTGACGAAAAGGGAATGCAGCTGGCACAAGCGGTTTCTGCCTCTGACACTATGATTGATGGAATCGGGGTTGGGGACATTGGTAACATTGTTCTACGCGATCGTAGTGTGCTAGCCCAGGACGGAGTCTTTATCGCAGTAGTAACCATTGACCGCAAGAAGAAGTTAATTGTGGAAAAGCCTAAGGTAACATCTCGCGGATTCATCTACTCCCAATCCAATCAAGCGCTTTTAAATGAAGCAGCTGACGTCGTTGAAAAAACGGTGCGTAGCAACTTAGATAACAAAGAATTTGACTGGGGCTTTCTGAAACAAGATGTCCGTGAGAAGTTAAGTTCCTTTCTTTATAAGAAAACAGATCGGCGACCAGTAATTTTACCGGTAATTATGGAAGTTAATCAGCACCATCGTCGGTCAAAGAACGCTAAAAACAAAAAGAAAAAATAAGGAGAAAAGATTTGGGAACTCTCAAGTCTTTTCTTGTTTTATCGGGGGGTGTGAAGATGAATGAACAACAGCAAGACCGCTTAAAACAAGCCCAGTCAGATTTGGAAGTGGGCCAAATTGCTCAGGCCACGGCTGTTTTGTTAGATCTTTATGATGAAAGTGATGATGATGCGATTTTGGCTCCGTTAGCGCAAAGCCTCATGAGACAACACCAGATTACAGCGGCTAATCGGTTGGTAGACGAACATTTTTCGTACTTTGTCAGAGAAGAACTACCGTTATTATTTGAAGTTTTACTAGCGGACCATCGATTTATTGAAGCTCATATTATCTTGGCACAGCTCCCTTTGGCTGTAACCGATTCTGAACGATTTCAACTGCAACAGGCAGAACATTCAGCTCCTAATAATGAGGGATTAGTGAGGCAGTTTAATCACCTAGGGGCTTTTTCAGTGGTGGAACAACAACAAATTAGTTCTCAGGCGGAACGGTTACCCAAAGATCAGTATGTCATAGCGACCCGGAAAAATTTGGTAGATGCAGACGTTCATCCCGTGTGGCGGTTACAACTGTTGAATAACTTAATGCGCCTGCGTATGAGTGACAACGTCTCCTTCTTATGGATTGATAATCATGAGTATTCCGTTGTTCCGGAACGATTAGTCGATAGTACGGAAAGTCAAGCTTTTCACCAATTACTGGATTTATTAGAAAAACGTTATGGTCACACCGACCCCATCAAACAAGGACAGCTGCAAGCATTGATTCAAGTAGAACTACAAAACCTCTATCCCTTCGTGGATGATATAGTTGATAATCCCGAACAATGGTTGGTACAGTTTGAACGACAGGCTCAGGGGAAGAAGCTTGAAAGTGATGGGGCCTCTGCCGAGAAATGGCTAAAGACCGTGGACCAGCTAATGACGAATTTAATTGATTAAAACCAAGGTTTAAGTGTTTACAAATCGAGAAACAGTAGATATAATATGATAGTGAATTCTTTGAGGTAATCCCTTTATCTTTTCCCGTTATGCTGTATAATAGGGGTAAAGATACTTTGGGGTTTATCCAAAGAACGTCTTACGAAAATCATAGGAGGGTTTCATAATGGCAAAAGAACATTACGAAAGAACAAAGCCCCACGTTAATATTGGTACGATTGGCCATATTGACCACGGGAAGACTACTTTAACTGCAGCAATTTCAAAAGTATTGTCAGAAAAAGGTTTAGCTAAGGCTGAAGACTTTGCTGATATCGATGCTGCTCCAGAAGAAAAAGAACGTGGTATTACTATTAATACTGCCCACATCGAATACGAAACTGAAAAGCGTCACTACGCTCATATCGATGCTCCTGGACACGCCGATTATGTTAAAAACATGATTACTGGTGCTGCTCAAATGGATGGTGCTATCTTAGTTGTTGCGGCAACTGATGGTCCGATGCCACAAACTCGTGAACACATCCTTTTAGCTAAGCAAGTTGGTGTTGATTACATCATCGTCTTCTTAAACAAGACTGACATGGTGGATGATGACGAATTGATTGACTTAGTTGAAATGGAAGTTCGTGAATTATTATCAGAATATGGTTACGATGGTGACAATGTTCCGGTTATTCGTGGTTCCGCTTTGAAAGCCTTAAACGGTGACAAAGAAGCTGAAGAACAAATCATGAAATTAATGGATACGGTTGACGAATACATCCCAACTCCAGACCGTGACGAAGACAAACCATTCTTGATGCCTATTGAAGACGTATTTACGATTACTGGTCGTGGTACTGTTGCTTCAGGTCGTATTGATCGTGGTACTGTTAAAGTCGGTGACGAAGTTGAAATCGTTGGTTTAGTACCTGACATTATCAAGACTACTGTTACTGGTCTTGAAATGTTCCGTAAGACCCTTGATCTTGGTGAAGCTGGGGACAACGTTGGTGTCTTACTTCGTGGTGTTAACCGTGAACAAGTTGTTCGTGGTCAAGTACTTGCAGCTCCTGGCTCAGTTAAGACTCACGAAAAGTTCACTGCCGAAGTGTACATCATGACCAAAGAAGAAGGTGGACGTCACACTCCATTCTTCTCAAACTACCGTCCTCAATTCTACTTCCACACTACTGATGTTACTGGTGTGATTGAATTAGACAAGGACAAAGAAATGGTTATGCCTGGTGATAACGTTACGTTCCACGTTGAATTAACGAAACCAGTTGCCATCGAAAAGGGAACTAAGTTCACTATTCGTGAAGGTGGACACACTGTTGGTGCCGGTACTGTTACTGA
Source organism: Fructilactobacillus cliffordii (assembly GCF_024029355.1). Lineage (NCBI taxonomy): Bacteria > Bacillati > Bacillota > Bacilli > Lactobacillales > Lactobacillaceae > Fructilactobacillus > Fructilactobacillus cliffordii. The sequence continues at coordinate 1,416,033 of NZ_CP097117.1, forward strand.
AATCGACGACTAATAGTTCTTTTGAAAAAGGTCGAAGACATAGTCTTCGGCCTTTTTCTATTGCTGTAAATGTTTACATTTTTAGATGGATACGTTAAAATGGAAATGTATCTTAATTACTTGAAGAAACGTTTGTTTTTTCATGTTGGAGGAATTTAAATGGCAGATTGGTTAAAAAAAGAAGCAAATCAAGGCGAATTAAAATTTGAAATTGGTTTAGACGACATTAAGTCTGGTTTAGACCAAGCCTTTCAAAAAAACAAAAAGAATCTTAACGTTCCTGGTTTCCGGAAGGGAAAGGTTTCTCGTCAGGTCTTCAATCAAATGTATGGTGAGGAAGCTTTATACCAAGACGCACTTAACATTTTGTTGCCTACAGCATATGCAGGCGCAGTAGCTGACGCTGGGATTGAAGCAGTTGGTCAACCACAGATTAGTGTAGAATCCATGGAAAAAGGTAAGCCATGGGTTTTAAAAGCCGAAGTTAGTGTTAAACCTGACGTTGAATTAGGTGAATACAAGGGTGTCTCTGTTCCTAAACAAAACACTCGAGTTTACAAAAAGGACGTTGATGCTAAGCTGGAATCAATGCGCGAAAACCAAGCTGAATTAGTCTTGGTTGACCGTCCTGCTAAAGATGGTGACACGGTTACGATTGATTTTGATGGTTCCATTGACGGTAATCATTTTGAAGGTGGGAAGGCTAACAACTACTCACTAGAACTTGGTTCTGGTTCCTTTATTCCAGGTTTTGAAGATCAATTAGTTGGTCACAAGGCTGATGATGAAGTTCAAGTTAAGGTAACTTTCCCAGAAGACTACCAGCAAAAAGATTTAGCTGGTAAGGAAGCTATCTTTGACACTAAGATTCACGAAGTTAAAGAAAAACAATTACCTAAGCTAGACGATGAATTTGCTAAGGATGTTGACGAAGACGTCGACACTTTAGATGAATTAAAAGAAAAGATTAAAAAAGAACTTAAAGAACAAAAAGAAACTAGTGCCCACGACGCATTACAAAATGATGCTGTTAAAGCAGCAGTTGATAATGCAACTGTTAAGGACATTCCGCAAGCAATGCTTGATGAAGATGTACAACGGCAAATGGATCAATACTTGGCGGGAATTCAACAACAAGGAATTTCTGCTGACATGTACTTCAAGTTAACGGGAACCAGCCAGGATGACTTAAAGAAACAATTTGAATCCGGGGCTCCAGAACGGGTTAAGACGAGCTTGGTCTTAGAGGCCATTGTAAAAGCTGAAAAGATTGAACCAAGTGACGAAGAAGTTGCTAAGCAAGTTAAAGACTTGGCCGAACAATACGGAATGAAAGAAGAAGCCGTTCGTGGTGCCCTCTCTGATGACATGTTGAAACATGACATTGCCATTGAAAAGGCTGTTGACCTAATTACTGATGATGCTAAACAAGTAGCTTCTAGTAAAGACGACACCAAAGACTAATTAAGTACTTTGCTTTTAAAAGACCATGTTGATTAACATGGTCTTTTTTGAGTAAACAAACTTTTTTGCAAGCCCTCCGCTTTATGGTATAGTTTTGAAAGACACTTTTGACTTAGATTGAAAAGTAAGGGGACAGAGACATGTTTGATGATGATGATAATAGCAAAGCAGTGCGCTGTTCATTCTGTGGTAAGACCCAAGATCAGGTGAAGAAAATTGTAGCTGGTCCTGGAGTTTACATTTGTAATGAATGCATTGATTTATGTAACCAAATTATTTCTGATGAACTACGCGGACAAGGTGGTAGTGATGAAGAAATCAAGGTGCTTACTCCGGAAGAAATTGTGGAACAGCTGAATGACTATGTAATTGGCCAAACAGAGGCAAAAAAAACTTTAGCCGTTGCCGTTTACAATCATTACCTCCGAATTAAAGATTTGGATCATGATGAAGCAGAGGATACGGATGGCGATCAGCAAGCTTACCAGGCCTTAGAAGCAGATACTGAAATCCAAAAGAGTAACATTTGTATGATTGGCTCAACTGGATCAGGGAAGACGTACATCGCGCAAACACTGGCAAACATTATTAACGTTCCCTTTGCGATTGCCGATGCAACCACGTTAACCGAAGCTGGTTACGTGGGTGAGGACGTTGAAAACATCCTGTTGAAATTGCTACAAAACGCTGATTTTGACGTGGAACGGGCCGAAAAGGGAATCATTTACATCGACGAAATCGATAAAATCGCAAAAAAGAGCGAGAACGTTTCGATTACTCGGGATGTTTCCGGAGAGGGGGTCCAACAGTCGTTACTAAAGATTTTAGAAGGTACGATTGCTAACGTTCCCCCAAAGGGAGGACGGAAAAACCCGCAACAAGATTTTATTAAAGTAGATACTAAAAACATTCTCTTTATCGTTGGAGGAGCTTTCCCTGGAATTGAAGACATTGTTAAGCATCGCTTGGGTGATCAAACGATTGGATTTGGTTCCAACCGGCAAGAAGTGATTGCTGAAAGTGATGATGACCTGATGCAACAGGTGATTCCAGAAGATTTAATGAAATTTGGTTTAATCCCCGAATTCATTGGTCGGCTGCCTATCCTAACGGAACTCAATAAATTAGATGAAGAAGACCTAGTGCGGATCTTAACCGAACCGAAGAATGCTTTAGTCAAGCAGTACCAGAAACTCTTAGCGCTGCAAGGGGTTAAGTTGACCTTTGAAAAGCCAGCCCTGCAGGAAATGGCGCAAGAAGCCATTAGTCGAAACACGGGAGCTCGGGGATTACGGTCGATTATCGAAAGTGTAATGCGAGACATCATGTTTATCATTCCAAGTCGGAAAGATATTGAAGAAGTGATTGTAACCAAGGACACGGTGGTGAACCATAGTGAACCGAAACTGGTCTTAAAGAAGAAGGTCAAATAGCCAGCGAAAGAGGACTGACATGAAAGTAACTGATGTTGATTTAGTCATGAGCGCCGTCGACCCGAAACAATATCCGACCACTGGTTATCCAGAAATTGGGTTTCTGGGCCGCTCAAACGTCGGGAAATCGTCGTTAACGAACGTGTTGATTAACCGACGTGATTACGCCCATACTTCAGGGCAACCGGGAAAAACCCAAACGTTAAACTTTTACGAAATTAATCACGCGTTATACTTCGTCGACGTTCCTGGTTACGGATACGCTAAGGTTTCCAAAACGGAACGCGAAAAGTGGGCGACGATGATTGAAACCTATCTGACTCAACGTGAAACCCTGCGTGGCGTAATTAATCTGATTGACGGCCGCCACCAGCCGAGCGACTACGATTTACAAATGCGAGATTGGTTGGACTACTACCACATTCCCGTTTTGTACGTAGCCACTAAGGTAGATAAGCTCGCCAAAAGTAAGGTGCCCCAACAACAGCAAATGTTACGGCGGGAACTGGAATTAGAAGACGATGAACCGTTGGTAATGTTTTCAGCCAAAACCAAGTTAGGTAAGGACCAAATTGAGGCTTGGATTGAACAACAAACGCAAGCATAAAAAAAGGATCATTGGAAATATTTTCCAATGATCCTTTTCAATTTAAAGGCTGAGATTAAAGTTTAGCCGTGAAGAATTCGTCTAATTTAGTGACTGCTTTGTCGGTTGCTTCAGGCTGATCATACAAATCGTAGTGAGTCGTGTTAGAAAAGACCGTGAGTTCCTTATCTTGAGTGGCTGCCTGATCGTAATATTCGTAGGCAAAGCGATAGGAAGCAAAGCTACCAGGAATATCTCCTACGATTAATTCTAACGGTTGAGTGGCCAATTTGTCAGCTAGAGCTAATGGATCGTAGCCGAAATCAAAGGCTAAGCTAGTGTAAACAAATTGGTTGGGAGCGTACTGATCATTGCCCCGTGGGGTTAAATAGTAATCAATGGCTTGCTCAATATCGACGTCAGTAATTCCGGCCTTAATCCGATCTTCTTGACTAGCAGGTAAAACAGGAATATGTTTAATTGCTGCTCCTTGAGCTTCGGCAGTTCGTTGTTGGGCCATATCATTTAGGGTGTCAATTAAGGCATTGTTATTAGGTCCGAAAGTTTCTCGGTATACCATCCCTACGTTAGCTGGAGCTACTCCGGCTACGGCTTTAATTCGTTTATCAATTTTAGCAGCATTCAACGTGAAACCACCGCCGCCACAAATTCCCATGGCGCCAATTTTATCATGATCAACGTAGTCTAACGTGTCCAAAAAATCAATGGCAGCGATGACACCAACCGTACGCGCAAATGGAATTTCTGAATTATGTGGTTCACCAGCACTTTGACCTTGATAAGGGGAATCATATGCTAGGGCAAGCCACCCGTGTTGAGCCAGTTTGGTAGCATAAATTTTTCCGGATGTCTGGTTAAAATCACTGCTAGTAGGATGATTAACTACGATGGCTGGATGCTTTTTCGTTGAATCGAAGTCGGCTGGGAAAAATAGCTGGCCTTTCATTTCTAAGTCATTCAATTCCCGAACTGGAAATGTAACGTTTTCTTTTTTAATCATTATTTCTCTCCTTTTTACATTGCAATGAATTATTACACAAGAGTATAATAAATTGAAAAGCAAACTAATGCAATGCCCAATTTTTGCCAAAGTTGAATTAATGCACATTGGCATCCTAAGTGGGTAGGAAGAGGATGGTTGGATGGCAACGGATCGGCGAGTAATTAAAACCAGAACAGCAATTGCTTCGAGTTTTAAGCGACTACTAGAACGTAATGATTTAGAAGATATTACCATTAAAATGATTTGTGATGAAGCTAATATTGGCAGAAAAACGTTTTATTTACATTTTTCTGATAAATATGAATTGATGGATCAATTTTTAAACGCCTATCTTGAGCAATTATTTGCTGCTTGTCAGGATTTAAATCCCAATCAGTTGGAAGCCAAAACGCTAATTTGGTTAGAATTTTTTCAAACCAACCAACGTTTTTTTGCTAATCTGTTTCGAAGTAGTTCTTCGTATTTATTTCGGCAAAAGTTTTATGAATTTACCCGGAAATCGTTATTGAATAAGAATTTACAGTTAGATCCGATTGAATTGGAATTCATTGATTATGGAATAGATGGTTTGATGGAAGCAATCGTGGTAAAAAATGACTTCGATAATCTTCCGGAGTTAGCAAAAAAAATCGCTCAAATTTTACTGAAATTTGAAAATGAAGCAAAGTGAATTTGGAATCAAAGGTTTTAAATTGGTTAGATGACAGCTAGTGCATTTTGATTACACCAAACAAAAAGGAACCAGCCCCGTGGGACTAGTTCCTTACTTGTCATCTTTTTTAAAGAAGCGGTCGTGGCGTTTTGTTTCGGCATCATGATCCTCTGTGTCTTCTTTTTTCATATAATCACTACGTTGATTGTCTTTTGGATTAATTTTGGCGAATTTATTCAACATTTCGTCTAAATCAGCTTGCTTATTGATGTGTAATCCCATTTCGTTCACTCCTTTGGGCATATGATAGCAAAAAACACTCTGGTTGTCATTTAGTTCGATAGTCAATTTAATCATTTAGTTATACAAATGAAATTAAGTTATTTATAATTATGAAAGCAACTCTCGGAGGAAAGGAGGGAACCAAGTGGCTTCAGAACACATCGAAAATAAATTAAAATTGCTACCCGAAAAACCGGGGGTCTACATTATGAAGGATCAGAACGGCAAAGTAATCTACGTGGGGAAATCCAAAAATTTAAAAAACCGGGTTCGTTCCTACTTTAAAAGTCGGCAGTATGGACGACGAGCCAAACTGGTCGAAAACATTGCGGATTACGAAACCATTATTACGGCGACGGATAAGGAATCCTTTCTATTAGAAATCACTTTAATCCAAAAGTATCGTCCTTACTATAACGTTCGGCTCAAAAATGGGACGGGTGGCTATCCTTACATTAAAATTACCAACGAACGGGATCCCCGGATGTTAGTAACTAGTTATGTAAAAAACGATGGGGCCTACTACTACGGACCTTATCCTAACGTTTATGCAGCCGACGAAACGTTAAAATTTTTGCAAAAAATGTACCCGTTACGACGATGCAATGGATACCAAGGTCGAGCTTGCCTGTACTACCACATGGATCAGTGCCTCGGAGCTTGTTTTCGGGAGGTTCCTAAAGTGGAATACCAAGCACAGATTAAGAAGATTAAGTCCTTCTTAAACGGAAACGTAACAGAAGCCAAACAAATTCTGACGCGGCGGATGAATGAAGCCGCTCAAAACTTAGAGTTTGAACGGGCGGCGGAGATTCGGGATCAGTTGAACTACATCCAGGCGACGGTCGAAAAGCAAAAAATTATTTCCCATGACTATACGCAGAGAGACGTCTTTAACTTTTACGCTGACAAAGGGTGGCTGTCGATTCAAGTGTTCTACATTCGCCAAGCTCGCTTAATGAAGCGAACGAAGCGCCTTTTTCCAATTCTGAGTACTCCTGAAGAAGAGGTCACGAACTTCATTGTGCAGTTCTATGACCAGCAGGATCGGGTGCAACCCCGTGAAATTTTGGTGCCCAAGAGCATTGATACAGATGTGATTACGCAGTTAACCGGGATTCCGGCGCGGACGCCGGTGCGGGGGCAAAAACGGGCCTTGTTGCGGATGGCGCAGGAAAACGCCAAGTATGTGTTAGATGAAAAATTCCGGTTACTAGAAATGAACCAGCGCAAAACGGTCGGAGCCGCACATGATCTGAGTCAAGTTTTAGGCTTACCGTCAGCACATCGGATTGAAGCCTTTGACCACTCACATATTGATGGAGCCGATTTAGTTTCGGCCCTAGTGGTGTTTGAAGATGGAAAACCTAACAAAAACATGTACCGTAAGTACAAGTTAAAAACGGTTACCCATGCAGATGAAGCAGCTAGTACCAGAGAAGTCATTCGGCGGCGTTACACGCGGTTACTAAAGGAACATTCTGAATTGCCGGATTTGATTTTGATGGATGGGGGTGAAATTCAGCTCAATGCCGTGAAGGATGTCTTAGAAAACGAGCTGGATTTGGACATTCCGGTGGCCGGGATGGTGAAGAATCCGAAGCATAAAACTGCTGATCTACTCTATGGAGTTAATGATCAGCATGTGGATTTGGATCCACACAGTCAGGCTTTTTATCTGGTGCAACGGATTCAGGACGAAGTGCACCGCTTTGCGATTAGCTTCCACCATGACCTACACAGTAAGAATTCGATGACCTCGCGGTTAGATAGCATTAAAGGGGTGGGGCCAAAGACGCGAAACAAATTACTGCGTAACTTTGGGTCCATGAAGAAGATTGAAGCTGCTTCAGTCGAAGAATTGCAGCAGTTAGGCATTTCTAAAACGGTGGCGCAGACCATTCACTACTCCTTTGCCAACCAAGTGGCAGTAGGAGAACACGCACAGAAGTAACGACTAAAGAACGGAGAAAATATGTTTGTAGATCAAGTACAATTTAAGGTAAAAGCGGGTAAGGGAGGCGACGGGATGGTCGGCTTCCGCCGCGAAAAGTACGTTCCCAATGGAGGACCATCCGGTGGTGATGGTGGTCACGGTGGTAATGTGATCTTTCAGGTTGATTCTGGAATGAGCACCCTGATGGATTTTAAGTACAAAAAGGTTTTTAAAGCCGAAAACGGTGGCAATGGGGCCAATAAAAAAATGACGGGTGCTAGTGCCCCTGATCTGGTGATTAAGGTTCCCGAAGGCACGACCGTTTACAATCAAGCCACCGACCAACCGATTGCCGACCTGACCAAACCAGACGAAGAAGTGGTGATTGCTAAAGGTGGCCGTGGGGGCCGAGGAAACGTGCACTTTGCAACGGCCAAAAACTCGGCACCAGAAATTGCAGAAAACGGAGAACCGGGTGAAGAACTGGACCTTAGTTTACAACTCCGGTTGCTGGCTGATGTGGGACTGGTTGGATTCCCGTCGGCTGGGAAATCAACGCTTTTAAAAACCATTACGAATTCGAAGCCGAAGGTAGCTCAGTACCACTTTACAACGCTAGTTCCGAACCTAGGAATTGTGCGCAACGATGATGGTAATGACTTTGTCATTGCGGACCTGCCTGGATTAATTGAAGGGGCTTCACAGGGAGTCGGATTGGGATTTGCTTTCTTGCGCCACATCCAACGGACTCGAGTCATTTTACACGTAGTGGATATGAGTGGCGTCGAAGGGCGTGATCCGTATGATGACTACCAAAAAATTAACGCGGAATTAGAAAACTTTGATCCGCAACTGTTAGAACGACCGCAAATTATCGTGGCTAGTAAAATGGATCTGCCCGACTCGGCGACTAATTTAGAACATTTTAAGGCAGAACTAGCCCAACACGATGATCAGCTAGCCCGAAAGATTGATCCAATTTCGTCGGTAACCCACCAGGGATTAACGACTCTCATACGGGATACGGGAGCGTTACTGGCAGAAACACCGAAGTTTCCAGTGGTTAGTGAACTTGAGCCGGTCGGAGCTGACGAAGTGGTTTACACTGCGGAAAATGAAACTACGTCACCATTTACCTTGCAACGGGATGAAGATGGTGTCTGGGTCATTAGCGGAGCTAAGATTGAGCGGTTGTTTAAGATGACGAATACTGACCATGCCCAAAGTTTAATGCGGTTTACACGGCAAATGCGTGGAATGGGAATTGATGAAGCTTTGCGGAATGCTGGGGCAAAGGACGGTGACTTAGTGCGCATCTTAGACTTTACTTTTGATTACGTAAATTAAAAAAGTAGTTAACGTAAGTTAACTACTTTTTTAGCCGAAAATGATTTGATTGGCGTGCAGCCGATAGCCATAGAGTCGTTGAGGTTGCTCGATGCTTTGAAAAAGATCGACCTGGCCATCTAAGGCTTGCGTGCGAGCGTCAAACTGTTCTAAAGTGAGGGGCTTTGCCGGAGCAGCAGCTGGCAGTAAAAATAGCCGGTTGTCCTGTAGTTGTAATTCGGAGACGGGTTGCACGTTGTGATTAAGTTCGACAAACAGGGTGCGGTGGGAATCAAGATCCACTGCCGAAACGTTAAACTGATGAAGTTGGATAAAATCACCTGCTTTGCTAATCAGATTAGAAAGTGCGAATTGAGGGGACCATGATTTTTCAGTTCAGATAAGCTACAATTATTATATGAGTTTTAGCGCTGAAATACATTAATGAGTCCGAAAAGGAACGGGAAAAAATATGCAGTTAGAGTTTTTTGGTACGGGGGCGGGAGTGCCCGGTAAGTTTAGAAACGTTTCAAGCGTAGTGTTACGCTTGTTAGATGAAGCAAATGAGGTTTGGATGTTTGATTGTGGGGAAGGAACGCAACAACAAATTTTACGGTCCACCTTAAAACCCCGCAAGATTAATAAGATTTTTATTACGCACTTGCATGGTGATCACATTTTTGGGCTACCCGGATTGTTATCAAGCCGGTCATTTCAAGGGGGAACGGATGATTTAACCATCTACGGTCCGGTTGGCATCAAGCGCTACGTGCAAACTTCATTGCAAGTGAGTCAAACCCGGCTAGCGTATCAAATTCACTACGTGGAACTAACCGATCCCGGAGTAATTTATGAAGATGATCAATTTACAGTGAAAGCGGAACAGTTGGACCATCAAATTGAATCCTGGGGCTATCGGGTAGAAGAACATGATCATCCTGGCGAATTAATGGTCGAAAAATTGCAAGAAGAGCATATCCCAGCTGGTCCAGTTTATGGTAAGCTTAAACTGGGTGAGCAGGTGACTCTCGCCGACGGACGGACGATTAACGGACAGGATTTTATTGGTCAACCACAACCAGGGAGAACGGTCACGATTCTAGGTGATACCAGAAAGACTACTAACATTAAAAAGTTAGCTCAGGATGCGGATGTTCTGGTTCATGAAAGTACCTTTGGAAAGGGAGAAGCTAAGTTAGCTCGTAACTATTTCCATTCGACTAACATCCAAGCAGCACAGGGAGCCGTTCAAGCTAACGTTGGTCAGTTGTTATTAACCCATATTTCTGCCCGTTACACCGCCAAGATGGCCCGGGAGTTACAACAGCAAGCCCGCCAAATTTTTCCGCACAGCAAGGTTGTTAAAGACTTTGATGTGGTGGATATTCCATTTAAGAAAAAGGAGTAACACACATGAAAAAACAAATTGGAGTAATTACAGCGATTATTTTGGTAATTATCATGGCATTTTTCGTATTAATGAATATGACCAGTACCGAAATCAACTTTGGCTTTACTACGGTTGAATTTCCGCTGATTTTAATCATCTTGGGGAGTCTATTTGTTGGAGCAATTTTAATGTTCCTCTTTTCCTCGTTTTCGAGCTTTAAAAACCACCGAGCTTCTAAAGCTGCTAACAAAGAAATCAATGATTTAAACCAACAAATCGCTTCTTTAAAACAACAACTTTTAGATCAAGATCAGGAGCAATTGGCGAACCAAAAAGCAGCCGCAGCCGCTAAAGTTAACCAATCGACTGATTCAAAACCAGACCCACAATAGAGCAAGCGAGGTAATTTGGTGTTTTCCGCAAAATTCAAATGGACAGAAAAGCCCCAAACAGTAACTACGGAGTTAGTAGAATCGTTAAGTAACGAACTGGGATTACCGCAGTTAACCACTCAAATTCTGGTTAACCGCGGGTATACTGACCCGGAACAAATCAAACATTTTCTTGCTCCAGATGAGTCTGATTTGTTGGCCCCAATGTTGTTACATGATATGGAAAAGGCCGTTCAGCGCATCCAAACAGCGATTGCTAACGAGGAACAGATTACAATTTATGGTGATTATGACGCAGACGGTTTGACTAGTACAGCGATTCTCTATGAAACGTTGCTAGAAATGGGGGCCAACGTTAATTACTACGTTCCGAACCGCTTTAGTGATGGTTATGGTCCGAATGTGGTTGCTTTTGAAAAGCTGATTGAAAATGGGACTTCGTTAATCGTAACCGTTGATAACGGAGTTGCGGGAAATGAGGCTATCGATAGAGCTCGTGAACTTAAATGTGATGTGGTGGTTACGGATCATCACGAACTTCCCGAACAGTTGCCAAATGCAACTGCCATCGTGCATGCTGATTTGAGTCCTGATTATCCCTTCAAGGAATTATCGGGAGCGGGCATTGCCTTTAAGGTTGCAACCGCGCTCACGGATGAGATTCCACAAGAAAAGTTAGATTTGGCCGCCATTGGAACTATTGCTGATTTAGTGTCCCTCACTGGGGAAAATCGTGCTTTGGTTCAATTTGGGTTAAATGTCATTCATCTAACGGAACGGCCGGGCCTGAAAGCTCTGATCAAACAAGCAAAGCTCAAGTTAGAGCAGGTGGATGAGGAAAACATCAGTTTCCAAATTGCCCCGGCTTTGAACTCAATTGGCAGAATGGGTGAAGCCACTCCAGGGATTCAATTACTAACGACCGATGATGAGGCTACCGCAACCAAGCTCGCACAGCAAACCTTTAAAACCAATGAACACCGTAAGCAACTGGTCACGGAAATTACGGAGCAAGCTGAGCAGTTGGTTTCTAATCAAGCAGATCAGCCGGTGTTAATGTTGGTAGGATCTGATTGGCATGAGGGCGTGCTTGGAATTGTGGCTAGTCGGATTAAAGAGAAATTTCAAAAACCCACGATTGTTTTAACTAAAACAAAGAATGGGATAGTAAAGGGATCCGGTCGGAGCGTACCTGGTTTTGATTTGTTTCAGGCGCTTAATCCTGAACGTAATTTAATGGTCGCGTTTGGTGGTCATGAAATGGCGGTGGGATTGACGTTAGCTAGCGAACGTTTACCGGAGTTTCAACGACGGCTAGGAGAAACAGCTCGTCAGCAGGGCTTACAAACAAATCAACGCGCTGAGTTATCCATTGATTATTCAATTCAACCAGATGACGTTAACCAAACGTTGTACGATAATTTACAGTTGTTAAGTCCCTTTGGGGTCGACAACGAAAAGCCCGAGTTTGCCATTCATCCTAACTTGGTGAGTGGTTTGATGGCCATTGGAGTTGATAAATCGCATCTGAAGTTTGAACTAATTGGGAACCAACGGAAGGTGGGTGCAATTGCCTTTGGCTGGGGATCCCAGTTGTCCCAGCTTCGAGAATTAGCTACCAATCTAAAGGTGGCCGGGACGATTGGGAAAAATGAGTTCCGCGGGCGGACCAACTTCCAGGTGATGGTAGATGATATTGCTCCTGCCGGAATGGTGATAGAGGACCGTCGAACGAACAAACTGGTTCAGGCGATGTTTCAAGAACCAGGAACCTATCTCTTTTTTAATGAAAAAATACAACATCAGCTGGCGCCGTATTTAAATGAACAGGCGAAAAGCTTGTTGGTAAAAGACGTTGATTTTGAACAACAAGAGTTTGATCATTTGTTTATCGTGGATTTTCCTGCGCAGTTGAGTGAGTTACAGCAAGTATTAAAACAAGCGCAAACTTCGGTTATCACCGTGTACTTATACAAAAAACGGCATTTGCGGACGGTCGGGATGCCTAGCCGGGAACAATACACCAAGTTATTCAAATTTTTAGAAAAACAGCCGACCGTTGCATTACGCAATCAGATTACGAAGTTAGGTCAGCAGTTGCATTTCGATCCCCAATCACTAGTTTTCATGATTCAAGTATTTACGGAGTTGGGATTTGTAACTGTCAATAATGGGGTCTTGCATAAGGTAGATAATCCACCCCATCGGGCTTTGAAAACGTCTACTTGTTATCAGCAACGAGAGCTAGATTTACAGCTCGAAAAACAACTGTTGGCTAGTTCTCAGCAACAATTTTTACAGTGGTTGCAGTCCTTACGCACGTAAGATTAGAGAAAAGAAGGAGTTCTTTATGACATTAGATTTAAAAGATTATGTGGCCAGTTATCCGGATTTTCCCGAACCGGGGATTTTATTCCGTGACATTTCGCCATTATTGGAAAATGGAGATGCCTACCGGCAAGCAACCAATGAAATTGTTGACTATGCCAAAAAATTAAATGTGGATATGGTGGTTGGACCAGAAGCCCGGGGTTTCATCGTCGGCTGTCCTGTTGCTTACGATTTAAACATTGGATTTGCACCGGCTCGAAAGAAAGGGAAACTCCCTGGTCACACGGTTAAGGCTACTTACGGTTTGGAATACGGTGAATCTTCTTTATATCTACATGATGATGCCATTAAACCGGGACAACGAGTACTGGTAACGGATGATTTGCTGGCCACTGGGGGAACCATTGCAGCAACGATTCAACTCGTAGAGGATCTTGGAGGCGTTGTGGCTGGAACGGCTTTCTTTGTTGAACTGATGGATCTCAAGGGCCGTGATAAAATTAAAGGTTACGATATTTTGAGTTTAATGCAATATTAAAAATCTGATACTATTCAGTTTGCAAAATTAGCAATCTTTGTTTATAATTGAATAGTATTATTTTGGAGAGTTGGCAGAGTGGTAATGCACCGGACTCGAAATCCGGCGAACCAAGCTTATACTTGGCGCGCAGGTTCAAATCCTGTACTCTCCTTTCTAAGCCTTTTTATTCCATTTCGTATCCGTGATAAATACTAATTTAACGGTATTCTTTGAAAAACGGAAGGGAAATAAAAGGAATAAAAAGGAACTAAATGTGTACAGAATGTGTACACAACATAAGACGTCAGTTAACGCTGGCGTCTTTTTTTGTTTCTTCGGTCATTCCATTTAAAATTGACTCAATGTGATTGTCTGCCCGATTCTTATATTCATCGATTAGATACGAGTAGACATTAGTTGTGGTCGACACGTTAGAATGTCCAAGACGTTTACTAATTACATAAATATCAACGTCATGTGCTAACAAATAAGCTACGTGCGTGTGTCTTAGTGAATGGAAATGGAACCCTTGTTTATTGATACCTAATTCCTGCAAACCATTTTTCAAAGTTTTATTCACGGCGGATGACGTTGGGATTGATCCGTATTGATTGGTAAAAATGAAGTCGCTTTTGTTCTGTTTGAGCTCATCGATAACTTCTAGGATTTCGTCATTTACTCTGATAATTCGCTTCGAAGATTCATTTTTGGTTGGCTGGACGACTTCATTTTCGCTGTTCCAGCTTTTACTAATTTTAATTGTCTTAAAGTTTAAATTAAGGTCGTCCCATTTAAGTGCTTGGATTTCACCTAATCGCATCCCAGTAAAGATTGCCAGTAAAATCATGTATTTACTTGTAAAATGACAGTTTCTAGTCTGCATTAGATAATCCACGAGCCTCATCATTTCTGATTCATTGAGATACTCGACTTTCCAGGTTTTTGACCTGTCATAAACGATAGAAGTTCGTTTAACAAAATCCTTTTTAATTTTACCGTCATAGATTCCATCTTGGACGCAAGCATTAATCAGCGAGTTCAACTTGGAAACAGTAGCTTTGGAATGGTTGGATCCGTAATCGTCTAAAAATGATTGATAGCGCTCACGATTCATTTCGTCTACTTTGGTTTGAGGTAAATATTTTTCTAATACACGCTTAACGTGAATATAATCACGTTTAGTTCTCTCCGTAACGGTTTTTTCCTTATACGTTTGGAACCAGTTCCAAAAATAATCATAAAAAAGCGGGGGAACATTTGGAACAAACTGTCCGGAACTTTTATCGACAATCATTTGGCTAATAAAGACCTGGGCTTCACGTTTAGACTTAAACCCGGTCTTTGACTTAAAGTGGCGTTTACCATTATCGTCATAGTAGTCGATTCTGGCTTGCCATGCTTTACCGCGCTTTCTTATATCTGCCACAGTTTGCCTCCTTTAGAACATGTGTTCTTTGATGTGTTAAAATAAAAGCACTACAAAACGTGCTTTTATGAGGGAATAATAAAATGGAACAAGATTATAGACCGAAACAGGCTAAAACAGCCGAAGTAATCATCGTTGAAGCTACAAGAGGTAAGGGGACGGATGACGACCCTATCCGTGGTGTTTACCAATTTTGGAGTAAACAAGGGAGATTTATCACAGAAAAAGACGTTACTGATTTTCCAATGGAAAGATTTTAATCTTTTTTCTTATCGTCATAAGCTTGCAACAGTTTTTTCTTTTCTATTTCAGAGATTAAATAATTTACTGTAAAATTAATTCCGTTTTTTAGGTCATTTAAATCAAGATTAGGATTTTGATTGCTATCGTAATGGGTTTGATCATTGCCGACCCAGATTGCGACTTTTGCTATTTTATTAATGGTTTCGTCACCTAAATCAGATGCACAATCGCTTAAGCTTCTTTTCTGTATGGACTCTTCTTTTTTATCGCAAAATTTAATTAAATATTCCTTGATTAAATTTTCAAATGCTTTTCTATAACCTGGTCCTGCTATCTCATTTAATCCATATTTCTCTGCTTTTTGTGCTTGCGTATAAATTATTTTGAAATCAGGGAAATTATTCTCTACATCTTCATTGAATGGAAACTTAATTTTATTATTTGTAAAATTAAAGTCATAATCTATAACTGATCCCGAATCCATATTAGAGATATATCCAACTGCAACATATTTATAACATCCTTGGCATTGATATGTGACTTCAAAACGATAACTAGTCGGCCCTAAGTTTTCGTAATCATAAGATTCAGACACATACCTAAAATTAGATGGTATATTTTCAAAAGGACAAAAATTGGGACTTGGTACCTTAACTCCAAGTGTAGAAATGCTATTTTGTTGAGCATTAATTTTTGTTATATTGTTTGAATCTGTTGAAAAAAATGGATTGTTTATATAGCTCATTTTTATATCTCCTTTCTAAGCATCCGTCTCCAACGGATGCTTTTTTATTTTGGGCAAAAATACCCAAAGCCCCAGGCCGGAGTCGAACCGACCAAGCTACCGAGTAGGGTAATTAAATATTTAGTAATTGTTTTTTCTTTGTATTAAATTCATCTTGAGTAATTATGCCTTGATCCAAAAGAGATTTATACTTTGCGATTTTATCAGCAGCATCCATCGTTGAAGTATCAACATTTGACTCAACCGTTTGTTTGGTAATCGTTTTTTGATCATCTTGACTCATTCCTTGAAATTTGTTTTGCAAGAAAGTTTGAGAAACAGTAAGTTTGCCTTGAAGTAAATTAACATTTTGCTGCTTTGCGTTTACTGCAAAATTTTCTTCATTTTTTAAATCAGTAGAAATTAAATGCATATAGGCTACGCTGTCTTTCTCCGTTTTTGTTGTTTCGATTTTCCTTTTTCCAGATGAACCAACAACCGCTCCAACTCCACCAAATAGAGCTCCCCCAATAAGGGATGATCCAGTTTTACCTTTGATTGCCATGCTAGTTTCTATGTTTGGTGTAAAATCAATTGATTCTAAATAAAAACTTTTTTTGGAATTTGATTGAGGGAATGTCAAAACGTGGTCGTTATTGTGTAATTCGATTGATAAATTCAGATTTGGGTTTCCATTTTCATTGAATCCCCATTTTTCAAAATCGCTATCTGTAGGTCGTATTAAAAAAATTGAACCATTTTTCAATGCATTTGCTAGCTTTGCGTCATAGTCTTTTTTTAAATTTAAATTATCAGAGAGGTTATGGTTTTTCTTATATTCTTTGAATTGATCTCTTGAAATGACAACATAGTTTGGTTTATTCCCAATTGGCTCCATATAATATTTTCCCGTTAATAGTGGCGCGTAGAAGGGAAATAGAAGCAACAATACTGTTAAAATCCATAAAGGTGCCACGAAAAGCGAAATAAATGCACAAATAACGCCAACAATAACTACTTTGAAATAAAACGGTGGCATAAATTTAACATAATTAGCTGAGCTATCTAATTTTTGCATAGAATAATCCTCCAAGTCAGCTTTTAACGACGATCAGTTTTTGGTCGTTTATTAGAACATCTTCATTTCCATTTTGACAACTCCAATAATTCTTCCTGGCTTGTCTTCGTTTAACACAATTGGTTCAAAATCAGGATTGTCAGGCATAAGTATTACGCTGTTTTTTGTTTTTTTAATTCGTTTTAACGTGGCCGTTGTATCGTCGTCTAAAAGAACAGCTGCAATCTGACCATTTTCAACGTCTGGTTGGGCACGTACTAGAACATTAGAATCATTCATAATGGTGGGCTCCATACTTTTTCCAATGCATTTTAGAATAAAATAGTCTCCACCTTTGACAAGGTTGTTAGGCAGAAGCATGTGGCCGCTAACGTTTTCAATCGCTGTGATAGGTTCACCACACGCTATTTCGCCAATGATTGGTACGCTAACCATTTCTGATGACGTTATACGTGTTAAATTAGTTGCTTCTGTTGGCGCTTCTAATCCAGCCATTCTAAAAACATCGCTTTCATCTACCCTTAGGCCTTTAGCAATCCGTTTAAGGGTTTGAGGCTTAGGGATATTCCTTTTACCTCGTTCTACTAAAGACCAGTAAGATGGTGAAATTGCTACACCAGTCTCATCTTTGGATTGGTTAGATACTTGTCGCAAGGAAAAGTGCTTGGAATTTCTTATATTTTTAATTTTATTGCCAAATGCACGGCTATCTATTTCAATCATTTTATGCGCTCCTTGTTTAATTAAAGTTTAACAAAGGTATACGCACAAAATTAGTTATTTTTAACTTTTGTTATAGAATCCGTTGACAATAGTTATACAAGATATATAATAAATTGTAAATAGAAGGGAGGCGAAAAAATGAAAACATTCATTAAAGACGAAAATGAGTTTTCAAAAACTGTCATCCGAAATGGAATGAACTATGCTTTATTAGCTAAAAAGGTTGGTATTACTAGACCTTATTTGTCTAACATCGTCCATGGTTCTAGTGTAGGAAGCGTAACTGCTGGTAAAATTGCAAAAGCCTTAAACGCTCATTTTGAGGATATTTTTTTTACTCAATCCGTTGACAAAAATTGTACAAAAAATGAAATAAAGAAGGTGATGTAGTTGAATTCAACTCTATCTGCTGAAGAAAAACAAAACCTTGAAGATACGATTTTGTTCTTCTTAGCAAAAAGCAAATGCACGCTAAGTGAATTTAGATCGATTTCTGAAGATATTCGCCGCTTTTATCTAGACAATGCGCTGTTAGAAAATTTTTTGTCTGAAGACGGACAAAAAAAGGAACTCACGGACGCAACCCGTAAGTTCCCAAAAGCTAGATATGGATTAAGGACTGAAGTTAATCTTGGTCAGCAAAAAGATTAATCAACGTTTTCTCCATCATATCCATCATAAATTGGCGATCACCAGAACTTAAATTGGCTAAAAGCTCATTTAAGTCTTTGCCTTTGATATTGTTAACAGTTCCATGTTCGTCAGCATATTGCTGCATGGCATTTTCAATAGCTTTTGTAATTTGTTCTGATTTCATGTTGTACACCCCCTTTGAGGTGATTATAGCAGACGGTTTTTAAAAAGGAGATTATGTAAATGACAATCATTGAAGCAACAAAGCAAGCAATGGAAAAGAATTGTGGAATGACAAGACCATATCGGGGTCATGTGTTTGGATATGTAAAACCAACCAACGGAAGTTTATCCCATTATATTTTGGTTGGCCTAGATTCTGACGGAAATCTTGATGGACATGCAAACAAATTTTGGAATCCGACTGCGGATGACATTTTGGCAGATAACTGGGAATTATTTGAGGAGGAATAATCATGAAAATTAACTACACGGTAGAAGCAGAAACAGTGGATGAAACAGCAAAAATCTTAGATGAAATTAGAAAACAACAAACGGCTATGGATGAAATCACAGTTAATGTTAACTTCGTGAAAGCTTTGCCCGCGATTGATGTTCTTACTGGGAGAAAATCAGAATCAGTTTCGGGCAAGAACAAAGATTCAATCCAAAACAAAAAAGCCTAGTAACGGTGGTAGCCGTTACTAGACCTAAATGTGCTGATTAGATTGATTCATGTTGCAATCCTACGTACATGCAATCCTTAGAAATTACAGACCAAGAAGCTTTGTCTGCAATTATTCTAATTGATCCAACTGCGCTAAAGGGCTCAAAGTCCTCGATGTTTTTTTCAGAAATTGTTACTTCGTCATCTTGATAACGGACATCGTATTTAACTTCTTTAACATTGCGGACACTAAAGGCTGTTTGTGCCCCATCGCGCAGTAATTCTGCTTTGAATAACATATAATCACCTCCTTCCATAAGGTAATTATATCAAGAAAACGCTTACAAAAGGGGCAACACATGAAAACAATTATCAGGTATTTAAAAACGTATCACATGCTATTTATGAATCCGGCCGAGCATCCGTTCCTTTACGGATTTTATATCGCTCCATTTGGCATTATTGGTACGATTATTGGAGCATTTTTTCTTAGATAAAAAACCCTCTAATCCAATATCCCAAAAGAGAGCCAACAATTCCTGTGATGAATGGCCAAACAACGCTTACACGAAATTCTTTCCACTTCGTTTTGCTTTTTTCTGAAGAGTGATCAGCAACTAGATTGTGTCCCTCGGATGTTATTTCGAACTCTTCGAGATTTTCAACGCCGTTTTCGAAACTAGATAAGACACTTTCTTTTGTATAAGAAATTAAGTCTGCGTGAAATAACTTGCTGGTGCGTTTTCGTACAGAATCTTCAGAATCACCATTCTTTAGTTTGTGCGTGATTTGTCTTAGTGTGAGTTTTCTATTTTTATCAATCAAATTAAGAATTTTCCAATCTAATTTATATAATTTTTCCAATTATTTTCACCTCCATGAGGTGATTATAGCAAGAAAGAATACGCAAACGAGGTATCCAAATGAAAAAAGACTATGAAATTCATGATGCAAAGAATCCGGCAGCAGATATCCAGCTATACCGGAACCACGTGATTAATTATTTTCGGCAGCAGGGATTAACTCCTGCTCAATCAATTGAGGTCATCCGTAGCTTAGATAGTTACTATAACGACGATCGTGGCTATATGAACGTAAAGGACAATTTAGCAAGAAAGGGATGATTTTAATGATTGAGGAAATCATCACGAATAAGATTTTAGATATTCTTCATAACGTCGAAACTAACTACACAGTGAAGCGTTGGCCAGAAGCCATGAACAAGCAAGAGCTATGTAATTATCTTGGTGGCATTGACGCCAAAACGCTCGAAAAGCGTTACACCTGCCAGCCTGATTTTCCTACCGGAGATGAGACTGACGGAGTCCGTAACCGAGTTTGGCATAAGACCCAGGTAGATGAGTGGCTAGCACGTCACACGAAGCCTTACAAAGAAATCATGACACGATGATGAATACTATCGACAAAATCAAACAGTTGAAGCGGTGGCGTCCTGATGTTGAATTGATCAACTGGCATGCGGATGCTATTGATGCTTTTTACTTTGCCGAAAAGCAGCGGCAAAAGATATTGAAAGAAGGTAAGACAGATGGACGAGAAAGAATGTAAGCGACTGATGTATAACTTCCCGACCTATGTATTCCACTTTCTGTGTGGTTTTGCAGTTGGATTAGCGGTTGCATTGACCGCATTGATTTGAGAAAGGACTGAAGAACATGGCAGTAATCACGTTAGAAGATGTATTTTTCTTTATTTCAGGTTTAATTATTGGGGCAATGGCATTTGCCGGTTACTTGGACTGGAGAAAGCATCCGGAATCATTATTTGAAGACGATGATGACATCATCAAAGAAGCTAAGAAAAGAGGGGAACTGTAATGGCAGATTTTGAACGACTACACGCTCAATTAACAACCAAGCCGGTGCTGGATTTTGAATATAACCGTGTTCCTTGCACTATCACCAAAATGCACACTGACGGCTTAAATGGGCCCGTTAGTTGGTTTTTAGGATATGCCTTGGTAGATTCCCCCAAATTCATCAACGTGGATATAGACGACGTTTGCGTGCATGGGGGGGTCACATTCGACAAGCCAGCTGGTAACCACACACATGTAATTGGCTTCGATTGTGCCCATTACGATGACTATACTGGCATGGATTTTGCTGGAACGTCATTTGACCAGCACCATTGGACGCTTGACGAAGTTAAAGAAGAAGCCATCCGAATGGTACAAAGCTACCTGGATTTAGAAGCGAAGGAGTTAAGTAATGAGTGATAAAAAAACGGAACCATTTTTAGAAATTAAAGCTTACTCGGGAGACGCAAAGACAAAAACTTTTGCTTATGCAGAGGTCACAAATAAAGAGGAATATGAATTGGCTCTAAGCATATTAGCCTCTGTTTTAGCCAGTATAGTCGGGAAAGGCGAAGCAAGGATGGGGTCGCTTTCGTTGCTATTCGATGTTTTAGGCATTACGGATGACGACTTTAGCGAGATTAAAAAGCGCATAAAGAAAGCGCACAACAACGGGAAAGGCATTGATGAAGCGTTGAAAATTATCCAAAAATCACAGAATGGGGGTCAAGATGATGAGTGAAAAACCATATTTAAAAGTTATTTGTAGCAATGAAAATCGGATCGTTGAAATAAAAAATGTTTCAACTAAAAACGAAGCAATGAGAATGTGTTCAACAATGTGCCAAGCGGTTTATAAGCTGGCTTCATCTAGCAAAGTTCAGAGAATCATGTTGCAATCAGCATTACTTGATGCGGGAGTTACTCCTGATGAAATAGAGCAGGCCAAAAAAGCCAAAGAATTAGGGGATTTACTTAGCAACGAAGGGGAAAATAACGATGATTAAACACACAAAAAAAGACCGCTTGCACGGCAATGCAAACGGCCTAAATAGTCGACTACTTATCAATTACTTGATTGGTCTTAATTATAACACTAGAAAGCACGCTCCTCAACGCTTCAACAACGCTGAGGACTTGCAAAAACACGTAATTACGAGATTAGTGGGTAGAAATTATGAGTAACGACAAAACACCTGGGTTCTTTACCCAGATACCTGATTATGCACTAAAAAATCCAAACTTAAATTCAACTGACAAAATTGTGTATGGAGAAATCTACACGATGCTGAATACAATGCGGGTCTGCTTTGCTAGTAACGCTCATATTGCGGATGATATCGGGGTCCAGCCTAAAACGGTGTCTAAATCAATCACGAAGCTGGCTAAATTAGGCTTTGTAACAGTGAAATTAGTCTACAAAGAAGGGACTAAGCAGATTGATAAACGTTATATCCAACTGGCTACCCCTATGCCCCAATTAGGGCATACCCCATGCTCTAATAAGAGCATACCCTATGCTCCAAATGGGGTAGACCCTATGCCCCAATTAGGGCAGGTGAGTAAATCATTGAGTAGACCATTGAGTAGATCAGTAAAACCTACTATGTCCGGCTCTGACGAGCAGGACGCCGTGGCTCGTAAAATCCTTAATTTCATGAACAAGACAACCGGGCGCCATTACAAACCAACTGCTACTAACTTAAAACTAATCAAGGCCCGCATGAAAGACGGGTTCACGTTTAATGATTTCAAGACCGTTATTGCAAAAAAAGCTGAGCAGTGGGGACAAGATACAAAAATGCAACAATACCTGAGACCAGCCACATTGTTTGCAGCTTCCAAATTTGAAGGCTACCTCAACGAACAACCGGTCAAGGGAACAAGAGAGACATTACCTAGTTGGATACATGAACCTGACCATCAACGGTCTACTAAGCAAGCTGACCCAAATAATAGGGCACTAATCAAACGAAAACTAGCGAAGCTTAGACAGAAAGGCGAGGTGAAGCAATGAGCAAAAAAGAAATAGAAATTCCAGTAGTTAGTCCGGAATTGGCAAGGTCATTTGAAGTTGCTAAGCACACTATTCAAGGCATAAGAACCATGCTTAACACTGATTTTATGAATATCTTAAAACTCCAGAACGTGGTTCCATGGAAAATAAGCAATTTTTATTTTTACTAGAAAGAATGAGTGTATTGGGATATAAGAGAAAACCCAAAGGAGAAAACGATGAAAACAGTTAAAGAACAGCAAGATGAAATCAGATCACTTCGGCAAATCCTAAATGAAGCACACGAAAACGAGAGAAATGCTAAGCGAGAAAGCAACAAGCAGCACATTTTGCTATCTAAAGCACTTGCAAGAATTGATGATGCTGATGCTGAGTTAAATCCTGCTGGTATTTTTTGGAACAATGAAGCTGGCGAGTACCAAAGCAAAAACTCGCTAACCATTGTTAAATTGCCAACCATTCCAACCTGGATTGAAAGCCAGTTAAAAATGCACAAAAAGGCTGGCGAACCGCACGTTAGTTGTTTTATCAACAACTTATATGCAGACGCCAAAGACAGTTCTCAGAAACGCTACATTGACAAACATATAAAGGCAATTCAACTAGCTTACACGCTGGATCATTATGTAGTTGATGATTGTGCTGACTTTGAGTTTGGAGGTTCGGATAATGACTAAAGAACAATTACTATGCAAAGTCTGCCATACACCGTTTGAATCAATTAGTGATTTAGGCAGTATGCACATCGTCAAAGAACCTCATATTGGCGGTTATAGCTTGTATTCGGGTAGTACTTACTTTGATTCAGACGGTTGTCCATTAGGTAAGGACGATGCGCCAATTTACTACTGCCCGATGTGTGGAAGGAGACTAGACGACAATGACGAAAACTAAAGCGACCCGAGATTTAGAACGTCGGCTTTGGAATTATACTCATTCAGGCCCTGGTAATGCCTTTGCCTGCTTTGAAGTGACGATAGGAGTTTCTGTTTATAACTCGAAAAAGCAAATTGTTGATTTTCTCAGTTACAAAAACAACGATTTTAGAGCTTACGAAATTAAAGTAACGTTAGCCGATCTAAATTCAAAAAACGCATTATCTCTAGTAGGTGATTTTAATTATCTCGTTCTCACAAAAGAGTTATGGGATAAGATTCAAAAAATGAAGCAAAAGCCAGAAGCTTTGTGGTTTGCAGGTGTCATGATTCCAAAAGGCGATGACTCACTTCAATGCGTTCGGAAATCCGGTCATCCCACAGTTACTTTTGGAAAAAAGGCATTACTGATGGAATCAATGGTTCGCAGTATGGACCGTGAACTTAACAAAGTCTATTCAAAGAGAATGTATGACGAGTTGGAGGCTGATAATGAGAACTAAAGGTATTTGGGTTGGCCGTTGGATTATTAGAATCCTAATTGCATTATTATTCTTTGCAATGTCCATATTTATAGGCTGGATTGCTAATTTGATTGTAGATAGAGTTGGATTAATTGGCACTGCTGCTTTTATTGTTATTTCGGCATATGTGCTTTCCCTTATCTTTACCAAGTTATTAGTTGTCTATGAATCTCATCAAAATAGCGTGCTAATTTCAAAGGTTGTTATTGACGATATTTATAGATTCGAAAATTGGGATACGGCTCATGAGTTCATCATTGAAGCTAACAAGCTTTGCAAAAAGAAGCATTTAAAATGTATCACTTATGCAGTTCCTGTTGGCGGGAATACGGACGGCATTGACGTTACGATCCACGTACGTGATGAAAAGGTATCGAAGTAAAGGAGAAGAAACGGATGATTGAAAAGAAAATTGAAGTACCAGTAGTTAGCTTAGAATTAGTGAGAGCATTTCATCAGGGCCTTTCCAGTTCTTCTTTTTCTAAAACCGATATATTAAATCCTAAACTTTATATTTATAAAAAAACACCTGAAATGAAGAAATATGGTTCTGATTATTTAGCTGTTTTGTTGGCAAAAATGATTACAGTTGGATGTGAAGTTGAAAGAATCAAAAAGTATGCAATTCAATTGCCGGATAAAGACAGAGGTGGAGGAATTTGGTATTTAATTCGCAACTGGCTTGGAGGCTGGGACTTAACTTGCAACATAGAAGAGGCTTCAATGACTATGAAAGAAATTGAAGATGATCCAGGATTACGAGAATTCAAGCAGTTTGCAGTGGAAGTAGATGATAACAATGGCTAAAGACCTCATCAAAAGAGTTACGGCTTTGGAAGATAAATGGGCTGTTACGGATGCTAAGGGTCACAAACACGCTTCGTTGTTGTTAGTTCCTGATGATGACCCCGAATTGAAAAAGCTGCAGCAGGAATTCGGACCACAAATTAAGAAACGAGAATATAAATCAAAAATGGTTGGAGCGCTTATGACAACGACGGCCGGTTACTTTTCTCTTTTCACAACAAAGTTTCATTGCTAAAAAGTCTTAAAAGCAATGGTTACAAGACCATTAAATTCACTGATGGATACAAGTTAACTAGCTCCATGAAGTTTGATTGGGGCATGATCGTAAAAGAGAAAAAGTGATGACGGATGAACAACAAAATTGCCCATATTGTCATGGAAATATGCCAAAGTCTATGCCAGATAAACAGGGATACAGCAACAATCTTACAGTTGAGATGCTTGAAAAAGAGCCTTTAATTGTTTGCTGGAGCACTAAAGATTTTGATTTCGGTAAATCTTTAGTCATTTCTGCGGACATCAACTACTGTCCGATGTGCGGGAGAAACCTTAATGGTTAAGATTTCTACACAAGCAATTAGTAACTGGAAGACCAGAGAGAGATCACTAAAGTCCACCTGGAATAAGTATCACGCTAAGAAAATTAGCTATGCAGGAATTGTGTGGGATAGCAAAGCCGAATTGGCTTACTACATGCAGCACATTGAGGGAACTGACCAGAAATGGGACAGACAGAAAAAGTTCACGTTAATCCCGTCTTTCCAAGTTGGAAGCAAGAAAAAAAGAGCCAGGTCTTACAAACCTGACTTTTGCATTTATGACAATGACGGTATCACTTGTTATCATTTCTTAGCCTCCTGAGAATGTTTCTAACCAATTCTTTATCTTCTTCAGGTATCGGTTTACCATCGAACATCATTATTGTTGATAAGTCACCTAAGTCCATAGCTTTGGGTGTTTTAATATCATCTCCCATAAGGTAATCCATCGAAACATTTAAATAATCTGCAACTTTTTTAAGTCTTGCTGAATTAACTGTGTCCTTCCATTGCCTAATACTTCCATTAGAAAACCCTAGTGCTTTTTCAATTTGAGAAATTGGCAAATTTTTAGAATCAGCTACTTCTTTAATTCTTTGATAAATAGTCATTAGTACCACGAACTCATTAAAGTGATTGACGTGAAGGGTCGTAAGATTACGACGGATGCTAGCTTGCGGATGACGTTGTTCGAATACCAATATAAGGTACCAATCACGATTGCTCGGATGAATTATAAGGCCAAGACGTTTGAAGAAGAGGAATTCTAAAATGATTATGAAATATTATCCCTCATGCGACAGCGAAACAATTAGAAGGGCTGCTAGGTTTTCCAAAATTAGTGAAGCGTCAGAATTTATGGATCAACAGATTAAAGCTTGGGAAGCTACTGGTTATCATATTTTACATGCTCAAATAAACAGTGATGTTGAAATGTGGGTCAAGAACTTTTCTGGACATTTCACTGTTGAGTTAGAAGCAGAAAAGAGGACAGATAAATGAACATGGAGGAATACCTATCTTTGCAAAATCAACAGATTAAATATGAAGTTATATTTGATGATTATGCGGATGCTAGTAACTATCTAAAAAGTACAACAGATTATTTTACTGGCAAAGGATACAAAATATATAAAGCTTCTTTAAAAACATCAAAAAATACTAGCATTTTCGTGCCATCCGATGTTTTCAAGCCTTTCTTTGTAGTCAAAATTGAATGCGAAAGGATATTCTGATGTCCCATAGAAGTAGTTTTGAAATAATTGAAGACAGAATTATTCGTAAATACGAAGAAAGTATGTCAAAAAAGAAAAGTGTGTTGGCAGAGGCTGCATTGAAAGGAGAAATTACAGGTGTTCACTGGATTGATTTTGAAGGCGGAAGACTATACGAAATGATTGATTTGGATAAATGTTCAAACGACGAAATAAGGTATCTTAAATCAAACGGCATTCTTTTCAGAGCAGAAATGGATAAAAAAACATCCGATCTGCGTGATATAGATGTCGATAACATTTTGGCTAGAAATTCACGTGATTTCTGATAACTAATCATCAAAACAAAAAGCCCACCGAAAAACGGCAGGCAATGTGAACAAGTGTTTGGTAGTACTTTCTTAGTATATCACATTGTATAAACCGCATTAGGAGGGCTTTGAATGGCTTTAATTCCCGAAATTGATCGTGAAGCAACAATTAAAAAGACCAAGAATTTCTTCAAAAAGGTTTGGCCACGCATTGTACTCCAATCAGGTTTAACTGCAATGTCACTAAGGTCGCCTGAAATAACTGATATGCCCACATCTGCACCAACTGGCAACGCTAACGAAAAACTAATGGTACGGATGCTAGAACGGCAAGACGATGTAAAGAACGTCATCCGTTGTATTAACTCATTAGAAGCTAAGAAAAAAGAAATCATGAGAGCGTCCTATATCGACAACATTCCTAATTGGAAGATTGCCCAGCAACTCGGTTATAGCGAACCTCGTTATTACCAATTAAAAAATGAAGCATTAGTTGACTTTGCGGATGCATCTTCTGTTTATGGATTTAAACTATTAATCGAAAAATCATAGTTTTAGTTTAGTTTTAGTTTAGTTTTTGTAGATTAATTGTAGAGTTTGCTTTTAGTCATCCATGCAATAATTGTTATTGTAAGCGAAGTGTTTAGGAGTACTTCAATTAATGTCATAATTGTCTTTCCTTTAATTGGGTTAAACAATTCTATCCTACTGGCAGGTAACTGCTAACGGTTCATCCCAACAGAAGGATGTGCGGTTCGATTCCGCAAAGCAGTATCGGGTTTATCGCAAAGCCCACATCTCGTAAGAATAAACGTTAGCAGTAAGCCAAAACTAAATTGGACTTTCGTGGGAACTACTACTAAACGTTATAAGCAATCACAGCAATGTGGTTGCTTTTTTTGTACATAAAATTAATGAGGTTAATCAATGCTAAAACTAGATAAATCAAAAATTAGAAAGGGCAAGGCGCTTGGTTTACCTTACATGGGTAGTAAGCGGAAAATTGCTAAACAGATTGTTGAGATTATTAAACAAAACTATCCGCAATATTCAGAAGTCTATGACTTGTTTGGTGGCGGAGGCACAATTACTGCTGAGCTTTTGCTCAATGGCTATAAAGTTCATTACAACGATGCCGATCCATTGGTTGCTAAAGCGTTTGAAAAAGCTCTTACGTTAACGGATGACGAGCTTAAAAGTTTAATCTGTTCGCGTGAAGAGTTTTATCAAATTAAAGACAAGCAAGATAAGACTGCAATTGATAAATTGAAATTACTAATCAATTCTTTTGGAAATCGATGTTCTGCTTATGCAAATGCTGAAAAAGTATCTGATCTAAAATATTCTATTTCTAAATCCATCATCTGCGATTTCAAAAAAGCCTCTCATTACAAAGAACAAGATGCATATAAAAAAGCAAATGTGACATTTCAATTAGATCAAATAACCAGAACTTTAAGAGTTAAAGAATTAAGAAAATTAACAAATTATCTGCATAAATGTATTTTTACATCTAAAGATTTTGAAATGTTCAGTAATCTGAAACATAAATTCATTTATCTTGATCCACCTTACAGTGATTCTGCTGGTTATAAGGATGACATTGAATCAAGGAAGGTTTCTGATGAAAAATATATTGACGTTAGAAATAGATTATTAAAAATGCCACTTGGAGCTGAGATTGAAGAAGACGATTTTGTTTTTAAATTGGGAACTTTTAAAAATAACAAAAATCGCATGTATTACAGAGATGTATTAAATAAATTTAAAATAATTCCATTCTATGATTGGGCGATTAAAATGAGTCAAAACAATATAGTTTTAATATCAAGCTATGAAATCAACGACCCAAGGTTTAAATGTGTTTTTGAGTTTAAATCTGCACATTCTACGCTTAATTCGAATAAATACAATGGTAAACAAAAAGATAAACATGAAAAGTTGTTCATGGCAAATAGCGAGGCAGCAAATGGTTTATAAACGCGATGGAATAACATACTCATGCTATCAGGAATATCAAATCATTTGCCAAATTGACAAAGCAGAAAGGAAGCGAGAGCGTGCCAACTGTAATCGTAAACTGGCTGAACAATCTCATCGGAAGCAATCCAAATAAGAATGGACTAAATCTAATTGGACTGTTGATGACACAGGTTCGAACGTTTCAAGTGACGCCAGCCGATGAACAGTCAGTTGTTGGCCAATGGTTCTTAGCTAGCCAATCTAACCTTAATCAAGCCATCGCTTATCTAACAACTAACGTAGGGAACCCAGCCATCAAAGCTAATCCATCCGCAGTAACTAATAAGAAAGATGGACGGATGAAGTATGCTGGAGAAACTTATCTCGTTGTCCGGAAACAGATGCGCAACTACGAACGAATAAACAGGGCATTAGACGAGTACAACGCTAATCATAGCGAAGAGGATGACGCTCATGCCAAGAGTTAGTCGTTGTCGAGCGGTTGCTTGCAATAAGCTGGTACCTTATCCCAAACACTTCTGTGATAAACACAGGTCACAAGAAGCAGAGTACCAAGCTAAGCAGAACAAGGCACGCAAGCAATACTTCGAACGGTACAACAAGGTTAATCGCAACCGAGACGAACAGACGCACAAGCGTTACAACTTCTATCGTACAAAGCAGTGGGCTGACTTACGTAAGCAAGTGCTGTCTCGAGACTATTACACGTGCCAGTACTGCAAAGCCGATGGCAAGCTGACTCCTAATAGTCGAACAGTCGACCACGTTGTACCAATCGAAGTTGATAGTAATTTGAGAGCAGAGGCAAGCAACCTGGCAACAATCTGTCGTGCCTGCCACAAACTTAAAACAGACTGGGAGCAGAACTATTACGGAACCGGAAAGAACAATCAGCTAAAAATAGTTCCGGAAATAAAAAACATCGAATGCATCAACAAAAAAATGAAAAAAGTAAATTAAAAAAATTACAAACAAACTTGGCGCAAAAATGGAACACCCCCGCCCCCTAATCTCAAACGATGGGGAGCACGCACACGGTCTGCTTTTTGTGTGAGCAACATTTTTAAAAATTTTTTTATAGGGGGGTTCAACCCTGGGAAATCCCAAGGGAAAGGCAACCATCCTTTTAATTTTGCCTAAAAAGTACCCTCTAAATCCACCCCAAAACAGCTTAATTGGAAAGGAGGCGAGAAGATGCCAAAAAATAAGCTGGATTTGCCTGATAATCCACCTGATTATCTTAAAGGGACTGCTCGTTACATGTGGCGCAGGATCGTTCCACTAATCAAAAAGGACCCAGTTGTTAACAACATGGATCGAACGATGGTTGAAGCGTTCTGTGTTAATTATCAAATGATGCGGGATGCTTATGATCACGTTCGTAAAAAAGGTGCAGTGACAGCAGCTTATAAAACGGTCGTTAATCCATTAACTGGTGAGGTTATTTCAGAAGATTTCGTTGGATATAAACGTAATCCCAGCACGCAGATCATCGATTCGACGACTGTGAAGCTTAAACAGCTTGGAAGCGAACTTGGATTAACCCCACAATCGCGTGATGAACTGTTGAAGCTCAAAGGGAACGCTAAAGACAGCAAGGACAAAGGCAAAGCAATGGCTGAATTTTTTGGTAAGAAGTCATGACAGAAAAAGTTGATATTTCCAAAACTAAAGACGTTTTTTCAGCTTATGAACAGCTTGATTTTAGCGACATTCGCGCTCGTTATCGTGATCCAGCCACGGTTTATTGCTTTGACGTTTTAGACCGGAAGATTTTAACTGGCTACGACATTCAGCTCGCCTGTTTTCGTCACTTACGTGATTTACAAATTCAGAATACAGATGAGCTACCGTTCTATTACGACGTCGAGGAAGTGGCCCATTTCTTAAAGTTTGCTTCTATTTGTCCGGAAGCCGAAAGCAAACGGCCAGTCGACTTAATGGATTGGCAAAAGTTCATTCTTAGCATGTTACAAGGATGGCGAAACGCCAGCAATCAGCAGAAACGGTTCTCGAATGCCATTGTTTCAGTGGCACGGCATAACGGTAAAACCTATTTAATGGCCATTGCCCTATGTTATGCGTTCCTAATTGAAAGCTACGGGAAAAACAACTTACAGTTCCTAGTTTCATCGATTGACGCTAAGCAAAGTGCCCAGCTGATGGGTTATGTAAAGGGAACTCTATCGGCGTTATTTACGTCTGATGAAATTCGAGGAATGTCCAATCCTTTCTATCAATACAACGAAGAGATTGGTATTGACATCAAAAGCCTTAGCAGTGGGTCAGACATGATTGTGGCCAAAGAAACCCGCAACCGAATTGTCCGGATTACTTTCAACTCGGGCTCTTATGATGGGTTCCATTTCACGACCGCGATTGGAGACGAATTCGGGGCACCCACAGCAGATGACCATCAGAAGCTAAATTCAATTACTTCCGGACAAGCCCTTAGTGTAGATAATCCTCAATTTATCAGGATAAGTACCGCATATGAAAATCCTAACGTGGAATTTCATCAAACAGAACGGGCTGTCCTAGAATCCGTGGAACGGGATTATAAACGGGACCCCGATTATTACCACTTCTTAGTTTTGAACTGGGCCCAGGATAGTAAAGAAGAAACTTATCAGGAAGAAACGTGGGCTAAATCTAACCCACTAATTAATCTACCAGGGAAAAGTGCTGACTTCATTGAAAGCATCAAGAACAAACGCAGTGAAGCTCTAGTTGGTGGTTCGTTACATCAGTTCGACAACAAGTCGATGAACCGATGGTTACAAACGAGCGATAATTCTTATTTAACCTTAGATGACATTGAAAGAGCCATCGTTGATAACTTTGACATCGTTGGCCGGGAAGTTTATGTAGGCTTTGATGGATCTATTGGTGGTGATAATTCTGCAATTTCATTTGTGTATCCATACATTGATCATGGAGAAAAGAAGTTCCACATCCAACAGTATTCCTGGATTCCCTGGCATGACAATGGGTCGATTGAAGCTAAAGAAAAATCTGATGGATTAGCTTATCGTAAGTTAGCCCAGCAAGGATTCTGTGAGATTGAACCTGATCCGGGGCTCATTGACTATGAGTCCATCTTTAAATGGATTAATGCATTCATTGATGCTAACCAGTTAAAAGTGCTGTTCTTTGGAATTGATAACGCTGCTAAGGGTAGCTATATCGAACAAGCGCTTGTTAACAGTACTGACTATCCTATCATGGCCATTTCTCAGGTACCTTCTGAGTTATCGGACCCAACTCAATGGCTTCGCCGTGAGTTCATTAATCAACGCATCACGATTAAAGATGACCCCGTGTTTCAGAAGAGCTTGCTGAATGCCATCATTCGGGAAACTAGAATGGGTATTCGAATTGATAAAGGATCTCGGCGGATGAGAATTGACCCGGTCGATGCCACGATTGATGCTTGCTATCAGGCAAAGCTACATTTTACTGATTTTGCTTACCAAGACGACATTAACGAGCAAATAAAACGTATGAGTGCGGATGACGTTAATTCTTGGTACTCGGATCCAAACAATGGTTTGGTTTAAAGATTGGAGGTGATTTGATGCTTTTTACAAGAATTTTTGGTGCCATTTGGCGCTATTTTGACGTCCTTTGCTACATTTTGGGAGTTAGTTGCCTAGTTGGCTTCGGCTTCTGTTTTGGACTTAAATGGGGCTTATTAGCCACTGCAATCGCCTTATTCTTTGTCGCCTATCTCAGTGAATTGATAGCCGCCAACAGTAAAGGTGGTGATAATTAATGCCAGTATTTAAAGCTAAGAATGAGTTGAACTTTCAATCAGTGGCCACTGATGACGATATTTTAAACTTCGCTTCGCCAACTGCTGATAGTGGAAGTCCGTATGTTAGCGCTCGTGAGGCTTTGGAGAATTCGGACATTTATAGTTTAATTTTCCAAATTTCTTCTGACCTAGCTAGCGCAAAACTAAAAGCTGACCAGCCACGGGCCCAGGGAATTTTAAATAATCCCAGTTCAACTAGCAACGCACGGGCCTTTTGGCAAAGCATGTTCGCACAAGCGTTACTAGACGGAAATGCCTACGCTTACAGATTTAGAAATATAAATGGGACTGACCAACGATGGGAGTATTTACGACCGTCGCAAGTTAGTCCTTTTTTGTTGGCCGACGGATCCGGACTGATTTATAACCTATCGTTTGATGAACCGGAAATTGGTGTGATGGAAAACGTCCCACAAGCAGACATGATTCACATTCGATTGATGAGTAAGAACGGTGGAATGACTGGGATTAGTCCTTTGACAGCGTTAACCAGTGAAATTGACATCAAGAACAATGTTAATCGGTTAACCCTGAACGCTTTAAAACAATCTGTGACAGCTGGAGGGATTCTAAAGCTTAAGGCCGGGTCAAAATTGAGTCTGGAATTAAAGAAAAAACGGGCTTCCAAGTTTATTAATGATAGCCATAACGGATTGGTAGTGCTTGATGATCTGGAAGATTACCAACCATTAGAAATTAAGTCGAATGTGGCCAACTTGTTAAACCAGGTTAATTGGACTGGAAAACAAATCGCAAAAGTTTACGGGGTTCCGGACAGCGTAATTAATGGAACGGGTGACCAACAGTCATCAATCCAAATGGAAAACAACGCCTACATTAAATCAATTGCCCGTTATGCCAATGCCATCGTTGGGGAATTAAACAACAAGCTATCTGCTAACGTCACGATGGACTTGCGCGAATCAGTTGACCCAACCGGTGATGTTTTTGCGTCGTCGATTGCTGACTTAACTAGCAAAGGGGCTTTGGCTCCAAATCAAGCAACAGCTGTTCTACAACAGGCTGGGTTCATTGGTTTGGACTTACCTGAACCAAAGTATCCACCGAAAGGAGGTGAGAACAATGGCAGAAATTAACGTCTTTGGACCAATTGTCGATGATGAAACAGCAGCTATTTATAACTTTTTTGACGTTGCTTGTGTTTCCCCACAATCAGTTAGTGATCAGCTAAATGAAGTGGAACCCGATGAAGACATTACAGTCAACATCGCTAGTGATGGAGGCATTGCCGAATCAGCACAGAAAATGTACACAGACATATCTTTAGCTGCGCAAACGCACCAAGTGACGTGTCAAATTACGGGCATGGCTGCTAGCGCTGCAACAATCGTAGCAATGGCTTGCCCAGTGATTAACATTAGTCCTTCCGGAATGATGATGATTCACAAAGCCAGCTGCGACTTCGGAAACATCAACGCTGATGATATGGCACAGTACATGAACCAGTTAGATGAAACTGACAAAAGCATTGTGGGATTGTACCAGAAGCGAACGGGACTTGATGAAAACACATTACTCAAAATGATGAGTGACACGACTTTCATGAATGCTCAAACCTGTGTTCAGAAAGGATTTGCTGACGCCATCATGGATTTATCTAGTACCAACAAAAAAACGGCAATGGTGACTAACTCATTAGGTGGCTTTGCCAATGATAAAACCATCAGTCGAATGGCTGAGATTATGAAGCGAGTCCAACCAAATGATCCTCCGGAACCGAAAAATCAAAAACTGAACAGAGTAGAAAGCCTCAAACGAACGTTTGGGGTTTTTTAGTACCCAAAAAAGGAGAATTCAGATGGATAACATTAATAAGTTAAACGACAAATGGCTCACAGAAGGACAAAAGGTTACCGACCTGGCTAGCAAATTAAGTGCTATGGCACTTGATGATAAATCCACGGATGATGACTTTAAAAAATTAACTAATGAGTATAACCAAGCTAAAGCTAAGCGAGACCAAGCTAAGCAAGCTTTGGATATCGCTCGTGCTAACCAAAAGCCTGGGAACGGCGAACCAGGGAACCCAGGGAACGATAACCCGAACCCAATCGAAGACAAACAGGACGAAAAAATGAAGTTTGTTAACAACTTCATCGGCATGGTACGTAACGATCCTAAAGTTCAAAACGCTATGACTTCCAATGCTGATGGAAATGGGAATGCTGGTCTTACAATTCCGTTTGACCAACAAACTCAAATCCACACACTTCGTCGCCAATACGCCAGCTTAGAACCCTACGTGAATGTGGAAAATGTTTCATTACCTGCCGGTTCCCGTGTTTACGAAAAATTCTCTGACATCACGCCATTAGTTGGATTAGACGATGAAATGGGGAAGATTGGTGATAACGACGATCCAGCATTAACGTTGATCAAATACCAAATTAAACGGTATGCAGGAATTTCTACGCTTTCCAACACGATGTTAAACGACACTAAGGAAAACATTTTGTCTTGGTTAAATACTTGGATTGCTCGGAAAGACACGATTACTCGGAACGCTAAAATCCTTGAAGTAATTGGTACACAAGCCAAGAAGCCAACGATGACTAAGTTTGATGATGTTAAGGACGTTATGGAAACGATGTTAGACCCTGCCATTGTTTCGACAGCTTCCATCATTACTAACGTTTCTGGGTTCAACGTGCTTTCTAAAGTTAAGGATGCCAAAGGCCGCTACCTGATTACTCAAGACGTTACCCAACCAACGCAGAAACAAATTGACGGTAAGAACGTCATTGTTATTTCTGATCGGTGGCTGAAAGACAACGCCGGGGCTCACCCATTCATTTACGGTGACTTGAGCCAAGGAATTACCCTATTTGACCGTCAGCAAATGAGCTTGCTTTCTACCAACATTGGTGCTGGTGCATATGAAACTGACACAACTAAGATTCGGGTAATTGACCGGTTCGACGTTCAAGGAACTGATGATGGTGCTTACTTAGTTGGTTCATTCAAGGAAATGGCTGACCAAGTACCTGTTTCTCCAGCCGCAACTGGGAAATAGTCATGATGTATCTGGATACTGATCAGAATTTAGCGGACCTTAAAGACATGTTGCGGATTTTGACGAATGACGATGATAGATTGCTTCGTAGTTATTTACAAACCGCAGAAGTGACCTTACAGACAGCCGTTGGAAAAGACGACGATAAGTTCTACCAAGCGGATGACGTTAAACCGTTATACCAAACGGCTTGCTATGCCTTAGCTGGAACATTGTACACTTACCGGGTTTCAGTGACTGATAGTGTTCAGTACCCAGTTAATGACACTTACAACGCCATCGTTGGAGCGCTTAGGGGACTGTATTTAAACCATGAAAGTAAAGGTGATGCAGATGGTTAGGCATTTGCCTTACAGCGACTTTGCATTCAAGGGTAAATTCTACACGGAAAAGTCAGTTGATAACGACAACACGGGGACTACAACTCGTCAAATGGTTGAACTGTTTCAAGCATGGATTAAGCCCATGAAGCGAACCCGGATGCAGACGTTGACGGCCCTTGGCCAACAATTGGCTGATACAGTTGACGTTATGATTCCGCATAATGACCAAGCTAGCGAAGCCACTTTCGTAAAGTATGATGATCAAGTTTTTCACATTGAAGCCTATAACCCAGACGATAGTTGGGGCTGGGGTGGATATGACGTGTTAACTCTCAAGAAGGTCAGAAAAGAGGTGTAGCAATGGCTGATATTGACGAACAGATGAATGCCTTATTGGGCGCCATTCGTTCCAGTGTTCCGAAAGGTGAAGCCCAGGAGCGTATTACGTATGAAGGTGCCAAGGTCATGGACAAGCACATTGCCCAGGCGGCCCGATCAGAACATTACAATGACGCTAAAATGCATAATCGGAAGCGCTCTAAAGAACGAACTACGAAGCATTTGGCTGATTCAACTATGGTATTCAAAGGTGACATTGATGGAATCCACAATGGAACTTCAACAGCTGCCTTTGCTAATGCTAGAAAATCAGGCATCGACCACGGGCGGGTTGCTCGGTTCCTCAATGATGGGACAGTGAAAATCAAAGCTGACCACTTTGTAGACCGGGCCCGCGAAAAAGCCAAACCGGAAGCTTATTCCGCCATCAAAGCTGCTTACGAAAAGGAGATGGATCACGATGACGGATGACATTGTAATGCCGGTCGTTGCTGCGAAACGTCTACTGAAATCAGCTAACTTTGAATGGATAGACAAGATTGTTCAAACAACGGCCGGATTGGACAATGACGATGCTAAGAATCAGACAACAGCTGTTATTTCTGAAGTTGAGTCTGAACCTTATGAGGACGCTGACAATACATTTAAAAACTGGACTTCTGTCGTAGAGGTCCAGCTTTTTTATGCGCAAAATGCAGATTTTAACTTAATGCGGGCAGAAGTTGACTTAGCTCGATTATTTAACAACAACGATTGGCAAGTGGCTCGTAGTGAGGGCCATGACGTTGATCCGGATACAAATCAAGTGATGAAAACGTTCTACTTTCGTAGAACGTTTTTTGTTTAGAAAAAGGAGAGATAAATATGCCAGCAGTAAGAACTACGCTAGCCGCCGTTCATGGTATTGAACATATCTACATGGGAAAAATCAACAAAAATACCGGGAAAGTAATTATCGGACCAGATGGGCTTGACCCAACTGGAATCAAGATGGTTTCCGGAGACATGATCGGGGGCAAGACAGCTAACATTACGGCTTTAGAAGAAAAAGCGACTAAGGAATACGCTGACAACGGAATTAAGCGATTATCACAAGGGGTTTCAGCTCCTGAAATTGCACTTACATTCTTAGACATGCCATTAGACACTTATCGGAAAGTGCTGGGCTACGAAAAGAGTGGTACAGGATGGGTAATGGCATCAGACAATAAGCCTTCCATCGGTATCATCATTCAAGCTGGGGATCACAAAGGGCATCACCAGTACACCGCATTTGCTAATGGTCAGGTTATTTCACCAACCGAAAACCACGGTACTGATACCAACAACAAAACTAATGCTGATGTTACTTTGACATTTGATGCCATTAATCCAATTGACACTAACTCATTCATCGGGTCTAACGGGGTTCAACAGATTTTCAAGAAATTCTACGATGCCGATGATGATTTTAATTTCCAAAAAATGATGGACGAGGTTTTCATCGGAAACGCTCTGAATGGTGGGACGCCTAACGACGGGAACAACACACCGCTGCCAATTACGATTAGTGTTCATTATCAAGATACAGATGGTCAATCGATTGCGGATGCCCCTGACGTTCAATTAAACGGAGAAGCTGGTGATGACTACGAGATTAAGACGCCAGAAATTAATGGATATACCTATGTAAAATCTACGCTGCCGCTTAAAGGTAAATTCACTACGTCTCAATCAGCAGTAGTTACCTATGCAAAAAATAAGCCTAATGATGGCACATCAGGAACAAATGACGGATCTGCGAGGCAACAGTAAAATAACAATTCATGTTCACTACACAGATCAGTACGGAAAGCCAGTTGATGGAGTAACTGATGTTATCTTAACCGGAAATAAGGGCGATTCGTACAAGGTAGAAATGCCTGAGACAAATAATCCAGACAAATATGTCAATCCAAAATGTTCGATACCACTAACAGGTACTTTTGACACTGACATTACAGCTGTTG
The DNA here is from genome assembly GCF_024029355.1 of Fructilactobacillus cliffordii. NCBI lineage: Bacteria > Bacillati > Bacillota > Bacilli > Lactobacillales > Lactobacillaceae > Fructilactobacillus > Fructilactobacillus cliffordii. The sequence continues at coordinate 1,454,453 of NZ_CP097117.1, forward strand.
TCACCTATGACAATCGGTACGTAGATATTACTGTTCATCGATTGGATTTTGATACTAAGCAAAAATTGTTGGACGATGCCACGTTTACGGGGCTTGGTAAATCTAAAGCCTATTTTGACTTCATGAATAATGAAGCTCCAACGGAAATTACGGTTTCCGGTCAAAAATATAAGTTAGATGAAACCGAATCTGCAAAGGTTAGTGATCAAAACCCAGATGCAAACGGGCATTTAACATTTAACGCAATGTACAAAAAAGAAGTTTAATTAACTAATGGGTCGCCAAGAAATGAACAGTACGCTAAGCGGGCGGCTTTTAAAAGGAGAATCTGATATGACAACTGTAAAAATTAACACAAAGCTTGTTGGTTTAGATAAAACAATCTGTGTACACAAAACCCTGGATAAAGTCCAAGGGCTGCAAGCTATTGCAGCAGATGTTTCTGAATTCCAAGGAAAAATTGCCCAGGAACAGCTGGATTTTGAGTTGAAAGACTATTCTAAGTTAATTGCTGATAAAAAGGCAGAAATTGCAGTGGCTGATGATGCAAACAAAGGTAATTTAGAACACGATCTGCGCATTTTAGAATTACGAAAGCAAGTTGACGAATCGAATTTAAGCAAAAACTTAGTTAATCACGATCATGAATTTATTAATGGTGCTATTGACCGAATCAGTGAATTACTGGAACTTAATGAGGATGATTCACAAAAAATTCATGAAAACATTCCAAATGAAGAATCGTTTGGTAAATTCATTGGGTACTTAAAACTTCGAATTATTGACGGAGTTAGCGAAACGGAAGCTTGCAAGATTGTTACTGAAGAAGCTAAGAAGTCAGAAAAAGAGGATAAGGTTGAAAATTTAGACGTATAGTCCAGTCATCTAAGCAGTCACGCTATCAAATTAATCAAAATATTGAAGACATGCGTTATATGAAAAAACAACTATTCGTTCAACATGGTACTTCAATTACTGAGCTAGGTAATGAAGACTATGACGAACTTATGGCGACCTTAGCTGTGGCTGATCGAGATGATCAGGATAGTTATGAAGATGATCACGTATCTCACGGAATCAATGAAGAAACTGGTGGCGACCTTGATGCTGGGCTGGACATGTTAAGACTATAAATCAAAGAAAGGAGGTACATAAATGGCAGCAGCTGGTTCAAGTTATATTCTGTCAACGCAAGTAGCGCTTAATACCGAAGGAGCAGAACATAACTTAAATTCCTTAAATAGCATGATCAAGAGCTCAGTTAGTGCAATGAAAGCAGCAACCGCTCAAGCTAACAGTTATGGTGATGGATTAGGAGCCCAGCGCAGTAAAGTTGAAGGGCTTGAAACGGTCATGGGCAATTTGCAGACTAAAATTGATACGTTAAAAGCCAAACAAGAAGGGTTAGACACTCAAACTGCTAAGGGATCGAAACAATTTAACGATCTGCAAAAACAAATCAGTAATGCTGAAAAACAAATGGCTAACTATTCCGCACAGCAGGACCGTGCGAAACAGTCACTACAATACTACGAATCTGGATTAGCGGATGTTGTTAAGGGTTACCAAAATACAATCAGAGAATCTGAAGCTTACGCTAACCGTCTTAAAGCTGAAGGTCGGGACCTTGATGCTAGTAAAGCTAAAGTTAAAGGCTACGATGATGCGCTTGGAAACATGACCAAGGCTTTGAAACTGCAAGAAGAAGAGCTTGAACGAAACAAGAGCAAGTTATCAGAAAGCAAGTTATCTTATGAAGCTGCAAAGCTAGAATTAGATAAGATGAAGCAATCCGGAAAGGAAAACACGCAAGCTTACCGTGATCAAGAAGCTGCGGTAGACCGATTACGGGGAACCTTAAACTTAGCTAGTGAAGCGTACAGCAATCAGAAAGTTAGAGTAGACAAGACTGGCCAATCAATTGCTGAAACTCGTGCTAAGCAAGCGGAACTTAACGAAAGCATCAAAAAAGTTGACGGAACCCCGTGGGAAAAACTCCGGATGAAAATGCAGGAAACTAATAAAACCGGAGAGAAAACTCACTCGATGTTCACCTCCATTTTCAGCGCTAACCTTGCTACTAGTGCCGTTATTGCAGGATGGTAATCAATTACAATGCATATTGGTGGGGCCCTTAAAGCCGGAATGGAATTCGACGAAGAACAGCAAAAAATGGTAGCCACCTGGACAACATTGACTGGCCATCACAAAGATGCCCTGGTAATGGTTGATGACATTAACAAGCTATCAGTAGCTACCGGCCAATCAGCTGAACAAACCGATGAATTAGAACAAAAATTCTATCACTTGCATTCAAGCAAGGACGAAGCCCATGAAATGACCAAGGCCATGCTTAACATGGCTGATGCTGTTGGATTGAATGGTCAACAAATTGACGCCGTTTCGCAAGATATGACGAATGCCCTATCACGTGGGAAAGCTAGCGCTGGGGAAATTAACCAGATTACTCAATACTTCCCAATGTATCGTGAAGAATTGGCTAAGAGCAAGAACGTCACCGTGCAGCAACTAAACGACATGGTCAAAGCTGGAAAAGTGTCAGCGGATGACATGGAAAAGGTTTTTGAACACTTAGGTAACGTTAAGTACGGTAAAGCCGCTGACAACATGCTCGAAACTATGAAGGGTGCTGAACGGGTCATTCATGCACGAGTACCTGCCTTAATTGGTGATATCGAAAAGCCAATTATGAATGCCAAAAGTCCAGTAACACTAGCTGTTTCCAAATGGCTTTCTGATAAAGAAACAGACAAAGCTTTTTCTGACTTGGGTAAGTCTGTTAGCAAGTCTATTTCCACTGTTATGAATGCATTTGGAAAAGACATCACTCCGGGTTCATTGAGTAAGAACTTGAATGGTGAAATTGAAAGTATGGCTAAATCAGTGGGTAAGTTTGGTGACTTTGTTTCTTCCCACAAAAAAGATATCCAGCAATTTTTTGAAACGCTTAAATCTGCTGGCGCGGGTGGTTTTAAAGTTCTTGCTACTGAAGCAAAAGTTACCGGAGAAATTCTACTACCATTGCTAGAATTTATTGACAAACACCAAAAAGTGATGGTGCCATTAATTGGATCTTTACTTGCCTTTCGCGGGGCGCTAAGTTTAACCAACAAAATGATGGTTCCTTTTGCATTAGGAATTAATGGAATGAGCAATGCAGCTGGAAAAGCTAAAAAGGCCTGGCACTGGGTAATGGGAGGCGAAGAATTAGCTAATGGTGCTAAGTCGCTCAATGTATTAAAGCGTACTGAAAATGGATTTAAGTCTTTTGGCGAAGTTTCTGCCAATGCAATTAAAAAAGTGGGGACTGCTTTTCTGAACATTGGGAAAGCCATGCTAGCCAATCCATTAGGAATTGCAATTGCTGCCATTGCTGCAGTTGGTGTGGCATTTGTTGAGGCTTACAAGCACATCAAGCCTTTTCGTGATTTTGTTAATGGAATGGCTTCTTGGGTTAAGAAGGCTTTTGATGCAACGTTAAAAATTATAGTTGATTTCTTCAAAAGATTAATGGATACCAAAGAAGCCAAAGAAATGATGAAAAAATTTGATGTAATGATTAAGTCATTTCAAAAAATTTGGCGAGACACAGTTAAGGTTGTTTCTGATGTTTTTAAGAAAATAGTCCAAACTATTAAACCAGCACTTGATGTAATAGGAAAGATGTTCAAAAGTTCCAAGGGACAACTTAGCCCATTCATGGAAGTTATGAATGATATTGCCCAAATTATGAAGGAAGTTGCACGAGAAATCGGTAAATTAATCGGAAGTGCAATAAAGCCACTCATTAAAATTTTATCAATGGTTCTTGTAACTCAATTTAAAATTGCATTTAAAGTAATTGGTGACTTGTTTCATATGATTGGCGTTGTCGCAATACGAGCATTCAAAATAATTGGTGATGCATTCAAAATTTGGGCTGACGTCTTTACTGGTAATTGGAAAGCCCTTGGTAAAGATTTAGTCAAATACATTCAAGATATTTGGAAGATGATAACAGCAATCTTTTCAAATGCATTTAGAATCATCAACGATTTAACTGGAGGATGGCTCGGCAATATTGTTGGGTGGATTTCCAATGCTTTCAAAGGTATCGTCAGCTTTATCAAATGGTCTTGGGATTCAATTAAGAACATTTGGAAATCATCTACTGATTGGATTAGTGGTATTTGGAACGGATTCCTTGGCTTTATTAAATGGCTTTGGGACCACAGTTTTGGAGCCTTAATTAATTCAGCAATTAATGGATGGAATACAGTTAAAAGCATTTGGAAGTCTGCGACTGATTGGATTGGTAATATATGGCATAGCTTTACGGATGATTTAAGATGGGTTTGGGATCATACTTTTGGTGCAATTATCGATAAAGTTAAAAATTCGGTTGAATCCATTCATCATGCAATGGTAGACATTGCCCGTGGAGTCATTAAACCAATTAATTCTATGCTTTCCGGTTTGAAAGAAGGGATTAACTGGGTTCTTGATAAAGTTGGAGCAGGTAAAATTTCTGCCAAATGGGAAATTGCCATGCCTGGTTACGCTAAAGGAACTAAAGACACACATCCTGGAGGACTAGCTAAGGTTAATGATTCCCCTGATTCTGAATTTAGAGAGATGTTCCAAACACCCGATGGGGAAATTGGGCTTTTTCCAAACAAACGTAATTTGATTGTTAATTTACCCGCTGGTACGTCTGTTCTTGATGGCAAACGATCTTCAGTGTTAGCCAAAGCTATGGGAATCCCAGGTTATGCTAATGGGATTGGAAAATTTGTTGGAAACATCACTAAATCAATTTCCGGAGTCTTCAAAGGAATTTGGGATAAGGGCGCTGATTTGGTTGATATGGCTGATAAAATTCTGAAAAATCCAGCTGAGTTTTTAGAAACTGTTTTTCAAAAGTTCTTAGGAGGTACCAGTTCAACAAT